>NZ_JAGQEJ010000002.1:0-341763 GCF_018101075.1 Alistipes sp. Marseille-P2263
CGCAGCGCCTCTCCGGCTGCTGCCCTCCCCCCCCGCCAACCGCCCGTACATACGATGCCCCGCCCGGTCCTTATCCCCTCGGCCACTGTCCCTGCCGCCTGCTGTCCCTGCCTCCCACACATACGGCGCCCGGTCCGGATCCGGCCCCGGTCCGCCCCATTCTCCCTATTCCCTTCGCTCCGTTCTCTCTTTATTCCGCCTCTTTTTCCCGCCTTCTCCTCCGCGCGTTTCCCTTTCCGAAAATATTTTCCACAGGAAATTTGTTTTATCGGAAAATAATTTCTACCTTTGTCCCGTTATCACTTACGAACAACGACGAGAACGCATGAAAAAACTGATGGCGGCCGCACTGGCCCTTCTGACGCTCACGGGCGTCTGCGAAGCGAAAGCGAATGACAACAAAAACCAGAAAACGAATATGAAAACGATCGCACTGAACAAGGCCGATTTCCTGAAGAAGGTGGCCGACTACGAAAACAATCCCGAAACGTGGAAATACCTCGGCGACAAGCCCGCGCTCATAGACTTCTACGCCACGTGGTGCGGCCCCTGCAAGGCGCTCGCTCCGGTGCTCGAGGAGCTGGCGGCCGAATACGGGGACCGGATCTACATCTACAAGATCAATACCGAGGAGAGCCAGGACCTCGCCGCGGCATTCGGCATCCGTTCGATTCCGACGCTGCTCTTCATCCCGCTCGAGGGCGATCCGCAGATGGCCGTCGGAGCCATGCCCAAAGCCACGCTGAAAGCCAATATCGACCGGATTCTGCTCGGCAAGTAACGATGGCGTTTACGATCGACCCCGGGCTATGCCCGCAGAACCACCGCTGCCCGCTCGTCGCGGCATGTCCCGCAGGGGCCATCTCGCAGGAAGGGTTCGCCCTTCCGGAGATCGACCCCGGGCGGTGCGTCGAATGCGGTCTGTGTGCGGCCGCCTGCGGCAGACAGGCCGTCCGCGAACGCAACTGACCCCGACCCAAGATGGAGCGACTTTGCAAGATACGCGACCTGCAACACGCCGTGGCCCGCTTCGAGGCGGCTTTCGAACGCCGCTACGGACTGTGCCTGAACGAAGGCATGACGCTCTGCACCCTCTCCAGAAGCGGGCGGCTCTGCCCGGGGGAGCTGGGCGAACGGTTGGGACTGACCCCCTCGAACACCTCGAAAGTGCTCCGCGCCGTCGAATCCAAAGGACTCGTGAAGCGCGAACCGGGCTGTGCGGACCGCCGGCAAATGTACTACTCGCTGACCGGGGAAGGGCGTGCGCTGCTGGCCGCGCTCGACTGCCGGGAGGTGGAGATTCCCCCGCTGCTGCGGGAGCTGCTCGGCGAGTGACCGCAGCCGCAAAGGCAGCTCCCTACCGCAGTCCGTCTCGGAACAATCCGCGAACGACGAAAAAAATCCGTACCTTTGCCGCATGGAACCGACCTCGCGCAAATACCTCTTTTTCGACCTCGACGGCACGCTGACCGACTCGATGCCGGGCATCGCGCGCGCCGTGCAGTACGCCCTGCGCCGTTTCGGAATCGACGTGCAGGACCTCGCCGCGCTCAAACCGTTCCTCGGTCCCCCGCTGCGCGACTCCTTCATGGAGTTCTACGGCATGAGCCCGGAGGAGGCCGACCGGGCGGTGGCCGTCTCGCGCGAATATTTCGTCCCGCGGGGCATGTTCGAGAACGAACTCTATCCCGGCATTCCGGAGCTGCTCGCCGCCACGGCGGCCGCCGGACGGGTGAACGTCATCGCCACGTCGAAACCCCAGCCTTTCGCCGAACGGATCGCCGCGCATTTCGGCATCGACCGCCACTTCCGCCTCATCAGCGGCAGCACGTTCGACGGCCGGCGGAAGACCAAGGCCGACGTCATCCGCCACGCCCTCTCCGCGCTCGGCATCGCCCCCGGCGAGGCGGTGATGATCGGCGACCGCCGCCACGACGTCGAGGGAGCCGCCGAGGAGGGGCTCCCCGCCATTGCGGTGGAATGGGGTTACGCACCGCCGGGCGAGCTGGAGGCGGCCCGCCCGCTACGGATCGTCCCCGACGTCGAAACACTGCGCCGCCTGCTGCTCGGGAACGAATAAGCGATTGTTTTTCAACGAGATATTCCGCCCCGACTATAATCCGAAACCACACCCGTTCGGGGGGGGGCGGCTTCTTATTGATTTTCGATAAAAAATAATTGTTTTTCATTTTTTATTCATTATCTTTGTTGCCGGGGATTCCGGGCGGAGTGACAAATCGTCACATTCGCCGCAAAACAGGACGACGAACAGCGCAAAGACGATGATCAAACTGGAAAATATCAACAAGACCTACAACAACGGCTCGCCGCTGCACGTGCTCAAGGGCATCGACCTCGAGGTGGAGAAGGGCGAGCTGGTGTCGATCATGGGCGCCTCGGGATCGGGCAAATCGACCCTGCTGAACATTCTCGGCATTCTGGACGACTACGACAGCGGCAGCTACTACCTCGCCGGACGGCTCATCAAGGGACTGTCGGAGACGCAGGCCGCCGCCGCCCGCAACAACATGATCGGATATATCTTCCAGTCGTTCAACCTCATCAGCTACAAGAACGCCGTCGAGAACGTCGCCCTGCCGCTCTACTACCAGGGCGTCGCACGGCGCAAACGCAACGCCCTGGCGCTCGAATACCTCGACATGCTGGGACTGCGCGACTGGGCCGAACACATGCCCAACGAGATGTCGGGCGGGCAGAAGCAGCGCGTGGCCATCGCGCGGGCGCTCATCAACAAGCCGCAGATCATCCTGGCCGACGAGCCTACGGGCGCCCTCGACAGCAAGACCTCGCAGGAGGTGATGAACCTGCTGCGCAGGGTGAACGTCGATATGGGCATGACGATCATCTGCGTCACGCACGAACAGTCGATCGCCGACCAGACCGACAAGATCATCCGCCTGCGCGACGGCGTCATCAGCAGCATCACCGAAACCGGGCTGGGACAACGATGAGGGAGCTGCTGCTGGAAATATGGACTTCGGTGCGCCGGAACAAGCTGCGCACGTTCCTCACGGGCTTTTCGGTCGCGTGGGGCATTTTCATGCTCGTCATTCTGCTCGGATCGGGCAACGGGCTCAAGAACGGTGTCGAATCCAATTTCGGCGACTACGCCACCAACTCGATCGACCTCTACGGCGGCTGGACCTCGAAACCGTGGGAAGGCTACGACCGCAACCGCCGCATCCGCCTGACGAACCGGGACCTCGAAATCCTCGAACGGGAGTTCCCCGAAGTCGAGCAGGTCGCCGCCAACACGTGGCTCTCGTCGAAAAAGATCGCCTACGAGGGGGAGTTCATGGACGTCTCGCTGCGCGGCTCGCTCCCGGAAGTGGCCCGGATCGAAGGCATCAAGGTCGCCAGGGGGCGTTTCATCAACGACGCGGACATCCGCGACTACCGCAAGTCGGCGCTCATCGACGAGGCGACGTCGCTCGTGCTGTTCAAGGGAGCCGACCCGCTGGGCAAGTTCATCCGCGTGGACAGCCTCACGTTCAAGATCGTCGGAGTCACGCAGGGCGACGCCATGCGCAACAACGCCGTCTGCATCATTCCCCTCTCCACCGGGCAGCTCATCTACAACGCCAACGAACCCTACGTGAACAACGCCATCATCACCGTGCGCGACATCCGCACCGACGCCGAGATGGAGGATTTCGAGAAGCGACTCACGGGCCGGCTGGCCGCCGAGCACCACTACGATCCGACGGACGAGAGCGCCATCTGGATCAATAACACGATGGAACGGTACAAGGACATGATGATCGTCTTCGGCGGCATCAACCTCTTCGTCTGGATCATCGGCCTCGGCACGCTGCTCGCGGGCATCGTCGGCGTGAGCAACATCATGCTGGTAACGGTGACCGAACGCACGGCCGAGTTCGGCATCCGCAAGGCGCTCGGCGCCAGGCCCCGGTCGATTATCCGGCTGATCCTCACCGAATCGGTGATGATCACCGCGGCCTTCGGATACATGGGTATGGTGCTCGGCGTGGCCGTGATGGAGGCGGTGAACTACTACCTGACACAAACTCCGGCCGACACGTCGGAGACGGGCTTCGCCCCGACGATCTTCCTCGATCCGACGCTCAATCTCGGCGTGGCGGTGAGCGCCACGGTCGTGCTCGTCATCGCGGGACTCATCGCCGGCTACGTCCCGGCCTACCGCGCCGCCCAACTGAAAACGATCGACGCCTTGCGCTATAACAAATAGAGAGACGATGGGATTCTTCGACACAGACCGCTGGAACGAAATCTGGCAGACGATCCGCCGGAACCGCAAGCGCAGCATCATGACGGCGCTGGGCGTCTTCTGGGGCATCTTCATGCTCACGGTGCTGCTGGGCGCCGGCATGGGGCTGGGACGCCTGTTCCGTGCGCAGTTGGGCGAAACCTCGACCAACACGGTGCTGATGAACCCCGGCCGCACGTCGGTCCCCTACAAGGGAATGCCCACGGGCCGGTGGTGGAACCTCGAGAACGACGACATCGCGGCCGTGAAGGAGCTTCCCGAAGTGAAATACGCCACGGGCATGGTGTGGGCCAGCCAGTTCTACGCCAGCCGCGGCGACCGCAAGGGAGAGTACGCCGTGATGGGCCACATGCCCGACTATCAGAAGATCAATCCCGAAAGGCTCCTCTTCGGCCGCTACATCAACGAGCTCGACATGGAGCGCAAGCGCAAGGTGTGCCTCATCGGCACGCAGATATGGAAAGACCTTTTCCCGGGCGGCGAAGACCCCACGGGCGAGATCATCACGTTGCAGGGCACGCAGTTCACGGTCATCGGCGTCCAGAAACGCCAGAGCCAAATGATGTCCTTCAGCGACGTCGAACGCACGATCGTCCTCCCCGCCACGCTCGTGCAGCAGATGTTCGGCATGGGCAGAACGATCCACATGCTCGCCGCCGTGGGCGGCAACGACGTGCCGCCCCGCGTACTGGAACGCGCCGTCAAGGAGCCCGTCTTCGCGCGCCACATCATCTCTCCGGACGACCCGAAGGCGGCCTGGGTGATGACCACCGCCGAGTTCATCACCAAGATCAACAGCCTCTTCCGGGGAATCGGTCTCCTGACGTGGATCGTCGGCCTCGGCACGCTGCTCGCAGGCATCGTCGGCGTGAGCAACATCATGCTGGTCCTCGTCAAGGAGCGCACGCAGGAAATCGGCATCCGCCGCGCGATCGGCGCGCCGCCGCGGGCCATCATTTCGCAGATACTCTCCGAAAGCTTCGTGCTGACCTTCATCGCCGGCGTGCTGGGCCTCACGGCCGCCGTGGGGCTGCTGTCGCTCGCCGACTCGATCTACTACCAGGCCGTCGTCGTCGCGCAGGACGGCACGAACGTCTCGTGGCAGATCTCCTTCCAGACGGGCATGCTCTCGCTGGCGATCCTCGTCGCGGGCAGCCTGCTGGCCGGAGTGATCCCCGCCAGCCGTGCGCTGAAGATCAAGGCCGTGGACGCCATCCGCGAAGAATAGGACGATACGAACGAAACAATACAATGCGATAAAGCTATGAAAAAAGTGCTGAAAATTCTCTCGGGCGTGCTCTTCGCCGCGCTGCTTGTCGGAACGTTCTGGTTCCTGTGGCGGAAAACCCGTCCGGTGAAGATCCTCTACGCCATCGTGCAGCCGGCGACGGACACGCTCAAACAGTACGTGGTGGCCACGGGCAAGGTCCAGCCCCGCGACGAGGTGGAGATCAAGCCCCAGATCTCGGGCATCATCTCCGACGTTTACAAGGAGGCCGGGGAGACGGTCCGCCAGGGCGAGGTGATCGCCACGGTGAAGGTCGTCCCGGAGATGGGCCAGTTGTCGAGCGCCGAATCGCGCGTCTCGGTGGCCGAAATATCGCTGGCGCAGGTGCGGCGCGAATACGACCGCACGGCGGCCCTGCACGAAAAGGGCATCGTCTCGGACGAGGAGACCGAGCAGAGCCGCACGGAGCTGGCGAAGGCCGAGGAGGAGCTGCGCAACGCACAGGAGAATCTCGAAATCGTCAAGGAGGGCATCGCCAGCCGCTTCGCCGAGCTGAGCAACACGCAGATCCGATCGACGATCGACGGCATGATCCTCGACGTGCCGATCAAGGTCGGCAACTCGGTGATCCAGGCCAACACGTTCAACGACGGCACGACGATCGCCACGGTGGCCGACATGTCGAACATGCAGTTCCAGGGCAACGTGGACGAGACGGACGTGGGCAAGCTGCACGAGGGAATGCCCGTGCAGCTGACCATCGGCGCCCTGCAGAACGTCGAACTGGACGCCCGGCTCGAATACGTCGCCCCGAAATCCACCGAGAGCAACGGCGTGATCCTCTTCGAGGTGAAGGCCGCCGTCGAGATTCCCGAAGGGGTCTTCGTGCGCGCCGGGTACAGCGCCAACGCCAGCGTCGTGATCCGGAGCCGCGAAGGGGTGCTGACCCTGCCCGAAGGGTGCGTGGAGTTCGAGGAGGGCAAGACCTACGTGCAGGTGCTCACCGGCCCCGAGGACGCCGAGGAGCAGACCTTCGAACGGCGCGAAGTGAAGGTCGGGCTTTCGGACGGAGTGAACATCGAAATCACCGAGGGCGTGACCGCCGACGACAAGGTCCGCGGCGCGCGCATCGACCAGAAATAACCGCGACCAAACGACTTTCCGCAAGATGAAAACAGGCATCATTCCCATACTCCCGCTCCGCAGCCGGCGCAGCGCATCCGGGCCGTTCCGCAGCGATCGCCGGAGTTCCGGCCGCGGACGGCTCCTGGCCCTCCTCGCACTGGGCCTCGCCGCCCTGCCGTCCGTGCCGCTCCGCGCGCAGACCGCCCCGGCGGAACCGACCGGACAGCCGGAAGCCGCCGTTCCGGCCCCGGGCGAACCGTGGACGCTCGAGGCGTGCATCCGCTACGCCCAGCAGCACAACACCGAGGTGCAGCAGCGCGCCCTCGAGGTCGAACGCAACGACATCGAGCTTTCGACGGCCCGTTACAGCCGGCTCCCCGACCTGAACGCCTCGCTGGGCGGCGACGCCTCGTTCGGCCGGGCGCTCACGAGCGACAACACCTACCGTGACAACAACCAGACCTCGGGATCGCTGAACGTCTCGGCCTCGATGCCGCTCTTCCAGGGCATGCGCATCAACCACCAGATCAAGGCCGGGAAATTAGACCTCGCGGCCGCCGTGCAGGACCTCGAACGCATCCGCGAGGACGTGGCGATCAACGTCATGACGCTTTACCTCCAGGTGCTCTACTACAAGGAGCTGGTCGGCGTCTCCCGGCGGCAACTCGAACTGAGCACCCTCCAGGCCGAACGCAGCCGGGGGCTGGCTGCCGAGGGCAAAGAGCCCGAATCGGCCGTCTATGAAAGCGAAGCACTCGCCGCCAACGACCGCATGACCCTCACGCAGACGCGCAACGAACTGCAACTGGCCCTGCTCGACCTGAGCCAGGCGCTCAACCGCGAAAGCGCCGCAGGCTTCGACGTCGTCTTCCCCGAGCTGGACAGCCTCACGATCGAGACGCTGCACCGCACGGCGGGGTCCGTCGATGCGGTTTACGCCTATGCGGCCGAGAACCGGCCCCACATCAAGGCCGAGCGGCTGCGCCTCGGCAGTTCGGAGCACGCCGTGGACATCGCCCGGTCGGCACTCTACCCGTCGCTCTCGCTCTCGGGCGGCTACGGCACGGGAGTTTACAGCGCCGACGACTCGAAATTCTGGGCCCAGATTCGCCACAACAGCCGCGAATACGTGGGGCTGTCGCTCGGCATTCCGATCTTCAACCGCCGCGCCTCGCGCAACAACGTCCGCACGGCGAAGATCGCCGTCCGCAACCAGCAACTGGCCGTGACGGCCGCCGAACAGGCCCTGCGCAAGGAGATCGAGCAGGCGTGGTACTACGCCGACGCCGCCTACGCCAAATACCTCTCGGCCGCCGCCGCGCTGGCTTCGGCCGAGGTGGCTTTCCGCTACGAGGAGCAGAAGGCCGCGGCGGGCCGCTCGACCGTCTTCGATTTCAGCGACGCCAAGACGCGCATGGAGAAGGCTGCCTCGGAAGCCGTGCAGGCCAAATACGAGTTCGTCTTCCGCGCCAAGATTCTGGACTACTACCGCGGCGAGCCATTGCGGCTCTGACCCGGTGTCCGAACCCGGCTCCGGCGTCCGAACGGAACGGCGGCGGGAAGGCGCCCGAAGAGGCTTCCCGCCGCCGTCTTCACCGTTGCAGATCACCTGTCACCGACTGCGGCCGCATTCCTCCGCCCCCGCTTCCGGCGGATCGCGGCACGTCCGGGAGGCCCGCGATGCAAATTTCCGCGCCGAAAGGCGGCAATCCCGAAAATTTGACCTACTTTTGCAGCGGTTAGCACGCACAAGGTTAGGATGGAATGGCTTAAAGATCTGCTCGTCGAGCATTCGGCCCTACAGGCCGTCGTGGTGATTTCGCTCATCTCGACAATCGGCATCGGACTGGGAAAAATCCGGTTCTTCGGCATCTCGCTCGGCACGGCCTTCATCTTCTTCGTGGGCATTCTGGCCGGGCACTTCGGACTGTCGCTCGACCCGGCGATGCTCACCTATGCCGAGGATTTCGGCCTCATCATCTTCGTCTATGCCCTCGGCCTGCAGGTCGGCCCGGGCTTTTTCAGCTCGATGCGCGCCGACGGACTGCGGCTGGTCTCCCCGGCCATCGCCGTCGTACTCGCTGGAACGGCGCTGGCCGTGGCCCTGAGCTACGCCTTCGGGATTCCGATGCCCGACATGTCGGGTATCCTCTGCGGCGCCACGACCAACACCCCGGCACTCGGCGCGGCGCAGCAGACCCTCCAGCAGGCGGGGCTCGATGCCAACGGCGCGGCGCTGAGCTGCGCGGTGACCTATCCGCTGGGGGTCGTGGGCGTCATCTTGGCGATCGTCACCCTGCGCAAACTCTTCGTCCGCCCGGCGGACATGCCGGGACCCGACGCCGAGCACAAGAAGAACCTCTTCATCGCCAGCTACCACCTCACGAATCCCGCCGTCTTCGGCAAGAGCATCCACGACATCGCCGCCGAGAGCCACCACCACTTCGTCATCTCGCGCCTCTGGCGCAACGGACAGGTCTCGATTCCCACGTCGGACAGGCAGTTGCAACGCGACGACGTCATTCTGGTCATCACCAACCGCGACGAGGCCGACGCCCTGCGGCTCATCTTCGGCGAACAGGAGCAGAAGGACTGGAACACGGAGAACATCGACTGGAACTCGGTGGACGGACAGCTCATGTCGCAGCGCATCCTGGTGACGCGCCCCGAAATCAACGGCAAGAAGCTCTCGGCACTGCGCCTGCGCAACAACTACGGCATCAACATCAGCCGCGTTTACCGTTCGGGCGTGCAGTTGCTCGCCACGCCCGACCTGAGACTGCAACTGGGCGACCGCCTGACGGTCGTGGGCGAGGCGCAGGCGATCCGCAACGTCGAGAAGATCCTCGGCAACGCCGTGAAGAGCCTCAACGAACCGAACCTCGCGGCGGTTTTCATCGGCCTGATCCTCGGCCTCACGCTCGGAAGCATCCCGATCGCCGTGCCGGGCGTCTCGATCCCCGTGAAACTGGGACTGGCGGGCGGCCCGATCATCGTGGGCATTCTCATCGGCACGTTCGGCCCCCGGATGCACATGATTACCTATACCACGCAGAGCGCCAACCTCATGCTGCGCGCGCTGGGGCTCTCGATGTACCTCGCCTGTCTGGGCCTCGACGCCGGGGCGCACTTCTTCGAAACCGTCATGCGGCCCGAAGGCATTCTCTGGCTGGGCGTGGGCTTCGTGCTGACGTTCGTCCCGGTCGTCATGGTGGGTCTGCCGGCGATGCGGCTGCTGAAGGTCGATTTCGGCTCCGTAGCGGGACTGCTGTGCGGCAGCATGGCCAACCCCATGGCCCTCAACTACGCCAACGACACCATCGAAGGCGACAATCCGTCGGTCTCCTACGCCACGGTCTATCCCGTCTGCATGTTCCTGCGCGTGATCGTCATCCAGATCACGCTCATGCTTTTCATCTGACCGCAGCAGAGCCGGGGTTTTCCGTCCCCGGAGCCGCCGCCGGTTCCGCATTCTCCGCAGCGGCCGGAGCCGCCGCCTGCCCTTTCCCCGCCGCATCCGCAGCGGTTCCCGCAGCGGCCGGAGCCGCAAATCCCGGCCGGCCGAGCGCCGCCACGTCGTTGCCCGACGGATTCTGAAACACCCTCAGGTCGAAAGCCGGAATCACCGCCAGCACATGATCGAAGACGTCGGACTGAATCCCTTCGTAATCCTCCCACACCACGGTATCGGTAAAGAAATAGAGCTGCATCGGAAGCCCCGTCTCCGTGGGCTGCATCTGCCGCACCATCAGCGTCATGCTCCGGTTCACCGGAACCTCCTGCCGCAGGTAGCGGACCAGATAGGCGCGGAAAACGCCCAGATTGGTCTGGTGCAGGCCGTTGATCCTCCGCTCGCCCGGGCCGATGCCGTGCGCGGCGTTGTAGGCTTCGATGCGCCGCTCCGTTTCGTCGATATACTCCCGGACGAGGTCGATCTCCCGGTAACGCGCCAGCATCTCCGGCGTGCAGAACCTGACGCTCGTCATGTCGATCGACACCGAACGCATCACGCGGCGGCCGCCCGAGAGCTGCATGCCGCGCCAGTTCTGGAACGAATCGGAGGTGAGCAGGTAGGGAGGCAGCATGACGATCGTATTGTCCCAGTTGCGGATCTTCACGGTCGTAAGCGACACCTCCTCCACCGTGCCGTCCGCCCCGTACTTCGGCACGGAAATCCAGTCGCCGACCTGCAACATGTCGTTGGCCGAGAGCTGGATGCCCGACACGAACCCCAGGATGCTGTCGCGGAAGATCAGCATGACGATGGCCGCCGAAGCGCCCAGCCCGGTCAGCAGGATCGCCGGGGACTTGCCGATCAGGATGGACACGACGAGAATCGTACAGACCAGCAGCGCGATGCCCTGCGCCGTCTGCCGCAGTCCCTTGATGGGCTTGTTCTGCCAGGCGGGGCGCGATGCGGCGATACGGAAGGCGGCATAGAGCAGCGCGTCGATGAAGCGGAAGACCGAAATGACGACATAGGACTGCATGAGGCGCATCACGACGACGCGCGCGCCGGAACGCTCCTCGAACACGATCGGGAGCACGACGGCCAGCAGCACGGCGCTCAGAATGTGACAGGCGCAGCGCAGCACCCGGACGCTGAACAGCGTGTCGTCCCACACGGCGCGCGTACGCGCCACGAGCCGCCGCACGCCGCGGACGATGACCAGCCGGCAGGCGAAATCGAACAGTACGACGAAGAGCAGCACCAGCAGAAAGGCGATCCAGCGATCCCACCCTCCGGTGTCCGACGTGACCCCCAGCCACCCGAGCAGCAGGTCGGTCCAATGCTTGAGTAAGTTCCGCATACCGGAGGAACCCGCAAAATCCGGGCCGCCCCGTGCCGAGCTATCCGAGAATCAGCGCCGCCTCGCTCTCGAAATTGGGGGTGAAGACACCCTTGCCGAGCGAAGCGCGAATCTCCCCGGGCGTCCAGAAACGGCCGCCGTCCAGCTCGTCGCTGGGGAAGATCGCCCCGTCGTACACCGCGCGGTGAACATAGACCAGTTCCCGCTCGCGGTCCGAACGGAACGGATAGACGGCGATGCGGAACGGTGAGAACTCCGTAATGCCCAGCTCCTCGCGCACTTCGCGGCGCAAGGCCTCCTCCACCGTTTCGCCCCAGTCCACATGACCCCCGACGGCCGTATCCCAGCGTCCGGGCTGAATGTCCTTCCACACCGGACGCCGCTGAAGGTAAAGTTCGCCGCGCGAATTGAACAGGTGCAGGTGCACCACCGGATGCAGCAGCATCGACCCGCCGTGGCACTCGCGGCGCGTGGCCCGGCCCACGACACGCCCCGTCTCGTCCACCACGGGAAAAAGCTCCCCGCCGTCGTCGCGGCACGCGGCGGCTTCCGGCCGCACCCTGTCATCGCACAGCATGACGGGGGTATTTTTTCAGGTAGATGAGCACGGTCAGCATGCCGACGAAGACGAACGCCGCGCCGGGCAGCGCCGTATAACGGTAGTCCAGCCCCCGTTCGATCGGCAGTCCGCCGCAGTAGGCCCCGAGCGCATTGCCCAGGTTGAAGGCCACCTGCACGAGGGCCGCACCGAGCATCTCCCCGCCGCGCGAGTTCTCGAGAATCAACAACTGCTGCGGCGACGACACGCAGAAAAGGCAGGCGGCCGTCAGGCACATGAGCGCCAGCGAGAGGTCGCGGACCTGCGCGCCGAAGAAGATGGCGAGCAGCGCGAGGCACGCCACGCCGAGCGTGCAGCAGACGACCCGCTCGGGCGTGAAACGGTCGGCATAGCGGCCGCCCACGATATTGCCCGCGAACATGCCGAAACCCGCCAGCATGACGACGAGCGTCAGATCGTCCGCCGCGAAGCCCGAGGTGCGGACCATGAGCGGGCCGACATAGCTGTACCAGCAGAAGATGCCGCCGTTGCCGAGCATCACCGAGAGGAGCACCAGCCACGGCGCGAGGCTCCGCAGGAAGCGGAACTGCCCCCGCAGCCCCGTGTCGGGAAGCGCCGGCAGCGCAGGGACCCACATGCGGATCAGCAGCAGGGCGACGGCGCCCCACACGGCGACGATGGCGAACGTGGCGCGCCATGTCAGCGCATGGCTGATATAGGTTCCCAGCGGCACGCCGAAGAGATTGGCGACGGTCATGCCGACGATCATGACCGACACGGCCCCGGCGCGTTTCCCGGGGGCGGCGACCCGTTCGGCGACGATGGACCCCACGCCGAAGAAGGCGCCGTGGGGCAGTCCCGAGACGAAGCGCATGGCCATCAGCGTCCAATAGTTCGGGGCGGCGGCCGCGCAGAGGTTGCCCGCGACGATCAGCCCGGCGAGCACCAGCAGAATGTGTTTCAGCGGACGCGTGCGGGCCACGAGCACCGTGAGCGGCGCCCCGAAGCAGACTCCCAGCGCATAGGCCGAGATCAGATGCCCCGCCTCGGGGATCGAGACGCCGAGGCTCAGGGCGATGTCGGGCAGAATGCCCATCATGACAAATTCGGACATACCGAGCGCCAGCGTACCGAACGCCAGCGCGACAAGACTTTTCTTCATCGGGAAAGAATCTGAAACCTGACTTTTCAACCGGCTGCAAAAGTAGTACAAAAACGGCGGAAAGCGCAACGCTTTCCGCCGTTTTTTCCCGGACCGCCACCGGAATACCCCGTCTCCTCAGGGACTCCCGCCCCGCAGGACCGGCACACCGGCCGCAGCCGGACGTCAGAGCCGCGGGCCCGATTCGCGGGGCTGCCCCACCTCGAAACCCAGCGCACGCATCCACTCCACGGTGGCCGCATCGACCTGGTCGTTCCGGTCGGCCCAGCGTCCGGCTTCGGTCAGCTCCCGTTTGCGCACCTCGAGCGCCTGCCGCAGCGGGAAATCCGGCCGCCGCAACCGCGAACGCACGGCACGCTCCGAGGGGCGCACCCGCCGGCCGAAGACCTCGCGCTGCGTCGGGCGCCGGGCACCCTCCCACTTGAATCCCTTCAGATAAAGCTCTCGGTCGGGCGCCAGCTTGGGCAGCGGCGTGATATGCCAGACGGGCTCCTGACGGTAGGTGATCTGCACCACCTGCTTGCCCTCGATATAGAACGAGCAGTCGCCGCTCTCGATGAAACCGACGTCGGTGATCTCGGGCGGCTCGCCGTCCTGCATGTAGTAGATCGTCTGCACGTTGCCGTTCACGTCGTTGCGGTAAATCTCGTTGTCGCGGAACCATGCGGTCATCTCCTTGCCCGCCACCTGGTTGTAGTGCAGCGTATCGAGCTGCGACGACATGATCGGGCTTCCCACGCACTCGGCGCGCGCGAGCTGCTGCCGCTCGGTATAGACGTCGATGACGTCGGACGTGATCTGATTGCCCTGATTCCACAGCACGGGGTTGATATAGAGGTGAATCGTCGAATCGGTGCTGATGGCCGTCATCGAGTCGCAGACCGCCTGGAAATCGGAACGGTAGATCCGCACGTCGCGGTAGCCCTTCAGCAGCCGGTAGATCGAATCCCGCAGCGGCTCCTGTCCGAGCGAATCGGCCGCCGCGAGCGAGTCGGCCCCGACGGCCAGCGAGTCGCGGGCGAGCGAATCGGCGGCCAGATGCAGCGAATCCTGCTCGACGGCATTGCGCCCCAGCAGCGAATCCAGCTCGCGCAGCTCAGTGGAATCGACCTCGATGCGTTTCCCCTTCCGCGCCGCACGGGCCTGCCGCGCCTTCAGTTTCGATTCGGCCTTGAGCCGCCGGGCCGCGAGGCGCTTCTCCTCGCGCTCCTTCTGCGCCAGCAGTTTGGCCGTCGCCTTCTCCTGCCGCGCCGCGGCGATCTCCTCGAGCTTCTTCTTCCGCGCTTCGGCCTTGGCCGCCTTCTCCCGGGCTTTGGCCTGCCGCGCCTGTTCCTTCAGATAGGCTTTCCGGGCATCCCCCGTCAGCGTGTCGAGCGGATTGACGGCCGGCGTCCGCAACGAATCCGGCGCGCTCCGCAGCGAGTCGGGCAACGTCTCCGCCGCCAGCGAATCGGGCCGTCCGGCAACGGCCGCCGCAGATTCCGCGGCACGGCGCAACGAATCGCCGCCGATTCCCGCGGGATGCGCTCCGTCCGTCTGCCCGGCTTCGGGGTGCGGCGCGGCCGACACCGAATCGGCCGGCGGAATCTCCCCCGCCGCGCGGGCCAGCGAATCGGCGGCGCGCCGTTCGGCAGCACGCCGCTCGGCCGCCTCGTTGATCGTGAAGAGAAACATCGAATCGGAACGCATGAAGAGCGAGTCGCCCTGCGAGAGGTCGTAGCTCACCACCGCCGGATCGCGTGTCAGCAGCGCATTGCCCGGCTCCTTCCAGTATTCGCCGTAATCGCCGAAGGCCAGCACCTTGTGCTCCGTGTCGTCGATCTGCACGTCCCGCCGCAAGATCACGTGGTTGCGCGGACGGTAGAAGTCGATGCTGTCGCTCCACATCTCCTGCTTTTCGGTCAGCACGTAGCCGTTGCGAGTGACCAGATAGAGCGTGTCGAGCTTCTCGTAGGCCCCGCGGTCGGCATAGAGGTAGTCGCCGTCGCGGTTCCAGATATTCGTGCGTTCGTAGAAAAAGGCGTTGTCGGTGGCCATGTTATAGACCACCGAGTCGCCCCTGAGTTCGTACTCGTCGTTGCGCATCTCCACCCGCTCCACGGCCACCAGCTCCTTCGCATCGGCATAGTAGTAGCCGCGGACCGCCTCGAGCAGATTCTCGCGGTTCGTGAGCACGCCGCCCCGGTCGAACCGCCCCACGTTGGTCTTCGTATTGAACCGGAAATCGTAGGTGTAGAGCGTGGCGTCGCCGTCGATGACCTTCACGATGTCGGAATAGACCCGCGCCTCGTTCAGGTCGCCGTCGTATTCGGCCCGGTCGCCGTAGATATAGGTCGTATTCTTGTTGATGAGCACGTTGCCGAAGAACTCGATGCGCATGTCCGAATAGCGCACCGCCGAGTCGCACGTGATGACGGCCCCGTTGTGCTGCGCGGCGAAATTCCCCACCAGGAAGACCACCGAATCGCCCGGGGCCACGGGCCCCATGAGGTCCGACTTGAGGTCGATGAGTTTCTTCCCGCCCTCCTCCGGGGCAGGCTGCCGCATACCGCTGCGCGCGGCGAACACCCCCGCGACGGCCAATGCCGCAACCGCTATGGAGACGATCCTGCGCACCGGACTACTTCACCCAGTGTTTGTTCTCGAACTCCCCGTCGCGGAACTCGGGGTCGATATAGACGTACATGCCGTCGATCTTCTTCGAAAGCCACTCCCTGAAGGCCCGCTCCTGCTTGTCATGCAGGGCCATCTCCTCCAGCCGCAGGTAGTCCTCGTTGAGCGAGGCCGTATGCGCGGGAATCACCTCCACGAGCTTGACGATCTTGCCCATCTGGTTGCTCAGCATGTCCTCCGTGAGGAAAGCCCCCGACACCTCGCCGGGCTCGAGCTGGATGAGCGCATTGTAGTCGGGCAGCCGGTTGAAATGGCCGAAATCCTCCTTGAGGAACTTCGTGACCGTCATCTTCGCGTCGGGCATGTAACGCTCCAGCACCTCGTGGTTCGACACCAGACCGCCGTTCATCTTCGACGAGGCATCGTCCGAATAGAGCAGCGCCGCCTTCTCGAAAGTGATCGAATCCTTGTGAATCAGGTCGGCGATGCTGTCCAGTTGCGTCAGCGTCTCGCTCAGCTCGTCGCTCGTGAAGACCGGATGCAGCAGGATATGGCGGAAGTGGTAGAGCTGTCCGCGCTTGTCCAGCAACTGAATGATGTGGAATCCGAACTGCGACTCGACGACCTCGGAAATCTGGCCGGGCTTCAGCCCCTCCAGCGCCCGGCCGAACGCCTCGTCGAGACCCGACAGCGGCGTGGGGTCCATCTCGCCGCCGCGAATGGCCGTACCGTCCTGCGAATACATGCGCGCGAGGCTCTCGAAACGGGCTTTGCCCGTGATGACGCGCTCGCGCATGTCCAGCAGCCGCTCGCGCGTGCGCTGCTTGGCCTCCTTCATCGACTTGGGGAACTTGGTGATCTGCGCATAGACGTACTGATCGGCGATCAGCGGCAGGCTGTCCTTCGGGATCGACTTGTAGAAGCGCTCGACCTCGCCCGGGATCACCGACACCTTGTTGATCACCTCCTCCTGCATCCGGCTGGCATAGGCCTGCTCCTCGTAGCGCTGGCGGAGTATCTCGCGGAGCGTGAAGATCGGCATGTGGTGCTTGGCCTCCAGTTTCGAGATCGAGCCCTCCAGATCGACCATCTGCTGCACCTGGTTCTCGACGCTCGTCAGAATGCCGCCCTGGTCGATCTCCACCGAGTCGATCTGCGCCTGGTTGTAAAGCAGTTTCTGCGTCATCAGCCCTTCGAGCGCCTCGTTCATCGGGTCGCGGTCGGAGGTGTAGCCCTCCTGCCGGCGCTGCTCGACGAGCTGCCGCGCGTACTCGTCCACCTCGGAGTAGAGGATCGACGATCCGCCCACCACGGCCACCACCTTGTCGAGCATCACCTGCCGCCGCTGGGCCGATGCGCCTGCGGCCGAAATGAGGATCAATGCCGCCAATATACCTTTTTTAAACATGCTCGTTTGCGTTTAGTTTCTATTTGGTCTCTTCGTTGTCCGTCTCCTCCAGACCATAGACGCTCACCTCGCCGTTCTCCGAGGCGCGGTCGAAAAGCTCCTCCTCGTGACGGCGGATCACCTCGCCCTGCCGCCGGTTGAACAGAATGCGGCGGATGGTCGGCCGCAGGCGTTCGAGCGGAATGGGTTCGCCCTCGCGGCGCACCTCGTCGATCTGGAAATAGTATTGCGAATGGCTGTCGCGCATCTCCTGCACGGCAGTCGTCGCCAGCATCGCGTCGTAATTCTGCGAGCGGAGCGTCGGCAGGTAGCTCAGGAATTCCGGGAAGTCGATCCACTGCTCGCGGAAATCATTGACCGCAAAATCGTTCTTCGCGCAGAGGTCGCTGAAATCCTGCTGCTGCGCCGCCGATCCGGAGGCCATGAGCGACTTGAGCTTCGCGGCCTGCCGGTAGTGCAGCCCCAACCGCACGATGCGCCCCTTGACGATCGGCCGGTCGAGCCTGAAATCGGCCTTGTGGGCGTTGTAGTACGCCGCGATCTCGTCGTCGGTGAAGACCGTATCGACCGAACGGTCAACGTAATGCTGGTCCAGCTTGCGGATCAGCAACGCCTGCCGGTACTCCTCCACCATGCGGTCGATATCCCCGGCCGACTCGGAGAAGAGGATTTCGGCCTCCTGCAACTTCAACTGCTTGCGCACCCAGCGGTCCACGTACATCTTCACATAGGCGGCGCTGTCCCCGCCCGTCAGCCCCTGCGGAATGACTCTCCGCACGTCACGCATGCGAAGCTCCCGCCCTCCGGCGCGGGCGACGGTCTCGTCGCCCGAGAAATAGCGGGGCATCTCCCGGCAACCCGCCAGCAGCAACGCACCCGCCGCGACCGTTATTTTCGCTCGCAAATTCATATTCCGAAGGGCAAAGATAGGGTTTTTACCCGTAATTAACGCATCGGCGCGGGGGATTATTACGCCCCGGCCCGATTTTTCTCCGCCTCCTTCATGCGGCGCAGCGCGCGCCACATCATGTAGCCCGAGACGACGAGCACGGCCAGCGCGACGACATAGACCGCCACGTAGAGCGTCCGCCCCGGAATCAGGTCGATCAGCAGCGTGTTCGCATGGCCCGTGACGAGCATCAGGTAAGCCACGGCGTTGTTCAGCGCATGGAGGATCATCGCGGCCCACAGCGAATCGGTGGCGATGTAAACGTAACCGAGCACCAGCCCTACGACGAAGGCATTGACCACCTGTACGGGCTGTCCGTGGAGGATGCCGAAAAAGAGCGACGACACGAGCCACGCGATCGTCACGCCGTAACGCGAACGCAGCGAACCGAGCACCACGCCGCGGCAGATGAGCTCCTCGAAGACCGGCGCGAAGAGCACCAGCGAAAGAATCGTCCAGAAACCGCGTCCCACGTTGATCTGCAGCTCGGGCAGCAGGGCCAGCAGCGGTTCGAGCACCACGCCCACGGCGCACATCATCACGAAGGCCCACAACAGCAGCGCCGGATTGAGCCCCCGTGTCGAGAAACGGGCCCAGCGCCCGCGCCCGCCGCGCACGCGACGGTAATAGAGGAGTCCTCCGAGCGCCACGGCCATCGAAACGAAGTAGAGCGCGGCGACCAGCCGGCCCAAAGCCGCAGGCTCCATCGTGTTGTAGTTCGCCCCGTGTCCGGCGAAGAGCGAGAACAGCAGACCGAAAAGTCCCACGAGCGCCTGCGCGCCCAGCGCGATGCCCAGCATGGCGAACAGGTCGCCCGTCGTGGGAAACCGCCGCCGGACGGCGCTCTCCGGTCCCGCTCCGCCCGGTGCGGCGCTTCCGCCGGCGGCTGAAGCAGTCCCTTCCGTCCGCTCCGGTGCGGCATTCCCGTCCTTTCCGGAGGCGGTCTGTTTTCCCCCTCCGGAAGCGGCCGCCCCCGGCTCCGGAAAGACATGCGGCTCCCCTGCGGCGGCAGCGCCGCCCTGTCCGGAGACGGGCTCCGGACCGTTTTCCCCGCGCGGCCCGCGGGCCGCGGCGGTCTCCTGCGACGGGTCTCCGGCATGCGGAGCGGCCGGTTCGGTTCGATTCTCTTCCATAAGCGATTCCGGTTACTTCTCTTTGCGACTTCAAAGATAGTGCAAGAGCGGCGCAATGCCAAATTTATTTGCGTTCCGCCGTCCTTATTTTCCGCCCCGCGTAAAGCGGTGCAGGTCTGCCGGAAGCCTCCGCCGCGGCCGGCCGCACGGAAGCGGGAAACGGGTAATTTTGCATGACGATTGCGGATTTCCGCAGAATTTCACTAAATTTGTCCGCTTATTATACGGTATCGAATCATTATGGCAAAGGTTATCGCATTAGCCAATCAGAAAGGCGGCGTGGGCAAAACCACGACGGCCATCAACTTAGCGGCGTCGCTGGCCCTGCTGGGCAAAAAGGTGCTGCTGCTCGACGCCGATCCGCAGGCCAACGCCACCTCCGGACTGGGCTTCGACATCAACCTGGAGGGCATCTACGAGTGCATCGCCGGGCAGAAGCGCGCCGAAGAGGTGATCCTCCAGAGCCCCGACGTCAAGAACCTCTGGCTGCTCCCCTCGTCGATCGACCTGGTGGCCGCCGACACCGAACTGCCGAAGATGGAGAACGCCCACCACGTGATGAAACGCATCGTGGACTCGGTGCGCGAACGGTTCGACTACGTTTTCATCGACTGCTCCCCCTCGCTGGGCTACACGACGGTCAATATCCTCACGGCCGCCGACACAGTGCTGATCCCCGTGCAATGCGAATACCTCGCGCTCGAAGGGCTTTCGAAGCTGCTCAACACGATCCGCAAGGTCAAGTCGGGGCTGAACCCCGCGCTCGACATCGAAGGCTTCCTGCTCACGATGTACATGCGCAACCGCCTGAACAATCAGGTCGTCACCGAAGTCCGCGAACACTTCGGCGAACTGGCCTACGACACAATAATCCAGCGCAATATCCGTTTGGGTGAAGCGCCCTCGCACGGAAAGCCCGTCATGCTGTACGACGCGGGCGCCGTGGGTTCGGAAAACTACCTGAACCTGGCCCGGGAGTTCCTCAAGCGCAACCGCAAAAGCCGCAGCAAATAAAAAAACACGACGATATGAAACAGAAGGGATTAGGCCGCGGACTCGACGCCATTTTCGGCAGCGATCCGATCGACGCCCGGCTCAAGCCGATGAGCCAGATGGCCGAAATCGCAATCGGCGACATCATACCCAACCCCACCCAGCCGCGCACGCAGTTCGACGAGGAGGCCCTCGACGAGCTGGCCGACTCGATCCGCCAGTTGGGCGTCATCCAGCCCGTGACGGTCAAGAAGGCCGCCGACGGCAAATACGTCATCATCAGCGGCGAACGCCGCTGGCGGGCCGCGCAGCGCGCCGATCTCGAAACCCTCCCGGCCTACATCCGCGAGGTGGACGACGAGAACCTGCACGCCATGGCGCTCGTGGAAAACATCCAGCGGCAGGACCTCAACGCCATCGAAATCGCGCTGGGGATGCAGCGCCTGATCGACGAGTGCCACCTCACGCAGGACGCACTCTCGGAGAAGGTGGGCAAGAAACGCTCGTCGGTGTCGAACTACCTGCGGCTCCTGAAGCTGCCCGACGAGGTGCAGCTCGCCCTGAAGGAGGGGCTGATCTCGATGGGGCACGCCAAGGCCATCGCGGGCGCACCCGCGGAGGAGCAGTTGCGCGTGCTGAAGCGGTGCGTCAAGAAGGGGCTTTCGGTCCGTCAGGCCGAGGAGCTGGTGCGCTCGCTCGCCGAAGCGCCCGCCAAGGGGGCGACGGCCGCCGAGGACGAGGAGTACCCCGAGAGCTATTCGCGGCTGGTCGAGCTGCTGGAGCCCTGCTTCTCGCAGGAGATCGCGATCAAGCGCTCGAAAAACGGCGGCGGACGCATCGTGATCGGCTTCAACGACGACAAGGACATCGAACGTTTCATCGAACGTTTCACGAAACGCTCCTGAGCCGGCACGATGGCAAGCCTCCGGACCAGACTCCTGCTTCTCGCGGCGGCCCTCCTGCTGGGGCTGCCCGCCGCAGCGCAGCTCCATCGCGGCGCCCGGACGCTCGTGCGGAGCGGTCTGATGCCGAAACCGGACTCGCTGCGCGCCGAACGCGACTCGCTGCGGCTGGCCGGACTGCTGCTCGAAATGGACTCCGTCGCCGCTCCCGACTACGCCGCGGACTCGGCGGCGGTCGCCGCCCTGCGCACCGACGACCGCCGCACGCTCGACTCCCTCGCCGCGGCCCGCTATGCCGCGGCCCTGCAGGGACTCGACACCACCGCCAAACGCCCCCGGCTCAAGAAGGGCTGGTTCATGAGCGACTCCATGTCGCTCTCGAAGGTGTGCTGGCTCTCGACCGTGCTGCCCGGCTACGGACAGGTTTACAACCGGCAATACTGGAAACTGCCGGTGCTCTACGGCACGGTGGGCGCCGGACTGGCCCTCTTCCTCCACGAAAACAAGACCTACAAGCCCCTCAAACGGGCCTACGAATCCTACACGAACACGAGTCTCGCACGCACGCCCGAACTGGACGCCCTGCAAACCAAGATGATCCGCAGCAACACCCGGCGGCAGATCTACCTGGGCATCACCATCGCCTCGTACGTCTATTTCATCGGCGACGCGGCGGTGAACTACTCGACCAACGAGGTCTCCTCGGTCAAGAAGGCCACCACGCTGGCCTGCATCTTCCCCGGCGCGGGACAGATCTACAACAAGAGCTACTGGAAAGTGCCGTTCGTCGTGGGCGGATTCGCCTCGATGATCTACTGCATCGACTGGAACAACCGCGGCTACCAACGCTTCAAGAAAGCCTACAACCAGATCAGCGACTACGAGCAACACCCGGAAAAGTACCCCGACGGCCCGGTGGACGAGTTCGGGGGCCGCTACTCGGCCTCGTACATCCTCAACCTGCGCAACAACTTCCGGCGCAACCGCGACCTCTGCATCATCATCTCGGGTGCGCTCTACGTCCTGCAGATCATCGACGCGCACGTGGACGCGCACCTGAAGGACTACGACATTTCGGACGACCTCTCGATGAATCTCGAACCGCTGGTGGACTACACCTACGTCCCCACGCTGGGCGGCAACCGCCCCGTGTTCGGGTTCAACATGAGTCTCAAATTTTAGACGATGAAAAAACTCCTCACCCTCGCGCTGCTCCTCGCCGTGGCCGCCTCGGCTGCGGCCGCGGACCGCAATCCCCGCAAGAAAAAACGCAACCGCAGAAAGGCGAAGACCGAGCAGGTAGCGGCTCCCGCCCCCGCGCCGGACACTGCGAAGCCCGCGGAAGAGGAGAAACCCGCCGAGGCGGTTCCCGTCGCCGAAGAGGAGCCGCTCAACGACCTCACGCTGGGTCTCTCGGCCGAGCAGGCCGACTCGCTGGTGGCCGTCTGGCGCGAGCGGCAGCAGGCGGATTCCTTCACGGAGTTCTTCGACCGCTTCGTGCTCGAAGACTCCACGGCCGTGGCCGACGCCCCGGCGACCGACGCGGCGACCGATTCGCTCTACGCCGGACGGCTGCGGGCCCTCGTCTCGCCGATCCCGCTGCCGTACAACTACATCGTCAAAGGGTACATAAACCGCTACGTCAATCCCCGCTACGGGACGATCGGGCGCATCCTGGGCTCGTCGCAGTACTACTTCCCGATGATCGAGGACGAGCTGCTCAAGGAGAACCTCCCGATCGAGCTGCGCGCGCTGCCGATCATCGAGTCGGCGCTATCCCCCACGGCCGTGTCGCCCGTCGGAGCCGTCGGTCTGTGGCAGTTCATGCCCTCGACGGGCAAGAGCTACGGACTGGAGGTCAATTCGCTCGTGGACGAACGCCGCGACCCGGTCCGCGCCACGCAGGCCGCCTGCCGCTACCTGAAAGACCTCTATGCCATCTACAACGACTGGACGCTGGCCATCGCCGCCTACAACTGCGGCCCGGGCAACGTCAATAAGGCCATGGCCCGCTCGGGAGGCAAGACCTTCTGGGAGATCTACGACTACCTCCCGCGCGAGACGCGCGGCTACGTCCCGGCCTTCATCGGCGCCACCTATGCCTACGCCTACCACCGCCAGCACGACATCGAACCCCAGCCGGCTCCGATCCCCCTGTCGGTCGATACGGTCCGCATCGACCGCCTGCTGCACCTGCAACAGATCGCCTCGACGATCGACCTGCCGCTGGAGACCCTGCGGCTGCTCAATCCGCAATACAAGCTGGACATCGTCCCCGCGACGACCAAAAGCTACACGCTGGTACTGCCGCAGCGCAGCGTCTCGCAGTACATCGCCCACGAAAAGGAGATCATGGCCAAGGACTCCATGTATCTCAAGGAGTACATCAACCCGGCCAACATCGAAAAGAAACGCCAGCAGCGCAGCGGCACGGTCTATGTCGTGAAGAGCGGCGACACGCTCGGCGCCATCGCACGCCGCTACCGCGTGACGGTTTCGCAACTGATGCGCTGGAACCGCCTCAAGAGCGCCCACAAACTCCGCATCGGACAGCGGCTCCGCATCGAGGGCCGTTAAACGACATCCGCGCATGACCGCCGACCACGATACCATCGTCGCCCCGGCGACCGCCCCGGGCGGCGCCATCGCCGTCGTCCGCGTCAGCGGCGAACGGGCGCTGGCACTCTGCGACACCCTCTTCCGGGGCCGGACACCGCTCGCCGAAGCGGCCGGATATACGGTGCACTACGGCCGTATCGCGGACAGAGATCGCACGGTGGACGATGTGCTGGCCGCCGTCTTCCGCGCCCCGCACTCCTACACGGGCGAAGATGCGGTCGAGATCTCCTGCCACGGCTCCTCCTACATCGTCTCCGAAATCCTGCGGCTGCTCATCGCCGCCGGGGCGCGCATGGCATCGCCGGGCGAGTTCACCGTCCGCGCCTACCTGGCCGGCAAGCTGGACCTCGCGCAGGCGGAAGCCGTCGGGGACCTCGTCGCCGCCTCGTCGCAGGCCGCCCACGCGCTGGCCTCGAACCAGATGCGCGGTGGCTATTCGGCGGCTCTCGCGGCGCTGCGCGACCGGCTGCTGCACCTGACCGCCCTGCTGGAGCTGGAGCTCGACTTCGCCGAGGAAGAGGTGGAGTTCGCCGACCGCCGGGAACTGCGCCAAACGATGCGGGACATCGCCCGGGAGATCGACCGCCTGCGGGATTCGTTCGCCTTGGGCAACGCCATCAAGGAGGGTGTCCCGGTGGCCATAGCCGGCGCGCCGAACGTCGGCAAATCGACGCTCCTGAACCGCCTGCTCGGCGAGGAGCGCGCCATGGTGTCGGAGATCGCCGGCACGACGCGCGACGTCATCGAGGAGTGCGCCAACATCGGCGGGGTCCTCTTCCGGTTCCTCGACACGGCCGGCATCCGCACGACCGACGACCATCTGGAGCGAATGGGCATCGAGCGCACGATGGCAAGCATCCGCCGGGCCCGGATCGTCATCCGCCTGACCGACGCGACCGCCCCGGAACCGCCGGAGCAATTCGCGCTGCGGCCGGATCAGACGTTGCTCCGGGTCGTCAACAAACTCGACCTACGCCCCGACGCACCGCTGCCCGAAGGCGCGGTCGGCCTCTCGGCACGAAGCGGCGAAGGCATCGACCGCCTCTGCCGGGCGCTGCGCGAGGCGGTGGACACTTCGGCGCTCTACCACGGCGACACCGTCGTATCGAACAGCCGCCACTACGCGGCGCTCACCCAAGCCTGCGAAGCCCTCTCCCGCGCCATCGAAGGGCTCGACGAGGGCCTGCCGACCGACCTGCTGAGCGAGGAGATCCGTCAGGTGATCCGCCACCTCGGCTCGATTACCGGAGGCGACATTTCCGCCCCCGAAGTGCTCTCGCACATCTTTTCGAATTTTTGCATCGGTAAATAATACAATTAATTGATTATCATTAAGTTATAATGCACAGAAAACTAAAATACTGCCGGCAAACCACTTAAATAGGGGTAAAATCGGCTGTTTTAGAAGTCATATTTTCTCTTCTTTGCTTATTATTACCGTATTTTTGTCCCCCAGTTGTCTCCCAGTGAGGCTTCGGGGGACAAAATTATGTCCCCAAACATATTTTGGACACATACAACTTCAAAACTGTAAAAACTTAATTATTCGAAGCTATTAGGATTTCATAGAATTGGTAATATACATAAACACATTATAGCATTGATATACAATATACTACAATTCAAATATATTGTAGCAGAAGTTACAGCAAATGGTATTCAGTTGGGAATGTTCAAGAAATATTATCATCACTGTCTACTCGGGTAACGCCATGGACAATTATAATTCTCTAGAACCATCCAACATACAGATATACAAACATATATTACAATATTGACATACAAATGTGATGCATCATAAATGAAGTTATAACAAATGATATTCTGATTGGAATATTATAAAAACATCCTCATCACTTAAACGTCTGCCGTCTGTCACTACATGTATATTCACATGATAGCCCATTAACAGCTTCTTCCTCCTGATAAACCATATGGTTGTGGACAATTCTGTCGAATAGGATAATGCCTGGCTGTTGAAAGTTATCAAGAATCGTATTATCAAATATCAGAATCAAGCAAATTATCAGCACTATTTCGAACCAGTGCTGATAATTTGCATACTACCGATTTTCAAATAGATTGCCGATGTACGTCAGCCGATGAAAATAAGAGTTAAGTAGCCCTAATCTTCTCCACTTTCTACCATTCTGCAAGAGAGACAATCGTTTGGTATTGCTCCTTAGTCAGAACCGAATTAGTATCGTCCAAGCATTCATATTCCCACAGCAGTTCATAGACAGTACCCTCTTCCTGGTAACCCATATAGTTGTAAAAGGAGTCGGGAACCAGCCGTACATAATCCTCTTCGAGCAGTATTCTCAGGAGCTTTTCCGCATCGTATATCAACAGCGGTGCCCCGGCCTTATACAAAGCTGTCGCTACTTCGATGGCCAGTCCGGCATTGGCCGAATAACTGTTGGAAACAACGATCTTCCACTCCTGCTGCCGGTCGTTTGAGGCAAAGATATTCAGACGCGAAACCCCCAGTTCACCGTAATGGTCAGTTGCGAACCGCATGAAATCCGCCGGACTGTCAATGTCGTACATTTCCATCACATCCACGAACTTCTTCCGCTTGTAGTAAGTATTCAGGAACATCCTGCGGATCTGTATGGATACGCCCGCTTAATCCCGGTTTTCTGTAATAAGCTTCATATACCTCGTTGGCAATGCGGTAATAGGTGCAATACTTTCGGATGGTCATGGTTTCCAAAAGAGGGGCAGAATGCCCGTGCACCGAGTCTTCCAATGCCTTGATGGCCGTTTCCCGATCTTCCACCTCAATTTTGAATTTCGGCACAATGCGGTTAAATTCCCTTTGTGCAATCCGTCCTGTGCGCTGCTGGTACGGCAGGTTATTCGCCACGCAATCGTTGAACCTGCCAGGATCCGCGACTACGATATCGATAACCCGTTGCAAATAGTCGAAGAGGCGGATAAGGCTCTCCCTGCACCAAGCATCATCAGGCTCTATATCAGCACACTTAGGCCGGTTTATAATAATAAAGCGAGTATGTTTCCGGTCCGTAACACGGATTGACCGGGAATCTCCATATCGGCTTGAAGCAACATGGAACCACCTGGTCTCCACGGGTTGAATACCAACCAGTCAGCTAAGAATGCTTCCTAACAGTCATATTTCCCTGAAGTAACCAATTCCTCGGCATCCCACACTCTTCCGGTGTTGGCTGTGGCACTTCAATATAGAATCCCCGGTATTCATCATCGCCCATTGCGGCCAGCCGCTCGAATTGTCGCTGAATATCAACCAGCCGTTCCAACATATCGCCATCAATAACAATCTCCCAATGACGGCTTTCGCCCAACGCCTCCAAATGCGAGGCATTCAGGCCGACCTCCTTTGCCAAATCGGAAAAGAGTTTTCTATCTATGATTTTTCTTTCGTTCATTTCTTTATGCTCATTAAATCTCAATTAACTTTCTAGAATCAAACCCATCCGCAAGGTATTCGTGCTCGAGGACATATCACACCTAAATCAAGTGCAGATCGCTCATGTATCGTATCTTCATTTACCATTCTCCTTTCCTTGATTGAAACATCCAAAACAAAAACCGTCGAAAAGTTTGGTAAGGACTCTACGACGGTTTTCAATTATCGTTTCAGCGGGATACCGGTGTCATTGTATCCCCGATGGTTTATCAAACGTTCGTCGGAAAATATCTCTAAAATAGAATGACCCAATGCCCGAAGTATGGACACACAACAACCTCTCAAGACATTTTATGCCTCGATCCGACACGGTGTTCCAGTTGTTCATTCTTCTTTGCAGCATTGTAAGCTTATGTTTCAATCGGCAGCACGAAATTACGTATTTTATTGAGAACCAGCAAATTTCTTTAGAAAAAAGACAACAGAGAGCGAACTGTGGAGCCCATAGTGCAAAAGTGCACGTGCAAACACATATTCAGTTTGTACACTTAATTACTAGCAATCCTTAGCTCACTTACTCAATACGGCTAATATCACTCCGTAAAGCATACGAAAAACTTGTTAAGATTTAAGGTATTAATTATTTTTACACGGTCTAAATAGGTCATAGTTTTCTTCTATTCTTTAGTAGGGATACAAAAATTCTTAATGTCAACTCCACTAAGCGAGTAATATCCCGTTGAATATGGTTTTGCGTTCTTGACAAGATAGCTCCAAAAGAGATTACTATCAAGAATACTTTTCAAAACTTGTAGTTTCTCAAGGTCATCGCTAACAAATGCAACACCATTGTATAGCATCAGATCTGCATCGTCTCTCAAAACACAATGAAGAGGTTTGTTTGCGAACTTCGGAAAGAATAATTTATATCTTGGCATTATTAGAGACTGAGTTCTGCCGTATGCATACCATGTGGGATACTTATCTGTCTTACCTTTGTCTCGCTCGGCGAGTTGCTCGCGTTGGGATAAAAGATAAGTATAAGTATAAGGAAAAGTGATCCTCAGTTCTGACTCCCCAATAATTATGGCTTGTCCATCTTTAATGTAGTACGGAAAAATCAATTTCTCAATAATACTTTCAAAGGGAACCTCCGAATTGAGTTTATTGGAATTAACGACATTTCTACATATTGCTTTTTCTATAGGGAAGCGTCCATCTTTAGATTCTAAATAATAATAGTTATCATCCTCCACGACCGGCTTGAAAATGTAAGTCTTATTACTGAGTGTTGCTATACCATGGCGGGACTGGCAATATTTGCCAATCGGAACTCCTGTGGACTCCATTTGGCGTACTGCATCAAAATCATTGAGGCTCCATCCTTTTTTATTATCAAGTTGATTATATAAGATATTGGTAAATTCTGGTGCTACGCTTAAATCTCCATTCTCATTAACGGCGTAATGTAGTGCATCAGATACTTGATTTTTCGTAAGGAAGAAAAGACATGTATATGTACTTTTCTTTTGAAAAACCTGATAGCCACGAAAATCCAATATTGAAATATCGTGAATTCCACGAGAAAAATAATTCCGCACAGCTCTACCATTAACTGAACGGATAAAGCTGTTCATTGTGATGAATCCCAACCGTCCACCGTCATTAAGCATTTCCGTTGCTATTTGAAAAAAAGGAATATACAAATCGGGATGTCCCGACAAACAAACCTCATATTGCAACATCTTTTCCTTTATGGAGGCATCTACATTTCGCGAACAAACGTATGGTGGATTGCCAACAATAACATCAAAATGCGTGTAAGTCTGATTCCATTCCACAGTATTAAAATCCAGCGTATCTGCCTGTAGAACATTAAAATTAAAGTCTGAATCCTCTTCATAAAGCAAGGCCAAAAGTGAAAGCAGGATTTTAGTTCTTTCTACAGAATACTCTTGAACATCAATTCCATATATTGATCTTTGATAGATATCACAAAATGTCCTTCCTGTATTATTGTGCAGAAACAATGCAACATCCATTAAGAAGCCACCACAACCGCAAGCGATGTCCGCCACACGAATATGTTGCATCTGCTCATTTGGCATTGTATTTAAGCAAGTTTCAATGATGTTTTTCCTTACAGACCTAGGTGTATAAACGGCTCCTGTTACAATACGGTCAGCTGGCGAAACGACAAATTCAAAGAGACTGATCATGTCTTCAATTGTCATTAGCGTAGGATGGAAATGGCGAATCTTTGATACAAATTCCTGCAACAAATCAAAATTTTCGTCCTCTTTATCTATAAGCAACTCTTTTAATATCTGATTATTCTCAATCTTCAGATTACGAAGCAAAACAAAAGAAGACACGAACAGGCGATTAACAGTCCGTGTATCTGTGAGTTGTTTCCGTTTGAGATATGCGAAAATTTGAGAGTTCATTGATTAGGCAAAGTTTGGTTCTCCTCTTAACTGTTCCTCTAGGTTGTGATATAATCTATTCAGTTTTTCTTTAGCTCTTAGTTCCTCTAGCGAATCAATGTTCACTTCATCTAATTCTTTAAGCATAATTTTAATTTCTTCTAACTTCCATCTCACTCGGTGAGCAGGATTTCCGAAATTAAGTGCAGACCACATCCAATCACCAAGATCAGTAATTGAGTGGATAGAGCCATCTGCCAGTCTCTCAAATTGTGCTGCATAAGCATCATCGCAAGGGTCTATGAAACCTTGTTCCCCATCGTTATGGACATTCTCATCCCCAGTAGGCCACTTTGCGCGTTTGGAATTATTGCAAGAACGGCATGAATAAACCAAATTAGAATATTCTGTAGGAGATATATTCACAAGGCACTTTTGAGGGACAAAGTGATCAACCTCATAATAATTATCCCTAAAGAACTCATGATCCCCACAATAACCGCAGCGTTGATGAAAATCTTCACGTAGCAATGGCTTATATTCGTTATGAGTCTTATATACCGGTACTGATTCTCGACGAGCAGGGGTTATTTTTCTGAAATCTGACATAGTTTACTTCTTGTGTAAATCAACAATACTTTGGGCGACTTTCAGCAATTCCTCTAATGTCTCATTTGATTTGCTTGTAATCAAATCAGCACGAACGCTATTATCCAAATCCAACTCTGACAAGTAAAGTTCAGCCTCAAACCTGGCGGCCGACTCTTCATTTGTCAAGTTCTCCCCTTTGGAAACTTTATCTTGAAGCCGTTTGATTATATTTTTAGCCGATGCCTTGCGACTATTGTAATTATTTACATTTGCCGTAATGATACTCTTTAACTTTTCGTACTGATTTGCATCAGTAAATAATTCTTTACCACGGATTATTTGGGCTTCTTTACACTCTTTTAATGCATTGTCCTCATATGATGTTATAATGAACATTGGTAGATGTTTGTTATGACGATGAAGTACACGTATAACATCATCTCCTGTATATGATACTACACCTGTATTATTCAAACGATAATCAATTAATACAGCTTGTGCATCGAATTCGCATATTTCCAACCAGATGTCTTCTATATTATGAGGCATATACGGTGGAATGAGAAGCTGAAAGTCGTTCTTCAGTACAGAATGAGCTTGTGACTGCCAGCCTTCATCTTCATCTAAATAGACTAATCTGATTTTATCGTTCATAATTATTTGATCTTTAATATTGTTCTTATTCCAAATCCTTTCTCAACAGGCAGTAATGCAATCATTGCATCTGGATATTTGCTGATAATTCCTTTCGCAATAAACAATCCCATGCCAGTGCCAATCTTATTGTTCTGATTATCCACTATAGATGTCTCGAAAGCATTAAAAATAGCATCTGGGTTATTTTTATATTCTTGAGAAAGCCCGATACCATTATCAACAAAATCTATTACAGCGTATCCATGGTCATTGCTCACACTTACTGAAATCGTTTTATTCTCTTCATTTGAAGTGAGGAATGCAGATATGGAATTTGTTACAAAATTATTGAATATACTATCCAAATCCATTTCGAATCCTTTTATGAACGCACCATCCATGTTTATTAATTGGAGGTCAATATGTATTAATTTTCTTAATAGAATAGGCTTCCAGGACTCTATAAACAAAGTAAAGTAATTCGACAAATCAATATCTACCCAATCCCTTTTACTTCGACGTATTGAATTTAAAGAATAAAGGAGCCAATTATAAAGTTTTTCGTCTTCTTCTTTCATGTTTCTTAACTCCCGATAAGGATTGTCGAAACGCATTCCCTCAAACTGTTTTTCTGGTAGATATTGCAGAAGAATATTCTTAAGCAACTCGTTTCTCGGTAAAAGACGAAGCATTACGCTTCGGAGTTCATGGGTAAATGTAGCAGAAGATATTCCCATACTCGCCAGTCCACGAAGCATTGAAAGTTCTGCCTCCTTGTCACTGAGTTCTGTCTCCAAAGACTTATAATCGGCAGCAAGAATCTTTAAATTTTCTGCTTCTTTCGACAAATTCTCATCTTTAGACTCAAGAGCCTTATTGGCAATCTCCTTTGCTTGTGCTGTCTGTGGATGTTCTTCTTTGTACAGTTCCGACAGATTGTACATGACGGTATTACGATCAAGCTCAAAAACCGAGATTATCTGCAACAACAGATTTTTAAACAAAGCGAAAGCCTCGTTTTCTTGAATACCCTCTCGACTTGATTTATCCTCGAAAGCCGCATTTGTCAATCTCGAAATCTTGACGACACCAGCAATCTGATTGGGACGGATTCTATAACCGCCCATTTTCTGACCGACACCACCAGGACTCTTTGCCTGTCTGCGACCTAAACCCAACCAATCATCCCCGTTCTCTCCGTACGGACGGACACGGAATTCATCGCGATAGATACGCACACCGCCAAACCTGTCAAGCCAATGAGTACGGGCTGATTCATCAAATAAATTGTATGGATATTTTTGATTCCCATCCTTGTCTCGATCATCCTTTAACGTATTTTTTAGAAAGAAAAACGTAAATCCAAATTTTCCGACCTGCTCTAGCAGATGAGCATCAACCTTTTCGTTTATTTGAATAGTTTGAGTGATTTCTCTTTTCTGAAAATCCTCTAAACGAAATGGTGCTACTTTCATCGCATCTCGCAGAAATACTTTGCTGTAAAGTGTTTCAAGTTTAGAAAAGTTCAATTCATTTCTCTCAATCTTTATCTGTATTTCACGTCCTCCTTCATACTGAGCAGAAATTTTATAGTCATAATCCTCATACTCCATCGGATTAACCTTTCCACTCCACTGCAAATCATGCATCTTGTACAGATACAATTCAAAAGATGATTGTAACTCTGCAGGGATGAGCATCTCAAGGTTCTTCAACAATCCATTCAGAGCATCGTCATTCCAATCATCATTCAGATGGGATATACAAAGGATTGTTCCGTGAAAATTTTCAGAAACTAATTTATCATATATTGGCAATTTGTCAATACCATACTCATTAAGTTTACCTACCAAACAATCTGGAGTAATTTCTTCTAGATTTGCCTCTACATCTGAAAGTACACGCGCTTGGTCAAACTTTTTCCAATCAACATTCCACACATAACCTTTACCCAACTCGCTACTAGCAAAAGACAACATCTCTGCAGAAGTCCCTAATCTGTTTAAAGCAAATCGGCCAATACCTTTTGCACCACTTTTAACCCGCTTTTTACTTGAAGAACGGGCATTGAGAAGCTTATCATCTGTACCAATCGTCATCCAATGCTTGACAATGATTTCGTCAGTCATTCCTGAACCATTATCAATTATGAACAACTTGGATTTTGACTTATCTTCTCGGATATCTGCCACTACCACGCACGTTTCCGCGTCTGCATCATAAGCATTCTTCACTAGTTCTACAATAGCCCCTTCTGCATTGGCAAAATTCTCCATGCCAATAAGATGCGCTGTTCTTGCTGATATTGCAAATGGAATTTTCATCGTCGTGCGTTAGATTAACCTAAAAAGCTTCTCTCAATCCACAATAAGCTCGCTCAATTTCACGTCAAGCAGGACTGCTATTTGGTTCATGGTATGCAAATCTGGCTGCGACTTTTGAGAGCACCACTTGCTCACAGTACAAGTTGACTTACCTAATTTTTCCGCCAGCCATTTGCTTGTCAGATGTTTCTCCACTAAGACGACTTTAATCCTATTTAAGTCTTTACCCATAGCTGTAAATCTAATAAATTAAACTCTCTCGCAAATTTAATAAATTATTTTTTATTAATCTTTGCCCAACGCAATTCAATACAAGTTCAGGATAACCTTAAAACAATACCATTTGTATTGTATGCTCTATGCTATATAACTACTCCTTCAAAATGACATTATCCACCCTATTTCCTCGGGTATCTGGTCATTATTCACCAAATCCAGATATAAAGAGAGAAAATTGCCTACTCGACGGCGAATAACTTTACTTTATCCCCGTATTCATATATACGTTCATAAAGTAAAGTCAAAATGAGGGGAAAAAGAGATGGCTGGCGCCATGGCGAAATGGCTACAGCCTTTTTTCTTTTGGCTGCAAAACTTATAAGCAATCCGGATGTAAAGGTTGGTCCCAAACGGTCACTCCGTTCAAGCAAAAAACACCTCATCTGGGACCCGAAAACATCCGTGAATCCATCCTCGATTTACCGGCCATTTTGGCGAAATAAACCCCGACATACCCTATCTTTGCAGACGGGGTCAGTCGGGGCTCGAAAGGGCTGTTTTTGCCTCTTTTCCCTTTGTTCAGAGAGAGACAATGAAAAAAATCGTTAAATCTTCGATTTTTGTCAATATATTTGGCAGACAATGATAGTCTGCCAAATATGCTATAATTAGTTACATAATTAAAAACAAGAGGAATTATTAAGAAGCGTGTGAAAGTATGGAACTTGACGCAGATTTTATAGCATCCTGCAAGCAGAGCGTCGCATTGGAACAACGAATGGCGAAACAGGCGGGAAAACAGTTGAATGAAGCAATGCGCAACAATAACCAAGATAGTAATGTATTGGATCGGATTGCAGACCAACTATTTGACACTATGTCAGGGCTATCAGGTGCGGGAGAACGGACTTATATGAAATATATCAAATACTTGGAAACATTTAACCCTCAAGCTGCAAAAGAAACAAAAGATGCCTATGAAGATATCATGGGATATAAGATACATGTAGCATACGCAGCGGCACGATTGGCCAAAGAATTACACAAAGGACAGGTTAATCAAGCAGGTAAAGATTACCTTGAAGAACATTTATCGACTGTCGGACGAAACGGTTTCGACTGGAAAGAAAAAACCGTGGGATTAACTAATAATATCCAGATTTATAGGCTATATCGGGGAATAATGGGAAAGATCGCTCATGTCCGAACAGAAAGACAAAAAAGAAGCTCTCCGTGGATATGCAATGTAAAAGGAAATACCAAATACAAGACTTCTGAATCAGGAGTGGCCCGCAACCTGATGATTTCAAAACTTCCCGTACATGACAAAAGTTCCACTACCGGGAAATGCCTACCGCTAAGGTAAACACCACTCAAAACCGTCGGCCGGAACCGGCTCAAAAACCGGCATCCGCCACGGATTACATCCGCTTACCGTTACGGCTCCGTATCCTACACGAGGTCCTCCTATAGCGGAACGGAATAACGTTTCTATATCCCGAGACACATGCTCGACTACTTCAACGAAGAATTCGACTTCCGGGAGGTTGCTAACAGCCGCGTCCTACGATCACCAACAGCCCACCTGCCATACCGGCAGACGGCTGAAGTTACTTTATAAATCTGGTAAATTTTCAATAGGCAGTCCTGCAAGTTCACAATTCAAATCATCTATATTTATTACCTTGCCAGTATATTTTGCTGTAAAGAATTCATCCAATAGTTTCAATAGGTTATCACAACTAAATCTTGTCCTCTTTATTCTTTCGAATATATTAATAATGTATAATTTTTCATCATCAGAAAGTAATCGTAAATCTACACACTTTCCTTTATTCAAATCGTTCGGTTCAAATTTAATTAATCCATTGCCATATTGACGTGAATTATCGAGGAATATATCTTTTGCAACATTGGTCAGTAAATAAGAAAATAGGATATCCGTATCAATTTCTTCTGTGGTATAAACGCAATGGAAGGTAGTTAAATTGTGAATGTTTGCTTCATTACGCACAAACCTTAAAACTCTCCTATTAAATACAGATACCCAAATTGGGGATGGAGATCTATTTTCCAATGCATACCAAGGCTTTCTGCTTGCACAAAGATATCTTTCATTATATTTATTCTTAATGCCTATATGCAAATAAGACTCTACATTATGGTTTCGTTCGTCAGCACTACCATTGAACAGATACACACTTTTGTCTTCATTTGCTAATAAATGAAAATCATCTTTAGTAAAAATCAGCGACGTTACATCTTGGGCATGGCAAATACATGGAAGTAAACATCTTTCAGTAATATGATATTTATCTTTTTTTGAAATTTTGAACGTAAAGAATTCATTTGCCCCAGTGGCAATACCTCTAGTTACTTTGGCAAATGTACTAAATGGAACCAAATGCATATATTTAGAAGAACTTGTTGTTTCATAATATTGCCTCCATTTAATTTCCGCATCCAACTCTGATATCTCATAGGATACATAGTTAGTCAAAGCTGAAGACAAGGTTGAAACATCCTTAATTACTGAAAAACGTATATCATGTTCACTATTATCTTTTTGACAAAAGAGGATACAAGCAGTAGTCAACGCATCGTCAAAAGCACATTCTGTAAAATCTACGATGATAATATGCTTTAATGTGCCACTTTGTAAGAGGAAACGTTTTACTTCTATTCCATAATCTGAATTAAGAAATTCTGATGGTATAATATATGCTAAACGCCCACCTTCATTGAGTTGTGCAATAGACTTTAATAAGAAGAGGGTATAAATGTTTGTAAATCCATTTAGGTTTGTTCCTAAATGACTATTTATCTGAGATATGTATCTTCCATTATCGTAGTCGTGATATTTTAAGTATGGAGGATTACAAATTATCCCATCATATTTAGCATCCCATTTACTCTCAAGATAATCAGCCTTAGCTATTGATATGATGTCTGATTTTGATGCAAAATTTGCTTTTGCAACTCCTAGCACTGTGTCATCTATATCATAACCTGTAATACATATTTGAGACTTCCTTTTGAGTATAGAACGACTAAATACTCCTAAACCAAATGCAGGTTCAAGAATCTTACAACAAGTAGGGTTCTCGTGAAAAATCCAATCAGTCATAAAATCTGAAATGAATTCTGGAGTAAAGAACTGAGCGTACTTTTTTCTATGCTCTAATCCTACTTTTGCAGAATACTCTTTCTCTGTTATCATAGGTTACAACCGAATAAAGTGTCAAAAGCTCTCTTGTCGAGACAAGCTTCACCACCTTCAAATTTTACATAGAATAACAAACGACCTTTGTTTAGTTCTTTTCTAACGCTGTGATGATTAGGTTCCGTTAATGACTTTGTAACCAAACATGTACCATCTTGTGATGGAATCTTGATGGTAGTCTTGTTTTGATTCTTTGAATCTGCTTCAATATAGTATTTCTCACCTTCTAAATCTGGTTGTGAAATAAGTTCTAGAATGTTCTTAAATGAAATTCCATAAACCTTATCAAAAAAGACCTGTACATAGAAATGAGGGACATCATATGTGTCAATCCACTTCTTAACTACCTTTAGGTCTTCCACTTTAGGAGTGATAGATAACGAATTACGTTTTTGTATAACTTTTAGACTCGACTTTAATTTACACAAACAAGAAGATAATTGTTCGAGTCTTTCTGATGACCTCCAAGATGTTAAACGAAAATCAATACTTCTTACAGATGTCGAATCGAGCTGATTTAAAATGGTTATCAACTCTGGTCTCTTCTCCTTAAGTAAGTCCTGGTAATCACTGAGTATTGTCTGCTTTAAGCTTAATGCAAGATTTGTATGATACTCTATTATCCTATTCGCTTCTTGCATGTACTTGTCAATAAGAAAGGCACTGGAACGAACTTCTATGCCAGCTATAGCTTTCTTAACATATTCATGTATTTCTGCACTTGTATGCCTGCTTATATCAAGACCTAATGCCTCATTGTAATCCGCTTTATGGAAAAGTAATAAGTCAGGACGTTTACCAATGGTATCTAACTCATTTTGGTAGTCATGAAAGAAGGTCTCAAAACCCTCATCTCCTGCAACTAAGTCGTCTGATTTTCCATAACGAACCGCAACAATAGCATCAGAATTTTCATTAATTGCTCTAAACAAGAGATCTTCTGCCCAATCTCCTTGTTGCTTGTTTGTGATAAACTCAGAAGATGCTTGTGTCGGCATTGAAGCTTCACTACGTGGTTCGCTAAAATCGACTAAACCAGTATGGATTTTAGAACAAATACTACTAATAATCTTACTATACGATTCCATATTTATACTATCTCTCAAATTTTTATTTACTCTTTTACATTTCAACCCTGTATTGTCTGTCCATTAAAAACTCTCCACCCACCCTTCATACACAGCAAATAGGTCAACAAAAGTATGCCGTTGGCACGAAACTAATTCTACTATTGTTCAATATGCAAAAATAGTGAATATTTCCAGTCGCCAATTTCTATCTTTAGAAAAATCTCTCTATTATCACTATATACTTTATAGCATTCGCCATCTTATGAAAGCAGTATAAACTTTAGTCAAACAAAAACTTAATAAAAAAACTCAGCAAACCTCTATACTAACCTGAATAGAGATAAGCTAAGTTACATAACTGCAGCCCCGCCAAACGCTGACCTTCACCCTTTCCTCGGGCTGCCATTCTGCAATAGAGACAATCGCCTGACTGCTCCAGAGTCAGAGCCGAATTAGCATCCTCCGAGCATTCGTATTCCCAGGGCAGTTCGTAAACGGAACCCTCTTCCTGATAGCCTATATAATTGTGATATGGGTCGGGAACCAGACGCACATAATCCTCTTTGAGCAGGACTCTTAGGAGTTTCTCTGCGTCATATATCAGCAGCGGTGCCCCGGCCTTATACAAAGCTGTCGCTACTTCGATGGCCAGTCCGGCATTGGCCGAATAACTGTTGGAAACAACAATCTTCCACGCCTGCTGCCGGTCGTTTGAGGCAAAGATATTCAGAAAACCCCAGTTCACCGTAATGGTCAGTTGCGAACCGCATGAAATCCGCCGGACTGTCAATGTCGTACATTTCTATCACATCCACGAACTTCTTCCGCTTGTAATAGGCCACATCACGCAGTTCTTCAAGAATATCCTGCGGATCTGTATAAATACGCCCCTGAATCCTCGCTTCCGGTGATAAGTCTCATACACCTCGTTAGCAATGCGGTAATAGGTGCAATACCTTCGGATGGTCATAGCTTCCAGAAGAGGGGCAGAACGTCCGTGAACCGAGTCCTCCAACGCCTTGATGGCCGTTGCCCGGTCTTCCACCTCAATTTTGCAATTCGGTACTATGCGGTTAAATTCCTTTTGTGCGATCCGTCCCGTACGCTGCTGGTACGGCAGGTGGTGCGCCACGTAATCGTTGAACCCGTCGGGATTAGCGACAACGATATCTATATCTATCATCCGTTGCAGATAGTCGAAGAGGCGGGTTAGGTTCTCCCTGCACCATTCATCATCTGGCTTTACATCCGTACACTTGGAGTCATTCGTAATGATAAAGCTGGTCCGCTTCCGGTTCGTAACACGGATTGACCAGGAATCCCCGTATCTGCTCAAAGCGACATGGAACTACCTGGTCTCCATCGGGTTGAATGCAAGTCAATTCGCTAAAAAAGCTTCACGGTTGTCATATTCCCCCGAAACGATCAATTCCTCGGCATTGCCCCACTCTTCCGGCGTAGGCCGCGGCACCTCGATATAGAATCCCCGGTACTCATCGTCGCCCATCACGGCCAGTCGCTCGAATTGGCACTGAATACCAACCAGCCGCTCCAACATATCGTCGCCTACGACAATCTCCCAGTGGCGGCTTTCGCCCAACGCCTCCAAATGCGAGGTATTCAGGCCAACCACCTTCGTCAAATCGATAATTCATAATCTTTTCAATCATGCGCATCACTGCGCGGTTAATAATACTTACAATTCAGCCCGTGGACGGAATTGACGAAGAAGAGCGCATCGTGCGAACGTCACCAACAGACACAAAACAAAAACCGTCGAAAAGTTTGGTAAGGACTCTCCGACGGTTTTCATTTATCGTTTCTGCGGGATACCAGCATCATCGTATCCCCGATGGTTATCAAACGTTCGTCGGAAAATGTCTCTAAAAGTATAGAATGCCCCAATACCTGAAGTATGGACACATGATAACACCTCAAGGCATTTTATGCCTCGATCTGATACGGTGATCCAGTTGTTTATTCTTCTTTGCAGCATTGTAAACTTTATGTTTTTATTCAATTGACGGTGCGAAATTACGGATTTTCTTGAGGACCAGCAAATTTCTTTAGAGGGAAACGGTCAACATTCTTTACAGATTACACATAGATTCTTACCAGCAATCCTCTACACGGATCTTAACAAAACTTCATTTGTGAGCTCTTATAGCCCAGTTAATGGCTCAACGAATCAGAATTGAACTATTAACAATCTAACAACAAAACCTATCAATCAAGTATAAAGAATCAATGATAATACCCGTCCATATCCCTCGATACAACATTTTATTTATAATTGCATGATTGTAGAGCGCAACCATTCTTCCTGCGCTTTCATATAAGTCTGAAATGCAGCAAAATTTATCTCATTCTGAGGAATGGACAGTCCGATCTTGCGTAACTTGCCAGCAGTTTCTTTGATTCCGTATGTTTCCTCAGACCCACCTCTCGGATGGGGAAATAACAAGAAGCCTAAAGTAGAATTAAATCGATACATGTAAGTAATGGTCTTATAATACACGCTTGTTGCCCGCTCCGAGTCCTCATTATATTCTTTTGTCTCCAATGCCATATATTTGGCATCTCCCACAATCGTTGGTGGATTTTTACTTATGAAATCGGGGTAAATTGCTTGAAAAGATTTAGCACCACAATTAAACAGATAGCGTCGATGCTTCCCTGTCTTATTCTCGGGATGTTCAAAATCTTGTTTCAACACCGTATTTAGGTATTCTTCCCAAAGCCAAGCTCCATCGAAAAGCAATCCATATATTTTACTCTCTTTCTCGCCAAAACTGATTTTATCCCGTCGCAAAATCTGCATGCAAATCTTTTGCAACATCACATACGCAGTGAAATAAGGGTGAGAGAACCTTTTCTGATTGGTCGCCACAACCCGCTGACGATCATTTTTCCTATAGCTGGTTTGAGTCATCATACGAATTTTATCGACGACATTGCGGGTTTCTGCATCAGAGGTCAGCACTCCTTTGCCAAAAGGATGATTCGATATGCACTCAATCGTATGCCGTATCAGCTGAATTACAGGATTATCAGCACTATATTCTCTTGTAGAATATGCTATCTGCCCACGAAAAGGAAAATTCATTCGTATGTGCCGGTTGACATCAATACGTCCTTTAACATGAGCATCATCATATTCGGTTCTTACATAAATTCTATATATTCCCTGCCTAAAAGCCTGCTTGAGATAATAAGGGAAAAGATACAACAAAAAGTCCCAGACACTCTCATCATTAGATGTTTGCTCAAAATTAAACATATTGATAGCAAGCACACGCTGCAACATATAATGCAGAAAGTAGTCATGCTGATCGTCCTTACAAAACCGAGAAGATATAGTCAACCTCGTCTCATCTTTTCCCACAAATCCCATCATGTTACAAGTAGTCAAGATTCCATCCTGCAACACAAAAATGGGGACCTTGGCAATATCATCATGATAGAGGCCCAGAGACTGCGGAAAGATCAGCAAGTCCGGATTTTCCTGACACAACATCCCGACATTGCGATTTCCTATTGCCAACAGGTTATCACAATGCTCCTCGGGCACCCGATAATTTCCTCCGTTATTATCAGTTGTTGACAGCATTTTCATATGCTTCTCTTAATTCATCCAGGTTGTTATCCGCATTGGGCATACCTCGCAAATATTCACGCAACAGAGGTTCCAACCGCAAATTCCATGTTTCCTCAAAATCTTTAATAGGAGCTCCATCCTCATCAAGGAAATATGCCCCACCGATATGATATGAAGAACCTAGCCCCTCAATCCCTGATATCTTATCATTGAGACTTTTCATCTTGTCCTTACACTCTTTGGAAAGATTCATATTCTCAGCACTCTTTTCTGCCGTAATTTCTTGCCAAACAAAGCGGCGGCGCATGGCAAAATCAAAGCTCTCCACACTCCGATCGATATCATTCATCGTTCCTATGATATACACATTCTCTGGCACATAGAATTTTTCATCCGTCTCATGCATATTGGCATATTGAGTATAGACAGCACCCTTTTCTCCTCTATAACTTGGATCGATTGAAAAGAATAATTCTCCAAATATTTTGGAGATCTCCCCTCGATTGATCTCATCAATGACAAACACATAATTTTTCCGATCGACTTTATTGGCTGTTACATTATCCGTCACATCTCCGTATGTTTTATACAGATGGTGTAGAATTGCCCAATACCATGTCGCATTACAGCCGCCTATAACATCTCGTATGCCTTGATTTATATTCTTAAGATTTTCCAAATCTTCTGCTGCCTTATATTTCGCAGCCAAACGCTTTAAACGGGGTAGTGATACGCCATTAGTGCTCGGTTCCTCATCAACACGGCGCTTAAAGGAAATATTATTACTCTTCGAGACTCTCGCTATAACAGCTTTCTTCCCTGTTTTTAAACAAAGTTCGTTGATTTCGTCGTTTTGAATCGCATCTATCAGCTGGTTATATTTATCTTCTATCTGTTGTTCAAACGACAGAGCCTCATCATCTTTTTGACTGTCCTCCAGATTTTTCCTAGCTTTTTCGCAGAACTCCTTGAATACACCATCTTTCAATTCAAAACCGATATTTTCCGACGTATCAGGAGGTGTAGGACGTAACCCCTCCACAAAATCGGTATAATCGTATGATGGGTGAAATTGCACAAAGGCAAACTGTCCGCTTTTATCCAAAGCATCATCCGTTTCCACCCCTATCATTTGTTTGGCTAACTGTTTTGCAAGATAAGTTTTCCCGGTTCCGGGAGCTCCGGTAAACACAAGATTGTGCACCTCCTCGAGAAGAGTCCTTTTCTCTTTAATATTGTCGCCCATATTGTTATTATTTTTTTCCATCGATTCAAACAGTTGCAATATTTTCCAAGGATATGTCGCAATCTCCATAGGATTACCATCTTTAAGATTTGATTGAAACAATCTACACATTACACGGCTTTTCTGGAACAAAGATCCTTTACACAAAGGGATTTCTTCCGACACATATTTCCCCATTAACTTATACAATTTGCATAATTTTGTATCATTGACAATTGTACACAATAATTGAGGTTGCAAGGCAGCAGCCAATCTGCACACTGCAGCTCGCATATTTTTCTTCGTATATTGCCGAATAACATTTGCCAATCGATCGTATGCATTCCATTGTGGAACATCTTGATTATCTGCTATTACCTTCAGCAAAGGAGATATTTCGTTCCAATGATTTTTCAACTCTACCCTTTCATCTCGAGAGAAATAGCCTTGCTGTAGAGAAGACACACACTGATCATTTGGACGCTCAAAGAATTCCCAAAAAACATCCTTATCCCAATCTTCCCAACGCGTTTTAGTTTTCGCTTCTTGGATAAATAAAGGGACAAAATGTTTATACGATTGAGCCCATGTGTCATCACGATTTATCCGTTCGCAATAGTAGGCTAAAGTTTTTTTCATTTATCAATTTAGAATAAAGTTGAGTTATAAAGATACATATTTCGGCAGAAAAGTCATAATTATTGTACCATTAGATGTCACATCATAAAATGATATACGCTCGATTCATTCGTGCCATAAGACGATTAAAACAAGTGAATAAATTTATCAACTGACAGGCCTCCATAACAACTTTACTTTCATTTATAGGCTTATGCCTTGATGCATATAACCGATCAGCATCAATATGAACCTCAATATTTCGTGTTTCTCTCCACCATGAATCCAGAGTCGCAATACAACATAGGTCCGACATTATATCGATATATTCGGTCTGAAAACCGGGAAACATAAACATAATTTCACCGAGCTTCGAACTATAAGAATCTTTGCGATTTTTCTCCGCAAATCCATATAGTTTTTTGAAGCTCTCATTAAGCTGAACCTGCAGCTTGCCTCTGAAGAAACTCTTTTCATATGAATTTGACGCCATAATGAATGATTTAGTCAATACGACGCAATCACAGAAAGAAAATCCTATAAAACTGCTAACCTCAATAAAGATGCGTAACACCTTATTAAAATCCGAATCAGGAGAAGATCTAATCTCCTCCATGCATTGGTGCATACCTTCTATAGAATCAGAAAAATCCTTAATGGTTGCATCTGCCATTTTACAAAACTCCACTCGCTCTTGAGGAGAAAGTATTTTGTTGTTATAACGGACCTCTTCAATTATAGCGATATATTTCAAAACAGTTCCTCTATCAAATTTATAAAAGATTCTCCATTCTACTAATAAAACCGCTTTACTTTATCCCCGTATTCATATATATGTTCAATAAAGTAAAGTCAAAATAAGGGAAGAAAAGAGATGGCTGCGCCATGATATAATAGCCTCAGCCATTTTTCTTTTGGCTGCAAAACTTATAAGCGAGCTGGGTGTTAAAGTCGGCCAAAATACCCCTCCGACCAGGCACAAGATACCACAATCGGAATCCGAATATATCCGTGAATCCATCTTCAATTTTACAGCCCATTTTGGCGAAATAAACCCCGACATGCCCTATCTTTGCAGCGAGGGTCGTCGGGGCCCGAAAGGGCTGTTTTTGCCTCTTTTCCCTCTGTTCGGAGGGAACCGATGAAAAAAATCGTTAAATCGTCGCTTTTTTGCGAAAAAACAAGTAAATTTTTGAGGATTCTATTTTTCAAGTTGCAAACTATTGATAATCAATAGAAATACAATAACACATCGGCAAGTAACCGCCGCAAACGATCCCGGCCGAAACTTCGCCTTATAATCCACAACAACGGGCTGGTACAGAATCATATAAAAGGTATAAAAATTTCGAGTGAAGAAAAAGTAGCCGGATATAACGGCGGAATTCGGAGAATTATCGCTATTTTTGATGTCTCCGATATACGAATCAATATGGGCAAGACGATTACCACCTATCTGATAGACGGAAATCCGCAAGGAACACAATCCGTTTTCATAAGCAATAAAATATGCAAAATGCTGGTCATTCCACGGGCTGCCCTCTCGATAATCAACGAAAGGGAGGAGTTGCACAGTCCCGCATTTTACATACTCTTGGGCGAAGACGACGGAATCACCTCCAAAGCGTATCTGGGAGAAACGGAGAACTTCCGGGAGCGCATCAAGAACCACGAATACAACAAGGCTTTCTGGCAAAAAGCGCTGGTTTTCATCTCCAAGGACGGCGCCATGACAAAAGCCGATGTCCAGTATCTGGAATATCTGGCCGTAAAAACCGCAAACAAGGCCAAACGCTTTGACCTGTGCGACAACAAACAAATCCCGAAAGAGCCGAATCTGCCGGAGCATCAGAAAGATTCCATGAATGAATTTTTCGACGATATCCGATTACTGACATCATTCATCGGTTGTCCCATATTCGACGTGATCGATCCCAGGGACCGCCATATATTTTTCAGTAAAAGCAAAGGGGCAAACATCAGAGGATTTTACGACGAAAACGGATTTACCGTACTGAAAGGCAGCACATTGGCAAAAGGAAGCGCACCGTTATTCAAAATGAAAGAAAAACGGGACGATTTCATCAAGAAATATACGGCCCCGCAGGACGGAAACATCGTTTTGGAAACAGACTACACTTTCAACAGCCCGAGTATGGCAGCAAGCATCTGTCTGGGCAGACATACGAACGGCTGGAACGAATGGAAAGACAAAAGCGGACAGACGCTCGACGAGGCATATCGGAAAAAGCTGGAATAGCCTCTGTCCTACCGGCTCGCTCCGTTTCCCGTCCGCATCCCGCAGGATACACTCCTATCTAAACGAATCCGCCTTCCGACGATCATGGAAACCGTCACGCAATTCTTCATCGACTGGGGCTACTGGGGCCTCTTCGTCTCGGCGCTGGTGGCCGGAAGCATCCTGCCGTTCAGCTCCGAAGCGGTGATGGTCATTCTGATCGGCATGGGGCTCGATCCGGCGTGGTGTCTCGTCGCCGCATCGGCGGGCAATACGCTGGGAGGCATGACCTGCTACTGGATCGGAACGCTCGGACGCACCGAGTGGATCACCCGGCTGGGCGTCTCGACCCGCCAGTTGGCCCGGGCCCGGAAGTTTCTCGCCGGACGCGGCGCCCTGATGGGATTCTTCGCCTTTCTGCCGACCATCGGCGAGGCGGTGGCCATCGTGCTGGGGCTGATGCGCAGCAACGCGTGGCTCACCGGCGTCTCGATGCTCGCCGGAAAGGCCCTGCGCTACGCCGTCATTCTGGCCTCTTTCAAAGGGGTCGCCACACTCTTTTAATCCCGGACACCATGCAACTGACGATCGAACGGACAAACGCCCCTTCGCACGAACTGCTCCTGCTGGCCGACGAATCGGAAGCCTCCGTGGCCGACTACATCGGCCGCGGGGCCTGCTATGCCGCCCGCTGCGGCGATACGCTCGCCGGGCAATACGTACTGCTCCACACCCGCCCCTTCACGGCCGAGGTGGTGAATATCGCCGTCGTTCCCCGGTTCCAGCGGCAGGGCATCGGCACGGCCCTTCTCGCCCATGCCGTCCGAACGGCCCGGGAGGCGGGCTTCCGCCGTCTCGAAATCGGTACGGGAGATTCGGGTACGGGGCAGATCGCCCTCTATCTGCGCTGCGGGTTCGTACGCTGCGGCATCGACGAGGACTACTTCCGCAAATACTATCCCGCCCCGATCTTCGAAAACGGCGTCGAATGCCGCCACATGATACGGATGAGCATGGAGCTGTAACCCCTCGCCGCAACCGGCATCCGCCCCGGCCCGGACGCCGGTCCCGCCCGCCGGGCGGTAAAATCCCGACAAGAACCCGAACACCGCACACCCGCACAAATCCGAAAACCATGTCCGTCTCGTGGAATCCCTGGCACGGCTGCCGCAAGATCAGCGAAGGATGCCGCCATTGCTACGTCTATCGGCAGGATGCGCTGCACGAACGGGACAGCCGCGAGGTGGTGCGGACCGCCGCCTTCGGGCTTCCCGTGCGCCGTGGCCGCGACGGGCGGTTCAGAATCCCGCCCGGCGAACGGGTCTATACCTGTTTCACGTCGGACTTCCTCGTCGAGGAGGCGGACGGCTGGCGCGCCGAAGCCTGGGAGATGATGCGGCTGCGCCGCGATCTGGAGTTTTTCTTCATCACCAAGCGGATCGGACGGCTCCGGGAACAGCTGCCGCCCGACTGGGGCGACGGCTACGAGAACGTCACGGTCGGCTGCACGGTGGAGAACCAGGCGGCTGCCGACCTGCGGCTGCCGCTTTTCCTCGAAACGCCCCTGCGCCACCGGGTGATCGTCTGTGCGCCGCTGCTCGAACGGATCGACCTCACGCCCTGGCTCGGACCCGCGGTCGGGGAGGTCTCCGCAGGCGGCGAGTCGGGCAACGACGCACGGCCGTGCGACTTCGCATGGGTCCTCGCGCTCCGCGGGCAGTGCGCGGCCGCCGGAGTTTCCTTCACCTTCCACCAGACCGGCGCCCGGTTCGTCAAGGAGGGGCGCCTCTACCGCATTCGCCGGGAACACCAGCACACCCAGGCCCGCAAGGCGGGTATCGACTACCGCCCGGAACGATAGCCCCGAAGCGGTGTCCGGAACCGGAATGCGGCCGCAACGGGAACCGCACGGAGGGAACCGCCCGAAAGAAGCCGCCTCCGGACAGCGCACGGCAACAGAAAAATCCGGCCCTCCGCCCGAAAAAGCGGAAGAGCCGGAAGCTTAACGGCTATGGCAACCGTTATCAGTCGTTCGACGAAGCCAGCGGTGCGGCCTGCGAATAGGTGCGGGCGGCCAGCTCCTTGTCGAGCATGTACATCCCGAACTTGTTGCCCTCGACAGCCTCGCAGGCGGTAATCATCCCGCGTGCGGACTCCTCCTCCTCGACCTGCTCGTCGATGAACCATACGAGCATGTTCGACGAAGCGTAGTCCTTGTCCTCGGCGGCGATGGCCGCGAGGTCGTTGATCAGGGCCGTCACCTTCTTTTCGTGCTCGAGCGTATCCCGGAACATCTCCAGCGGCGAAGCCCACGACGTGCGGACCTCGGCGATGGGCCGAAGCGTCACCTCGGCATCGCGCGAAAGAATGTAGTTCATGAAGATCCGGGCGTGATCCTGCTCCTCCTGGAACTGAATGTAGAACCAGTTGGCGACGCCCTTGAGTCCTTTGGCCTCGGCGTCCATCGACATCGAAAGATAGAGGTACGCCGACCACAGCTCGGCATTGATCTGCGCATTGAGCGCCTCGTGCAGTTTTTTACTCAACATAGCTATTACGGATTTTAAGTCTTGCACTTTCCTTTCTTAGGACAAAGGTACACAAGTTTTCGGAAAATCGTATCGGAAAATCCGGCTATTTTATCGCACGAAACCGCACCGGAGCCTCCGCGGCCGACCGGTCCGCCGACCGAGTCCCGCACATCCGGCCGGCGCGTGCATCCAGTTCGCCGGGCTGCACCGCACCCCGGAATCCGCAGCGGAAATACGGGCCCTGCCGTCCCGAATGACCGGAACGCGGCTTTCCGGCGCCGCCGGGTATGCATCCGCACACCGCTCCGACACGCCATGCCGGAATCCCGGGCCGCGCAGAGGCGTCAGTCGTCGAAATCGACGAGCCGGAAATCGAGGTCGAACTTCAGCTCGAAGCCGTTGTCCAGCTCGATCTCGTAGTCGCGGCGGTCGCGCTCGAGGCACGCGATGCGGCGCCCCGGGAAATGCTTCTCCACATAGACGCGGATCGGCTGCGGCACGATGCCGGACGGAACCTCGCCGTATTTGCAGTCGATCTCCTTCCATGCGCCCCGGCGGTCGAACTCGACCTTCGAGCCGGTGACGAATACCACCTTGTACTCCTTGTCGAAAAGCTCCGTGTCCACCTTGGCGAAGGAAATCTCCACCCCGGGGAAATGTTCGGAAAGAAATCGCTGCGAGGCTGCCGGGAGTTCGGCCTCCGTCAGGGGGCGGCTGTTCTCGCAGGCCGTCGTCAGACCGGCGGCCAGCAATGCGATCAGCGGCAGGATCGGGAATTTTCTCATACGTTTTTTTCGGTTTAAGGCTGAATGTTTTTTCTCGGTACAAAAGTAGGGGCCGAAACTGAAAGGAATCTGAAAAGGCGGCGGCTATTCCGGCGGCAGACGGCATCCTTCCGGGAAAAGGATCGAAAAACAGTGCCTTCCCGCCGCATAGGCATACTCCGCCCGCAGGCCGTAGAGGCGGCAGACGGCATCCACGATCGCCAGTCCCAGTCCGGTCGAACCCTCCTTTTTCGTCCCCTGGTAGAACCGGTCGAAGATATGCCCGGCATCAAGCGGCCCCGCCGCTCCGCCGTTCGAAATCCGCAGTGCGTCCGGCGCGATCTCCACGGTCACCTCTCCCGGCACGTCGCCGTGCACGAAAGCGTTCTTGAGCAGATTGCCCACGACGCTCTCGGCCAGCGAGGGATTCATCCGCACGACGAGCCGCCCCCGGTCGCTCACCGTGCACCGCATCCCGCGGTACGCATAGATCTCCTCCAGCTCCCCGGCCGTCCGCCGCACCAGCGCATTCACGTCCACGGGACCGGTTTCGGGGAACTGCCCGTTCTCGATCTTCGAGAGCAGCAGCAGCGACCGGTTCAGCCGCACGAGGTGGCCCAGCGTCCGCTGCACCTTGGCTATCTCGGCCAGTTGCTCCCCGGTGAGCGTCCGGGCGTCGTCCACGAGCATCTCCAGCCGGTTGCGGCACACCGCCAGCGGGGTCTGCATCTCGTGCGAAGCGTTGCCGATGAACTGCTTCTGCCGCTCGAACAGCGACTCGGCCCGGGCGGCATAGCGCCGTGCGGCATCGTTCAGACGGCGGAACTCCGCCACGGCCGTATCGTCGGCCAGCGGCGGGTTGGGCTTTCCCACCGTATAGTCGTCGAGCCACCGCAGCAGGGCGTAGAGCGGCCGCATGGTGCGGTGAAGCACCCAGGCCGTCACCACGAGCAGCAGGAGCAGCAGGACGAGGTAGAGCGACACGACCCACCGCAGCAGGGCCCGCGTGAGTTCGTTCTTCTCGATCGCGGGCGCCATCACCGTCAGTTCGTGCCATCCGCCCCCGCCGTCGCGGAAAAGCATCCGGAGCACGCGCGCCGGCTCCCGGGCATCGCGCTCGGGAATATAAATCCGTTCGTCGGTGTAAACCTCCTGCGGCCGCACGGCGGCGTACTCGTCCGGAATAGAGCGCAGCAGGCAGCCGTCGTTGCCGCTCCCGGAGTCGGGAAGCGCCCGTCCCGAAAGGAACTGCTTGATGGACGTCTCGGCCCGGGCCTCGAGCGAGTCGTCCGTCTCGCGGTCGATCCGGTCGGTCAGGGCGAAGTAGAAGAGCACGGCCCATGCCGCCAGCAGCAGCGACAGCACCCATGCCAGGTGGAGCACGATGCGATAGACCAGCTTCATGGCCGGACGAGCTTGTAGCCGAAGCCGTAAACGGCCCGTATCTCGATGTCGGCACCCGCCTTTTCCAGCTTGCGCCGCAGGTTCTTCATCTGCGCATAGACGAAATCGAAGTTGTCCGCCTGGTCGATATGGTCGCCCCAGACCCCTTCGGCCAGCGCGGCCTTGTCGATCGTATGGTTCGGCCGGCTCATGAAATAGTGCAGGATGTCGTACTCCTTGCGCAGCAGCTCCACCTCGCGGCCCGCGACCTCCACGCGGCGGCTGTCGGGCCACAGGCGGACATTGCCCGCATCGAGGCTTTGCCGGCCGTCGTGCCGGTGTCGCCGCAGCACGCTGCGTATGCGGGCGCTCAGTTCGGCCAGATGGAACGGCTTGGGCAGGTAGTCGTCGGCTCCCAGCTCCAGCCCGCCGATCTTGTCGTCGAGCGAGTCGCGCGCCGAGATGATGATGACCCCCGCACGCAGTCCGCGGCGCTTGAGCTCCTCGAGCAGTTTCAGCCCGCTGCCGTCCGGCAGCATGATGTCCAGCAGGATGCAGTCGTAGTCGTAGGCTGCGATCTTGTCGAGCCCCGAGGCGTAATCGGCCGCCTCCTCGACCACGTACTGCTCCCGGCGCAACGTCTGCGCCATGATCTCCCGAAGGGAGGGTTCGTCCTCGACGATCAGAATCTTCATAACTCCATTCAATTATCGTTTCCCGCACGACGCCGGGTCTCCGGCGCCGGACCGGGGCGAAGTTACGCCCCGAATCCGAAAGGAAACCGAAATCGCCCGGCCCGTCAGGCCGGAACGCACACCATCACATACTCCTCCGGATGCTCCCGGACGACCCGGAACCCCAGCCTCCGGTACAGCCGCACGGCGGGATTCGCCTTCTGCACCGAGAGCGAGACGGCCGGATAGCCCTCGTCGGCCAGCAACCGCAGCATCGCCCGCAGCAGCCGCGTCCCGACACCCCGTCCCCGGCAGGCCGGATCGAGTGCCGCCGCAAGCTCCGGAACTCCCTCCGCGACACGGCCGAACCCCGCGCCGCAGCGGACCCAGACGGCGGCGGCGACAGGAGCACCGTCCGCGGAGGCGGGGCCGCGCCCTCCGGAATAAAGATCGCCTCGTACAGGAAGCCGGACAGCAGCGGGAACTCCGCCCGCATCATCGGCCTTATCGTCGCATCCATCTCTCAAAGATACGAATTTCCGGCCGGAAACGAAAAAGCGATGCGCCCTTTGAGACGTATCGCTTTCCGCCCGGACCTCCGAAGTCCGGTCATACCGCTCGAAGCTATGCCTTCTCGCCGTCGTAGGCCCACTTCACGTAGATGGCGCCCCAGGTATATCCGCCGCCGAAGGCCGACAGGATGAGGTTGTCGCCCCGGCGGAGTTCCTTTTCGTAGTCGTAGAGACACGAAGGAATCGTCGCGGCCGTGGTGTTGCCGTTCCGGTCGATGTTGATCATGCACTTGTCCGAGGTGATGCCCATGCGGCGCGCCGTGGCGTCGATGATGCGCAGGTTGGCCTGATGCGGCACGAGGTAGCGGATATCGTCCGACGACAGGTGGTGGCGCTCCATCATCTCGACCGACACGTCGGCCATCTTCGACACGGCGGCCTTGAAGACGGCATGGCCGTCCCACATGATCGTGTGCCAGTTGTTCTGCACCGTCTCGATCGACGCCGGGTAGCGCGAACCTCCCGCCTTCATGTAGAGTTGCAGCTCGCCCGAGCCGTCCGAACGCAGGATCGAGTCGATCACGCCGTAACCCTCCGTATCGGGTTCCAGCAGCACGGCAGCCGCACCGTCGCCGAAAATCGGGCAGGTCGAACGGTCCGTATAATCGACGATCGAGGACATTTTGTCCGCGCCGACGACGATCACCTTCTTGCTCGTACCGGCCTCGATGAACTTGGCGCCCGTCGTGAGGGCGAAGAGGAAGCCGCTGCAAGCCGCCGACACGTCGTAGGCGAAGGCGTTCTTGCAGCCGGCCTGGTCGGCGATCAGGTTGCCCGTCGAGGGGAAGAACATGTCGGGCGTCACCGTGGCGCAGATCACCACGTCGATATCCATCGGGTCCACGCCCGTCTTGTCCAGCAGGTTGATGACCGCGCGGGCTCCCATGTAGGAGGTTCCCACGCCTTCGCCCTTGAGGATATGACGCGTCTTGACGCCGATATGCGACATGATCCACTCGTCGCTCGTATCGACCATCCGGCTCAATTCGTCGTTCGTCAGGATGTAATCGGGAAGGTACTCCCCCACACCCGTAATCGCTGCTGTTATCTTGCTCATTAACTTCTTGTTTACCTTGGTTAGTCACTAATTTTGAAACGCGCGCTGCAACTTGGCCGTCAGGCCGGCCTTCACCACCTGCTCGGTCGAGAGGATCATGCTGCGGATCGCCGCGGGCGACGAGCAGCCGTGGCCGATGATGACGGGCGCATTGACGCCCAGCACGGGCGTGCCGCCCACGTTTTCATAGTTCATGGCGTCCCAGAAGGCATTGCCGCCTCCCAGCGCCTTGTTGATCCGGTAGAGACCCTCGGCCATCTTCAGCACCGTGTTGCCCACGAAGCCGTCGCAAACGATCACGTCGGCGACCTTGCCCGAGAAGATGTGCGAACCCTCGACGTTGCCGACGAAGTTGATGCGCGGCTCGGCCTTCAGCAATTCGTAAGTCGCTTTCGACAGGGCGTTGCCCTTGGTCTCCTCCTCGCCGATATTGAGCACCGCGACGCGGGGCGATCCGATCCCCAGCACCGCTTCGGCATAGATCGACCCGATCACGCCGTACTGCGCCAGCACCTCGGGCTTGCAGTCCACGTTCAGCCCGACGTCGAGCAACAGCGCGGGGCGTCCCGCGACGGTGGGCACGATCGACGAAATCGTGGGGCGGATAACCCCCTCGATCGGCTTGACGGCGTACATGGAGCCGACCATCATGGCGCCCGTGGAGCCGGCGCTCGCGAAACCGTCGATGCCGCCTTTGGCCAGGTAGCCGAAGCCCACCGTGATACTCGAATCGGCCTTGGCCTGGAAGGCTTTGGCCGGATGGTCGCCCATCTCGATAACCTCCGAGGTGGCCACGATGCCGAACCGTTCGGCCGGACACCCTTCGGCCTCCAGCACCTCGCGTATCCTCCGTTCGTCACCGAACAGCACGATACGGCTGTCCGGCCCGATCGCGTCGAGCGCCATGACGGCTCCCTTGACAGCCGCTTCGGGAGCGAAATCGCCCCCCATGGCATCCACACCTATTCTTAACATACTCGAATGCGATTTGGTTTAATCCCGGTTCCGCACGACCGGATTCCGGAACGGATGGCTCCATCCCGTCCCGCGCCTACGGAACCTCCCGTAAAAAGTAAAAAAGAGGCATTCCCGGGGGATGCACTCTTCGGAGCGCCGAGCTTATTCGGCGGCCTTCTTCTCGATGGCGAGCTTGCCGCGGTAGAAACCGCACTCGGGGCATACGCGGTGGTACAGCACGGCTGCACCGCAGTTCGAACAGGTCACCACCGTCGGAACGACAGCCTTGTAATGAGTTCTGCGCTTGTCGCGTCGCGTCGACGAGACTTTGTGTTTAGGATGTGCCATTTTACAGTGTAATTATAAGTTTAACGTATTTCGTTTCAGTCTTTCGCGTCATCCCCGGAGGAGCGGCCGCCCGGCTCCATGCGTTCGCGCAGCTCCGCCAGCTTGGCCCATTCGCCGCCCCGGCGCTCCTCGCCTCCGGCCCCGGCCTCGATCGAGGCGAACTCCTCGTCCGAGACGATGCGGAACCGTCCGAGCATGTCGGGATCGCACTCCCCCTCGGGATGCACCCGCTGGTAGGGCAGCGACAGGACGATACTCTCGTAGATATACTGCGCGAGGTCCACTTCGTCCTCCCCGGGCACGAGCCACAGCACTTCGCCGTCGTATTCGTGCTCCTCCTCGGAGAAGCGGACCATGAGCCGCCCCTCGAAATCGACCGGAATGCGGCAGTCCTCCAGACAGCGGTCGCACGCGACGACGACATGGCCCGTGATCCGGACGTCGAGAGCGAGCAGCGTCTCCGCACGCTCCAGCCCCACGGACACCTCGCAGGCGCAGTCCCGGATCTCGGTGTTCCCGAAGGCATCGAAGAGCGGCTTCCCGACTTCGAACCGGAAATCGTGATGCCCGTTCTTCAGCCCCTTGAAGGCTATGGAATATCCCTGAGCCACCTCCATTTGTGCACATTTAGTGCGCAAAGTTACTAAAAAATAGGACAAGTGCAAAGAAAACGGCGAGTTTTAGCACCCGCGGTCCATCCCGCGGGGCTCGAATTTGGCATTGCACGCAAGTTGTATTATATTTGCCGGATATGGCAGCACACAAGGGATTCACCATCGAAGTCACGAGCCGCTACGAGGAGTGGTGGCGCTACAACGTCGCGCTCATGTGCGGCTGTTTCGACGCCGAAGAGCGCCGCACGGGATTCGCCTCGGCCGCCTCGGAGGTCGCCGGCGTGGGTTCGAACCTCCCGGAGCGGCCCGCGGAAATTCCCGCGTTCCGCACGGCAAGGCTCACGACCGGACCGTGCGACCATCTGGTGCTCTATATCTACATCGTACCCCACACGCTGCCCGCGGGCAACGACATCGACGCGACGCGTCCCTTCGAGATCGACCTGAAGATCGCCTGCGACGGCCGCCGCATCCGTTCCGAGAAACGGCGGATCAACCAGTGGTCGGGGGCGTCGATCGAGCTGCGCGTGGATTCGCACGAATAGTCCGCCGCTGCCGGATCCCACCACCCCTTCCGGTCCCGTGGCGGACGGTTCCGGAAGAAACCCGGCCCTTTTTGCCGCCATCCCCGGCCCCCGGAGAAATCCGCTCCCGAAATCCGCTACCCGGCAGGTCCGGACAAAAAAGAAGGACTCCTCGCGGAGTCCTTCCCGTTCATAACCGGAGTGTCCGATTACTTGTTGTAAGCCTTCATCACCGAGATGAGGTCGAGCACCTTGTTCGAGTAACCCCACTCGTTGTCGTACCAAGCAACGACCTTTACGAAGGTATCGGTCAGTGCGATACCGGCAGCCTTGTCGAAGATCGACGTGCGGGCGTCGCCCAGGAAGTCCGACGAAACGACAGCCTCCTCGGTGTAACCCAGCACACCCTTCAGCTCGCCTTCCGAAGCCTCCTTCATGGCAGCGCAGATCTCGTCGTACTTGGCCGGCTTGGCCAGGTTCACCGTCAGGTCCACAACCGATACGTCGAGGGTCGGAACGCGCATCGACATACCCGTCAGCTTGCCGTTCAGGGCGGGGATCACCTTACCTACGGCCTTGGCAGCGCCGGTCGAGGAGGGGATGATGTTGCCCGAAGCGGCACGGCCGCCGCGCCAGTCCTTCATCGAGGGACCGTCCACGGTCTTCTGCGTGGCGGTGGTCGAGTGAACCGTGGTCATCAGACCGTCGGTGATGCCGAACTTGTCGTTGAGCACCTTGGCGATGGGAGCCAGGCAGTTCGTGGTGCACGAAGCGTTCGAAACGATCTTCTGGCCTGCATAGGTATCGGTGTTCACGCCGCATACGAACATCGGCGTAGCGTCCTTCGAGGGAGCCGACATGACGACATACTTGGCGCCGGCTGCGATGTGAGCCTGAGCCTTCTCCTCGGTGAGGAACAGACCCGTGGACTCCACGACGTACTCGGCCTCCACCTCGTTCCACTTCAGGTTCGCGGGATCCTTCTCGGCGGTCACGCGGATGGCGTGGCCGTTCACGATCAGCTGGCTCTTCTCGACGTTGTAGTCGATCGTGCCCTTGAACTGGCCGTGCATCGTGTCGTACTTGAGCATATAAGCCAGGTAGTCCACCGGGCAGAGGTCGTTGATGCCTACGATCTCGTACTTGTCAGTCTGCGTGCAGGCGGCACGGAAAACCATACGGCCGATACGACCGAATCCGTTGATACCAATCTTGATAGTTGCCATAACGTTTTGAATTATTTGTTAGTAAAAAACTCGCTCTGTTTTTTCCAGCGCAAAAGTACGCACTTTCTATAATTTACGCAAATAAAAATTTAACTATTTTAAAAATCCCCGCGCCGCGCTTTCCGGAGCCCGGGCTCTTCCTCCGCAGCGTCCCGGAAGCCCGTTCGGGTCTCTCCGGGAGCCTCGCACGCCGTGCGGCTACCGTGCGGCCAGCTTGGCGCGCTTGGCCATGGCCGAGGCGAAGACGAAGTCGTTCAGCTCGCGGTTGTCGGCATGGAGAATCTCCTCCTTCGTGCCTTCCCACCACTTGAGCCCGTCGTGTATATATACAATCTTCTCGCCGATCTCCATCACGGAGTTCATGTCGTGCGTATTGATGATCGTCGTGATGCCGTATTCCCGCGTGATTTCGTGAATCAGGTTGTCGATCACGATCGAGGTCTGCGGGTCCAGCCCCGAGTTGGGCTCGTCGCAGAACAGGTAGCGGGGATTCATCACGATCGCGCGGGCGATGGCCACGCGCTTGATCATGCCGCCCGACAGCTCGGCCGGATAGAGCCGGTTGGCGTTCTCGAGCCGCACGCGCTGGAGGCAGAAGTTCACGCGCTCCATCTTCTCGCGCTCGCTCTTCGAGGTGAACAGGTCGAGCGGCAGCTTGACGTTCTCCTCGACCGTCGAGGAGTCGAGCAGCGCCCCGCCCTGGAAGATCATGCCTATATCCTTGCGGATCTCCTTGCGCTCGCGGAATCCCAGCCGCGTGAAGTTCACTTCGTCGTACCACACGTCGCCCGAATCGGGTTCGTGCAGCCCCACGAGTGTCTTCAGCAGCACGGTCTTGCCCGAACCGCTGCGGCCGATGATGAGGTTCGTCTTGCCGGTCTCGAATTCGATCGAAATGTCGTCGAGCACCCGGCGGCCGTCGAACGACTTGACGATGTGTTCGGTGCGTATCATATCAGCAGCACTTGTGTCAGGATCAGGTCGAAAAGCAGGATCACCACCGAGCAGGCCACCACGGCGCGCGTCGAGGCCGTGCCCACTTCGAGCGAATTGCCCTTGGCGTAATAGCCGTAGAAGGCCGAGATCGAGGTGATGATGTAGGCGAAGAAAACGGTCTTGATGAGCGTGTAGGTGATCGAATAGGGCTTGAAGTCCATCAGCAGGCCGTCCACGTAGTCCGCGGGGATCATGATGCCCGTCACGGCGGCTATCAGCCAGCCTCCGACCACGCCGATGAGGATCGAAAGGATCGTCAGGAACGGGAAGAAGATCATCGAGGCCACGATCTTCGGGAGAATGAGGTACGAGGCGGAATTGACGCCCATGATCTCCAGCGCGTCGATCTGCTCGGTAATGCGCATCGTGCCGATCTCGGAGGCGATGCTCGACCCGACCTTGCCGGCCAGGATCAGCGCCACGACGGCCGACGAAAATTCGAGGATCATCGTCTCGCGCGTGGCATACCCCACCAGCGAGCGCGGGATGAACGGCGAGTCGAGGTTGATGCACATCTGGAGGGTGATCACCGCGCCGATGAAGACCGAAATGATGGCCGTCAGTCCGATCGAATCGACCCCCAGCGCCTCCATCTCGTAAACGATGCGTCGGCGGTAGATTCCCGCCTTCTCGGGACGGGAAAAGACCTTTCCCATCAGCATGAAGTAGCGCCCTATGAGTCCGAATACTTTCAGCATCGTTCACCTGTTTTCTTTTGTCTCCTCGAAATCGACGTAGTCGCCCACGTCCTCCGCCACCCGTTTCTCGGGGGCTCCGGAGGTTCTGCGGACCTTCACCTCGCCCTCGCGCGGAGTCCGCGGCGCCCCGCCGCCGAAGCCCTGCCGGAATCCGCCCGGCCGCTCCGGTCCGAATTCCCGGCCGAACCGCTCCTCCATCTCGCGGCGCATCTTGCAGACGCGCCAGCGGAAGAACAGCAGCCCCGCCACGACCAACAGCAGAAGTCCCATAAAGAAATAAAGTATGAAAAGCGCGATGCCCTTCAGCAGCGCCGGAGCGCCTACGGCCAGCACGACGACCAGGAGCACGGTCAGCGGATTGCGCTGCACGAACCCCGCGAGGGCATCGACTATTTCGGTTAGAAATCTCATTTTCGTTTTTCGGTTTACGCCCTTACAAAGGTAGGGAAAATTATGCGGATTTCAATAAATGTCGTAAATTTGGGGCCCGAACAAATCTCATAACCGCTATGCTGACCCCCCTTACCGCCATTTCGCCCATAGACGGGCGCTACCGGAACAAAACGGAAAAACTCGCCGATTATTTTTCGGAACAGGCACTGATCCGCTACCGCATCCGCGTCGAAGTGGAGTATTTCATCGCCCTGTGCGAGCTCCCGCTGCCGCAGCTCGCGGGCATCGACCGGGCGCAATCCGAAGCCCTGCGCTCGCTCTACACGGACTTCACGGAAGCCGACGCGCAGCGCGTCAAGGAGATCGAGGCGGTGACGAACCACGACGTCAAGGCCGTCGAATACGTCATCAAGGAGAAGATGGACGCGCTGGGACTGTCCGCATACAAGGAATTCGTACACTTCGGCCTCACGTCGCAGGACATCAACAACACGGCCATCCCGCTCTCGCTCAAGGAGGCCCTCGCAGGCGTTTACTACCCCGCCGCGGAGGAGGTCCGCGACCGTCTGGCGGCTTTCGCCGAGCAGTGGCGCGGCGTGCCGATGCTGGCACGCACGCACGGGCAGCCCGCTTCGCCCACGACCCTCGGCAAGGAGTTCATGGTCTTCGTCGAGCGGCTCGAACGGCAACTGGCCATGCTGCACGACATCGCCGTTCCGGCCAAGTTCGGAGGCGCCACGGGCAACTTCAACGCCCATCACGCGGCCTACCCCTCGATCGACTGGGCGGACTTCGCCAACCGTTTCGTGAACGAACGGCTGGGCCTCTGCCGGTCGCAGTACACCACGCAGATCGAGCACTACGACAACCTGGCGGCGATCTTCGACTGCATGAAACGCATCGACACCATCCTGATCGACCTCTCGCGCGACATGTGGACCTACATTTCGATGGAGTATTTCAAGCAGCAGATCAAGGCCGGCGAGGTGGGATCGAGCGCCATGCCCCACAAGGTCAATCCGATCGACTTCGAGAACGCCGAGGGCAACTTCGGCATCGCCAGCGCCCTGTTCGAGCACCTCGCCTCGAAACTCCCCGTCTCGCGCCTGCAGCGCGACCTGACGGACTCGACCGTGCTGCGCAACGTCGGCGTGCCCGTGGCCCACGCCGTAATCGCCTTCCAGTCCCTGCTCAAGGGGCTGAACAAGGTGATCCTCAACCGCGAGGCCCTCGAAAGGGACCTGGAGCAGAACTGGGCCGTCGTGGCCGAAGGCATCCAGACCGTCCTGCGCCGCGAGGGCTATCCGAAACCCTACGAGGCGCTGAAGGCCCTGACGCGCACCAACGCCCACATCACGCGCGAGGCGATCGCGGCCTTCATCGAGACGCTCGACGTGCCGGAAGCCGTGAAGGAGGAGCTGCGCGCCCTCTCGCCCGCGACCTATACGGGCGTGTTCGGCCGCTGACGGACGCCGGACACGACATCCCGCCCCGACTCCGCGACGCCCGCGGGAGGCGAATACGCCCCGCAGGCGCAAGGATACCCCGAAACGACGAGAGCCGGCGATCCGCGGATCGCCGGCTCTCGTTTTGGCACCGACTTTGCGAATGACTATGACAACTGCGGCAAGGAACCGCAGTGAGGTTTCTTCATTTATTTAAGTTTGGGTTAGTAGTTTAGGAGGGCAACCTCCGGGGACAGCAGGCAATCGGGAGATTCCCTGCTGTTTTTTTCATGCCCGTGCGGCTCCCGCCGCGCCGCCGCGTCAGAACTCCACCGTCACGCCGATCGACGGCAGCAGCGTCCCGCTCTCCTGCCGGAGGTACTTCATCCGGTAGCGCTGCTCGGACGCCGGGGCTTCGGGATTCACGATCTCGCCCGTGGACATCGCCACGTCGGGCTGCCGCAGTTTGCTCACCGTGACGTTCTGCAGGTCGATATAAAGCCCCAGCATGCAGCCGCGGAAATAGAACACCTTGTCGATGCGCAGGTCCAGCTGCGCAAAGGCGTCGAGCCGTCCTTCGTTGTAGCGCGAATAGTCGTAATAGGGGCGTCCCTGCGCATTCCATGCCTCGACGAGCGACGACTTGTCCAGATCGTAGGGCGTATAGGGCGCTCCGCCCACGGCGCTCAGCTTCGCGCCGACGCTCCAGCCGCGCGGCAGGTCGTACGTCCCGCTGACGTTCGCCACGAAACGGTTGTCCCACGCCGAGGCGACCCACGGCGAGGCGCCGTCGCTGCGGTATTCGCTGCGGAAGAGGGTCACCGACCCCACGACGTTCACCCGTCCGGGAATCTGCCAGCGGGCCATCGCCTCGACGCCGTACGCGCGTCCTTCGGCCGAGGAGCGCAGGGCCTCGTTGCCCACCACGCCGTAGTCGTTTCCCTTGCACGAGAGCGGAATGCCGTCGGCGAGCGAAAGCGGCACGTCGCCGTACCCCTTCCAGAACCCCTCGACCGAGACGATCAGCCGGTCGCGCAACCGCCACGAAGCCCCCGCGCTCACCTCGCCCACGCGCATATAGCGCAGGTCCCGGTTCACGAAGGCGCCCTCCTCCTTGAACCCCAGTGCCGTATAGGGCGGCAGTTGGTAGTAGAGCCCCGCGCTGCCGCTCACCGTCCAGCCGGGAGCGACGACATACGATACCGAGGCGCGCGGCGAAAGCTGGTGCCACGGCCGGGCCATGCGCGCGGAGTAGTCGCACCCGTCGGCCCGCAGGCCCGCCGAGGCGGTGAAGCGCCGGTCGCCCGACGCATAGTCGGCTCCGGCGAAAAGCCCCCAGCCGACGATTCCCAGCCGCGTCCGGTAATCCGAAAGGCGCACGCCGCCGGCGTAGAGCCGCTGCAACGTGCGGTTCGTATAGTGCGAATAGTTCAGCTCGACGCCCCCGCGCAGCGTCCACCGCCCCGCATAGGTGCGGTTCTCGGCCCGCAGCGAGGTTTTCTGCTCGACGGAACGCAGCCGGAGCGTCAGGTTCTCCTCCGACGAGGCGTCGTTGTTGCGGTATTTCAGGTTGCGGTTGTTCAGGTAGTTGTGGCTCAGCGTCACGGTCTGCACGTGACGCCCGGCGTAGTGCCGCCACGAGGCCCCGACGGTGAAGGTCTCCTGCCGGATGCGCGGCAGGTAGCTCAGCAGGTACTCGGCGTCCTCGCCCTTCTCATCGACGTTGAGCTTCATGTTGTCGATGCCGGCGAGCGCCAGCACCGTGAGTTCGTCGCGCTCCGTGAGGCGCGTCTTGACCTTCACCTGCCCGTCGATGTAGTTGGGCAGGAACGGCAGCCCCAGCATTTTGAAAAGCAGCTGGAGGTACGACTGACGGAGCGAGAAGACGTAGGTCGTGCGGCCGCCGATATGCCCGCTGCCGCTGACACCGGCATCCGATGCACCGAGCGTCGCCTTGAAGGTCTGCTTCTCGGCATTGCCGTCGCGCAGCCGGAAATCCAGCACGGAGCTCAGCGCCCCGGCCCGGTCGGCGGGAAACGCCCCGGTGTAGAAGCTGATCTCCTGGATCAGGTCGGCATTGACGATGCTCACCGGGCCGCCCGTCGCGCCCTGCGTGGCGAAGTGGTTGATGTTCGGAATCTCGATCCCGTCCATGAAGAACTTGTTCTCCGAAGGTCCGCCGCCCCGCACGATCAGGTCGTTGCGGTAGCCCACCGGTGAAAAGGCCACGCCGGGATAGGAGCGCACGATGCGCGAAATGTCGCGGTTCGAGCCGGGGCTCTTCTCGATCTCCCGGATGCCGATGACGTTCAGCCCCACGGGGCTTTCGACCGTGGCCCGGAACGGCGAAGGCCGCACCGTCACGGCCTCGACCCGCGTGGCATCCTCCTCCAGCTCGATTTCGACGAAGGGCGTGGCGGCCGAGACGAGGTATTCGGACGTCAGCAGGCTCTTGTAGCCCACCGACGACGCGGCGAAGCGGCAGATGCCGGGCGGCACGCGCTCGATGACGAAACGTCCGGTCGAATCCGACGAGGCGCCTTTCCGCTCGTCGCCCGCCACCACGACGGAGGCGTAGGGCACGGGCTGCCGCGTCAGGCGGTCGATGACCCGCCCCGCGACGGAATAGGTCTCCCGCTGCTGCGCCCGAACCGGCATGCAGCACGCCGCAAACAGCAGGAACGGAAGTATGCGGTTCACGATTCTCATGCGGCAAAGATACGAAAAGTGCGGGAAAACCGGCGGCGACGGCTTCCTGCCGGAGGGAAACGGCAAAATCCGTACCCCTCCCGCCGCGCCGCAGCCGGAACGCCCGGCCGAGCGGCTACCACCTCACTTCGAGCAGCACCGGCAGATGGTCCGAGGCCCGGGAGACGTCGCCCGTCCCGAAGCGGCTCAGCACGCGCGCGTCGGTCACTTCGCAGCGCACCCCGTTGCGCAACTGCAACAGGTAGTCGATGCACTGTTCCGGCTCGTCCGAAGGGTAGGTCCCCCCGTCGGTCGGGGTGAGCACCCGCCACGTCCGTTCCAGCAGCCGGAGGGTCTCGGAACCGGGCTCGGCATTCAGATCGCCCCCGAGAAAGACGGGCTTCGGAGAGTCGCCGTACCGCCGCATCATTTCGCGGTTGATCGTCCGCACCTGCTCCAGTTGCGCTTCGGGCGAAACATGGTCGAGGTGCGTCGTGGCGATCACGTAGTCGGGCAGCTCCACGACGACCAGCACGCGCGGCTCGGCCCCGCCGGCCTCGGGCAGCGCCACCGCCTCCTTCCTCACGGCCCGCTCGCGCGTCATGACTCCCTCGCCGTAGGAGCCGCCGTCGAAGGGCATCGCGGCCCCGAAACGGAAGTCCCAGCCGCCCATCATCCCGGCGATGCGCTCCAACTGGAAGACGCCGCGCGTGCGTGCCGTGCAACTGTCCAGCTCGTTCAGGCACACGGCGTCGGGACGGACCTCCCGCAGCAGGCCGGCCACAAGCCGGTAGTCGTCCCTGACATACTTGTTGAACACGCCGACATTATAGGTCACCAGACGCACCGTCCGGCCCCCGTCGTCCGCCGCCGCATCCCGCGACGGCTCCGCGCATACGGCGGCGCGCCCCGCGAGGAGGCACAGCGCCAGCGCCATCAGTCCTTTTTTCATCGTTCTCCGTCTTTTCCGTTCCCGGCGGCCGGCCCGGTCCTCCGCAGCGGGCCGCCACGCCCCGGCACGCACCGGGGCCTCCGCGAAGATACGAAAAATCCGCCGCACGGCGTCCCTTTCCGGCGGAAAAACGGCAGGAGGGACGGAAAACCCGCCCGGGCGGCTGCCGCCGGCTGCACGAGGCCCTTCGGAAACCGTCCGCGGTCACCGTTCCGTCCCGAAGCGCACAGCCCGGCACGAAAACTGCTGTCGGAGAGGGAAACGTCAAGCAAACGAAACTATGGCAAAAAGCAAAAACATCTCGACCTCACAGCTCGCGCTGATGACCGCGGCCGCGGTCATCAGCCTGCGCGGCCTTCCGATGATGGCCCAGGAGGAGCTCACCATGTTCTTCTACATCTTCTTCGCCACATTCCTCTTCCTCATCCCCGCGGCGCTCGTGGGCGCCGAACTGGGCAGCGCCTTCGCGGCGAAGGGCGGAGGCGTCTACACCTGGGTGAAGGAGGCGTTCAACCCCCACCTCGGGTTCACGGCCATCTTTCTGCAATGGATTCAGAACGTGGTCTGGTATCCCACCGTGCTGGGATTCGCCGCCGCGTCGATCGCCTACACGATCGGGCTTCCGGCGCTGGCGCAGAACGGCCCGTTCGTCGGACTCTTCTCGATCGCCATGTACTGGTTCGCCACGTGGGTCACGCTGCGCGGCACGTCGGCCATCTCGGGCATCACCAGCCGGGGCTTTCTCATAGGTACGGTGCTTCCGGGCATCGTCATCGTCCTGGCGGCCGCGGCCTGGCTCGCGGGCGGCAACGGCGTGGAGTTCGAACACATTCCCGCGTCCGTCTCGCAGGTGGTCGATCTGGATGCGGCGCACCACGCCCATCCGCGGCTCTTTCCCCACATCACCGGCATGAGCGACATCGCTTTCCTGGCGGGGATTCTGCTGCTGTTCGCCGGCGTCGAGGTGCACGCCGTACACGCCCCTGAGCTGAAAAACCCGCAGAAACAGTTCCCGCGCGCCATGTTCCTCGCGGCGCTCATTTCGTTCGGCCTCTTCACGCTGGGCGCGCTGGCCGTGGCCGTAATCACGCCCTACGACCGGATCAACCTCCAGTCAGGACTCTTCACCACGTTCCAGATCGTCTTCGAACACTACCGCGTCGGATGGCTCACCAACGTCATGAGCCTGCTCGTGGCGTTCGGCGCATTGGCGGGCGTGCTGTCGTGGATCTCGGGCCCCAGCCGCGGCCTGCTCTGGACGGCCAACGAAGGGCGGCTGCCGCGCCTGTTGCAGAAGACCAACCGCAACGGCGTGCAGATCAACATCCTCATCATCCAGGGCTGCATCGTGACGGTGCTTTCGTCGCTCTACATCTTCATGAAGGACGTGAGCGTCGCCTTCTTCCTGCTGAGCGCCCTCACGATCGGACTGTACTTGATCATGTATATGATGATGTACGCCGCCGCCATCCGCCTGCGCTACACGCAGCCCGGCCTGCAGCGCGACTACCGCGTTCCGGGAGGCAACGCCGGCATGTGGGCCGTCGGCGGCATCGGCTTCCTCGCCGTGCTCTTCTCGTTCGCCGTCACCTTCTTCCCGCCGTCGCAGTTGCCCGTCGGCAGCCCCGCCATATATACGACGCTCGTCGTCTGCGGCACGGCGCTGTTCCTCGCCGTCCCCATCGTCATCAGCATCGCGATGGACCGCCGGCGCGGCAGAGGCCCCCGTACCTGAAAAGCGATGCGGGCGGGTCCGAAAGGACCCGCCCGCATCGTTCTCCGACCCTTGCCTCAACGCTTCAGGATCGCACCTTCGGCCGTCACGCGAAGCGTCACCTCACGGTCCCGGCCATCCTCCAGTTCGACCTCGTACCAGTCGCCGTCGGGCGTCTCCACGAAATCCGCCCCGTCGATCCCGAACGCCGCGTAATCCGAACGGCGGATCGCATCGGTCACGGCCGCGGGCAGCTCGCGGACGCGCACCTCCCACGAGGTCTTCACCCACTCGCCCGCACCGTTGAACAGCAGCTCCTTCTCGCGGCCGTCGTGACGAATCTCCACCTCCAGGAAACCGTCGTCGGAGTCCTTCTCCAGCACGACCGCGCCGGGGTAGTTCGTGCGGATGAAGGCTTCGACATCCGCACCGACCGCCGCGCCGTCGCCGCCCTCCTGCGGGGTGTAGAGCGACAGCTCGCCCTCGGGAGTGACCTTCACCTTCACGTCGCCGCGGCGCGACTCCAGTTCCAGACGGTAGAACGTCCCTTCGGAGGCCGTCTCGTACAGATCGGCATCGTCGAGCCGGTAGCCCTTCGCCTCGGAGTAGTCGGAGGCCTCCCACGCAGCCGTCACCGCCTGCGGCAGTTCCGAGCGGCGCAGTTCGGTCTTGGTGTACTGCCAGGCGTCGCTGCGGTCGAAGAAGAGTTCGCGCTTGACGCGGTCGGCGTCGATCAGTTCGACCTCCGTACCCTCGTACTCCGCATCCACGTCGATCACGCGCGCCCCGGGATAACGGCTCGCGATGAAGTCCCCGATCCCGTCGGAGGGACGCGAAGGGATGAAATCCCCGTAATCGTAATCGTCGCCCGCGTCGGCCACGCTCTTCACGAGCACGCCGTCCGCCGAGTAGTAAAGATCCATCTCGCGGCCGTCGCGCTCGACCTCGACCACATAGACGACCTCCACGCCGTCACGGTCCAGCATATCGACCTCATCGACCCGCCAGTCGGCATACTCGCCCTCCGCGAAGGCTCTCTTAACCGCTTCGGGCAACTGGTCGAACCGGATGTCCGTTTCGGTCATCGACCATGCGCCGTCGCCGTTCTCGAACCATGCGGCGCGATTCGCCGCGACACCCGCCGCACGCACGCCGCTCCAGTAGAAATTCGCCACGGCGTAGTCGCCCTTCACCTCCCAGCGCACCTGCTCGGCGCCCGGATAGAGCGCTTCGAAAGCCGCCAGCACGGCCGGGGAAACCCGATCCGATCCGCTTCCCTGCGAGCCGCTCTCCTTTTCGCATCCGACGGCAAGCAACCCAACGGCCGCCGCACCCAACATATTCCAAACGATTCTTTTCATTTTCATTTTCTTTTTCCGATAAGACTTCGATTCAATTTCGGGAACAAATGTCGCAACCGATTCTGAACGGAAACTGAAATCCGCAATTTTTTCCGCAGCCCCCTCGGAAACCCGGCGCGCGACGGCCGCCCCCCCCGGAACGGAAACGGGCCCCGCTTGCCAGCGGGGCCCAGAGAGACGATCGGCCGACGGGGTGTCTCAGCGCAGCCTCGGACGCACGTAATTATCGGTCGCGGAAGTGAAGCTCAGGCCGGGGACGTGCCGGTCGGAGAGCGGGAAGACGAGCGTATCGAGCTGCGACAGGTCATCGGCCGACACGGCGTAGTAACGCTCCGCGGCCGCCCCTTCCACGCAGACCGTCCAGTTGAGCAGCGTGCCGACGATCGACATCGCCTCGCGCCGCGGATCGAACTCGACGGTCCCGACGCGGCGTACCCCGTAGCCGGGCATCGTCACGGCGTAGAGGCGGTTCTCCGCATCGGTCAGGAGCGCCAGCGTGCGGCGGCTGTGGAACTCCGTGATGAAGAGGTGCTCCGGACGGACGCCCTCCGGAAGACCGACGGCCCGCACGTAAGGACGCCCCTGCACCATCTTGAGATGGAACAGCCGCCGGTCGGCGTCGAGCAGCACATACCCCTCGTCGTACTCCTTGCGTGCGGAGGGGTTGCCCGAAATCTCCGCCACCGGGAAGCGCACTCCCTTGCGGCGCATCTTCCCGGTGAACAGGGCGCTCTTCGCGGTATCGACCGTATTCGAGGCCATGTCGATGAATTCGATGCCGGAGGCGGTCAGGCGGAAGGCATCGTCGGGCATCGCCAGATCGACGCGGCCCGACATCGACTCCAGCAGGAAGCGGATGCCGGAAACCGGGGTATTGACATCCTGCGGCGTGGAGCGGAACACGAAGGTGGCGGCCTGCGCCTCGCGGGGCGAGACGGCGCGGCCCGCGATCGAATCGGGGAAACGGCCGTCGGCCACGAGCTGCCGGGCGTAGAAGAGCGGCAGCAGCGAATCGAACTGGCGCTGTCCGTACCGGTTGCCCCGGCGATCGAGATACTCGAGCTCCTTTCCGCCGCGGCGGATCATCGCGAAATCGCCCAGCACTTCGCTGTAAAGGGTGAACGGCGTGCCCTCGCTCTTCACCGTGAGGTAATTGACGCCCCACGGCAACTGCCAGACGAGCAGCACGGCGACGAGCAGTCCGAAGAATATTCTGCTGAATCGGGTCATGGATTTTCGGGATTTACGGAAGGAATCAGTCTTGTCTGCCGGCCATGAACCGCACGACCGAGAGCCATGCGAGCGAGGCCGAGAGCAGTGTCAGCGCCAGCAGTACGGGCAGGAAGCCGGCATAGGCCCGCGGAACGGGCGCGAGGAAGAAGATGCGCAGCAGGAGCACGGCCATCAGGATATTCACCGTCCGGCGCTTCCACGTCGGTTCGAGAATCACCCATGCGGCGAACAGGTAGGCCGCCAGTCCGGCCGCATACCACGGCATGAGCGTCCCCACGATATTGGCGACGAGCTCGTGCGGCAGCACCGGCGATGCGGCTCCCGCGACGAGGGCGAGGCTCGTGCCGGAGACGACGGTCAGCGCCGCGACGCCGAACAGCAGCATGGTCCCCGTCGCCCGCAGCGCCGACACGGGCAGGTGCAGCGTCAGCTTGAGGCATTTGCGGTGCATCTCGGGGGCGAACTGCACGACGGCGAGCAGCAGCCCCGCCAGCAGCGGCACATACTCCATCTGCTCGACGAAAACGGCGTTGCGCGTCACCATCACCTCCCAGATATGTCCGGCGCCCATCATTCCCAGCGCGCGGTACAGCCGCAGCATGGCGTAGCCCGCGAAGGCGCACGTCACCGCGAAGGCGACCGCCAGATACCAGCGGGACTTGATCCACTCCTTGTACAATATGGCTTTCAACATGGCGTTTTTCAGTATTTTCCGGTCAGACCGATGAAAGCGTCCTCCAGCGAGACGCGCTCCTCGTGCAGCTCTTCGGCGGGAATCCCCGCCTCCGCGAGCCTGCGCGCCACCTCCCCGTACGGCAGGAACGAGCAGAATTCGAGCGTCGAACGCACCACCGAGGGGTGGTAGAACTCCCCGTCGCCGGGCAGCGGAGCCCCCTCGGGCACACGGCACGTATAGCGCCGCACGCGGTCGAGAATCTCCCCGACGGGGCGTTGCAGCAGAATGCGGCCGTAGTCCATGATGATGCAGTCGTCTATCAGGCGCTCCATGTCCTGAATGATGTGCGAGGTGAGGAAGACCGTCTTCCCCTCGGCCTTGGCGTACTCGCGCAGGTAGTCCGCGAACAGCCGCCGGTAGCCGGGATCGAGCCCCAGCGAGAAGTCGTCCAGCACCAGCAGGTCGGGGTCCTGGGCCAGAATGAGCCCCAGCGCCACCTGCGACCGCTGTCCGCACGACATGCGCGAGATGCGCTGCCCGGGGCCGACGTGCAGCTTGCGCATCAGCTCGTAATAGGCTTCGCGCCGCCACTTCGGGTAGAAGGCCGCATAGAACCGTTCGACCTGCTCGATCGACATGAACTGGTACTGCACGTGCCCCTCGATCAGCAGGCCGATGCGCCGCCGCGTGAGGGGCCGCATCCGGCGGATGTTCTCGCCGAAGATGCGGCACTCGCCGCTGCGGGGTTCGAGATACCCGCTCAGAATGTTGATCGTCGTGGTCTTGCCCGTGCCGTTCTTGCCCAGCAGGCCGAGGATGCGGCCCTCGGGGACGTCGAACGAGAGGTTTTCGTAGATTTTGCGCCGCCCGTAGCAATGCGTCAGGTTGCGGCATTCGATAACGGATTCCATGGCGGTGTCAGATGAGGAGGAACAGCAGCGGAAGGAGGATGCCTGCGGCCAGCTCCACGCCGCCGCGGCCCCGCAGCCCCTTGGGGCCCTTCACGATGACCAGTCCCGTGAGCGTGATGAGTATGAGCCCTCCGCCGAAAATGTCGGCGAAGGCGGTCCACCACGATCCCGGATTGTAGTGCAGTTTCGTCAGCGCGCTCCACACGGGCCGCCGCGTCAGCCGTTCGACGACCGCCTCGCCGCTCCGGGTGTCGGCCACGAGCGACGAACCGCCTTCGAGGAAGATTTTGAGCGTATGCCCGTCGGGAAAGTAGTGCTTCACGTACCCCTCCCCGACGCCGGCGCGTTCGAGCAGCGCCTCGGCGTCGGCGCGCGAGAACGCCTCCCTCTCCGGAAGCGGAGCCGGGAGCGTCAGACGCGTCTGCGAGACCGAATAGTTCGGATTGAAGGTGTCGCGGTGGTTCATCGCTATGCCCGACAGGGCGTAGATGAGCACCATCCCCGCGAAGAAATACGAAAGGTCGCGGTGCAGCGTGCGGCTCCAGCGCCGCAGCGCGCTACTGTTCAATTTCATACGAGGTCGCCGTCACGTAGTAGAACGAGAGGTAGTCCTTGCCCTCGGCGGCCTTGCGGGCGGCGATCTTCGCGCGGAAGTCGGCAATGCGCTCCGCGACGGTGGCGCCCGTCTCCTGCCGTGCGGCCTTCTCGGCGTCGCAGCCGGCCTCGGTCGTGCCGTGCCGTTCGCCGGTCTGCGCCTTCGTCTGCTCCTCCCAGGCCGCGAGGTAGGCCTCGTCCACGCGCTGTTCGTCGAGCGTACCCGTGACGCGCACGATACGGTTCACGCACTGCGGATCGAAGCTGCCCAGCTCGCCGCTCTCGACACGAACGGTCTGCGTGTCGTCGCTGCCCATGAGGAAGATCTTGCGTGCGCCGTGCCTGCACGTATGGGTGCAGACGCCCTCGATCGTGACGGTCTTGCCGGCGAGCGAGTCGGCCGAAGCCAGCAGCTCGTCGATCTCCAGCGCGGCCGGCCGCGCGGCCTCCGTCTGCCGGGTCTTGGCTTTCGTCGAAGCGTTGCCGCCGCAGGATACCGATGCGCAGGCGCCGCATGCGAGGGCGACGGCCAGGGCGCGTAACAGAATGTGTTTCATGACAAATTAGGTATTTTGGTTCGTTCCATTTCCGGCGGCAAAAATAGGAAAAACGGGCGGTCCCCGCCATACCTAAAAATAGGGATTTTCGACCGTTAATTGACGTTCCGGTACTCGTTGGGCGTCTGCCCGGTCAGCTTCTTGAACATGCGCGTAAAGTGCTGCGGGTACTGGAATCCCAGTCCGTAGGCCACCTCGCCGATCGTGAGCGAAGGGTCCAGGATCCGCTCCTTGGCCACCTCCAGTAGCTTGAGCTGGATATACTCCTGCGCCGTGCGGCCCGTCTCCTTCTTCACCAGGTCGCCGAAATAGTTGGGCGACAGGCAAAGCTCCCCGGCGCAGTACTTCACCGACGGAAGCCCTTCGCGCCGCGCCCGGCCGTCGGAGAAATAGCCGTCCAGCAGCTCCTCGAAACGGGTCAGCACGTCGCGGTTCACGTTCGACCGCGTGATGAACTGCCGCTCGTAGAAACGCAGGCAGTAGTCCAGCAGCATCTCGATATTGATGGCGATGAGCCGTCTGCTGTGGCGGTCGATGGCATGCTCCAGCTCGTGACGAATCTTCCCGAAACAATCCACGACCATCCCGCGCTCGCGCTCCGAGAGGTGCAGCGCCTCGTTCACCTCGTACGAAAAGAAGCCGTATTCCTTCATGTTGCGGCCCAGCGACGTGCCGCGGATGAGGTCCGGATGGAAAACCAGCGCCCAGCCCTTCGGCTGGAACTCCCGTCCGTCGTCCTCGAACCCGATCACCTGCCCGGGCGCCAGACAGACGAGCGTTCCCTCCTGATAGTCGTAATAGTGCCGGCCGTAGATCATGTCGCCGCACTTGATCTCCTTGAGAAAGACCGCATAGAAACCGTAGGTCTGCCGGAAATGCCGCATCGGGTGCGCCTCGGACAAATCGACGACGCTCACCAGCGGGTGCAGCGTTTCGACGCCCAGCATCGCATTGTACTCGGCGACGGACTCCAGATGATGAATTTTCTGTTCCATGACAAGGTTCGTTTTCCGCAAATATACGGCTTTTATCGGCTTTGCGCACGGCCGGCGGGCGAAATCCGGAATCGGGGTAAAAGAATCCGTAATCCATCTACCCTCCGGGCCGGCCCCGTCGTACATTTGCACTGCGCCCCGGCACGGCCGAAGGACGAACCCGGAGCGATGCACGCAACGACGACACCGGCGATCCCGCCCGCAACGCCAGCCGCCCCCGCCCTCACGCGGCAGCCGCTGCGTGAAGCGCCGCGGAACGAACAGGGGCGGCCCGGCGGGATTCGCGCGACAACGGCCCGCCTCCCTGAGAGAACGCACCGCGGCGCCGGTCAGAACTTCCGGGGATAGCGCAGCAGAACGGCCAGCAGGGCCGCGCCGCCCAGAATGACCGGATAGTAAAGATAGCGCATGATCCCCAGCGGCGAAAGCCCCGTGAGCCCCGCCGCCATCAGCAACTGCGCCCCGTAAGGCAGCAGGCCCTGCGTGAAGCAGGAGAAGGTGTCGAGCAGGCTGGCGCTGCGGCGCCGGTCCACGCCGAAACGGTCGGCGATCTTGCGGGCGATCGGTCCCACGGTCAGAATGGCGATCGTATTGTTGGCCGTACAGAGGTTCGCCAGACAGACCAGCCCCGCGATGGTCCCCTCGGCCCCGCGCCGCCCCGAGATACGGCGCGTCATGCGGTCGATGATGTAGTCGATGCCGCCGTTCAGCCGGATCATTTCGAGCAGGCCGCCGGCCATGAGCGTAATGATGATCAGCTCGCCCATCCCCGTAATGCCGCGCCCCATGCCGCCGCACCACGCCATGAGGCCGAAACTCCCGGTCGCCAGCCCGATCGCCCCCGAAGCGGCGATACCCAGCAGCAGCACCTTCATCACGTTCATCCCCGCGAGGGCCGTCACCAGCACCAGCAGGTAAGGCACGACCCGGATCCACTCGATCCGGTCGGACTGCGCGGGGACCGCCGCCGCGCTGCCCGTCACGAGGTAAATCCCGAGCGTCAGCAGGGCCGCCGGGGCGACGATGCGGACATTGACGCGGAACTTGTCGCGCAGGTTGCACTCCTGCGTGCGCGTCGCGGCGATCGTCGTATCGGAGATGAAGGAGAGGTTGTCGCCGAAGAAGGCCCCGCCGACCACGATCGCCGTGAGCCACGCCTCGCCGAGCCCGGTCTGTTCGGCGAGCCCGGCGGCCACGGGGACCAGCGCGACGACCGTGCCGACCGACGTACCGACCGACAGCGAAACGAAGCAGGCCGCCAGAAACAGCCCCGCCGGGAGCAGGCTCCCGGGAAGCAGGTGCATCGTCAGCGCCACGGTGGCGTCCACGGCCCCCATGCTCCGCGCCGACTCGGCGAAAGCCCCGGCCAGCACGAAGATCCAGATCATCAGCATCACGTTGGGATCGGACGCTCCGGACGAGAAGCGGCCGATACGCTCGGCGAAGGGCATTCCCCGCATCAGGGCCACGGCATAGACCGAGGCGGCGACGAAAGCCACCGAAATCGGCATCCTGTAGAAATCGCCTGCCAGAAGCGACACGGAGAGATAGCTCACCAGAAAAACCAGCAGCGGCGTCAGCGCCAGGAACCCGCCGCGGCGAACGGAAGTCGGAGACATATAATATAGTGAGATTCGGAGCGCAAAAATAAGTCAAATTTTCCACCCGGGCAATCCGTCGCCCGGATATCCCGGTATCCGGAAGCGACGTCCGGGCCGCCGAATCCGGGAACGGCGGCGAACAGTTTAAATGCCTATTCCCGAACGCCTCCGGAATAATAATTTTTTCTTCAAAAAATTGCTTTCATAAATTTTATTACTACATTTGTGTTAAAATAATGTTACATTTTTATTTCGGACCGAATTTTCGGGCCGCAGGAAATACGCAACAAGCTCCTAACATATAAACACATGAGATAGCAACACCCTGAAAATACCGAACAACGGACCAATTAACGAACCTAAACCACACATTTTACAAATCTTAAAATTTTAACTATGAAACGACTTTTTAGCTTAATGACGCTGCTCCTGGCCGGGGGGGGGTTATTCCTGGCATCCTGCTCGGATGACGACAACGGAGAAAACGACGGTCCTTCCGGAGGTTCGACGCCTTTCGCATCCGTAACGGCCAAGGACGGAAGCAGCACGATGACCGCGACCGTCAATGACACGGACAAGACGATCAAGTTCGGGGAATTCCAGAACACGACCGATCTGACGGCCGTCGAAGTGACCTTCAAGATGAACAAGGGGCATATCCTCAAGACGCCCGCCAATCTGACCTCGACCGTCAATCTGAACAATCCGGTCAATGTCGTGGTGCTGATGAACGGCAAGACGGAGGAAACCTACAAGATGACCGCCGACACTCCCGAGACCCCCGAAGCCATTCTGGGCGCCAAAGTCGGCGACGTGGAAGCCGCGGTCGGCGAAGACAAGAGCATCACGGTCAAATGGCAGGAAGGCATGGAGATCAACCACATGGTCTTCACGCTCGATCTGGTCGAAGGCGCCACGGTGAAATCGCCCGAAAACCTGACCTTCGATCTGGAGTTCGGCGACGGCACGCTGGTAGTGAACTACCAGGGTTCGGACATCACCTACACGGTCAAAGCGACCGACTACGTGGACCCGATGCCTGCGCTGGGCTGGACCGACGTAACGACCGAGTTCGCTCCGCTGCCCGCCTATATCAAGGTGTACAAGACGACCAAAGCCGGCGGTATCGACAACAACGTCGCCTACGTTGCCATGATGGGCAGCCAAGCCACTATGGCGATAGTCGGCGACGGCACTAATCCCAAAACCATCGACGAATACGAAACCAACGGCGAGTACAAAGTTTATGTCGTAGGAGTGAACTCCACCGTACAGAATATCATCATCCAGGACGGAAAGGTCGTCAGGTCGGATGCCAACAGCCACGTCACCGGCGCCATCTATCGCGACGCAGACGGCAACTACGGCGCCGCATACGTTCGGGGAATCGAAGACAAACTGTACTCCTTCCCGTTCCGCGCTTCGGGCGAGTACGAAGAGCCCAAGGCGGCCGAAGGCAAAGCATGGGCTCCGCAAACCGCTGTCAATGGCGTTCATATGATCCTGTTCGATAACAATGTGCTGACGGCCGACCAGGTCAAGAGCAACGAAAGCACCTGCTTCAATTACGGAGACGACAACTTCTACGCTCATTCGGCTATCGGCGTGACGAAATACAACAAGGTTTTCGCTTTCTGCGGACAAATGGTGGAGGGCAGCAAAGGCGTGACGATCCCCAGCATGGCCCAGAGCCTGAAAGACATGGGATGCGTCTCGGCCATCGCATTCGAGGCCTCCGGTTCGCCCGACATGCACATCAACAAGAAAAAAACGGTAATCAACAAATACGCCCAACAGGGAAAGCCGAAAGCCGTACAGTGCGCCGTGGCATTCAAATAGCCATAAGACCGGTCTGCCGGGAAAGCGATGCAAAGACACGGCAGATTCCGATAACGAAGTTCACCCCTGCCGTAATGCTATTACGGCAGGGGTGAAATCGTAAAATCCGCGATCGGTGCGGCGCGCGGAAGGAGAGGGATTCGAACCCCCGGAGCCTTGCGGCTCAACGGTTTTCAAGACCGCCGCGATCGACCGCTCCGCCATCCTTCCGGAGACAAAAGTAGTACGGATTTTCCATTCTGCCAAATCCCGCCGTCTTTTTGTTCCGGAACGTCCGTACGGCATCCGATACGAAAGACGGGATTTCCGACTTCTCCGGAATTTTCGTATCTTTGTTACCGGCTGAAACCGAGCCTCCCCACACACTACGTCTCCTGCCATGAACAAAACGCAGCTTGTCGAGGCGATAGCCCTCGACGCCAATATCTCGAAAATCGAAGCCCGCAAGGCCGTGGACGCTCTGATCCGCGTCACGGTACAGGCCCTGCGCGAAGAGGAACGAATCACCCTGACCGGTCTGGGAACCTTCAGCGTGCAGCACAAGGCCGCCCGCACGGGACGCAATCCCCGTACGGGCGCAACGGTCAAGATTCCGCCGCGCAAGAGCGTCAAATTCCGCCTCTCGGCCGAGATCGAATGACAGGACCGAACGCACGCCGGCGATAAGGGGCGCCGGACGGAAACGGCCGCGGAGAAAGGGATGGTCCCGGACGGAATCCGGTTCTCGTCCGGACAGGAAACCGGAACCGGCCATATCGGCCAATGCTCTACCGTTTACTCCAATTTTCAAGACTTTTCGACCAAAAAGTTTGGGCCGAGGGGATAGTTTTTATACTTTTGCACCCGATTTTGCGTGCCGCAAGGCACAGCGTATAGAAACTAAACCAACAAGTTATGAAAAAAACACTTCTCCTGCTCGCCGCCGTCGCAACCGCCTCGGGCGCATTCGCCGAAGGTTACCAGGTAAACAACTTCTCGGCCCGTCAGGCCGGCATGGCCAACGTCGGCACGGCGATGAAACTCGGTGCGGAGTCGATCTACTTCAACCCGGCGGCCACGGCATTCCAGGAGTCGAAATTCAACATCTCCGTCGGTGCGACGGGTATCCTTTCCTACGTGTCGGCCTCGACGCTCCCTTCGATGGAAAACGGCTACGAGAGCTCGCTCACGGAGGATTCGGACAACAAAATGTCCACCCCGCTGCACATGTACATCAACTACAAACCCGCCGAGCGCTGGGCCGTGGGCCTGGGTTTCTACACCCCGAACGGCTCCTCGATGAACTGGGGCGACAACTGGTCGGGATCGCACCTCATCCAGCAGATCAACCTCGCGGCCTACACCTTCCAGCCCACCGTCTCGTTCAGGATCTGCGACCGTCTCTCCGTCGGCGCGGGACTGATGCTCACGTGGGGCAACTTCGACCTGTCGCGCGCCATGCTGCCCATCGGCGCCGGCAACAAGACCCTCGCCCAGGGATTCAACACGATCGGCAAGCTGCTGCCCGCGCTGGGTGCGGGCGCCGGCCTCTCGCCCGAGGAGATCGCCCGATACCAGGCCATGGCCCAGCAGGGCGAGACCTACTTCACCGACAACCTGCAGGACAAATCCATCGTCTCGGCCAAGCTGGAGGGCAACGCCAACCTCGCCGTGGGCGTGAACGCCGGCATTCTCTGGGACGTGACCGACGAATGGTCGATCGCCATGAGCTACCGTTCGCGGATGGACATGAAGGTCGATAAGGGCACGGCGCAGCTCATCTACGCCTCGCAGGAGTCGCAGCAGCTGCTTTCGTTCCTCAACCAGATGCTCCAGACGGCCGGTCAGCCCTCCGCGATTCCGGCACTGGACAAGGGTACGTTCCACACCCAACTGGCGCTCCCGACGACCGTGACGTGGGGCGTCTCCTACCGTCCGAACGACAAGTGGCGCATGGGCGTCGATCTGCAGTGGATCGGCTGGTCGGCCTACAAAGACCTGAACGTGTCGTTCAACGAGAAGGAGCTGGGCATCAAGGACATCTACTCGGTGAAGAACTATTCGAACACGCTTTCGGCCCGCTTCGGCGCCGAATACGACGCCCTCGACTGGCTGGCGGCCCGCGTGGGCATCTACTACGACGAAAGCCCCGTGGACAGCAACTACCTCAATCCCGAAACGCCGTCGATGACCAAGATCAGCTACTCGCTGGGTATGTCGTTCCGGCTGGCCGCCTGCGCGGCGCTCGACGTGGCCTACTGCTACGTCTCGTCGGCCGACCCCGAGCGCACGGGTTCCTACCCGGTCTATGACTACACGTCGGGAGACCTCGCATCGGTCTTCACGCGCAACTACAAGCTCCACGCCCACGTACTGTCATTCGGCATGCGTTTCAATTTCTGAAACCGGGAAAATTTACTATCTTTGCGGTGCGCTTCCCTGACGGAGACGCACCGCAATGTTTTCGGCCCTATAGTTCAAGGGATAGAACGAGGGTTTCCTAAACCCTAAATCCGCGTTCGAGTCGCGGTGGGGCTACGAGACGCCGGAACGGAGCGATCCGTTCCGGCGTTTCTCCTCCGCCCCCGAAAAGAGGCGCCGCCACATGGCGCATTGCCGAATTTGCACTATCTTTGCCCCGTCAAACCGCACGAACGATGGAATCACTCAAAGAGTTATACAAAATCGGGAACGGCCCGTCGAGCAGCCACACGATGGGCCCCAAACGGGCTGCGGAACGTTTCGCCGACCGCTGCCGCGACGCGGACGCCTACCGTGTGACGCTCTACGGCTCGCTGGCCGCCACGGGCAAAGGCCACCTGACGGACGTGGCGATCCTCTCGGTGCTGCAACCCGTAGCGCCGACCGAAATCGTCTGGAAACCCGAGACCGTACTACCCTTCCACCCCAACGGCATGCTGTTCGAAGGGCTGAAGGGAGAACAGGTCGTCGATTCGTGGAAGATTTACAGCATCGGCGGCGGCGCGCTGGCCAACGAAACCTCGCGGCTCGAAGTGCCCCGCAGCATCTACCCCCTGACCACCGTCACGGAGATCAAGGAGTGGTGCTACAACGAAGGCAAAACCTACTGGGAGTACGTGAACGACTGCGAGGGCCCCGAAATATGGGACTACCTCGACCGGATCTGGACCGTCATGTGCGAGACGATCCAGCGCGGACTGAACAACGACGGCGTACTGCCCGGAGGACTGAAGGTCGCCCGCAAGGCCAGCACCTACTGGGTCAAGTCGAAGAGCTACAACGATTCGCTCAAGTCGCGGGCCAAGATCTACGCCTATGCGCTGGCGACCTCCGAGGAGAACGCCTCGGGAGGCGTGGTCGTCACCGCCCCGACGTGCGGTTCGTGCGGCGTCGTGCCGGCCGTGCTCTACCACCTGGCCACCTCGCGCGACTTCCTGCGCATCCGCATCCTGCGGGCCCTCGCCACGGCGGGCCTGTTCGGCAACATCGCCAAGACGAACTCTTCGATTTCGGGCGCCGAGGTAGGCTGCCAGGGCGAGGTGGGCGTGGCCTGCGCCATGGCCGCCGCCGCGGCCTGTCAGCTCTTCGGCGGCACGCCTTCGCAGATCGAATACGCCGCCGAGATGGGCCTCGAACACCATCTGGGACTGACGTGCGACCCCGTCTGCGGCCTCGTGCAGGTCCCCTGCATCGAACGCAACGCCGTGGCCGCCGCCCGTGCCCTGGACGCCAATATCTACGCCACGCTGTCGGACGGCTCGCACCTGGTGTCGTACGACAAGGTGGTGGAGGTGATGAACGAGACGGGGCACAACCTCCCGAGCCTCTACCGCGAAACCTCGGAGGGCGGTCTGGCGAAGCGCTACGAGCGGAAATAGCCCGCGCTCCGACGCGACGATTCCCGTTTTCCCGTCCGCTCCCGCCGACAACGAGAAACCTCCCCGGTCTTGCGACCGGGGAGGTTTTTCATAAGAAGTTGCGTCACGCGGCTACTGCGCCTGCTGGAGCGTTTCCAGCTCGGTCTTCGCAGCGACGACCAGATCGTCGTATTCGCGCAGACCCGTACCGCCGGGGATCAGGTGACCGCAGATCACGTTCTCCTTGAGGTTCTCCAGCGGATCGACCTTGGCCTGGATGGCCGCCTCGTTGAGCACCTTGGTCGTCTCCTGGAACGAAGCCGCCGAAATGAAGCTCGAGGTCTGCAAAGCCGCACGGGTGATACCCTGCAGAACCTGCGTCGAAGTCGCGGGAACGATATCGCGCACCTGTACGGGCCGCAGATCACGGCGCTTGAGGCTCGAATTCTCGTCGCGCAGCTTGCGCAGCGAAACGATCTGTCCGGGCTGCAACACGGTCGAGTCGCCGGCATCCGTCACGACGACCTTGTCGTAAAGCTCGTCGTTCACGTCCATGAACTCCCACTTGTCCACGATCTGATCCTCGAAGAAACGGGTGTCCCCCGGATCCTCGATCTTCACCTTCGACATCATCTGGCGCACGATCACCTCGAAATGCTTGTCGTTGATCTTCACGCCCTGCATACGGTACACCTCCTGCACCTCGTTCACGATATACTCCTGAACGCGCGTCGGGCCGAGGATGTTGAGGATGTCCGAAGGCGTGATGGCTCCGTCCGACAGCGGGTCGCCGGCCTTCACGTAGTCGTTCTCCTGCACGATGATCTGACGCGACAGGGGCACGAGGTAACGCTTCACGTCGCCCTGCTTCGAGGTGATGATGATCTCGCGGTTGCCGCGCTTGATCTTGCCGAACGTCACCTCGCCGTCGATCTCCGAGACGATGGCCGGATTCGACGGGTTGCGGGCCTCGAATAGCTCCGTAACGCGCGGCAGACCGCCGGTGATGTCGCCGCCCGACTTGCCGACGGCACGCGGAATCTTGATGAGGATGTCGCCGGCCTTGATCCGGGCGTTGTCCTTCACCACGATATGGGCCGAAACGGGCAGGTTGTACTGCTTGACCTCTTCGCCCTCCTTGTTCTGAATCTTGATGACGGGGTTCTTGGTCTTGTCCTTCGACTCGATCACCACCTTCTCCGAAAGTCCCGTCTGCTCGTCGCGCTCGTCGCGGTAGGTCACACCCTCGATGATGTTCTCATAGGCGACGCGGCCCTCGTACTCCGAGATGATCACGGCGTTGTAGGGATCCCATTCGCAGACGAGGTCGCCCTTCCTGACTTCGGCGCCGTCCTCCATGAAGAGCGTCGCGCCGTAAGGCAGGTTGTGCGTGTAGAGCACGATGCCGGTCTTGGGATCGACGATGCGGAACTCCGACTGGCGCGAAATGACGATGTCGATCGCCTCGCCGGCGGCGTTCTTGCCCTTCACGGTGCGGAGTTCGTCGATCTCCAGGCGGCCTTCGTACTTCGATACGACATTCGTCTCGACAGCCGTGCCGCCGGCCACGCCGCCGACGTGGAACGTACGGAGCGTCAACTGCGTACCCGGCTCGCCGATGGACTGCGCGGCGATCACGCCGACCACCTCGCCCTTCTGCACCATGCGCGCCGTGGCCAGGTTGCGGCCGTAGCACTTCGCGCAGACGCCGTGGCGCGCCTCGCAGGTCAGCACCGAACGGATCTCGACGGACTCCAGCGGCGACTTCTCGATGGCCTCGGCGATCGACTCGGTGATCTCCTCGCCGGCCTTGCAGAGCACCTCGCCCGTCAGCGGGTGGATCACGTCGTTCAGCGCGACGCGGCCCAAGATGCGGTCGTAGAGCGTCTGCACGACGTCGTCGTTGCGCTTGATGGCCGTAGCCGTCAAGCCGCGCAGCGTGCCGCAGTCCTCCTCGTTGATGATGACGTCCTGCGCCACGTCCACCAGACGGCGCGTCAGGTAACCGGCGTCGGCCGTCTTCAGGGCGGTGTCGGCAAGACCCTTGCGGGCGCCGTGCGTCGAGATGAAGTACTCGAGCACCGAAAGTCCCTCCTTGAAGTTCGAGAGAATCGGGTTCTCGATCACCTGCTGACCGCCCTCGACGCCCGACTTCTGCGGCTTGGCCATCAGACCTCGCATACCGCTCAACTGACGGATCTGCTCCTTCGAGCCGCGGGCTCCGGAGTCGAGCATCATGTACACCGGGTTGAAACCGTCGTCGTCCTTGATCAGCGTGTCGATCACGGCCTTCGTCAGCTTCGTATTAATATTGGTCCAGACGTCGATGATCTGGTTGTAACGCTCGTTGTTGGTGATAAGACCCATGTTGTAGTCGTCCATGATCGCATCGGCGCGCTCGTAGCCCTCCTGCACGAGTTTCTCCTTCTCGTCGGGAATGATCACGGCGTCGAGGTTGAACGACAGACCGCCCTGGAATGCCATGCGGTAACCCATGTTCTTGATATCGTCGAGGAAGGCGGCCACCTTGTCGGCTCCGGCCTTCTTCATCACCACGGCGATGATGTCGCGCAGCGAACGCTTCGTCAGCACCTCGTTGATATACCCCACCTCCCGGGGAACCACCTGGTTGAAGAGGATGCGGCCGATGGTCGTCTCCTTCAGGACGCGCACGGGATTGCCCTCCTCGTCCAGATCGTCCACCAGACACTTCACGATGGCGTGCAGGTCGGCACGCTTCTCGTTGTAGGCGATGATCGCCTCCTCGGGACCGTAGAACGTGTGGCCTTCGCCCTTCACGCCCTTGCGGGGCTTGGTGATATAGTACAGTCCGAGGACCATGTCCTGCGAAGGCACGGTGATTGGAGCGCCGTTGGCGGGGTTGAGGACGTTGTGCGAACCGAGCATGAGCAACTGCGCCTCCAGAATGGCGGCGTTGCCCAGCGGCAGGTGCACGGCCATCTGGTCGCCGTCGAAGTCGGCGTTGAAGGCCGTACAGGCCAGCGGATGCAGCTGCATGGCCTTGCCCTCGATCAGTTTGGGCTGGAACGCCTGGATACCGAGACGGTGCAGCGTCGGGGCACGGTTCATCAGCACGGGGTGGCCCTTGATGACATTCTCCAGAATGCCCCAGATCACGGGGTCCTTGCGGTCGATGATCTTCTTGGCCGACTTCACCGTCTTGACGATGCCGCGCTCGATGAGCTTGCGGATCACGAACGGCTTGTAAAGTTCGGCGGCCATATCCTTCGGAATACCCATCTCGTGCATCTTCAGCTCGGGACCCACGACGATCACCGAACGGGCCGAGTAGTCCACGCGCTTACCGAGCAGGTTCTGGCGGAAACGGCCCTGCTTGCCCTTGAGCGAATCGGAGAGCGACTTCAGGGGACGGTTCGACTCGTTCTTCACGGCGTTCGACTTGCGCGAGTTGTCGAAGAGCGAATCGACGGCCTCCTGCAACATGCGCTTCTCGTTGCGCAGAATCACCTCCGGAGCCTTGATCTCGATCAGACGCTTCAGACGGTTGTTGCGGATGATGACGCGGCGGTAGAGGTCGTTCAGGTCCGACGTGGCGAAACGGCCGCCGTCGAGCGGAACCAGCGGACGCAGCTCGGGCGGAATCACCGGAATCACGCTCAGCACCATCCACTCGGGCTTGTTCTTGCCCTCCGAAGCACGGAACGACTCGATGACGTTCAGGCACTTCAGCGCCTCGGACTTACGCTGCTGCGAGGTCTCGGTCGAGGCCTTGTGGCGCAGCGCATAGGACATCGAGTCGAGGTCCACCTGCTTGAGCAGCGTGTAGATCGCCTCGGCGCCCATCTGGGCGACGAACTTGTTGGGGTCCGCATCGTCGAGCGCCTGGTTGCCCTTCGGCAGCGCGGCCACGACGTCGAGGTACTCTTTCTCCGAGAGGGTCTGCAACCGCTCGATGCCCTGCTCCGAGGCCGCGCCGGCATTGATGACGACGTACCGCTCGTAGTAGATGATCGCCTCGAGCTTCTTCGACGGAATGCCCAGCAGATAACCGATCTTCGAGGGAAGCGACCGGAAATACCAGATGTGCACCACCGGCACGACCAGCGAGATGTGGCCCATGCGCTCGCGGCGCACCTTCTTCTCGGTCACCTCCACGCCGCAGCGGTCGCAGACGATGCCCTTGTAGCGGATGCGCTTGTACTTGCCGCAATGGCACTCGTAGTCCTTCACCGGACCGAAGATGCGCTCGCAGAACAGACCGTCGCGCTCGGGCTTGTAGGTGCGGTAGTTAATGGTCTCAGGCTTCAGCACCTCGCCGCTCGACTGGGCCAGAATCTCCTCGGGAGAGGCCAGGCCGATCGAAATGCGGCTGTAACCATTGTTCGGTTTATTGTCTTTGGTAATTGACATATTTATTGCTTTTTTCTTTCCTCAGTTAAACACACACCTTACTCGAGTTTGACCGAAAGGGCCAGACCGCGAAGCTCGTGCAGCAGCACGTTCATCGCCTCCGGGATACCCGGCTTGGGCAGGTTCTCTCCCTTGACGATCGCCTCGTAAGCCTTGGCGCGGCCCATCACGTCGTCGGACTTGATGGTCAGAATCTCCTGCAGGATATTGGCGGCGCCGAAGCCCTCGAGCGCCCAGACCTCCATCTCGCCGAAACGCTGGCCGCCGAACTGCGCCTTACCGCCGAGCGGCTGCTGCGTGATGAGCGAGTAGGGACCGATCGAACGCGCGTGCATCTTGTCGTCGATCATGTGGCCCAGCTTGAGCATGTAGGTGACGCCCACCGTGGCAGGCTGGTCGAAACGCTCGCCCGTGCCGCCGTCGTAGAGGTACGTGCGGCCGCTGTGCGGCAGTCCGGCCTGGGCCGTGTACTCGTTGATCTGGTCGAGCGAGGCGCCGTCGAAGATCGGCGTGGCGAATTTCACGCCCAGCTCGCGGCCGGCCCAGCCGAGCACGGCCTCGTAGATCTGCCCGAGGTTCATTCGCGAAGGCACGCCCAGCGGGTTGAGGCAGATATCGACGATCGTTCCGTCCTCGAGGAACGGCATGTCCTCGTCGCGCACGATCTTGGCCACGATACCCTTGTTGCCGTGGCGTCCGGCCATCTTGTCGCCCACCTTCAGCTTGCGCTTCTTGGCGATATAGACCTTGGCCATCTGGATAACGCCCGTCTGCGGCAACTCGTCGCCGTTCGTGAGGTTGTACTTCTCGCGCTTGATGGCGGCATCGGCCTTCTTCCACTCGATCGTGTAGTTGTTGATCGTGGCCTCGATCAGGGCGTCCGTATGCGCGTCGCCCGTCCAGTTGCACGAGCCGAGGTTCAGGTAGCCCATCACCACGCCCGTCTTCTCGTCCGAGGACTTGCGGGCGATTTCCTCCAGCAGCTTCTGCGAAAACTTCGTACCGGCGGGATAGAGCTCCACGCCGAAGTAGTCGGTGATGCCCGTGGTGGTCTTGCCCTGCAACAGCGTCCAGAGCTTGGACACGAGCCGCTTGGTCAGCTCGGCGATCTCGGCCGAGAACTTCTCGTCGAGCTTGTCGAGCTGCATCTTCTCGGCACTCTTGCCCTTCTTGCCCTCCTTGCTGGCGCGGCTGTAGAGCTTCGTGTCGATCACCACGCCGTGCAGCGAAGGCTGCGCCTTGAGCGAAGCGTCCTTCACGTCGCCGGCCTTGTCGCCGAAGATCGCGCGCAGGAGCTTCTCCTCGGGCGACGGATCGCTCTCGCCCTTCGGGGTGATCTTGCCGATGAGGATGTCGCCCGGGTGGATGTTGGCGCCGATGCGGACGATACCGTTGGCGTCGAGGTCCTTCGTGGCGTCCTCCGAAACGTTCGGGATGTCCGAGGTCAGCTCCTCGACGCCGCGCTTCGTGTCGCGCACCTCCATGATGTACTCGTCCACGTGCACCGACGTGAAGATGTCCTCGCGCTGGATGCGCTCCGAGATCACGATGGCGTCCTCGAAGTTGTATCCCTTCCAGGGCATGTAGGCCACCTTCAGGTTGCGGCCCAGCGCCAGCTCACCGTTCTGCGTCGAGTATCCCTCCGTAAGGATCTGCCCCTTCGTGACCTTGTCGCCCGTCAGGACGGTGGGACGCAGCGTGATCGAGGTGTTCTGGTTCGTGCGGCGGTAACGCGGCAGCGTATAGGTCGTGACCTCCGGATCGAACGACGCGAGGATCTCGTCCTCCGTGCGCTCGTACTTGATCTGGATCTTCGTGGCGTCGGCGAAAACCACCTCGCCGTCGCCCTCGGCCACGATCTGAATCCGGCTGTCCGAAATCATGTCCTTCTCGATACCCGTGCCGACGATCGGGGCTTCGGTGGTCACCAGGGGCACGGCCTGGCGCATCATGTTCGAGCCCATCAGCGCACGGTTGGCGTCGTCGTGCTCGAGGAACGGGATGAGGCTCGCGGCGATCGAGGCGATCTGGTTCGGAGCCACGTCCATCAGATGCACCTCGGAAGCCGTCACCACGGGGAAGTCGGCGCCTTCGCGCGCCTTGATGCGGTCCGGCTCCAGGAAGTTGCCCTCCTCGTCGATGGGGGTGTTCGCCTGCGCGGCGACCAGATCCTCCTCCTCTTCGGCCGAATAGTAGCGGATATGCGCATTGTCCATATCCACCTTTCCGCTCTCCACCGTACGGTAGGGCGTCTCGATGAAGCCCATGGGCGAAATCTTCGCATAGACGCACAACGACGAGATCAGACCGATGTTCGGGCCTTCCGGCGACTCGATCGGGCAGAGACGTCCGTAGTGCGTATAGTGCACGTCGCGCACCTCGAAACCGGCGCGGTCGCGCGACAGACCGCCGGGACCGAGGGCCGACAGACGGCGCTTGTGGGTGATTTCGGCCAGCGGGTTGATCTGGTCCATGAACTGCGAGAGCTGCGAAGTGCCGAAGAAGGAGTTGATCACCGACGAAAGGGTCTTGGCGTTGATCAGGTCCACCGGCGTGAACACCTCGTTGTCACGCACGTTCATGCGCTCGCGGATCGTGCGCGCCATGCGCACGAAGCCCACCGAGAACTGGTTCGACAACTGCTCGCCCACGGTGCGGACGCGGCGGTTCGACAGGTGGTCGATATCGTCCACGTCGGCCTTCGAGTTGATCAACTGGATCAGGTATTTGATGATGGCGATGATGTCCTCCCGCGTCAGGGTTCGGATAGCCGGATCGATGTCCAGGTCCAGCTTCTTGTTGATGCGGAAACGGCCCACGTCGCCCAGGTCGTAACGCTTGTCCGAGAAGAAGAGCTTCTCGATGACGTCGCGCGCCGTGGCCTCATCGGGCGGCTCCGAGGCGCGCAACTGCCTGTAGATGTAAACCACGGCCTCCTTCTCGGAGTTGCAGGGGTCCTTCTGCAGCGTGTTGTAGATGATCGAGAAGTCGATGCCCGAGAGGTTCTCCTTGTGCAGCAGGATCGTCTTGGCGCCGCTCTCGATGATCTGGTCGATATGTTCCTCCTCGAGGACCGTCTCGCGGTCCACGATCACGTTGTTGCGCTCGATCGACACCACCTCGCCCGTGTCCTCGTCCACGAAGTCCTCGACCCACGTCGAGAGGACGCGTGCGGCGAGCTTGCGGCCCACGGCCTTCTTCAGGGTGGCCTTCGACACCTTCACCTCGTCCGCGAGATCGAAAATCTCGAGAATCTGCTGGTCCGCCTCGTAACCTATCGCACGCAGCAGCGTGGTGACGGGCAGCTTCTTCTTCCGGTCGATGTAGGCGTACATGACGTTGTTGATGTCCGTAGCGAACTCGATCCACGAACCCTTGAAGGGGATGATACGCGCCGAATAGAGCTTGGTGCCGTTGGTGTGCATGCTCTGTCCGAAGAACACGCCCGGCGAACGGTGCAACTGGGATACGATGACACGCTCCGCACCGTTGATGACGAACGTTCCGCGTTCGGTCATATAGGGGATCGTCCCGAAGTACACGTCCTGAACGACGACGCCGAAATCTTCGTGCTCGTCGTCCGTGCAATAGAGTTTCAGCTTGGCTTTCAGCGGAACGCTGTACGTCAGACCGCGCTCCAGGCACTCTTCGATCGAATAGCGCGGCGGGTCGATATAGTAGTCGATAAACTCCAGAACAAAGTTGTTCCGGGTATCGGTGATGGGGAAATTCTCCTGAAACACCTTGTACAGCCCCTCGTTTTTGCGATTCTCGGCCGTGGTGTCCATCTGGAAAAAGTCCCGGAATGATTTAAGCTGTACCTCCAGCAGATCCGGGTAAGGAACCCGGTTCTTGACTGTCGAAAAGCTGATTCTTTGTTGTGTTTTTGCTGTGGACATCGTAAAATCCGAATTAGTTGAAGTGTAATTGGGTGGGTTACGCTCCCCAAAATGCGCGGGTCCCTATCCCGCCAATGCCCCCGTATGCGGGCATACTATGCCCCGGGAGCATTCGACTTCCAAAGAGTGGACACAGCTCCTGCTCGGCACTTCCAGTCTTTAGACCAAGAAAAGGCATAGAGCTTACACGCCGGTAAGCCCTATACCTGATCGTCTGATGCAGCGTTAAGCAGCAATGCTACTTAAGCTCAACTTCAGCACCTGCCTCCTCGAGCTGGCCTTTGATCTGCTCGGCCTCCTCCTTGGAAACACCCTCCTTGACAGCCTTGGGAGCGCCGTCCACGAGAGCCTTGGCGTCACCCAGCGACAGGCCGGCAACATCCTTCACAACCTTGATGACCTGGAGCTTGGCCTGGCCTGCGCTCTTCAGGATCACGTCGAACGACGTCTTCTCGGCAGCGGCAGCCTCGCCTGCGCCTGCAGCGGGGGCTGCAACGGCAACAGCGGCAGCGGCCGGCTCAATGCCATACTCCTCCTTGAGGATCTGTGCGAGTTCGTTTACCTCGGTCACCTTCAGGTTAACCAGTTCTTCAGCAAGTTTCTTTACGTCTGCCATAGTTGTAAGCTTATTAATTTGTTTTTAATTTCGGTTTGTGATTAGTTGTTTCTCGATTCGAGCGTCTTCACGAGGCCCGCAATCTTTTGGCCTGCATTAGCCTGCAATGCAGAGATAACATTCTTCGCCGGGGACTGCAACAGGGCGATGATGTCGCCGATGAGCTCTTCCTTCGACTTGATGTTACACAGAGTGTCCAGTTGATTGTCGCCGATATAGACGCCCCCTTCGGCGAAAGCCGCCTTCAGAACGGGTTTGTCCGACGTCTTGCGGAACTCCTTGATCAGAACGGCCGGAGCTTTCGCAACGTGGGCGAACATGACCGAGGTGGGACCCTCCAATACTTTCACCAGTTCAGCGTCCGCCTTCTCCGCCTTCTCGAGCGCCTTCGCGAGCAGGGTGTTCTTCACGACCACCAGCTTCACGTCGCTCTCGAAGCACTTGCGGCGCAGGGCAGCGGTCTGCTCGGCGTTCAGCGCCTCGATGTCGGCGACATAGAAGTGAGGATAAGCCTGGAGCTGCTCGGCGAGGCTGTTAATAACAACCAGTTTTTCTTCCTTTGTCATCTCTATCTATCCTCCCTCTTATTTGGTTTCTACTGATTTGGAATCAATCTGCACGCCGGGGCTCATGGTGGTCGAGAGATATACGCTCTTCACATACGAACCTTTGGCAGCAGCCGGTTTCAACTTGAGAATCATGTTCAGGACCTCCTTCGCGTTTTCCACGATCTGGTCCGCAGAGAACGAGATCTTGCCGACGGTGGTGTGGATGATGCCGAACTTATCGACCTTGAAGTCGATCTTACCGGCCTTCACCTCGCCGACGGCCTTGCCGACCTCCATCGTCACCGTACCGGTCTTGGGGTTCGGCATCAGGCCGCGCGGACCCAGAATACGGCCCAGCGCGCCGACCTTGCCCATCACGTTCGGCGTACAGATGATGACGTCCACGTCGGTCCATCCGCCCTTGATCTTGTCCACGAACTCGTCCAGACCCACGTAATCGGCGCCGGCGGCCTTGGCCTCGGCCTCCTTCTCGGGCGTGCAGAGCACCAGCACGCGCACCGTCTTGCCGGTTCCGTGCGGAAGCGTCACCACGCCGCGGACCATCTGGTTCGCCTTGCGCGGATCGACGCCCAGACGGACGTCGATATCAACCGAAGCGTCGAATTTCGTGAACGTAATTTCCTTCAGAAGAGCGGCTGCCTCGGGAAGTTTGTAAGCCTTACCGGCTTCCACCTTTGCGTAGGCGATCTTTTGATTTTTTGTCAATTTACTCATCTCTTCAAGAATTACAAGTTAGGAAATTCACCGACAACGTTGATACCCATGCTGCGGGCCGTACCGGCAACCATGCGCATAGCGGCCTCCAGCGTAAAGCAGTTCATGTCGGCCATCTTGTCCTTGGCGATCTCCTGAATCTGCTCCCACGTCACCTGACCGACCTTGTCGCGGTTGGGCTGCGCGGAGCCTTTCTGTACCTTGGCTGCTTCCTTGAGCTGAACGGCTACAGGCGGCTGCTTTACGACGAAGTCGAACGACTTGTCGCTGTAAACCGTGATGATGACCGGAAGAACTTTTCCCGCCTTGTCCTGCGTACGTGCATTGAACTGCTTGCAGAAGTCCATGATATTGACTCCCTTAGAACCCAATGCGGGACCAACCGGGGGCGAAGGATTGGCGGCACCACCTTTGATCTGCAATTTAATAAATGCAGCAATCTCTTTTGCCATAGTTTTCCTTGGTTAATTATTCTTTTTCAACTTGTGTGAAACTCAACTCCATGGGAGTCTTGCGCCCGAATATCTTCACCGATACCGTGAGTTTCTTGCGCTCGTTATCGACGGCTTCGATGGTACCCTGGAAGCTTGAGAAAGGACCATCGGTGACCTTGACGGTCTCGCCGACGAAGAATGGGACTTCGTTTTCCTCCTCCATGGCGTTCATTTCATCGACGCGGCCGAGAATGCGGGCCACCTCCTGCGGACGCAGGGGTGTGGCGATCATCTTGCGGCTGTCCTCTTTGGTGTCGCCGAGGAAACCCAGCACATTGGGAGTATTGCGAATGATCATCGGAATCTGACCTACGAAAGCAGCCTCCACCAGCACGTACCCCGGATAGGAAACCTTCTCTTTCGAGACTTTCTTTCCGTTGCGGATGGTGTACACCTTCTCGGTGGGAATCAGGACCTGGGAAATGTAGTCCTCGAGGTGGTTGTGACGGATTTCGGCCTCGATATACTCCTTGACCTTACCCTCCTTGCCGCCGACGGCGCGGACCACATACCACTGTTTCTTAATCTCGCTCATCGTTCCGGTTCGAAATTAACGGCCAAGATTACCCAGGGTCTTATAGATGAAGGCCATCATGTTCTCGAACGTCAGGTCCATGGCAAGCACGATCACGGCGAAGATGACCGAAGCCACCATCACGACGATCGTAGAACTCTGAAGCTGCGGGAACGTGGGCCACGTCACCTTGTTTACAAGCTCGTTGTAAGATTCTTTTACGTAATTGAACATACTTCCGTCTTTTATTCTCTGGCAGGAGCAGAGAGATTCGAACTCCCATCAACGGTTTTGGAGACCGCTATTCTACCCTTGAACTATGCTCCTAAAAAAGAGGCGGTGCGGTGACACCGCCTCGGGACATAACCGTCCGGATTACTTCAGAACCTTCAGGATCTGGCCGGCACCTACCGTACGGCCGCCCTCGCGGATCGCGAAACGCAGACCCTCGTTCAGGGCTACCGGGTAGATCAGCTTCACGGTGATCGTCACGTGGTCGCCCGGCATCACCATATCCACGCCTGCGGGCAGGTGAACCTCACCCGTCACGTCCATCGTACGCAGATAGAACTGGGGACGGTAGTTGTTGTGGAACGGCGTGTGACGGCCGCCCTCCTCCTTCTTCAGGATATAGACCTCGGCCTCGAACTCGGTGTGCGGGGTGATCGAACCCGGCTTGGCGACTACCATACCGCGCTTAACCTCCTTCTTGTCGATACCGCGGAGCAGCAGACCCACGTTGTCGCCGGCCTCGCCCTCGTCGAGCAGCTTGCGGAACATCTCGACGCCCGTGCAGGTCGAAGTCAGCGTCTTCTCCTCCAGACCGATGATCTCGACGGGATCGCCGACATGGATGATACCGGTCTCGATACGGCCCGTTACGACGGTACCGCGGCCGGTGATCGAGAACACGTCCTCGATAGGCATCAGGAACGGCTTCTCGTTGTCGCGCTGGGGCAGCGGAATGTAGCTATCTACGGCATCCATCAGCTCCATCACCTTCTCTTCCCATTTAGCCTCGCCGTTCAGGGCGCCCAGAGCGGAACCGCGGATGATGGGGGCGTTGTCGCCGTCATAATCGTATTTCGAAAGCAGGTCGCGAACCTCCATCTCGACCAGGTCGAGCATCTCGGGATCGTCCACCATGTCGCACTTGTTCAGGAAAACGACGATCTTCGGCACGTTCACCTGACGGGCGAGCAGCACGTGCTCGTTGGTCTGGGGCATCGGACCGTCCGTTGCGGCAACCACCAGAATCGCACCGTCCATCTGAGCGGCACCCGTTACCATGTTCTTCACATAGTCGGCGTGTCCCGGGCAGTCTACGTGCGCATAGTGGCGGTTGGCGGTCTGGTACTCCACGTGCGAGGTGTTGATCGTGATACCGCGCTCCTTCTCCTCGGGGGCGTTGTCGATCGAGTCGAACGAACGGAGTTCCGACAGACCCTTCTTGGCCAGAACGGTCGTGATAGCTGCGGTAAGGGTGGTCTTACCGTGGTCAACGTGACCGATGGTACCGATGTTCACATGCGGTTTGGAACGGTCGAATTTTTCTTTTGCCATAGTATTAAGTATTTAAAGTATTGTTAAAAATTGCCCTAAAGTTTTAAAATTCATTTCATTTTCATTCCGCAGAACGAGCGGGCGACACAAACGCTTCCTCCCCGGAGGGACGGAATGCATTCGCATCACACGCTGCTGCGTTCTGGAGCGGAAGACGAGGCTCAAACTCGCGACCCTCAGCTTGGAAGGCTGATGCTCTATCAACTGAGCTACTTCCGCAAAAACATACCGTATCAGAGTCAGCCTCCCCCGCTCCGATGCCCGACTGCCGCGCATCGTCCGGATCTTGCAACTCCAACCGGCTCTTTTTCTCGTGGGAAGTGATGGATTCGAACCACCGAAGGCGTACGCCAGCAGATTTACAGTCTGCCCCATTTGGCCACTCTGGTAACTTCCCTTATCTCTTTTTTCCTCTGCCGCTGCCGAAAACCCGTCTCCGGCGTTCCCCGCTCCTCTCCGCATCATCGGCTTCGCGAGCCGATGGAGGGATTCGAACCCACGACCAGCTGATTACAAATCAGCTGCTCTGGCCAACTGAGCTACATCGGCAAATTCCTCCGTTTTGGATTGCAAAAGTAGGCATAAAAAATTTATCGGCCAAATAAATCGGGATAAATTTTTCACTTTTTCACTCTTCTCAAAGAACCCCGTCCGACTGTCCGGGAACACGGACGAAATCGGGTGCAAAGATAGGAAAAGTTTTGAATAACACAACAGTTTGCGCGAAAAATATCATCTCCGGCATCCGGGAACGCCATCCGGCAGGCGGATCGCACCCCGGGCGACCGCCCCCGGAAACCGACACCTTATAATATAGGCAGCCTCCGTCCGACGGAAAGCCCTCGTCCGCTCCCCGTCACAGCTCCCCGGCGGTCCCGCCCTGCCGCTCCCGGACGCGGGCGATCAGTTGCGCGGGCGTGGCCCGCAGGTAATTCTTGCAGAACCGGCTGAACTGCGTGTAATAGCGGAATCCGTATTTCTGCATCAGCGCCTTCGTGCTGCCCTCCCCGTCGCGGATATCCGCCAGAATCCGGTGCGCCTTCTGCTCCATCATCCAATGGTAAACGCTGTCGTTGAAGCAGGCGGCGAACCGGCGCTTGAAGGCCGAAAGGCTCATTCCCGCCATCGCGGCCAGCTCGGCGACGCTCCGCGCCCGTTCGTGATTGTTGCTGACGAAGACGCGGAAGTTGTCCTGCGGCAGAATCATCGACTGAAAGAAACAGGCCTGCTCGGTAGGCGTGTAAAGCACCTTGATGAGCATGAACAGCTCGGCGGTCTTCATTTTGTGGTATCGCTCGCAATCGGCCATCCCGTGCACCAGGAAGAACGAGGAGAGCAACTGTTCGACCACCGGATGCAGCGTGAGCACCGGCATCTGCACCGCGGGGATCGCCGTCCCGGGAAGAGGTCCTTCCCCGAAAATATCCTGCTCGCAGAACTCCATGTGGTGCAGCAACGACAGCACGACGACGCACGTTCCGCCGTCCTGCGCCGTCACCTGACAGACCGCATCGCGCTCCAGGCAGACACACTGCTTCGAGGTCACGAGGCGCGCCGGCTGTTCCGGCTGTTCCAGCATCAGCGATCCCGACAGGACGAACAGCACGTACACCTTGCCGTCGGACGGAAAACGGACGCCCTCTCCGGCATCGAACTCGATGCGGGTAAAGCGGCAATAGGAGGCGTCGCCGATGCGACGGAACGGAGCGGGAAAGGTAGGACACCTACTACAATCCGCAGTGCAACGCTCTCTCAATGCCGACTCCTCAAACTGCGGTTTGGGTTGATAATCCATAAATAAGACCGTATTGGAGATACAAAAATACAAAAAAAATCGGAACCGCCAACCCAGGCACATCCGAAAAACGCCCCGGCGACGGACGGCCCGGACAAACGAAAAACGGCCGCGGGAGTTCGCGACCGTTCGACGGGTGGACCCAGAGGGGCATGATCCCACGACCTTCGGATTATGAGTCCGCTGCTCTGACCAACTGAGCTATGGGTCCTCGGGCGGGCCGGCGCACGGCCCGTTTCCGGGGGACAAAGATACGAAAACAATTCAGATTGCGCAACCGTTCCGGCCGCCGGACGGGGAAAAAGTGCGATAAAATGCCGGAAGCACTCTTCCGGAAGCGGAAAAAACGGCCGCCGGGCTTGTTTGTTGAAAATAAATTCGTACCTTTGTCCCGCTTAAGCACTAATTAAAACAAAAACAACGAAATGAAAAAGGGTATCCATCCGGAAAATTATCGTTTGGTGGCGTTCAAGGACATGTCCAACGACCACGTGTTTTTGTGTCGGTCCGCCGTTTCGACAAAAGAGACCATCGAAGTGAACGGCGAAACCTATCCCGTGTATAAGATGGAAATTTCCAACACGTCGCACCCGTTCTACACGGGCAAGATGAAGTTGGTGGACACCGCCGGTCGCGTCGATAAGTTTATGAGCCGCTACGCAAAACGCTACGATAAGAAAAACGCTGCGAAGTAAGACCTGCTCCGCAAAGCGAGGAAAACGGACTGCAAAGAATTGCGGTCCGTTTTTTTTCGTCCTTTTCGTCCGGAATCCGCTCACCGGAGAAAATTTTCCGTACACGGTATCTTTTTTATCCATATATTTGCGCCACGGGACAACCCGATCGGAATCAAACGGAAAGAGACATGAAAAAGACATTCGCAGTCCGTACGGCGACGGTTCTCGCCGCAGCGGTCCTCGCGGTCTCCTGCGGCAACGCGCAGCGGCAGCAGGTCGTCGCGGAATCCCGGCGGCAGCGCGATTCGCTGACGACGGTCATCGGCGCCAAGGATTCGCTCATCAACGCCGTCTTCGCGGACATCAACGCCATCTCGGAGAACCTCGCGCTCATCAAATCGCGCGAGAACCTGATCACCGTGGCCAGCGGGGCCGAAAACGGCCGCCGCCCCGTCGAGGAGATCAACAACGACATCGCGGCCATCGACCGCCTGCTGCGGGAGAACCGCGAAAAGATCGCCTCGCTGCAACGCTCGGCGGCGCTGCTGCGCAAGGCCGACCTGCGCATCGAAGGACTGGAGAAGATGATCGCGGAGCTGAACCGCCAGCTCGCGGAGAAGAAGACGGAGGTGGAGCAGTTGCGGGACGAACTGACCCGGATGGGCTCCGAAGTGGAGACCCTGGCGGAGACGGTCGCCAAGCGGACCGCCGAGGTGGAGGACCTGAGCGGCGAGAAGCTGGAACTGGAGAACCGCCTGCACACGGTTTACTACATCGTCGGAGCCGAAAAGGAGCTGCGCGACGCACAGATCGTCAATAAACAGGGATTCATCGGCCGGACACTCACCGTGGGCCAGCACGGCAGCATGGAGAGCTTCACGCAGGCCGATTCGCGGCTGCTGTCGGAAATCCCCGTCGGACACCGGAAGGTGACCGTCGTCTCGACCCATCCGGAAGGCTCCTACGAACTGGTGACCGACGGCAGCAAGTCGGTCGAAAAGCTCCTCATCACCGATCCGGTCCGGTTCTGGGAATCCTCGAAGGTGCTGGTCGTAAGCTACAAATAGTCCGCTGCCGTCCCGGTATTCGTCCTGCGGGGCATGCACGTCCCGCCTTCGTCTCCGCTCCTGCCGCGGCATGCCGTGACGGGGGCGGAGACGCCGTTTTCCGGAACGTATCGCCGGAACGCGTCCGGATCACCGTCCGGATCATCACCGGAGCCGCACTACCACCGAAGTTCCGGGACGGAACCGGCACACGGCGGGGCGCATTGCCGGAATCCGGCGTTGCCCGTTCCGATTTTTTTTGTATTTTTGCAGAAACAAAACAAAAAGCCGAAATATGGAATTCGAAGGAACCGTCTACAAAATAATGCCCGTGACGAAGGGAACCTCGGCACGCGGCGAATGGCAGCGTCAGGACGTGGTTTTCGAGATGAACGAAGGTTCGTTCACCCGCAAGATCTGCGTGACGTTCTTCAACAAGCCCGACGACGTGGCCCGGCTGCGGGAGGGCGCGGCCTACACCGTCTCCGTGAACATCGAGTCGCGCGAGTACAACGGCCGCTGGTACACCGACATCCGCGCATGGCGCATCCAGCCCAAACAGGAGACGCCCGCCGGGGCTCCGATGCCCGACATGCCGCCCATCGCCGAAGAGCCCGCCTACGCCTCCGCTCCGGCCGAGGCCGACGACCTGCCGTTCTGACGCACCGAAAAATACCGGGTCCGGTTCCCTCCCGTCCGGGAGAGGATCGGGCGGCCCGGAAAAAGCAGATGCCGCCGACGACCTGCGCCGTATTCCGTCGAGAATACCCGGCGCAGGTCGTTGCGTACCGGGAGCCGCCGTCCGAACGGCCCCGAACCGCCTCCGGTCATCCGCCAACGCTCCGGGACCGGAAAATCCTGCTTCCTGAACCCGGCCGCCCTGAACCCGGCCGCCCGTTCCCGTATCCCGACAGGCCCGGGCGACACGTTTCCATCACCTCCCCGACAACGCCGCCGCCGTCATCCGGTCCCCGGACACATCCCTGCTCCGCCGACCGGACTGCCGCACAGCTACCGCCCCCGGGCACAACGCTTCCGCCCAAAAACGATTCGTCCCTGCCGCACGGCTGCGGCAGGGACGAATTCCTGATCTCCGGAAGATCCCGGCGACCCGGGACGTTCCGTCCGGTCCGGCATTCCGGACCCGGATCCCGGAGAACTTATTTTCTGGCTGCGGGAGCCTCGGCCTTGGCGGTCGAATCGGCGGGAGCCGGCTCTACATAGGGCGTCACATCCACCAGCTCGACCTCGAACTCCAGTGCCTCGTTGGGACCGATGTCGCGGCCCTGTCCCGTGGGACCGTAAGCCAGCTCGGCGGGAATCCAGAGCTTGATCGTACCGCCCTTGCCCACCAACTGCATGCCTTCGGTCCAGCCGCGGATCACCCGGTTGAGCGGGAACTCGATCGGCTCGTCCTTGTCATAGCTGTCGGGGCGCTGCTTCTTGAGCATCTCCTGCTGCTCCTTGGAACGCTCCGAGAAGTGCGTCGTGTCGAACACCTTGCCCTTGCGCGTGCGGCCCGTGTAGTGCACCTTCACCACGTCGCGCGGATCCTTGGCCATCACCGAAGCGTCGCCCTCCTTGACCACCTTGTAGAGCAGACCCGACTCGGTCTTCTTCACGCCCGACTGCTTCTCGATCTTCGAGAGCCACTCCTCCGAAGCCTTGGCGTTCTGCATCGGCATCGTCACCATGAAGTAGTGCTGCAAATACTGGCCCACCTCCTTCTCGGGCATCTTGGCCGTATTGTCGAACACGTCCTGAATCGCCTGGCCGATCCAAACCACCTGGAGCGGCAGTCCGGCGTTGGCGATCGTGAAGCCGATGTCGTTGCCCAGCGCATAGGAGAGGCTGTCGCGCTCCTCCTCGGTGGCGAACATGGCCGGATCGGCCGCAGGATACTCCACCTTGGTCGTATCGCCGCCCGCACGGCGCACGCTGTCGGCCTCGGCGCGCTGCTTGGCGATGGCCTGCGCACGCTCGCCGCGCTTGGTCATGAAGTAGGTGCGCAGCGTCTCCAGCGCGTCGTCGTGCGAGAGCGAGGACTTGCCCAGCGCGGTCTCCTCGACCCCCTTGCGAATCAGTTGGGCGTCGAACGGAATGTCCTTCATCTGATAACCGAGGCTGTACCCGATATTGGCGCCCAGCGCATACGACAGCGAGTCGAATTTCGACAGGCTGCCCTTCTGCACCCCGTCCGCATTGCCGCCTCCACAGGAGGCCAGCATCGCAGCGCCCGCGAGCGCCGCTGCAAAAAAGATTTTTTTCATCGTTTTCGAATTATTACGTTTTTACATCGAAGTTTCTCTTCGGCCGCGGCCTCCCGCATCCGTCCGGGACGGGAAGGCTCAAATTCGCACAAAGATAGTAAAATAATACTACAATGCACCCGGTCAGCGGCGTAATTTGTTGCGCCGCGACCATTCGGCGTACTTATCGACACCGACCAGCTCGATTTCGTAGAACAGCGTGGCGTTCGGCCCGATTCCCAGCGTCTTGTCGCCCTCGGCGCCGTAGGCCGCCGCCGCGGGAATCCACGCTTCGATCCGGCCGCCCCGTCCGATGAGTTTCACGCTCTCGCGCACGCCCCGGCGCAGGGAGCCCAGCGCGTCGCGCAGCGTGTCGCCCCGCTCGTAGGAGGAGTAGAGCTGTCGGCCGTCGGCCGTGCGGATCACGCAGCGCAGCGCCACGCTGTCCCGGTCGGTGGCCGGGATCCGCTCCTGGTCGCCGACCGCCGTGACCGTATAGGTCACGCCCGAACCGGTGCGGGCATACGAGCGGTTCGACTTGGCGATATCCTCCAGAAACCGCTCCTCGTATTCGCGCGCCTTCTCGGGAAGCATGTAATTGACATATCCGAGGTAGAAGGTGCGGGCCTCCTCCCCGCTCAGGCGCGTCTTCTCCCGGAAGACGTCGCGGATGCCCTCGCAGACGGCCTCCACGTTGATCGTCGAGTCCATCCGTTGCAGGTTCAGCCCCACGTTCATTCCGATCACGTAAGCCACCGAATCGGTGTCCTTCGCCAGCTTCACGCTTCCGCCCGTCTTTTTCGAGCAGGCCCCGGCCAGCAGCAACGCAAGGGCCGGAAAAATCCACAATCTCCTGTCCATATTCATCGAATCCGTTTTTTGCCGAACAACACGATCAGCAACGACCCCACGGCGGCCGCGGCCGCCGAACCCATCAGAATGGCGATTTTGCCGCGATCGACCAGCCCGGGATCGGAGAAGGCCAGCGAATCGACGAACAGCGACATCGTGAACCCGATGCCGCCCAGGCACGCCACGGCCAGCAGCATGCGCCACGTCGCCCCTTCGGGCATCGCGGCAAGACCCGTGCGCACGGCGCACCAACTGGCGAGAAAAATGCCCAGCGGCTTGCCCGCCAGCAGTCCGAAAAAGACGCCCATACCCACCGCACCGGTCCCGGGCGCACGGTGAAAGATGTCGAAATAGGCCGCCGACTCGATCACGACGCCGGCATTGGCCAGCGCGAAGATCGGCATGACGAGGAACGTGACATAGGGCGCAAGGGCGTGCTCCAGCCGGTCGCTCATACCCACCGCCTCGGTCGAAAGGCCGCCGACACGGCGCAGGCAGGCCCGCTGGGCCTCGTCGGGAAAATCCGCCCCTGCGGTTTCTATCCCGTCGAAACACCCTTTGAGCCGGCGCATCTTCCGCACAAAATACTCGCGGCCGTAACGCGGTTCCATCGGGATCAGCAGCGCCATCGCCACGCCCGAAATGGTCGAGTGGACGCCCGAATAGTAGAACAGGCTCCAGACGGCCACGGCGGGAACGAGATAGAAGGCCATGCGTTTCTCCCCGAGCCGCTTCATCGCATAGACGCCGAGCATGATCGCCAGCGCCAGCACGAGGCAGCCCAGCCGGACCTCGCCGCCGTAAAAGAACGCGATCACCAGAATGGCCCCCAGGTCGTCGGCGACGGCCAGCGCCATGAGGAATATCTTGAGCGATACGGGAATGCGCCGTTCCAGCATCGAGAGGATGCCGACGGCGAAGGCGATGTCCGTGGCCGTCGGAATCCCCCACCCGGAAGCCGCGGGCGTGCCGTGGTTGAAGAGCGTGAAGACGACCGCCGGGGCGATCATGCCTCCCGCGGCGGCCACCACCGGAAGGATCGCCTGCCGGAACGAGGAGAGCTGTCCGCGCACCACCTCCCGCTTGATCTCCAGCCCCACGGCGAAGAAGAAGACCACCATCAGGCCGTCGTTGATGAGCTTCTCGACGTTCATCCCCCGCGGAAAGATCCAGTCGATCACCCCCGTCGGCGAATGCACCATCACCGAAAGCTCGGTCTCGAGCAGATGGCGGTAATAGATCTTCGTGGCGGGCAGGTTCGCCAGCAGCATGGCCGCCACGACGCACGCCAGCAGCACGACGCCGCCGGCCCACGGGGCGCGCATGAACGCCTTCGCGCGGAGCGTCGCCACATGCAGCGTCCTGATCCACCCGTATTTGGATATGAGCCGCATCTACTTCCCGGCTTTTTCCGCGTTCGACGCCAGCGTCAGTCCGCAGAGTTTCCAAAGGATGCGGGCGCCCGTGATGGCGTCGATCCGCTGGTCGGGCGCGGGGCACACCTCCACCACGTCGAACCCGATGATCCGGCGCCCCGAACGGGCGAGCACGGCCAGCAGCCACACGGCCTCGTTGAAGGTCAGGCCGCCCGACACGGGCGTTCCGGTGTGGGGGCAGTTCTCGAAGGTCAGGCCGTCGATGTCGAAGCTGACGTACACCTCCCGGGGCAGCGTCCCGACGATCCGCCGGCACTGCTCGTCCCACGTCTCGCCCCGGAAACGGGCCGCGGCGAGCGAGAGGTCGTCGAAGGTCGCAATGCGCTCCGACGAGGCGGCCAGCGCGGCCTCCCCCTCGCTGAAATCGCGCACCCCGACCTGGGCGATCCGCACCGCCTGCGGCACGTCGCGCAGCACGTTGAACATGATCGAGGCGTGCGAAAATTCGAACCCTTCGTAGGCGTCGCGCAGGTCGCAATGGGCGTCGATATGAAGAATGCCGAACTCGGCGTGGCGCGCCCCGAGCGCCCGGATCAGTCCGTAGGGGGTCGAATGGTCGCCGCCCACGAGGCCCACGATCCGGCCTGCGTCGAGCCAGCGCGCCGCCTGCGACTCGATATTGGCGTTCATGGCCGCGCAACCCTCGTTCACGCGGCGCACCTTGCGCACGACGTACTCGTCGTCGGGCGAACCGCCTCCCTCGAGGTGGTCGATCACCCGCGCCGCATCGGTCCGCAGCCGCTGCGACGCCTCCTGCAGCGAGTAGTCCACGTCGGCCGTGGCGATTCCCCGGCGCCATGCGCCCGGAGCCAGCGGATCGTGGAAATCGAGCTGCGTCGAGGCTTCGATGATCGCATCGGGGGCATAGGCCGCGCCGGCCCCGTAGGAAACCGTCACGTCCCACGGCGCGGAGACGAGCACCAGTTCCGCCGTCGCGGGCTCGAACGGCAGCCCGAAATAGGTTCCGTTGTCCACGCCGACGCCGTCGGGATCGAATGTCTTACATTCCATATCGTTCGTTTTAATGAGCAAAGGTATAAAATTTTTATTTTTTCGCTATATTTGTTACCCCGAAAGCAAAAATATAAAACCATGAAAATCGTCGCCGACAGCGCCATTCCCTTCCTGCGGGGCGTCCTGGAGCCTTTCGCCGAGGTGCGGTATCTCCCCGGTGCGGACATCTCGGCAGCCGACGTCCGCGACGCCGACGCCCTCGTGATCCGCACCCGCACGCGATGCGGCGCCGCCCTGCTGGGAGGTTCGCGCGTGCGGATGATCGCCACGGCGACCATCGGATTCGACCACATCGACACGGCGTGGTGCGCGGCGCACGGCATCGAGGTCTCGACGGCCGCCGGCTGCAACGCCCGGGGCGTGCTGCAATGGGTGGGGGCCGTGCTCGCCGACCTCTCCCGCCGGCAGGGGTGGCAGCCCGCGCAGCGGACGCTGGGCATCGTCGGCGTGGGGCACGTCGGATCGCTCGTGCAGCGTTACGCCGAAGCGTGGGGATTCCGCGTCCTCTGCTGCGACCCGCCCCGCGAGGAGCGGGAGCGCTGCGGGTTCCTGCCGCTCGGGGAGGTGGCCCGCGAGGCCGACCTCATAACCTTCCACACGCCGCTCGACGCCACGACGCGCCACCTGGCCGACGCCGCCCTGCTGGCGCGGACGAAACCCCGTGCGGTCATCATCAACTCCTCGCGCGGCGAGGTCGTGGACGGCGAAGCGTTGAAAGCGAGCGGCCGGGAATGGGTGCTCGACGTCTGGGAGCACGAGCCGCACATCGACCGGGAACTGCTCGGGAAGGCGCTGCTCGCCACGCCCCACATCGCCGGCTACTCCGAGCAGGGCAAAGCCAATGCCACGGCGCTCTCCGTCGCCGCGCTGGCGCGCCGTTTCGGCCTGCCCCTCGCGGGGTGGTATCCCCCGCAGGCGGCCGCCTCCTCTCCGCGCCCCATCGCCTGGCAGGAGCTTTGCGATACCGTCGGCGGCATCTACGACATCGGAGCCGAAAGCCGCCGCCTGAAGGCGCACCCCGAAGATTTCGAGGCCCTGCGCGACGGCTACGCCTACCGGCGCGAATATTTTTAGCCGAATTCCGCACTTTTTTCGTATTTTTGTCCGAACGATCCGCCTTCCATGTACCGGAAACTCATAAAACCCCTGCTTTTCTCGCTCACCATCGAGCGGGCCCACCGCGTCGCGCTGCTGCTGCTGCGCGGCATCGGGCTGATTCCCGGGGGGCTCTGGCTGCTGCGCAAATGCTATGCGGTGAAGCATCCGGCGCTCGAACGCGAGGTTTTCGGCATCCGGTTTCCCAATCCGGTCGGGCTGGCCGCGGGATTCGACCGCAACGGCGAGGCGCTGCGTCCGCTCTCCGCACTGGGATTCGGATTCGTCGAAATCGGGACCGTGACGCCCCGTCCGCAGGCCGGAAACCCCCGCCCGCGGGTCTTCCGCCTGCCCAAAGACCGGGCCATCGTGAACCGCATCGGCATCGCCAACCGGGGTCTCGACGCCACGGTCCGCCACCTGCGCCGGGGACACGAGGGCATCCTCGTCGGCTGCAACATCGGCAAGAACACCGACACCCCGCCCGAAAACGCCCCGGCCGACTACCTCAGACTCTTCCGCAACCTCTACCAGTATGCGGACTACTTCACCGTCAATATCAGTTGCGACAACGCCTGCCACGACGAAAAGACCTACACGCGCGGGCATCTGCTGAGCATTCTCGACCCGCTGTTCGACTTCCGCCGCGGCCAGAGCGAATACCGCCCCGTGATGCTCAAGATTTCGCCCGACCTCTCGGACGAGGAGATCGACCGCGTCACCGACGTGCTCATGTCCACGCCGCTCGACGGCATCGTGGCCTCGAACGGCAGCCACGGCAGCCGGCAGGGGCTGCGCACGAGCCGCACGAGCCTCGACAAGATCGGCAGCGGCCGCCTGAGCGGCGCGCCGCTGACCCGCCGTGCCGCGGAGATCGTCCGCCGCATCCGCACCCGCTCGGGCGGCACCTACCCGATCATCGGCGCGGGCGGCCTGATGAGTCCCGACGACGTGCGGGCGATGCTCGACGCCGGAGCCGACCTCGTGCAGATCTACACCGGCTACGTTTACGAAGGACCGGGATTCGCCGGCGACATCTGCCGGGCGCTCATCGCCGATGCGGAGCGCGCCGCGCAAGCGCAGGCGGCCGTTCCGGTTCCGAACACGGCATCGGACGCACCCGCCGGCCCGAATCCCTCCGCCGGCCCGAATCCCTCCGCCGGACCGGACACCCCGTCCGGCACGGACGCCGCGGCTCCGGAACGTCCGGACGCCGCAGCCGGCACGACGACAGAACAACAGGCCCGCCCCCCGCAGGAGCCCGCCACCAAAGCCTGAAATCCGAATATGAAAGCGACCATTCTCACGATCGGCGACGAAATCCTCATAGGCCAGATCGTGGACACGAACTCCGTATCCATCGCCAAGCACCTCAACGCCGCGGGCATCGTCGTCCGCGAAAAAATCTCGATCGGCGACGACCGCGCGCAGATCACCGGCGCCGTGGAGCGGGCGCTCCACATGTCGGAGGTGACGATCGTCACGGGCGGCCTGGGCCCCACGAAGGACGACATCACCAAAAAGACGCTCGCCGAACTGTTCCGCAGCGACATGCGCTACGACGAACGGGTGGCCGCGCACGTCGAGCGGATGCTCGCCGAACGCGGCATCGACTTCAACGAGCTGAACCGCTCGCAGGCGATGGTCCCCGCGTGCTGCACGGTGCTCTTCAACGCCTACGGCACGGCCCCGGGCATGTGGTTCGAACGCGACGGACACGTCGTCGTCTCGCTCCCGGGCGTACCCTTCGAAATGGAGCACCTGATGCAGGACGAGGTGATGCCGCGTCTGAAGGCCCGTTTCGCCCTGCGGCAGATCGTTCACCGCACGATGATTACGGCCGGACTGCCCGAGTCGATGCTCGCCGAGCAGATCGCGGCGTGGGAAAGCGCCCTGCCTCCCTACCTGAAGCTGGCCTACCTGCCCAACCCCGGGGCCGTGCGGCTGCGGCTGTCGGCCTACGAAGTCGAAGGCGACGCGGCGGCCCGCGAAATCGAGCGGCAGTTCGAAGCCCTCCGCCGCATCATCCCCCGCAACGTCATCGGCTACGAGACGGCCACGATGCAGGAGCTCGTCCACGGGATCCTCACCCGGCGCGGCCTCACCCTCGCCACGGCCGAAAGCTGCACGGGCGGGACGATCGCCTCGCGGTTCACGGCCATGCCCGGCGCATCGGCCTACTTCCTCTGCGGCGTGGTGTCGTACAGCAACGAAGCGAAGACGAAACTGCTGGGCGTCGATCCCGATGCCATCGCCCGCCACGGAGCCGTCAGCGAGGAGGTCGCCCGCCAGATGGCCGAAGGAGCCCGCCGCACGGCGTCGGCCGACTATGCCGTGGCCACCACGGGCATCGCGGGCCCCGCGGGAGGCTCGGCCGAAAAGCCCGTCGGCACGGTCTGGATCGCCGTGGCCTCGCCCTCCGGAACCGTTGCGGTCCGCAGGCAGTGCGGCTCCGACCGGGGACAGATCATCGACCGCGCCTCGGCCTTCGCCATCGCGCTGCTGCGCGACTGCCTGAACGGCAATTAGCGGCCGAAAGGTCCGGACGACCCCGCGGGAAAGCGCCGCCCGCCGGGCGCCCGCCCCGCCCTGCCCGAAAAAAACGGCGGGGGCTTTTGCTATTTGCCGAAAAGATTGTATATTTGCACTCCCTTAAAAGGGTTTTAACTTAAACCATTACAACGAAAATGAAAGTTTGCGAAATCACAGGCAAGGTGGCGATCGTGGGCAACAACGTCTCGCACTCGCACCACAAGACCAAGCGCAAATTCAGTCCCAATCTGAAAACCAAGCGCTTCTGGTCGGAGCAGGAGGGCCGCTGGATCACCCTGAAGGTATCGGCCGCCGGCATGAAAACTATCAACAAGAAGGGTCTTGCAGTCGCCCTGCGCGAAGCTGCCGCCCCCAAAAGCGTGTACTAAAATCGAGTAACAAATGGCAAAGAAAGGCAACAGAGTCCAGGTCATCCTGGAGTGCACCGAGCAGAAAGAGAGCGGCGTTGCGGGAATGTCCCGTTACATCACCACCAAGAACAAGAAGAACACCCCCGACCGTCTGGAGCGCAAGAAGTACAACCCGTTCCTCAAGCGTGTCACCGTTCACCGTGAAATCAAATAGTTAGAAGAGCACTATGGCAAAGAAAGTAGTCGCAACACTGAAAACCGGCACGGGTAAGCAGTTTACCAAGTGTATCAAGATGGTCAAGTCGGAGAAGACCGGCGCCTATATGTTCAAGGAAGGCATCGTTCCCAACGACCAGGTCAAAGATTTCTTCGAGGAGAAGAAGTAAGTATTTTAAGGGTCCCGGACTCTTAAATACAAAGGGCATCCGCGCATGGATGCCCTTTGTATTTTTCCGGCGCATGCTGAATCCGGCTGCGATATTTTTACTAATTTTATCCGGAAATTGCGATCGCGATGAAGAAAAAAGTGGCTTTTGTCATCATCCGCTACGGCGCGGAGGTGAACGGCGGCGCGGAGGCGCACTGCCGCATGCTGGCCGAACGGCTCGTCCCCTACTACGACGTCGAGGTGCTGACGACGACCGTGCGGGTGTTCGGCTCGCCCGCGGAGGATTATCCCGAGGGCGTGAGCACGGACCACGGCGTGACGGTGCGGCGGTTCCGTCCGGAACCCGTCGAAGGCGACCGGCACAAGCGGATCGAGAAACGGTGCAGGACGGCCCGCCGCATCCGCCGCTACCTGGACCGGCTGCACCTGCTCGGAGCGATCTCCTCGTTCCGCCCCGAATGGCGGCTGGGCGCCGGGAAGGAGCGCCGTTACTTCGAGTCGCAGCGCGAACACACCCCCGCGATGCTGCGCTTCATCGAGGAGCACCGGGAGGAGTACGCCGCCTTCGTCTTCCTGAACTTCTACTTCAGCCAGACCGTACTGGGCTGCACGATCGCTCCGGAAAAGACCATCCTCATTCCGCTGGCCCATCCCGACCGGCGGCTCTATTGGGCCATCAACGCCCGCATGTTCACCCGCGTCCGGCATATCGCCTTCAACACGGAGGCCGAACGGAGGACCGTCCGCCGGATTTTCGGAACCTCGCTGGCCCCGAACAGCCTGCTCGGCTGCGGCATCGACGCCTCGCCCGAAGCGGAGTGGGGGGGGGTGAAGCGCCGCTACGCGCTTCCGGACGAGTACGTACTCTATCTGGGACGTATCACCCGGCCGAAAATCCACGACCTCATCCCGCTCTTCCTGCGTTACAAGCGGCGCTACGGCGGCCGCACGAAACTCGTGCTGACGGGCGGCGCGGACCCGGAGCTCGCCGACGAGATCGCCTCCTCTCCGGAGATCGTCGCGACGGGATTCGTCAGCGACGCCGAGAAGGCGGCGATCGTCCGCCACGCGACGGTGATGGTGAACCCTTCGCACCTCGAAAGCCTCTCGCTGCTGATGCTCGAGGCGATGGCCAGCCGCGTGCCGGTCCTCGTGAACGGGCGGAGCGAGGTGATGGCGGACCACTGCCGCCGAAGCGGCGCGGCCCTCGCCTACCGCGGCGGCCGCGATTTCCTCCGCAAACTCCGCCGGCTGCTCTCCTCGCCGCAACTACGGCGCGAACTGGGCGAGAAAGGCCCCGCCTACGTCCGCGAGCAGTACGGCTGGGAGGTCATCATCCCGAAACTGCGCCGTCTGATCGACTCGCTCTGACCCTTCGCCCGGAAAACGGCGCGGCGGCATTTCTGAACGGCTCCGAACCCGGACCGGGCCCGGACCAAAGCCGGGAATCCCGGGTAACCGCCGGAAGCCCCCGATCGACCCTCCCGCCGCGGCCGGTCCGCAACGAGGGGGGGGGCACTGCAACCGTCCGCCGTCTTCGGGAATCCGTTTTCTCCGGAAAAAAGGAAACTCCGGATTCGGGATTTTCCGAATCCGGAGCCTTCAGCTCTCTGCAAACCGCCGGAGCGGGGCGCCCGCCACCGGCCCCGCGCCCGGCCTCACGCGTCAGAACGCGTGCACGGCGCGCACGAGGAATTTGTTGTACTTGGGAATCTCCACCACGTAGGGCGGCTCGATATTCATGTGCGAGGTGTAGGCGCTCTTCTCGTCGAGCTCGGTCGAGGAGAAGTAGTACACCAGCCGGTCCATACGCTTGCCGCCGGCCTCCTGCAAAGCTCCGTTGAACGCCTTGTGGGCACGGCGGTTGTTCACCGCCCGCGAGCCGCCGTTGTAGTTGTGTCCGATGTTGAGCAGTTCGTCGATGGCGGGCAGATACCACCCCTCGCCCTTCTCGCGGCACCACTTGAAGGCCGGGAAATCGTCCCACGACAGACCGTTCGCCGCGATGTACTCTTCGACGATCTTCATGTTCTCCCGGCCGTCGGAACGGTTCGTCGTCCCCACCGTCCGCAGGTCGGGCTTGCGGAATTCGCTCCAGGGGAGGTAAATCTGGTCCAGCGAGACGACCAGCCCGTGCCGCCCGTCTTCCGAAAGGCAGCAGACGATGCCCCGCACGCCGTTCCGGTCGTACAGCTCGCCGATCTCGTAGCGCTTGACGACATACTCCTCGCCGCCGCGGGTCTCCGTACCCTCCGCCGGTTCGGCCGGCGTCAGTTCCGCCGCAGGGACGCTTTCGGCATAATACTCCGTCTCGCCGTTGGCATAACGGATGTAGGCGATCTGTTTCACGGGCAGCACGTAGGTCGGACCTGCGGGATACGAAAATTTCTTATAGCGGACCGCATCGGTCGTGATTTCGACCACCTTGGCCTCGATCCGCGAAGCGTCGGTCTTGACGATCAGATCCTGCGCAGCGGCCGTCAGCACGCCGCAAAACGCTGCGAGCAGCAGCAAGAGTGTTTTTTTCATCTTCAATTCGAATAAGTCTGAAACCGTAAAAAAACCGGACGCACCCGTGCTCCGGACGTTCCCGGGCTCCCGGGAACCGATTTATATACCACAAATGTAACGTTTTTTTTGAAACTTTCTTGCTATCTTTGCGGTATATATCACAAGTATGGGATTTTTCGATATTTTCCGCAAAAAACAGGATACGCCGCCCTCCGAAGAGCAGGTGCGGCAGCAGCGGCAGGAGCTCGACGCCGGGCTGGAGAAGACCAAGACGGGGCTCTTCTCGAAACTCGCCCGGGCCGTGGCGGGCCGCTCGACCGTCGATGCCGCGGTGCTGGACGACCTCGAGGAGGTGCTCATCTCGTCGGACGTGGGCGTGGAGACGACCGTGAAGATCATCCGCCGCATCGAGGAGCGCGCGGCGCGCGACAAATACATGAACGCTTCGGAGTTGCAGTCGATCCTGCGCGAGGAGGTCGCGGCGCTCATGGAGGAGGCGCACGGCTCGTCCGGCCACTTCGGACTCGACGCCACGGAAGGCACGCCCTACGTGGTGATGGTCGTGGGCGTGAACGGCGCGGGCAAGACCACCACGATCGGCAAGCTCGCCGCGCAGCTCACCAAGGCGGGCCGCAAGGTCTGGATCGGCGCCGCCGACACCTTCCGCGCCGCGGCCATCGACCAGTTGCAGGTGTGGGCCGACCGCGCCGGAGCGACGATGATCCGCCAGCAGATGGGGTCCGACCCCGCATCGGTGGCGTTCGACACGCTCTCCTCGGCCAAGGCCAACGGCGCCGACGTGGTGCTCATCGACACGGCGGGCCGCCTGCACAACAAGGTGAACCTGATGAACGAGCTGACGAAGATCCGCAACGTCATGGCGAAGGTGATCCCCGGAGCGCCACACGAGGTGATGCTCGTGCTGGACGGCTCCACGGGACAGAACGCCTTCGAGCAGGCGCGTCAGTTCACGCAGGCCACGCAGGTCACCTCGCTCACGATCACCAAGCTCGACGGCACGGCCAAAGGCGGCGTCGTAATCGGCATCAGCGACCAGTTCCGCATCCCGGTCCGCTACATCGGCATCGGCGAGGGAATCGACCAGTTGCGAATCTTCGACCGCCGCGAATTCGTCAATGCACTCTTCGGCGATGCGGAAAATTAACGTCATCACGCTCGGCTGTTCGAAGAACACCGTGGATTCGGAGCACCTCATGGCGCGCCTCGCCGCGGCGGGCTACTCCGTCGTGCACGACAGCGACCGCACCGACGCCAAGACGGTGGTCATCAACACCTGCGGCTTCATCGGCGACGCCAAGCAGGAGTCGATCGACATGATCCTGCGCGCGGCGGCGGCCAAGCAGGCCGGGCGCATCGAACGGCTCTTCGTCGTGGGCTGCCTCTCGGAGCGCTACGCCGACGAGCTGCGGCAGGAGATTCCCGAAGTGGACGAATATTTCGGGGCCCGCACGTGGGACGGCATCGTGCGGGCGCTGGGCGCCGCCGGAGACCCGGAACTGGCCACCGAACGCCGCCTGACGACCCCGAAGCACTACGCCTACCTGAAGATCGCCGAAGGCTGCAACTGGAAGTGCGGCTACTGCGCCATCCCCCTCATCCGCGGCGGACACCGTTCCGTGCCGATGGAGGAGCTGGAGGAGGAGGCCCGCAAACTCGCGGCGCAGGGGGCCCGCGAACTCATGGTCATCGCCCAGGACACGACCTACTACGGAATAGACCTCTACGGACGGCGCGCGCTCGGCGAACTGCTGCAACGGCTCTGCCGCATCGACGGCATCAAGTGGATACGCCTCCACTACGCCTACCCCGCGGCATTCCCCGCCGACGTGATCGACACGATGGCTTCGGAGCCGAAAATCTGCAAATACCTTGACATCCCGTTCCAGCACATCTCCGACGCGCAACTCCGGTCGATGCGGCGGCGCCACACGAAGGCCGAGGCGATGGAGCTGATCCGCCGCCTGCGGGAGGCGGTCCCCGACCTCGCGCTGCGCACGACGCTGCTCGTGGGCTACCCCGGCGAGACGGAGGACGACTTCGCCCAGTTGCTCGACTTCGTCCGCGAGGTGCGCTTCGAACGTCTCGGCGTCTTCGCCTACTCGGAGGAGGAGGGGACCTATTCGGCCCGGGAACTGCGCGACGACGTGCCCGAAGCCGTGAAACAGGAGCGCGTCGAACGCGTCATGGCCTTGCAGAACGGGATTTCGCTCGAGAACAACCGCCGCCGCGTCGGCCGGACCGAACGCGTCATCATCGACTCGCGGCAGGGCGACTTCTACGTGGGCCGCACGCAGTACGACTCGCCCGAGGTGGACCAGGAGATCCTCATCCCGGCAGCGGACCGGCGGCTCCTGCGCGGCCGGTTCTACGACGTGCGGATCACCTCGGCGGCCGACTACGATCTCTACGGCGAAACAAGCCGGTAAGCCATTCCCCGCGGTCGCAGGCCGGAGACGCCGCATCCGGAGCCCGGCGACGAAGCCGGCGGAGACGTCCGAAACCGGAGGGATTGCGGAACGTAAAATAATATTTGCGTTTTTCCGTTTTTGTTCGTACCTTTGAAATGTAAAAAGGATTCTTTCCGCACTCCGATGGCTGACAAAGGCGTGATCTCAAATATCGAAGGCCGCGTGCGGCAGCTCATGGACGACCACCGGCGGGTGTCGGAGTTGTGTGCGTCGCTGACGGCGCAGCGGGACGCGCTGCGGGCCGAGAAGCGCTCGCTCGAAGAGCGGGTCCGGGAACTGGACGCCGAACTGGCGCGGATGCAACTGGCCGAAGGGCTTGCGGGAGGATCCCGAAACCGGGAGAAGGCACGGGCACGCGTAAACCGTCTTATGCGGGAGGTGGACAAGTGCATCGCGCTGGCGGAACAGCCGTTCGACGCATCGTCGGCCCCGGAGACGCGGACGGCCGAATAGGCGCACGGAAGAAGGCAGAAAAACGAAACGGACGAAAAAATGGCGAAGCAGGCGATCACTCTCAAGATAGCGGGGAAGAGCTATCCGTTCCAGATCGAGAGCGGGAAAGAGGAGATGTACCGGCTGGCCGAACGGGAGGTGAACCAATACCTCGCACTGATAAAACAACAGAATATCCGCAACTGGACCGACCAGGATTACCTGTCGATGGCCGCATTGAAATTCGCCATCGCGAACGTCGGGATGAGGCAGAGCCGCGAGTTGGACAACGAAGACCTCCGGCGGCTCGAGGCGGTCGGGGCCGAAATCGACGCCTACCTCAACGACCCGACACGGTAAGCGCCCCGGCCCTCCTCCGCAGCGAAAAGCGGAAAGGCGGAAAAGAAGGAAGAGACGAAGGTTCTTTTACATACAATAAAGGAATAATCTACCCGCATAGATTCCTTAAAGCTTTGCGAAACTGAACACTTTTTATATTGGGGTAACTCGCGGCGCTTCAAAATCAGGCCTTACCACCCTTCGGGGGAGTGCGCTGCGGCGCACCGTTGGAAGATTGCGATTGTCGGAGCCTCCACACATGACAATCTTGCAGATTCGTCAAACAAGAATAAGGAATCCTATGCGGTTTTTTTATGACCATGAATAAACCCTATTAATAACAAAAAACACGCAAAGACCAAATGGATATCATTTTGACAGCCTGCATCTCTGCCGTGGTCTCCGTCGCAATCTACGCGGTCGTAACGAACCTCGTGGTCAAGACGTCGATCCGCAAGCGCCGAGAGACCGCCATCAAGGAGGCCGAGGCCGAAGGCGAGATGATCAAGAAGGAGCGCATCCTACAGGCGAAAGAGAAGTTCATACAGCTCAAGAGCGAGTACGACCGCCAGGTCAATGAACGCAACCAGAAGATCGCCCAGAGCGAACAGCGGGCCAAGCAGATCGAACAGAACCTGCAAAACAAGGAACGCGACCTGGAGAACCGGCTCCGCGAGAACGAGCGGCTGAAGGAGCAGATGCAGAACCAGTTGCAGATCCTCGAACACAAGAAGGAGGAGATCGACCAGATGAAGCGCGAACAGAACGTGCGTCTGGAGCAGATTTCGGGCATGAGTTCGGAAGACGCCAAGAACATCCTCGTCGAGAACATGAAGGCCGAGGCCAAGACCGAAGCCGCCGCCTACATCAACGAGACGATCGAAGAGGCGAAGATGACCGCCACGAAGGAGGCCAAACGGATCATCGTGGCGTCGATCCAGCGCGTAGCCACGGAGACGGCCATCGAGAACGCCGTGACGGTCTTCAACATCGAGAGCGACGAAGTCAAGGGCCGCATCATCGGCCGCGAAGGCCGCAACATCCGCGCCCTCGAGGCCGCCACGGGCATCGAGATCATCGTGGACGACACCCCCGAGGCGATCATCCTCTCGGGCTTCGATCCCGTGCGCCGCGAAATCGCCCGGCTGGCCCTGCACCAGCTCGTGACCGACGGCCGCATCCATCCCGCACGCATCGAGGAGGTGGTGTCGAAGGTCCAGAAACAGATCGAGGAGGAGATCGTCGAGGTCGGCAAACGCACGGCGATCGACCTGGGCATCCACGGCCTGCACCCCGAACTGATCCGCATGATCGGAAAGATGAAATACCGCTCCTCCTACGGCCAGAACCTTCTGCAACACGCCCGGGAGACGGCGAACCTCGCAGGCATCATGGCCGCCGAGCTGGGCCTTAACCCCAAGATCGCCCGCCGTGCGGGACTGCTGCACGACATCGGCAAGGTGCCCGACGACGAACCGGAACTGCCGCACGCAATCATCGGCATGAAGCTGGCCGAGAAGTACAAGGAGAAGCCCGAGGTCTGCAACGCCATCGGCGCGCACCACGACGAGGTGGAGATGACCTCGCTCATCGCCCCGATCATCCAGGTCTGCGACGCCATCTCGGGAGCGCGCCCCGGAGCACGCCGCGAAGTGGTGGAGAGCTACATCAAGCGTCTGAAGGAGATGGAGGACATCGCCCTCTCGTATCCCGGCGTGCTGAAGACCTACGCCATCCAGGCCGGCCGCGAACTGCGCGTGATCGTCGGCGCGGACAAGCTCTCGGATCAGGAGTCGGAGGGGCTGTCGCACGACATCGCCAAGAAGATCCAGGATGAAATGACCTACCCGGGACAGGTGAAGATCACCGTGATCCGCGAAACCCGGGCCGTAGCCTACGCGAAATAGCGCCGAAGAACCGGAAACGGCCGGACGATCCGGCTCCGCGGCAATGCGGTATTCCCGATCCCTCCTTTTTCCAAAGGAGGGATTTTTATTTCCGGGCATTCGCAGCGGCGGCCTCGCAACGAGCGGCCGCCGGAAGATCTTTCCGTACCGGGCCGCACAGGCGGAGTCACTCCGGCCGCACAGCCACTCCCGGCCGGGAAAAGTGCGAAAGTGCGTCGGACGGAATCGGCCCACAAGGAGCGTCTTGCCGGAAATCCCCGGAGGAATCACATCACGGAGAATATACCGAAACGTATGTTCCGGGAAAATTTCGCAGAGCCTCCGACGGATACGTTCCGGGTAAGGACGCGTGCGTCGGGCAAGGACGCCCCGGGAAAACCGGTCGGCGGGCGAACCGACGACACTGCACCGGTCCGTTTTCCCCGTTCTCCGATGCCCGAAACCGCTCCGTTCAGAACAGAGCCGAGAGCTGCTGCCAGATGGTCGCCGTAAAGAAAACCCCGAGTGCCGTGCACACGGCCAGCAGCAGCAGGTTCATCACCCGCAGGTCGGGTTTCGTATCGCTGCGGAAATTGACGTCGATATACTCCTTGAAAAAGAGGTAGAGCGCCGGAACCAGCGCGCCGGAGAGGAGCAGGTCCTCGGGAATGCCGAAAAAGTAGATCTTCGGAAACCCCACCAGCGCCCAATGGCAGAGGAAGAGTATCACGAAGAGATTCACCCGCTTCGGGAAGGCGAGCAGCAGGCCGATCGTGAACACCGCCACCGAACAGGGCATGACGGGCGAGGTCATCATCGGAAACTCCAGCCCCCGGAGCAGCGAGAGGAGCGGATAGACGAAGGGCATGGCCAGGAGGACGAACGCGAAGCGGTCGTGCCGCCGCGTCCGCTCGAAGGAGGTGTACCCCACCGCCGCGTCGTAGATCCAGACGGCGGCCATCACGCCCCAGAACAGCGCCATCACGCCGTTGTAGGCCCGCGCGTCGCAGGCGACGAGGTAGTACGCCACGGCGATCCAGGCGTTCAGCAGCGCCAGATAGAGTTTCATCGCCACCTTCGTTCCCGGCGTCGGCCGCCGGTAGAGCCGCCGCGTAAGCAACGCCCCTGCCGCAATCAGCAGCGCCTGCACGGGCCACGTCACGCGGTTGTAGTCCGCGATCGTCTGCCAGAAAACCTCGCTCGTCATTTCGAAACTCGCTTTTTGGCGCGCGTCAGCGAATGCGCGCGCTTGTTGAACAGGAAAATCGGCGCCGCGGCCCCCGCCGCGAGCATGAAGATCACGCTGAAGGTCACGAACCCGTTGCGGACGATGGCCTGCATGTACTCCGACCCCAGCACGGGATCGTCGAGATGCTGCATGAACATGATCATCGAAAAGATCGTCTTGTAGGCGTACATGCCGGGAATCATCGGCAGCAGCGCCGGAATGAACAGGACCGTCATCGGGCAGCGGATGCGGCCGCCCAGCAGCAGACTGCCCACGCCGATCGTCACCGAGGCGCACAACGATGCCGAAGCGATGTCCACGCCCCACTGCATCAGCGCGAAACGCATGGCGTGCCCGACGGCGGCCAGCAGGGCGATGACCGGGAAGGCCCGCATCGGCGGGTCGGAAATCGCCCCGAAACCGATGGCGGCCACGGCGGCGAACAGTCCGTCGGAGAGCATGTCGAACGCGATCATAGCAGAGCGGATTTTACGATCATCAGCGTCCCGGAGAGACCGATGGCGATGCAGACGATGAGCATCAGCGCCGACGTGAGGCGGGCGATGCCGTTCAGGATGTGCCCCTCGACAATGTCGATCACGCCGTTGATGAGCGGCACGCCGGGAATGAGGAACAGGACGCTCGTGGCGATGGCGACGTCCGACGTGGTGTCGAACGTGAGCGCCACCGAAGCGTACATTGAGGCGACGAACGCCGAGGCGATGAAGATCACGTAGTGGTTGAAGCCGCGCGCCTGCATTCCCTGCTTGAGGAAAAAGCCGATGAGCGTCGCCGTGAAGACGATGCTCACGGCGAACCAGTCGCCGCCGAACAGCCGGCAGAACGATGCGTTGGCCAGCCCGACGAGTACGAGCGTAAAGATCGGATCGAGACGCGGCCGGGCGACGATCTCCCGGTAGCGGCGTTCGATCTCCCCGAGCGGCAGGCGCTCGTCGTAGGCCTCCCAGCTCAGGGCGCTCAGCTCGGCGTTGAGCTCGAAACTGATCGGCAGCGGCGGAATGTCCGCGGCCTCGGTGCACACCTCGCCGCTCTCGTCGTCCACCACCGAAAAATTCACGACCTTCTGGAATGCAGAGACGATCACCCGCACTCCGAGCGCCTCGCCCAGCCGCTTGGTGTTGCGCACCACGCGCGAGGTATGCACGCCCGACCCCATGAGACGGGTGGCGTACTCCGCGACGAACCGTGCGATCGCCTTCAGTTCGGCTTGCGTCTTCATCTTCTCCGTGCCCGATTTTCGGCAAAAGTACGAAAAATTTGCATATCTTCGTTCCATGAAAGAAATCGACCCCAGCCTCGAGGCCTACGTCGAGGCCGAAATCATCCCCCGCTACGCGCATTTCGACCGCGCGCACTCCACGGACCACGTCCGCTCGGTCATCGACCGGAGCCTCGCGCTGGCCCGTCGCTACGACGTGGACCCCGACATGGTCTATGTCATAGCCGCCTACCACGACACGGGGCTCGCCTTCGGCCGCGAACGCCACCACATCGATGCCGGACGCATCCTGGCCGAAGACGCCGAACTGCGCCGCCACTTCGACAGCGAGCGGATCGCGACGATGCGCGAGGCCGTCGAGGACCACCGCGCCTCGTCCGGGCACGCGCCCCGTTCGATCTACGGCCGCATCGTCGCCGAAGCCGACCGCTGCATCGACACGCAAACGATTCTCCGCCGCACGGTGCAGTACGGGCTGGCGCACTGCCCGGCGCTGACGCGCGAGGAGCACTTCGCCCGCTGCCGGGAACACCTCCAGCGCAAATACGCCGAAGGAGGCTATCTCCGCCTCTGGCTGCCCGAATCGGACAATGCCCGGCGGCTCGCGGAGCTGCGGGAGGCAATCCGCGACGGGGAGCGGCTGCGCCGCCTCTTCGACGCAATCTTCGACGCCGAGACATCCGGCCCCGCAGGCGGAACCCCCGACCGGACCGAAGCCGGAGAGGCGGCGGAGGCACGGTAGCCTCCGCAACCGACGGCCCGGATACGAAAAATCCGGCGAAGGATCGCTTCGCGGCACCGCCGCCCGCCGTCCTTCGCCGGAAAGCCGGACCGACCGGACACCCCCGAATCACGAGGACGCCGCGCCGGTTCCGAAACCGTCACTCCACCCCGTGGGGGAAATACTTCATGTACTGCACGCGCTGGTAATGGTCGCCCTCGGCCGACCCGTAGTCCATCCGCCCGCGGAACTCGTCGAGCGAGGCGAAGCCCTGACGACCGGCCCACTCGTCGATGAAACGGCCGATCCGCGAAATCGCCTCGTAGCCGTAACGGTGGATCGCCGTGCAGACCTGCACCGCCGAAGCACCGCACAGCAGCGCCTTCACGGCAGCCTCGCCGTCGTGCACGCCCGTCGAAACGGCCACGTCGAGCTGCGGCAGCGCATGGGAGCACAACGCCGTGCTGCGCAGCACGTTGCGCAGCTCCGACGGTTCGCTGAACGGATCGCCCGCGACGAAACACATCTTCTCCACGTCGATATCCGGTTCGAAGAAGCGGTTGTAGAGCACCACGCCGCGCGCTCCGCGGGCCAGCAGCGCATCGCCCACCGACAGTACGTTCGTCAGACGCATCGGCAGCTTGACCGACACGGGGACCGTCACCGCCGCAGCGACCTTCCGCACGATGTCGGCATAGGCCTGTTCGAGCTCCTGCGCCCCCGCATGGCGGTCGGTAGGCAGCAGGAAGACATTCAGTTCCAGCGCCGCGGCGCCCGCAGCCTGCATGGCCTCGGCGTATTCGATCCACGCGTCGCCCGCGCCGATGCAGTTGATGCTGGCGATCGCCGGGACGCCCGTCGCGGCCGCGCCCTGCACGAGTTGCAGGAACTCGCCCTTGTAGGCGTCGCCGAGGTAACGTTCGAGGTACTCGCCGGCATCGCCGTAGCCCTCCATCCTGTCCAGCGAGGCCGCCTCGCGGAGAATCTGCTCTTCGAAGATCGACTTCAGCACCACGGCGCCCGCGCCCTCACGGACGCACCGCTCGATGTTCTGTACGCTGGCCGTATAGGGCGAGCTGCTGACGATGACGGGACTCGCAAGTTCGAGTCCGAGGTATTTCGCTTTCATGAAACTATTCCGGTATAGGTTATCCATTTTTTTTCTCTCCGGCGCCAGCTCCGTCACACGAACGGGAGCTTCACCACCTCGGCCTTCACGCACTTCTCGCGGATCACCACGGCGATCTGCGTGCCGGGTTTGGCATAGGCCGTCTGCACGTAGCCCAGCGCCACGCCCTGTTTCAGGCAGGGGGACATCGTGCCCGAGGTCACGCGGCCGATCTCCGTACCGTCCGGCGCGGCGATCGGGTAGCCGTGACGCGGAATGCCGCGCTCGACCATCTTCAGTCCCACGAGCCGGCGCACGGGGCCTTCGGCCTTCTGGCGCTCCATCAGCGCACGGTCGATGAACTCCTTGCCCTCGGCGAACTTGGTGATCCACCCCAGCCCGGCCTCGATCGGCGACGTCGTGTCGTCGATGTCGTTGCCGTAGAGGCAGAAGCCCTTCTCCAGCCGCAGCGTGTCGCGCGCTCCGAGGCCGATATTTTGCAGGCCGTACTCCCCGCCGGCCTTCCACAGCGCCTCCCACAGCCTGTCGCCGTCTTCGTTGGCCGCATAGATCTCGCAGCCGCCCGCGCCCGTGTAGCCCGTGATCGAAAGGATGGCGTCGCACCCGGCCACCCGCATCTTCCGGAAGGTGTAATACTCCATCTCCTCCACCGGCTCGTCGCACATCCGCTGCACGATCTTCATCGCCAGCGGTCCCTGCACGGCGAGCTGGCAGATCTCGTCCGACGCGTTGTAAAGCTCCTTGCCCGGGCCGGCCTCCATGCCCATCTTCGCCCCTTCGGCGCAGATATGCGCCCAGTCCTTCCCGATATTGGCGGCGTTCACGCAGAGCATGTAGGTCCGCTCGTCGATGCGGTAAACCAGAATATCGTCCACGATGCCGCCGCGGCCGTTGGGCATGCACGAATACTGCACCTTCCCGTCGTAGAGCTTCGCCACGTCGTTGGTGGTGATCCGCTGCAACAGGTCGAGCGCCCGGGGTCCCTTGACCCAGATTTCGCCCATGTGGCTCACGTCGAAGACGCCGGCCTTCCCGCGGACGGCCATGTGTTCGTCGTTGATGCCCGTGAATTCGATCGGCATATTGTATCCCGCGAATTCGGCCATCCTGGCCCCCGCGGCGATATGGTACTTGGTGAATACGGTGGTTTTCATAGCAGTTATGCGGTTTTCGGTTTCGGTTTCCCTTTTTCGCCACGCGCTACTCGCGGCGCTTCACGCCCAGCCGGGGACAGCGACGGAACTCCTTCTCGCGGTCGAACAGATAGCGGTACGTGGTGTGCATCTTGTGCTTCGTGGCGCAGACGTAGGTCTCGATCATGCGGTTCATCACCGGATTGAAGTCGCCGATCCACGCCAGCTCCATCGACTTGTACTGGTTTTTGGTCATCTCGAGGAACTCGTAGTACTTGACCATGATGGCCGACTCGACGCCCTTGCCGTGGAACTCGGGCGCGATGCCGAAGATGATGCCGAAGATGCGGTCGCACGAGCGGCGCACCTTCAGGTCCCACATCAGGCGCAGCTTCTGCCAAAGGCCGAATTTGCCGTTGAACTTGCCGATCAGGCGGTTCAGGTCCGGCACGGTGATGAAGAACCCGATCGGCTCCTCGTTGAAATAGGCGAAGAAGATGATCCGCGGGTCGATGATCGGCTTCATCTCGCGCACCATCTCCAGCGCCTCCTCGCGCGTCATGGGTTTCACGCCCGAGAAGAGCGCCCACGCCTTGTTGTAGATGACGCGGAAGTTCTCGGCGGCCTCCTCGAGGTTGTTCATGTCGATGTTCTCGACGTGGTAGCTCGCATCGAGCCGCCCGGCGCGGGCGAAGATCGACTTGTTGGCCTCCGAGGCGTTCACCCGCCAGATATAGCTGTTCTGGTTGAAGTAGTTCCGGAACCCGTAGCCTTCGAACAGCTCCTTGTAGTAGGGCGGGTTGTAGGGGTTCTTGTAGAGGGGCTGGAATTCGTACCCCTCGACCAGCAGGCCCCACCAGTCGCGCCGCTGCCCGAAGTTGATCGGGCCGTCCATCGCCTCCATGCCGCGGCTGGCGAGCCACATGCGCGCGGCGTCGAAGAGCAGATCGGCCGCCTGCCGGTCGTCGATCGACTCGAAGAAGCCGCAGCCGCCCGTGGGCTGCTCTTCGAGGGCCGCCTTCTCGCGGTTGTAGAAAGCCGCGATGCGGCCCACGACCTCGCCGCGGCCGTCGCGCGCCACCCAGCGGATCGCCTCGCCGTCGGCGAACAGCTCGTTGCGCGCCGGGTCGAAGACCTCCTCGATGTCCTGATCCAGCGGGCAGACCCAGTTGCGGTTACCTTTGTATATCCGTTTGGGCAGGTCGAGCCACTCGCGCACCAGCGCCGGCGTCGTGACCTCCTGCAAGACGTATTTCTCCTTATTCATCGACTGCGTTTTTGTCTTTTCCGATTTCAAAGGTAAGAATTTTTTCCTTATTTTTGTTCACGGATCAAACTATTGTCGAAACGATGAACGAAACGATCGAAGGGTACATGCCCGACGGCGGCCGGCTCCCCTACCGGTTCATGAAATACCGGATTCACAAAATCCTGCTCGTGTGCTGCAGCTACGACGGCTACATCCTCGAGGAGGACGGGCACATCGAATCGCAGATCAACCAGGAGTATATCGACCTGAACCTCTCGAATCCCCCCTCGTTCACACGCGTCAGCTCGACGGCCGAAGCGCTCGAGGCGCTCGCCGGCGACGATTCGTTCGACTTCATCCTCACCATGTACAACGTGGGCGAGCCCGACGTCTTCGCCTTCGCCCGCATCGTCAAAGAGCGCCATCGGAATATCCCCGTGGCGCTGCTGACCTCCTTTTCGAAGGACATCTACCGCCGGATAGAGGAGCAGGACCGCTCGGGACTGGACTACATCTTCTGCTGGCACGGCAACACGGAGCTCATCATCGCCATCATCAAGCTCGTCGAGGACAAGATGAACGCCGCCGAGGACATCGGCGAAGGAGGCGTGCAGGCCATCCTGCTCGTCGAGGACTCGATCCGCTTCTACTCGACCTACCTGCCCGAGCTCTACAAACTCATCCTGCTGCAAAACACCGAGTTCCTCAAGGACGCCTTCAACGAGCAGCAGCAGATCCTCCGCAAGCGCGCCCGGCCCAAGATCCTGCTGGCCCGCTGCTACGAGGAGGCCGCGGAGCTGTACGAACGCTACAAGAAGAACCTGCTGGGCGTCATCTCCGACGTGGGGTTCGTCCTGCACCGCGACGATCCGCCCGAGAGCGAGAAGCTCGACGCCGGCATCGACCTCTGCCGCCGCATCCGCGAGGACAACCCGCTGATGCCCGTGCTGCTGCAATCCTCCCAGACGGCCTTCGGCGAGCAGGCCGCGGCACTCGGGGCGGGGTTCGTCGCCAAGAACTCCAAGACGCTCCTCTCGCAGTTGCACGACTTCATCGACCGCGAGTTCGCCTTCGGCGACTTCGTATTCGAGGACCCCGAGACGGGCGCCGAGATCGGCCGCGCCCGGGACCTCACGCAGATGCAGGAGATGATCGCCACGATCCCCGACGGGGCGTTCGAATACCACACCTCGCAGAACCACCTTTCGAAGTGGCTCTACTCGCGGGGCCTCTTTCCCCTGGCGGCCTCCATCCGCCGGTACAACAAGAGCCATTTCGCCACGGTCGCCGAACACCGCCGCGTGCTGGTGAACCTCATCAGCGACTACCGCCGTCTGCTGGGCCAAGGCGTCGTGGCGCGCTTCGACCCTGCGACATACAGCGACGCCGTGGCCTTCGCACGCATCGGCGAGGGCTCGCTCGGCGGCAAGGCCCGCGGGCTGGCCTTCATGAACTCCATGCTCATCAAGCACCGACAGTACGACATGCACGAGGGGGTGCGCATCATGATTCCCCGCTCGGTGGTGATCGCCACGGAGTACTTCGACGAGTTCATCCGCCTCAACGGGCTGAAATACATCATCTCGCAGGAGTTCTCGGACGAGGAGATCCTCTCGGAGTTCGTCTCCTCGTACGTCCCGCCGCGGCTGCAACAGGAGCTCAAGGCCTACATCCGCACGGTCCGCACGCCGCTGGCCGTGCGCTCGTCGTCGAAACTCGAAGACTCGCACTACCAGCCCTTCGCCGGCATCTACTCGACCTACATGATCCCCTACACGGACAACGAGGACCAGATGCTGCGCCTGCTGCTGCGCGCCGTCAAGAGCGTCTACGCCTCGGTCTACTTCGCCGCCTCGCGGGCCTACATCCAGTCCTCGCAGAATCTCATCTCGGAGGAGAAGATGGCCGTCATCATCCAGGAAGTGTGCGGCACGGAGCAGGACGGGCTCTTCTTCCCCACCTGCTCGGGCGTGGCCCGTTCGATCAACTACTACCCCATCGGCGACGAACGGCCCGAAGACGGCGTCTGCAACGTGGCGATGGGGCTGGGCAAACTCGTCGTGGACGGAGGACGCACGCTGCGCTTCTCGCCCCGCTACCCGCAGAAGGTGCTCCAGACCTCGACCCCCGAGCTGGCGCTGCGCGACACGCAGAACGAGGTGCTGGCCCTGAGCCTCCGCCCCGAGGAGTTCCGCACGTCGATCGACGACGCCGTGAACCTGCGCCGCCTGAGCCTCCAGCAGATCGCGCCGCTGCGCAACGCGCGCTTCGTCTGCTCGGTCTGGGACCGCGAGAACGAACGCATCTCGGACAGCCCCTTCGACCGGGGCCGCAAAGTCATCACGTTCAACAACATACTGAAGTACAACACCTTCCCTCTGGCCGAAATCGTCTCGGACATCCTGCGCATGGGCGCCGAGGAGATGCGATGCCCCGTGGAGGTGGAGTTCGCCGTGAACATGGACGTCGCGCCGGGTCAGCAGCGGATATTCAACCTGCTGCAAATCCGCCCGATCATCGACAACCAGGACAACCGCCCGATCGACTGGAGCGCGGAGGACCCCGCGCGGGCGCTCGTCTATGGCGAGCAGGCCCTCGGCATCGGCCGCATGACCGACATCGCCGACATCGTCTATGTGAAGTCCGGGGCCTTCGACTCGCTCTCGACCGAACGGATCGCCGACGAGCTGCTCGCGCTCAACACCCGGATGCGCGACGAAGGTCGCTCCTACGTGCTCGTGGGGCCGGGCCGCTGGGGCTCCTCGGACCCGTTCCTCGGGGTTCCGGTCAAGTGGACGCATATTTCGGAGGCGAAGGTGATCGTCGAATGCGGCCTCGAACGCTTCGAGGTCGAGCCTTCGCAGGGCACGCACTTCTTCCAGAACGTCACCTCGCTCGGCGTGGGGTATCTGACGATCAACCCCTTCCGCGGCGAAGGCATCTTCCGAGAGGAGCTGCTCGACGCCCGCACGGCCGTTTACGAAGGAACGTTCCTGCGGCAGGTGCGGTTCGACCGTCCGCTCTGGGTCTGCGTGGACGGCCGTTCGAACCGGGGAATGATCCGCGAGGCGGACGGAGACGGGGCGTAACCCGGCGGGCGGTCTCCCGTCCCCTCCCCGCACGGACGCCGCCCCGCCCCGGCGGACAGCCTGCCCGGAACCGGCGGACGAAGCAGGCGCCGGACAACCGGGCGGCAGGGAGCCTGCGGGGCCCTGCGGCCGGTTTTCATGCCGGATTAAAATTATTTCCGTCCGGAAAGTTACAATCTATAAGAAATATTTTTATATTTGTAAACGGATAGAACAACCTTTCAAAACTTCAACGATATGAACGTAAACAAACTCATGGCGGAACTCGAACGCCGCCATCCCGGCGAAAGCGAGTATCTGCAGGCCGTGCGCGAGGTGCTCATGACCGTGGAGGAAACCTACAACCAGCACCCCGAATTCGAGGCCAACCGCATCGCGGAACGCATCGTGGAGCCCGACCGCTCGTTCACCTTCAAGGTGGTCTGGGTGGACGACCGGGGCGAGGTGCAGGTCAATACCGGCTACCGCGTCCAGTTCAACAACGCCATCGGCCCCTACAAGGGCGGTCTGCGCTTCCACCCCTCGGTGAACCCCTCGATCCTGAAGTTCCTGGGCTTCGAGCAGATCTTCAAGAACGCCCTGACGACCCTCCCGATGGGCGGTGCGAAGGGCGGCTCGGACTTCAACCCCAAAGGCAAGTCGGACCGCGAGGTGATGCGCTTCTGCCAGGCCTTCATGACCGAACTGTGGCGTCATATCGGCCCGGAGACGGACGTTCCGGCGGGCGACATCGGCGTGGGCGGCCGTGAAATCGGCTACCTCTACGGCATGTACCGCAAGCTGGCGCGCGAAAACACGGGCGTGCTGACGGGCAAGGGCATGACCTACGGCGGTTCGCTGATCCGCCCCGAGGCCACGGGCTTCGGCGCCGTTTACTTCCTGCGCCAGATGCTCGAAAAGGCCGGCATGGACATCAAGGGACAGACGATCGCCATCTCGGGCTTCGGCAACGTGGCCTGGGGCGCCGCGACGAAGGCCACGGAACTGGGCGCCAAGGTCGTGACGATTTCGGGTCCCGACGGATACGTTTACGACCCGGCGGGTCTCGACAAGGAGAAGATCGCCTACATGCTCGAGCTGCGCGCGTCGAACAACGACGTCGTGGCTCCCTACGCCGACAAGTTCCCCGGCGCGCAATTCTTCCCGGGCCGCAAACCGTGGGAGGTGAAGGTCGATATCGCCATGCCGTGCGCCACGCAGAACGAGCTGGACGGCGAGGATGCCAAGAAGCTGCTGGCCAACGGCGTGAAGATCGTGGCCGAGGTTTCGAACATGGGCTGCCGCCCGGAGGCCATCGACGCCTTCATCGCGGCGAAGATTCCCTACGGGCCGGGCAAGGCCGTGAATGCCGGCGGCGTGGCCACCTCGGGACTCGAAATGACGCAGAACGCCCAGAAACTCAACTGGACGGCCGAGGAGGTCGATGCCAAGCTGCATCAGATCATGTCGTCGATCCACCACGCCTGCCTCGAGTACGGCACGGAGAAGGACGGCTATATCAACTACATGAAGGGCGCCAACATCGCCGGCTTCATGAAGGTCGCCAAGTCGATGGTCGAGCAGGGTATCCTGTAATCCGGCCGGAAGGACCAAAGAAGGGGGACTTGCCCGACAAGTCTCCACGGACGAAAATCACCCCTGCCAGAGGTTTCTGGCAGGGGTGAAATCGTAAGGTCCGGACCCGTCGGGCGTCCTCCTTTTCCGGAAACCCGTGCGCTCCCCCGGAAAATCCGTCCCGGCAGCGGCCGAAACTCGCCCTGCGGTTCGCGGGAACGGGATATTTTCGCTATATTTGCAGGACAATCCGTTTCACGAACCCCGAACAGACAAGAGATCCACATGCCGCTTTTCATTCCTGACGACTATACGGCCAAACTCGCCCCCGAGACGATGGAGCAGGCCATCTCGCACCTCAAGGAAATCTTCCCCGACAAGCTCGCCCGCTCGCTCCGGCTGCGGCGCGTCACCGCCCCGCTCTTCGTGCTCTCGGGCACGGGCATCAACGACGACCTGAACGGCGTGGAGCGCGCCGTGTCGTTTTCCGTCCGCGACCTGGGCGACCGGCGGGCCGAAGTGGTGCACTCGCTCGCCAAGTGGAAGCGCATGAAGCTCGGCGCCTACAAAATCGCCCCCGGATACGGGCTGTACACCGACATGAACGCCATCCGCGCCGACGAGGAGCTGGACAACACCCATTCGCTCTACGTGGACCAGTGGGACTGGGAGCGCACGATCCGTCCCGAGGAGCGCAACCTCGGCTTCCTCAAGCAGATCGTCGAAAAGATCTACGACGCGATGAAGGCCGTCGAGGAGGAGGTTTACGAGCTCTTCCCGCACATCACCCCGATCCTGCCCGAGCGCATCGCGTTCATCCAGGCCGAGGAGCTGCTGCGGGAGTTCCCCGGGCTCACGCCGAAGGAGCGGGAGCAGGCGGCCGCCCGGAAATACGGCGCGCTGTTCCTCATCGGCATCGGCGGCGCGCTGTCGAACGGCGAGCCGCACGACGGCCGCGCCCCGGACTACGACGACTGGAGCACCCCGACCGAAGAGGGCTGCAAGGGCCTCAACGGCGATATCATCGTATGGAATCCGGTGCTCGAAAGCGCCTTCGAGCTCTCCAGCATGGGCATCCGCGTCGATCCGGAGGCCCTCGAACGCCAGCTCGCCCTCCGCGGATGCGAACAGCGGCGCGAAATGGAGTTCCACCGCCTGCTGCTCGAAGGACGGCTGCCGCTCTCGATCGGCGGCGGCATCGGACAGTCGCGGCTCTGCATGTTCTACCTGCGCTGCGCCCATATCGGCGAAGTGCAGGTCAGCATCTGGCCCGAGCGGATGGTCGCCGAGTGCGCCGCCCACGGCATCCACCTGAAATAACGGCCCGGCAGACGTGCCCACGCCCCGGCCCCGGCCTCACACCGAAAAACTTCAATCCCCATGAAAAATTTCCTGTGCCCGCTAATCACCCTGTTCCTTACGGCTTGCACCCCCTCCGATACATGGCTGCGCCACACCGAATGCCTCATCACCGGAACGATTCCGGGCGATGCGCCCGAAGAGGTACTCCTCTCACTACCCGGCACGCGATTCGAATACAGCACGAAAATCCCGGTTCGGGAGGGCCGTTTCGAATACCTGCTCCGAACCGACACGCTCCGCATCTACGAATTGTTGGTTCCCTCCGGTACGGGAGGTTTTCTCTGCACCCGGTTCATCCCCGAACCGGAAGGGGTCCGGATCGAATGCACGGGAAGCGATCCGGACAACCGGCAGCTCCGCCTGCTCGCACAGGGACCGATCAACCGCGAGTGGACGAAGACTCTCCGTGAAAAGGAGCAGCGGTTCGGCGCGCGTTTCGACTCGATCATCGACATCGAGGATCGACTCTACCGCGAGAACCGACTCTACAACGACACTTACAACGAGGTGATCCGCCGGCTGAACGAACCTGCAGACCAGCACGCGCTCCCCTATCTCTACAAACAACTCAATCACATGCGCCTCACGGGCTCCGGCTACACCGACGAAGGACAGCGACTCCACCAAACGTTGCAGACGCTCTACGAGGAGCAGGCCGTCTGGTTGCAGGAACAGATCGCCCGCCGCCCGAGCCTGGCCTCTTTCTGCCGGCTCATGGAACAGATCGACCAAGAGCAAATGGCCGGCAGGGATTTTTCGCGCTGGCTGGCGATCTACGACCGGGCATTCGCCGACCGCTACCCCGCACATCCCTACCACGAACAGGTGGAACATGCACGCAAAAGTCTGAAGACCGGAATCGGAGGCCGTTACATAGACTTCACACTGCCCGATACCGAAGGCAGGCCCACGACGCTCTCCGCCGTCATCGACGGAAAAATCGCATTGCTCGACCTTTGGGCCTCGTGGTGCAGACCCTGCCGGCTCCGGAGCAGAAACACGATTCCCATCTACGAAAAATACCGCAGCCGGGGCTTCGTCGTAGTAGGCGTCGCCCGCGAATTCAAAAACGACAGGGCCTGGCGCACGGCCCTCGAACACGACGCCTATCCGTGGCTCAACCTGCTGGAGATGGACGACAGCACGAAGCTCTGGGAACAATACGGCCTCAACAGCGCCGCCGGGCAGACCTACCTGATCGACCGGGACGGCACGATTCTCGCAATCAACCCCATGGCCGACGAGCTGGAGCGACTCCTGCGGGAAAAACTCTGACATCTTTCCGGACGGCATGCGGAAACGCCGCCGCACGCATGCTCGGACACCCGGATGCACGGCCGCCCCGCCGTCAGAACATGGCGCACACGCTCAAACCCAGCGTCAGCTTGTGCAGCCGGGAGCGCGAACCGTCCACGACGGGCGGCGCCATGTCGTAGTCGGTCGAAAAGCGCACGCCGAGATTCTGCGTGGCGAAATAGGTGGTCGAAATTCCCGTACCCAGCGAAAAGCCGCTCCGGTCGCCCAGCGTGCGCATATCCGTCCCGCACGCCTTGTAGATCTCGCAGCCGCCTTGCAGGCGCGCCCCGACGAGCCACCGTGTCGAGAACGGATAGGAGACATAAGGTCCGACATAGATCGACGACGCCTCCAGATCGTTGCGCTGCGAGACGCCATTGACCGCCACGCGCAGGTTCGCGACCGCCAGCCGGCCTCCGACACCCCAATAGGGCGAAGCGAACCACGCCCCCTCGACCCCGACCGAGGGACCCGAGAAGAACTCCGTCCGCATCCCCGGCGCCGTCGTATAACGTCCCGGCACGACGGTCATGCCGAGGTTGAAGCCGAGAAACGACGGCCGGCGGTAACGGTCGTAAATCACCATCGTCTGCGAGACGTTCAGCCCCCGCTCCTTGAAAATCAGGTCGGCGAGGAAATAGCCCAGCTCCGTGGCGAGAATGCCGATGCCGGCGCCCACCATGACGTCGCTCATCCAGTGCCGGTTGTTCAACTGCCGCGCCACGCCCGTCACGGTGGCCAGCGTATAGCCGCCGATACTGTACCACGGACTGCGGTGGCCGTACTCCTTGTGCAGCATCGTCGCGGTCATGAAGGCCGTGGCCGTATGCCCCGAGGGGAACGAGTTGCGGGACGATCCGTCGGGACGCATCACCCGGCAGGAATACTTGAGCGAATTGACCGCAATGGCCATCAGCCCCACCGAAAAGGCGTCCGACGTGAGCATCCGTCCCCACGAGCTGCGGCTCCGGACTCCGGCGGCCTTCATGCCGACCATCACCGCCGCCGGGGCGTATTGCAGGTAGTCGTCGAAATCGTGGTGGAACGACGGCGCATACCCGTTGCGCAACCGCCTGAAATCGGCGTCATAGGACTGCATGACGACGCCACCCACCACCAGCGGCACGCCGACATACAGCATCCGGTAGGCCTTCGACGAAGTGTGCAGGTCGATCCGCCGCGCCAGGACGCTCTCGCCCGCCGGCACGCGCCGCACCTTCGCGAGGCTGTCGGCCGGCGGCGCGGCAGATGCAAGGGGGGGGGTCGCCGGAAGCGCCAGCAGACAGATCAACAGAAACCGCCGCATCTCCCTATGCGTTTTTCCGGCGGCGCAGCGCGCGCACCGCTTCACCGCCTGCGGCCAGCAGCGACGTGAGACAAATCACCTCCGCCCATTCGCGCCACGTAAGCGGCACGGTGCGGAACACTTCGCCGCCCAGCTCCACGATCAACACCTGCCCCACGGCGATGGCCAGCAGAATGAGGAAAAATTCGCGGCAGCCCTTCAGGCAGGTGAACACCGAATGCCGCGTCTCGAATCCTTTGGCGTTGAACATGTTCCAGAACTGGAAGAATACGAAGGTCGAGAAGAAGAGCGTCAGACGCCGCACGGTCATCCCCTCCTCGGAGAAGGTCCAGCCGAAGAGCATCCCCAGCAGCGCCAGAACCATCACGCCGCCGCACGTGAAGATCGTGCGCGCCATGGCGGGCGTGATGATGAACTCGTCGCGCGGACGGGGCCTGTCGCCCATCACCTCGGCGCTGGGAGGCAGCGAGGCCATCGCCATCGCCGCGAAGGTGTCCATGATGATATTGACCCAGAGAATCTGCACGACGGTCAGCGGCATGTCCGTCCCGAACACCGCCCCCACGAAGCAGATGAGGATCGCCGCGAAGTTGATCGTCAACTGGAAAAGCACGAAACGCTGGATGTTGCGGTAAAGCGAACGCCCCCACATGACGGCCGTGGCGATCGAGGCGAACGAATCGTCGAGCAGCGTGATGTCCGAGGCGTCCTTCGCCACCGACGTGCCCGAACCCATCGAGAGCCCCACGTTGGCGAAGTTGAGCGCCGGGGCGTCGTTCGTGCCGTCGCCCGTGACGGCCACCACCTCGCCCTTCTGCTGAAGCAGCCGCACCAGCCGCTGCTTGTCGAGCGGCCGCGCGCGGGACATGATCTTGAGCTCCTGCACGCGGTCGAGCAGCTCCTCGTCGCCCGCCGCCGCGAACTCCGCGCCGGTGATGTGGTTGCGGTCCGTGTCGTGCGCGTCGTCCCACAGGCCGATCTGCCGGGCGATCTCGCGCGCCGTGGCGGGCGTGTCGCCCGTCACGATCTTGACACCGATCCCGGCGTTCAGGCACTGCCGCACAGCCGCGGGCACGTCCTCGCGCACGGGGTCCAGAATGGCGGCCACGGCCGAGAAGCGCAACCCGCCGGCAGCCACCGCCCCGAGGCACTCCGAAGCCTGCGTCTCGGCCCACGCCACGGCCAGCGTCCGCATGGCGTGGTTCTGGAACCCGAGCAGTTGCGCGGCGATCCGCTCGTCGCAGCCGTCCGCGGCGCACATGGCCCGCACGATCTCCGGAGCACCCTTCACGCAGAGGATACGGCGGCCCGAAACGCCGCTCTCGATGATCGTCGCCATATACTTGCGCTCGGTCGAGAAGGTCAGCCGGTCCACGATCTTCGCCCCGGCCCGCAGCGGTTCGTAATCTTCGCCCCGGCCGCGCAGCCATTCGAGCAGCGCACCCTCGGTCGGATTGCCGATGATATGCCCTCCGGCATCGAGGAACGCCGTGGAGTTGAGCGCCACGATCTCGGCGAAATCCCGTTCCGGCAGGTCGTCGTAACGCACCAGCTCCTGCACGTGCATCCGGTTCTGCGTGAGGGTTCCGGTCTTGTCGGTGCAGATCACCGTCACCGCCCCCATCGTCTCGCAGGCGTGCATCTTGCGCACGAGGTTGTTGGTCCTGAGCATCCGCCGCATGGACATGGCCAGCGACAGCGTGATCGACATGGGCAGTCCCTCGGGAACGGCCATCACGATGATGGCCACCGAAACCATGAAGATATGGAGCACCTGCTGCGAAACGGTCAGCCAGTCCTGTTCGAGCAGGTCGCCCAGAAAGAGCGCCTTGCCCAGCATGACGCAGAAGATCAGAACCGAAAGCGCGATGCCCACCCGGCCGATGAGCTGCGAGAGACGCGTCAACTGCCGGTCGAGCGGCGTCTGCTCGTCGTTCTGCACGGTGGACTGCTCCGTGACGCGCCCCGCCTCCGAGGCGTCGCCCACGGCCGTGACGACCATCACGCCGTAACCGTCCGCGACGGTCGTGCCGCGCATCACGACATTCGACGGATAGGTGGCCTCCGGATCGAAATGCGCCTCGTCCACGGTCTTGTCCACCTCGGGTTCGCCCGTCAGGGTCGATTCGTTGATCTTCAGCGACACGGCCTCCACCAGCTCGCCGTCGGCGGGGACCGTCTCGCCGCTCTCGACGTAAACCACGTCGCCCACGACCACCTCGCGGCGCGGAATCTCGCGGATCGCACCGTCGCGCATCACCTTCACCGCCACGTCGTCATTGACCCGGTTGAGCCGCCGGAAACGCCGCTGGGCGTCCCACTCGAACCAGAATCCGACGCAGGTGGCCAGAATGATGGCGCAGATAATGCCGATCGACTCGGTGAAGTCCTTGTGCACGAATCCGATGGCGAGCGACAGCACGGCCGCCAGCAGCAGGATGCGAATGATCGGATCGCGGAATTTCTCGGCGAGCAGCCGCCAGGCCGAATCGTCCTTCGGCGGCGTGATGACGTTGTCGCCGTGCCGTTCGCGGCTCTCGGCGACCTCTCGGGAAGTCAGTCCTTCGGGATTGTAACGGATCATTTTTCGGGTCAGATTTTATTCATGGAAAACTGCCGCGTCGAGGCGTCGAGCCGCACGGCGATAAACAACAGGATCGTAAAGGCGATGAGCGACGAACCTCCGTAGCTCATGAAGGGCAGCGGAATGCCCATGACGGGCATCAGCCCGACGGTCATGCCCACATTGACCAGCACGTGAAAGAGCAGGATGGCCGCCACGCTGTAACAGTAGATGCGGCCGAAAGGCTCCTCCTGCCGCTCGCCCATCCGCATCAGGCGCAGGATGAGCAGGCAGAGCAGCGACAGGATGACCGCCGCCCCCGCGAAGCCCCACTCCTCGCCCACCGTGCAGAAGATGAAGTCGGTGTGCCGCTCGGGCACGAAGCCGTACTTGATCTGGGTTCCCTCGAGGAATCCCTTGCCCCAGAGGCCGCCCGAGCCGATGGCTATTTTCGACTGGTTCACGTTGTAATCGACCCCCTGCGGGTCGTTGATGATGCCCAGAAAACTCAGGATGCGGTTCTGCTGGTGCTCCTTGAGGATCGAATTGAAGATGTAGTCCGTCGTCGGAAGGAAGACGAGCGACCCGACGAACAGCCCCAGCGTGATGAAGACATTGGACAGGTTCGCCCGGAAGGCGTAGACGGCCACCGCCGCGAGCGACAGCACCGTGACGATCAGCAGCGCATGGTAGAGGTCCAGCACGCCCGGCGCGACGAGCTGCGAGACGAGGCACAGCAGAATGCCCGCCAGCGCCAGCGAGGCCAGATAGACGATCCGCGAACGCCACAGACCGTTCATCATCGCCTCCGACAGCGTGCAGACCAGGATGAGCGACACGAGGAGCGTCATCGGCGAGAGCAGGAACGAAAAGATGAACAGCGCGGCGATGAGCAGCACCGGAATGCAGAGCCACTTGTTGAGCCCCTCGCGGTAGAGTACGAAGAGGAACGAGCCGAGGACGATGCCCGAGCCGGTGTCGTTCTGCAGGACGATGATGAGCAACGGCGCGCAGACGACCATGCCGACCTTGAACAGATCCCCGGGCCGGCCGATCGAGAACGAGTAGTTGCTCATCACGCGGGCCAGCGCCAGCGCCGTGGCGATCTTGGCGAACTCGACGGGCTGCACGCGGAACGAGCCGAACTCGAACCACGCCTTCGCGCCGTTCACCTCGCGGCCGAAGAGCAGCGCGGCGGCGAGCATCGCCAGTCCGGCGAAATAGGCCGGATAGGCGAACATGTGATAGACGCGCGCGTCGAGCAGCAGGACCACCACGGCGACGATCCACGCCGCGCCGATCCACACCAACTGCTTCATGTAGAAATGCGAGAAGGAGAAGAAGTCGGCCGCCCCCTCGTCGTAGGAGGCCGAGGTGATCGACAGCCACCCCGCGGCCACGATCAGCACGTAAAGCAGCACCGTGACGAAATCGACGCCTTCGAAAATACCGTTATGGCGGTTACTTGTCATAGGCGGGATAGTGGATTTGCATGTTCCGGACCCGTTCGAGCAGTTCCGGACGGCGGATGGTATCCGTCAGGTAGTACTCCTCGAGCAGGCTGGCGATCGGCAGCGCGGCCGAAGCGCCGAATCCGCCGTTCTCGACATAGACCGAGATCGCGATCTTCGGGTTGTCCTTCGGGGCGAACGAGAGGAAGGTCGAATGGTCGCGGCCGCGCGGATTCTGCGCCGTGCCCGTCTTGCCGCAGACGTCCCAACCGTCGAGCCGTGCCATGCGGGAGGTTCCGTCCACGTTCACGCTCCGCCACATGCCCTCGACGATCGGTTCGAAGTGCTTGGGCTCGACCATCGTGTAGTGCCGTTCGTAGAAGCGCGCGTCGAGCGAATCGCGCCCCTCGATCCGCTTGACGATATGCGGAATATAGTAGTAGCCCCGGTTGGCGATGATGGCCGCCAGGTTGGCCAGTTGCAGCGGCGTGCAGCCCAGCGCATCCTGCCCGATCGAGAGCGAAAGCACCGTCAGCGCGTTCCACGACTTGCGGTAGCGCTTGTCGTAGTAGGCCCGGTCGGGCACGTACCCGTTGCCCTCGTCGAGGAAGTCCGAACCCAGCTTGCGGCCGAACCCGAAGCTCTCGACGTACCGCTCCCACACTTCGTACCCCTCCTTGACGCTTCCGTATTCCGGATTCTCGAGGATGTCGCGGAAGACGTAGCAGAAATAGGCGTTGCACGAGGTCGAGACGGCATAGCGCAGGTCGAGCGGCGAGGCGTGCTCGTGGCACTTCATCTTGAGCCGCCCGGCCTGGTAGCCGCCGCGGCACACGTGCCGGTCCGAAGGGCGCAGCACGCCCTCCTGAAGCCCGATCAGCCCCTGCACCAGCTTGAAGGTCGAACCCGGCGGATAGCGGGACTTCACGGCACGGTTGTAGAGCGGCTGCCGCTTGTTGCGGAGCATCTCCATATAATGATTGCCGCGCTCGCGGCCCACCAGCTCGTCGGGATCGTAGGAGGGCGAGGAGACCATCATCAGGATTTCGCCCGTCGCGGGCTCGATGGCCACCGCCGCGCCGACCTTGCCGCGCATCAGCTCCTCGCCGAGCAACTGCAGGCGTGCGTCGATCGTGCTGACGAGGTAACGCCCCGGCTCGGGCAGCGAATCGTAGAGTCCGTTCATGTAGGAGCCCTTGATCGCCCCGTGGGTGTCGCGCTCGAGCACCTTCACGCCCTTCCGGCCCTTCAGCTCGGATTCGTAGGCCGACTCCACGCCGCTGATTCCCACATAGTCGCCCGCCTTGTAGGAGGTGTAGCGCTTGAGCATCTCCTGCGTCACCTCCCCCACATAGCCCAGCAGGTTGCCTCCGATCTGGCGGGGGTAGTGGCGCACGGTGCGGTAGACCGTATAGAAACCGCGGAAATTGCACTCGTCGAACCGGAGCTTCTCTTCCTTGGAAAGGTAGTTGGCCACCAGCCGCGGCGCACGGGGATAGGCCCGGGCGTTGGCCAGCTCCCGGTCGAGCTTCTGCCGCGAAATGCCGGCCACGTCGCAGAGCCGCGCCGTGTCGAATCCGCCGCGGTCGAGGTCGTGGTAAATCACCATCAGGTCGTAGCACTCGCGGCTCTGCACCAGATACTCGCCGTTGCGGTCATAGACCTCGCCGCGGGGCGGGTACTGCACCTCGGGGCGCAGGACGTTGCCGCGCGCCAGCTCGTCGTAGCGCGAATCGACGAGCTGGATATAGGCCAGCCGTCCCAGGATGAGCGCGAAGACCAGCAGCACGACGGCCTGCAAGGTCCGCATCCGGACGAAACCTTCGGAGCCGTTCATACGCGCACGGGAAATTTGACGGTGAAGATACGGGCGATGATCCAGACGAAAAGCGCCGTGACGGCCGAGCTGACGGCGATGCGCGCCAGCGTATGCAGCGCATGGCTCCACGAAAGGGTCTCCAGCACGAAGAAGACGGCGTGGTGGAGCAGCGTCAGGAGCAGCAGGTAGTCGGTGAACACGCGGCGGCCGAGGCGTTCGGGCGACGGGACTCCCCCCTCGCGCAGATTCTCGCGGTCGCAGAACAGGGAGAGCAGCGCCGGACGCAGGAAGGCGACGAGCAGCGTGGCGATGGTGTTGATCCCGGCGGCCCCCATCGCACCGTCCATCGTCACGCCCAGCGCCAGCCCCGCCCCGAGCAGCACGACGGGCGGCGTGTCGAGCGGCAGCAGCACGATGAAGGCGATATAGACGAGCGGATTGAGGTAAACGCTGATCGACAGGTTGTCGAACAGGAACACCTGCAGCAGCACCGTGGCTGCGAAGAGGGCGAGGTATGGTAAGGTGCGATACATGCTATTTCAACCGCGTATGTTGTTCGATCTGTTCGCTCTGCTGCAATTCCCGGATTTCGTACAGGTCGCGGTTGCCCACCAGCACCACGTCCGTCAGGCGCGACATTTCGGCCGCCAGACGGACCCGCACCGTATAGGCCGTGCGCGTTTCGTTCAGCTCGGCGCTCTCGACCTCCCCGATGAGCACGTCCTCGGGGAAATACTGCGAGAATCCGGTCGTCACGACCTCGTCGCCCGGCTGCGGATCGGCGTATTTCGACAGTTCGCCCAGCACGACGACGTGCGGATCCACGCCGTCCCAGTAGATCGAACCGAAGTAATCGGACCCGGCGAGCCTGCCGCTGGCGCGGAACGAGGTGTTGAGCACCGACATGGCCACCGCATACCGGTCCGAGCAATCGACCACATAGCCCACCATCGCGCCGGCGGGCGAAAGGAGGGCCATCTCGGGCTGTACGCCGTCCCGCAGGCCGCGGTTGAGCGTGATGAGGTTCTGCTGCCGGTTGATCGAGTTGGCCACCACCGAGGCGACGGCGAAGCGGTATTTCGACTCGCCGATCCCCTGCAGGCAACTGTCCAGACGGCTCGCCGCCACGACCTCCTCGTACCGGGCCAGCCGCTCCTCGAGCTGCGCGACGCGGTCGAGCAGCACGCGGTTCTCGCTACCCAGCGTGAAATAGCGGTGTACGCCGGCCATCAGGCCGTGCACGCCGCCGGCCAGTTGGTTCGAGCGAGCCAGCAGCCGCGCCTGCGTATAATGGGTCGAGTGCGCATAGTAACTGACGGCCAACGCCTCCAGCACCACGAACAGCACCGCCACATACACGCTGCGAATGAACTCGATCAGTTTGCGCAAAGTCTCTTCCCTTTAATTCAGATTGCGGACCGAGGCCCGCAATTCCGTTTTGTTTGTGCTTCGAACCCGGCGCGTCCGTTCCGGCCGCGCCGCCCCGCCCGAAAAGGCGAAGGAACACACCGCCGCTCCGGCAGCTATTTCATGAGGAACGAGAAGCGGTTGATGTTCTTCAGCGCGATTCCGGTTCCGCGCGCGATGGCCCGCAGGGGGTCTTCGGCGATATGGAACGGAATGCCGGTCTTCTCGTTCAGCCGCCGGTCCAGCCCCTTTATCAGTGCGCCGCCGCCGGCCAGGTAGATGCCGTTCTTCACGATGTCGGCATACAGCTCGGGAGGCATCGACTCGAGGACCTTCATCAGCGCCGCGTCGATCTTGGCCAGCGACTTCTCGAGCGCATAGGCGATCTCGCTGTACGACAGCGAAACGGTCTGCGGCAGCGCCGTGAGCATGTTGGGACCCGTCACGACGAAGTCCTCGGGCTCCTCCTCCAGACTGGAGCCCGCCGCGCCGATCGAACATTTGATCGCTTCGGCCGTTCGCTCGCCGATGCGGATGTTGTGCTGCTGACGGACATAGCTCTGGATGTCGCTCGTGAAGACGTCGCCCGCGATGTTGATCGACTCCGAGCAGACGATGCCGCCCAGCGAGATGCAGGCGATCTCCGACGTGCCGCCGCCGATGTCGATGACCATGTTGCCTTCGGGGGCCTCGACGTCCAGCCCGGCGCCGAGCGCCGCGGCCATCGGTTCGTAGATCATGTAAACCTCGCGGCCGCCGGCGTGTTCGGCCGAGTCGCGCACGGCGCGGATCTCCACGTTGGTCGAACCCGACGGAATGCAGATCACCATCCGGAGCGAGGGGGCGAACAGGCTGCCCGAGGTCTTGACCTTCTTGATCATCCCGCGCAGCATCAATTCGGTGGCATTGAAGTCGGCGATCACGCCGTCCTTGAGCGGCCGGATCGTCTTGATGTTCGGATTGGTCTTCTCGTGCATCTGGCGCGCCTGATGGCCGATGGCCACGAGTTTGCCCGTATGCACGTCGAGCGCCACGATCGACGGTTCGTCCACGACGACCTTGCCGTTGTAAATTATCAGCGTGTTGGCCGTCCCGAGGTCGATGGCCAGCTCCTGTGTCAATGAAAAGATCCCCATAATCAGCTCCCCTGCAATTCTATATCTCAATTATCCAAGCGAATGGCACGTCCGCCGCGCATCCCGTTCCCTCCGGCGGGAACCGGCAGCCGAACATGCGCACAAAGATAAGAAAAAGCCCCGGATAAATTCCTATATTTTTTTCATTTTTTTATTTACATTTGTATCCCGAAACTGAATCGCTCCGCATGGAATACAAAATCGGAACAGACGCCCGCTGCGCCGTCATCGGCCACGGCAGTTGGGCGACGGCGCTCGTCAAACTGCTCACCGCGGGAGGACGGCGCGTGGGCTGGTACGTCCGCAACGGCGAGGTGCTCGAAAGCCTCCGCGCCGAAGGCCGCAACTCCCGCTACCTCGACGACACGGAATTCGACCGCGACCGCATCGCCCCGTCGGACGACCTCGACGCCGTGGTGCGCGAGGCCGAGGTGGTCATCCTGGCCGCCCCGTCGGCCTACCTGAAAACCTTCCTCGAACCGCTCCGCACGCCGCTCCGCGACAAATTCGTGGTCTCGGCCATCAAGGGCATCGTCCCGGGCGACTACCAGACCGTCGTGGAGTACATCCACGACCGCTACGAACTGTCGTACAAGCAGATCGGGCTCATCTCCGGCCCGTCGCACGCCGAGGAGGTCTCGCGCGGCAAGCTCTCCTACCTGACCGTCGCCTGCACCGACCCGGAGAACGCCCGCCTGATCGGCAGCCGTTTCGCCACGGACTCCGTGCGCATAAGCTGTTCGACGGACCTCTACGGCATCGAATACGCCGCGATTCTGAAAAACATCTACGCCATCTCGGTCGGCATGGCCGTCGGGCTGGGCTACGGCGACAACTTCCTGGCGGTGCTGATCGCCAACTGCGCCGCGGAAATGACGCGTTTCCTCGACGGAAGCTACCCCGCGCAGCGCAACACGCAGGTGTCGGCCTATCTGGGCGACCTGCTGGTGACCTGCTACTCGACCTACAGCCGCAACCGCCGGCTGGGGCTGCTCATCGGCCACGGCTGCACGGTGCGCAGCGCGCTGAACGAGATGACGATGGTGGCCGAAGGGTACTTCGCCGCCGACTGCATCCGCCACATCAACTTCCGCCACCGGGTCGAAATGCCCATCGCGGAGATGGTCTATGACGTCCTCTACCGGGGCGCGTCGGCCCGGCTCAGGATGAAGGAACTGACAACCAAATTAATCTGAAAGGATATGAAAACCGTAACACTGGACATTGCCAAAACGGGCATCGGGATTCCGGCCGACATGAAGGCCAAAGCGCAGCAGGCCAACGCCCTGCTCCATTCGGGCGAAGGCGAGGGCAACGACTTCCTGGGGTGGGTGCATCTGCCCTCGTCGATTTCGGAGGCCGACCTCGGGGCCATCGAGGCCGAGGCGGCGAAGCTGCGCGCCCGGGCCGACGTGGTCGTCTGCATCGGCATCGGCGGCTCGTATCTCGGCGCCAAAGCCGTGCTGGAGGCCCTGAGCGACCCCTTCAAGCTGCTGCACAAGGAGCAGACGCAGCCGACGGTCCTCTTCGCCGGACAGAACATTTCGGAAGACTATATCCATGAACTGCTCGACGCACTGAAGGAGCACTCGTTCGCCGCCATCGTGATCTCCAAGTCGGGCACGACGACCGAGCCGGCCATCGCCTTCCGCCTCATCAAGGCCGAACTCGAACGGCGCTACGGCAAGCAGGAGGCCGCGCAGCGCATCGTCGCCGTGACGGACAAGGCCCGCGGCGCGCTGAAGACGCTCGCAACGCAGGAGGGCTACCCCACGTTCGTCATTCCCGACGACGTCGGCGGACGCTTCTCGGTGCTCACCCCCGTAGGGCTGCTGCCGCTGGCCGTGGCCGGCGCGGACATCCGCGCGCTCGTGGCCGGAGCCCAGGAGATGGAGCGCGCCACCGACCGCAGCGTGCCGTTTGAGGAGAACCCCGCGGCCGTTTACGCGGCCGTGCGCAACCTGCTCTACGCCGGCGGCAAGAAGATCGAGATTCTCGGCTCCTACGAACCGAAACTCCAGTATATCAACGAGTGGTGGAAGCAGCTCTACGGCGAGAGCGAGGGCAAGCAGGGCAAGGGCATCTTCCCGGCGAGCGTCACGCTGACGGCCGATCTGCACTCGATGGGCCAATACATCCAGGAGGGCGAGCGCACGCTCTTCGAGACGATCATTTCGGTCGAAAAGCCCGCCCGCGAGGTCCGGATCGAAGCCGATGCGGAAAACCTCGACGGACTGAACTTCCTGGCCGGCAAACGCGTCTCGGAGGTGAACCGCATGGCCGAACTGGGCGTGCAGCTGGCCCACATGGACGGCGGCGTGCCGAACATCCGCATCGCCATTCCCGAAATCTCGGCCCGCGTGATCGGCGGCCTGCTCTACTTCTTCGAGAAGGCGTGCGGCATCAGCGGTTACCTCCTCGGCGTGAACCCGTTCAACCAGCCGGGCGTGGAGGCCTACAAGAAGAACATGTTCGCCCTGCTGGACAAACCCGGCTACGAGGAGGCTTCGAAAGCCATCAAGGCCCGCCTCTGAATCCGTCCGGAACGGCAGAGAGCCGTCCGACGACAAAACGACAAAACGAAAAGCCGAAGGCGGGTACAGACCGTCCCGCCCGCAGGAGACCGCGGGGTCCGGCCCACAAGCCGGGCCCCGCGCCGTTTATCCTTCGCGCCGGACCGCCCCCTCCGGAAGCGAAAAAACCGCGGATAATACGCGGCCGCGGACCGTGTTTTCCGGAAATAATTATACCTTTGCGACGAGAGAACCCCCGCGCCGTACCGGCCCTCCGGACGACCGCGGCGACCGCCCCGGCGGCCGGACCGCCAGCCGGACGGAGGGCGATCCGCCGGAAAGCCCCGGACCGCGGTACGCCTCCGGGCGGAAGAGCTCTCGGCCCCAAGGAGCAATGAACCTACGCAGACACGCATACCGGATGGGCGAATGCCTCGCGGTGCTGTTCTCGCTGTCGGCGCTGCCGGCCTGCGAACAGCCCGAAACCCGCACTCTCGCGGGAGAGCTCGACTACGTGCTCGAAAACAAGGGCGTCTTCGACCGGAAACGCGAGGAGCGGATCGACGAGCTCCGCCGGACGCTGCACGTCACCGGACTCTCCCCCCGGCAGGAGTATGAAATCAACGCCCGGCTGTGCGACGAGTTCTGGAAATACAAACTCGACTCGGCCATCCGCTACGCCGAACGGAACCTCGCCATCGCCCGGCAACTGCACGACACGCCGGAGACCTACACCTCGGGGCTGCGGCTGGCACAGCTCTACTCCTTTTCCGGAAAGAGCGTCGAGGCGAAACGCATTTTGGACACTACCCGGCGGAAAACGCTGCCGACGCCTCTTCTGCCGCTCTATTACGAGACCTACAACCGTCTTTTCGGCCACTACGCCGCCATCAGCTACCAGAAGAAATACGACCGGCAGGCGGCCCTGTACGGCGATTCGCTGATGATGGTGCTCGATCCCGCCTCCTACGCCTACCGCTCCAACCGGGCCGGACGGCTCATCGGCCAGGGCAGGCTCGACGAGGCGCAGTCGCTGCTTACCGAGTTGCTGGGAGAGATCGAGACGAACACGCCCCATTACGCCGAGATCACCTATGCGTTCGGCAGCCTCTTCCAGAAACGGCACGACGACCGCCTCGCCCTGAAATACTACCGTCTCTCGGCGATCGCCGACATCCGCAACGCCACCAAGGAGAACGCCTCCCTGCAAGCGCTCGCCCGGATGAGCTATGCCGCCGGCGACCTCTCCGACGCCTTCAAGTACGCGCAGGCCGCCATCGACGACGCACTGTTCAGCAACGTACAGTTCCGCACGGCGCAGATGGCCGAGTTCTACTCGATCATCAACGCCTCCTACCAGGCCAAGGAGGCGCGTTCGAAATCCACGCTGCAACACTACATGCTGCTCATCAGCCTTCTCTCGGTCGTCCTGGCCCTGCTGTTCGCCTACCTCTACAAGCAGCTCCGCAAACTGTCGCGGACCAAGGAGGAGCTTTCGCAGGCGAACCTCCGGCTGACGCAGCTCAACGACGAGCTGAACGACAAGAACGCACAGCTCTCGGACTCGAACGACCTCAAGGAGCAGTACATCGCCCGTTTCTTCGATCTCTGCTCGCTCTATATCGACAAGATGGACAGCTACCGGAAGACGCTGAACCGGCTGGCCCAGAACCGGCAGTTCGACGAGCTGTTCAAACGGCTGAAATCGACCTCGATGATGGAGAACGAGCTGGACGAGCTCTACAAGAACTTCGACGCCATCTTCCTGAACCTCTACCCGACCTTCGTGGCGGATTTCAACTCGCTGCTCATCCCCGAGGAGCGGATCGCGCTCCGCCCGGGCGACCTGCTCAACAAGGAGCTGCGCATCTACGCCCTGCTGCGCATGGGAATCACCGACAGCGCCAAGATCGCCTCGTTCCTGCGCTGCTCGCTGAGCACCGTCTATAACTACCGGACCAAGATGCGCAACAAGGCCGCCCTGTCGCGGGAAAAATTCGAAAAAATGGTCTCGGAGATCGGAAACGCGCCTGTCAAAGAGCCGCAATGAATCACAAATGATCTACATTTTCACGACATGATTTTTATATAGAAAACTGATAGTCAAAAATTTAACAAAAATAACAATCTACATTTTACGCTCCAATTCTCAAAACCTATACGGATTCGGATTAATTTTGTAAACGCGCGAAGCCCGGGAGGAGCCCCGCCCCTCTCCGAAAGCATCGCTCCGACGACTACTTATATTTAAATAAACCTTAAACCTACAAAATGAATCCTGTTAAGATCGGCCTGATCGGTTTCGGAAGAATGGGAGGTTTCTACCTCGACGAAATGCAGAAAAGCGGAAAATGGGATGTCGTATATATCTGCGACCTTTCGCCCGAATCCCGGGAGTTGGCGCATAAACTGGCTCCCGGAGCGAAAATCGTCTCCGATGAACAGGTGATTTTCGACGATCCCGAGGTCGAGGTCGTGGGGCTTTTCGCCCTGGCCGACTCCCGCAAGGAACAGATCGAAAAGGCCGTCGCCGCCGGGAAACACATCATTTCGGAAAAACCGATCGCCGAAAGCCCCGAAAAGGAGTGGCAGGCCGTGGAGCTGGCCGAAAAATCGCCCCTGCTCTCGACGGTGAACCTCTATCTGCGCAATTCCTGGTATCACAAGACCATCCGCAACTTCATCGCGCAGGGCGAGATCGGCGAGCTGGCGATCATCCGCGTCTGCCACATGACCCCGGGACTCGCACCCGGCGAGGGACACGAATACGAAGGTCCGGCCTTCCACGACTGCGGCATGCACTACGTGGACATCGCCCGCTGGTACGCCCGCTCGGAATACAAGACATGGAACGCGCAGGCGGTCCGCATGTGGAACTACAAGGACCCGTGGTGGCTCCAGTGCCACGGCACGTTCGAAAACGGCGTAGTGTTCGACATCACGCAGGGCCACGTCTACGGACAACTGGCCAAGGACCAGACCCACAACTCCTACATCGACATCATCGGCACGAAGGGCATCGCCCGCATGACGCACGACTTCAAGACGGCCGTGGTCGAGCTGCACGGCGTGACGCAGACCCACCGGATCGAACGTCCGTTCGGAGGCAAGAACATCGACGTGCTGTGCGACCTGTTCGCCCAGTCGCTCGAAACGGGCGTGCGCAACGAGTCGCTGCCCTCCTTCCGCGACGCCGCGATCGCCTCGGAATACGCCTGGCGTTTCCTGCAGGACGCACGGACGCACGACATGCCGGCCATCGGCGACCTCGGCGAACTGGAGGAGATCCGCGACCGGCGGAGGACGATGAAAAACGGCTACGGACTGCTCCGCAAACGTGCCTGAAAGGCGAAGGCGGGGAGGCCCCGGGAATCCCGGCACGATTGACACAAAACGAGTATAAACCCCTAAAATTACAATTATGAACAATCTACTGTTTCTCGGCAACCTGGGCGCGGGTGAGATCATCGTCATCGCTCTGATCGTACTGCTGCTCTTCGGCGGCAAGAAGATTCCGGAACTGATGAAGGGCCTGGGCAAGGGCGTCCGCAGCTTCAAGGAAGGAGTGAACAATATCGAGAAGGATATTGAGAACACGACGGCCGACCAGGACAAGAAATAGGAGTCATCCCCAAATAACTAACTTAAACTCAAAAACCATGGCAAAGGAAATCTCAAGACGCAACTTCCTCAAAACGGGAGCTGCCGCCGCTCTCGGGCTGGCCGTCGTGCCCAGCACGGTATTAGGTAAGAAATTCGGCTACACCGCTCCCAGCGACAAGCTCAACATCCTGGGCGTCGGCATCGGCGGCCGCGGCGCGGCCGACCTGCAGGAAATGGAGAGCCAGAACATCATAGGACTCTGCGACGTGGACTGGAAGTACGCCGACCACGTCTTCAAGCGCTATCCCGCAGCCAAGAAATACAACGACTACCGCCGCATGTACGACGAGCTGCTCAAGTCGGCCGATGCGGTGATGGTGGCCACGGCCGACCACACGCACGCGATCATCGCCGCCGAGGCCATGACCGCAGGCAAGCACGTCTATGTCGAGAAGCCGCTGACGCACTCGGTGTACGAGTCGCGCCTGCTGACCAAGCTGGCCGCCAAGCACAAGATCGCCACGCAGATGGGTAACCAGGGTGCGTCGGGCGAGGGCGTCCGCAAGGTCTGCGAGTGGATCTGGAACGGCGAGATCGGCGAGGTGACGCGTGTCGAAACCTTCACCGACCGTCCGATCTGGCCGCAGGGTCTGGCCCGTCCCGAGGGCGACATGCGCGTTCCGAAGACGATGAACTGGGAGGCATTCATCGGTCCGGCCGCCTTCCGCCCCTACAACGCCGCCTACACGCCGTGGAACTTCCGCGGATGGTGGGACTTCGGCACGGGCGCTCTGGGCGACATGGCCTGCCACATCCTGCACCCGGTGTTCAAGGCGCTCAAGCTGGGCTACCCGACGAAGGTCGAGGGCAGCTCGACGCTGCTTCTCTCGGATTCGGCCCCCTCGGCTCAGCGCGTGAAACTCACCTTCCCGGCCCGCGACAACATGCCGAAGGTCGGCATGCCCGAGGTGGAGGTGCACTGGTACGACGGCGGCCTGATGCCGACGCGTCCCGCAGGGCTGCCCGCAGGCAAGAACCTCAACGACGCCGGCGGCGCCGTGATCTTCTACGGTACGAAGGATACGCTCATCTGCGGCTGCTACGGCGTGAACCCCTATCTGGTTTCGGGCCGCGTGCCCAACGCCCCGAAGGTTTGCCGCGAAGTCAAGGAGTCGCACCAGATGGACTGGGTGCGCGCCTGCAAGGAGGATCCCGAGGACCGCATCCCGTGCGCTTCGGACTTCAGCGAGGCCGGACCGTTCAACGAAATGGTCGCCATGGGCGTACTGGCCATCCGTCTGCAAGGCCTCAACCAGGTGCTCGACTGGGACGGCGAGAACATGCGCTTCACGAACATCCCGTCCGACGCCAAGGTGCGGTCGGTCATCAAGGACGGCTTCCACATCAAGGACGGACACCCGACCTTCGACAAGACGTGGACCGATCCGGTGGACGCCAACCAGTTCGCCGAGGAGCTCATCAAGCACACCTACCACAACGGCTACAAACTGCCCGACATGCCCCGCTAACGGCACGAAAACGAACGACAACACTAAAAATCAACCGAATATGAAAAAGATCATCTTATCTTCGACATGCGCAGCGCTCGCCCTGACGCTGGCATCCTGCGGTGGCAACGCCGGCAAGGCGAAGACCGCCGGTAACGACTCGGCCGCCGAGACCAAGGCCGCTCCCGCGGTTCCCGAATACACCGTGCTCAACAACCCGACGGTAGATCTCTCGACCTATCCCAAGGACAAGGACGGCTACTACGTGATCTTCGACGGCAAGACCTTCAACGGCTGGCGCGGCTACGGCAAGGACAAGGTGCCTTCGCGCTGGACGATCGACGACGGAGCCATCAAGTTCAACGGCTCGGGCGGCGGCGAAGCCCAGACGGGCGACGGCGGCGACCTGATCTTCGCGCACAAGTTCAAGAATTTCGAGCTCGAGCTCGAGTGGAAGGTGTCGAAGGGCGGTAACTCGGGCATTCTCTACCTCGCCCAGGAGGTCGCCACGACGAAGGACGGCAAGCAGCAGATCGAGCCGATCTACATCTCCAGCCCCGAGTACCAGGTGCTCGACAACGAGAACCATCCCGACGCCAAGCTGGGCGTGGACGGCAACCGCAAGTCGGCGTCGCTCTACGACATGATCCCGGCCGTTCCGCAGAACGCGAAGCCCTACGGCGAGTGGAACAAGGCCAAGATCATGGTCTATAAAGGCACCGTCGTACACGGACAGAACGACAAGAACGTCGTGGAGTACCACCTCTGGACTCCCCAGTGGACCGAGATGCTCGAGAACAGCAAGTTCAGCCCCGAGAAGTGGCCGCTGGCATTCGAGCTGCTGAACAACTGCGGAGGCGACAACCACGAGGGTTACATCGGATTCCAGGATCACGGCGACGACGTCTGGTTCCGCAACATCCGCGTAAAGATTCTCGACTAAAACCGCGAACGGCAGCCGCCAGCCGTCTCCCGTCCGCGGAACATTCCGGACGGGAGACGGCCCGGCGACCGCTTCCCGAAAACCGACCCGAACGATGAAAACGCAATTCATGGCACTCGGCCTGCTCGCGTGCGTCGCAGCCTTCGCGCCCGACGCCGCATCGGCCAAAAAGGCCCCCAAGAAAGACATAGCCATCCAGCTCTACTCCGTCCGCGACCTGATCGGCAGTTTCGGACAGAACCAGCACGACTACAAGAAGGTGCTGAAAGACCTCGCCGACATGGGCTACTCCTCCGTGGAGGCCGCCAGCTACAACGACGGCAAATTCTACGGACAGACGCCCGAACAGTTCAAGGCCGACGTCGAGGCCGTCGGCATGAAGGTACTCTCGTCGCACTGCACGCGCAACCTCTCGGACGAGGAGCTGGCGAGCGGCGACTTCTCGGAGTCCCTCAAGTGGTGGGACGAGTGCATCGCCGCCCACAAGGCCGCAGGCATGAAGTACCTCGTAACCCCCTCGATGCCCTTCCTCAAATCGCTCAAGGAGCTGCAGGTTTACTGCGACTACTTCAACGAGATCGGCAAGCGCTGCCGCGAGAACGGCATCAAGTACGGCTACCACAACCACGCCTTCGAATTCCAGAAGATCGAGGACCAGGTGATGCTGGAGTACATGATCCGGCACACCGATCCGGAGAACGTCCTCTTCGAGATGGACGTATATTGGGTGGTTATCGGCCAGAACAGCCCGGTGGACCTGTTCCACAAATACCCCGGACGGTTCAAGATGCTCCACATCAAGGACCTCCGTGAGATCGGACAGAGCGGCATGGTCGGTTTCGACGCCATCTTCCGCAATGCCGACGTCGCCGGCGTGGAGCAGATCGTCGTCGAAGTCGAGCAGTACAGCTACGACGTCGAGAAGAGCGTCAGGATGAGTCTGGACTACCTGATGGAGGCACCCTTCGTCAAGGCATCCTACAGCAAGTAAATCCGGTTCCGGCAGAGCATCTCCGGCTATCGGTCGGATAGCCGGAGATGTTGTTTTTCTGCCCGGAGCGTCCGCAGCGGCCCGCAAACGGGCGTGCCGACACCGCAAAAAACGCAATTTCCGCCGCCCGGAACCGGCCGGCGGAGCCAACCGAAACCCGCAAGAAAAGAATGGAAGACAAGGATATGACGTTCTGGGGACACCTCGAAGCGCTGCGCTGGGTGCTGATCCGCGTGGTGGCCGTCCTGTTCCTGTTCATGGTCGTCTGCTTCTGCGCCATGCCCTACCTGTTCGATCACATCGTGCTGGCACCGACGACCGCCGATTTCCCGTTGTACCGCTGGCTCTCGAAACTGGGCAGTCTGGGCCCCTTCTTCCCCGACTTCAGCGACGACAACTACCATGTGGAGATCATCAACATCAACGTCGCCTCGCAATTCCTGACCCATATCAGCACGTCGTTCTGGTTCGCGCTGGTGCTCATGTTCCCCTACCTGGTTTTCGAAATCTGGCGGTTCGTGCAGCCCGCGCTGTTCGACGACGAGAAAAAGAACGTCGGCTGGGCCTTCGTCTTCGGCACGGGCATGTTCTTCCTGGGATGCGCCGTGGGCTACTGTCTGGTTTTCCCCTTCACGTTCCGCTTCCTCACGGAATACCAGCTCAGCACGACGATCGTCAATCAGATTTCGCTGACTTCCTATATGGGCAACTTCCTGATGCTCATATTCATCATGGGAATCGTCTTCGAACTGCCGCTGCTGGCGTGGCTTCTCTCCAAGATGGGACTCGTCACCAAGTCGTTCTTCAAGAAATACCGGCGGCACGCCGTCGTCGTCCTGCTGGTGCTCTCGGCCATCATCACCCCTTCGGGCGATCCGTTCACGCTGATGATCGTCTTCCTGCCGCTGTACCTGCTCTACGAGCTGGGCATCAAGTTCTCGCGGGACAAGACGCCCGACGAGGCCTGACGCGGAATCCGTACATCGCGCCAAACGGCATGCCGCCGTGCACACGCACGGACGGCAGATCCCGGCCCGGACAACTATCCCGCCCGACATGAAACACCCCCGCAGCCGTCATGGCTGCGGGGGTGTTCCGTCATCATATCATCGTCTTGTACTGCGAAGGCGACATGCCGGTATTGCGTTTGAAATAGCTGCCGAAGAAGGACTGGTTCGGAAAATTCAGGTAGTAGGAGATCTCCTGTACGCTCATGTTCGAGTATTTGAGCAGCGTCTTGGCCTCGAGGATCACGTAGCTGTCGATCCATTCCGAGACGGATTTGCCGCTGATCTGCTTGATGAGCGTCGTGAGGTACTTGGGCGTGATGCAGAGCTTCCGGGCATAGAATCCGACGCTGCGCTCCTCCTTGTAGTGTTCGCCGAGCAACTGCATGAACTGCCGGAAATACTCCTCGGCCCGGCTGTGCACGGGGTTCTCGACCTCGGGATGCTCGGCCAGATAATGCGCCAGAATATCCCCGACCTTGTAGATCGTGGCGCCGATCAGCCCGCCGACGACCTCCATTCCGAACGGAGTCTCCGGCCCGTCGGTCACCCGTTCGATCAACGAAATGAACTCCCGCACGGTCCGGGCCTCTTCAGGCGTCAGCCCCAGGCAGGGATGCATCGCGATCTTCAGGAAAAGCGGCATCATACGCTTGGTATCGACGCTGATCTGTTCCAGCAGACCGGGAGAGACATGGACGATATGACACCGGAAATGCCCCGAAGAATGGACCTGGACTATGTTTTTCGGAGTCGATACGAACAGGGTGTCTTTCTGGAGCTTGTATTCGCGCAGGTTGAACGACACGGTCGCCTCGCCTTCGGTTCCCACGCCGATAATGAAGGCATCGATCCGGCACGGATAGCGGAAAGTCTGCATCACCGAAGCGCTGTTCGCCGCGAGGCAGGAGCTCATCAGCCCGAGCCGGCTCCGGCTGCCGGACATCGAAAGCAAATCGTTCAGGGTGAAACTCGTGATCGGAGTCTCTTCGTTTATCTTGTTCATCTCACTGTTCGCTGACATTTCGACAAATATAGCAATAATCCGCATAAATAGGGCCGAAAAGAACTGTTTTAGGACAATTCGAAGAATTACGGACCACTTTCGAACCAATGAAAAACCGGACCCCCGAAAGGGTCCGGCCATGCGGTCCGCCGCCGGGCGGAAAAATCCTCCGCCCTGCGTGCGGAATTATTTCGAAGCGTCGGCCGGGGCTGCCGGAGCGGCTGCCGGGGCGTCGGTAATGCCCAGCTCCTTGCGCACCTCGGGAGCGAGGTCCGTCAGCGCGGCCTCGTCGAAATAGGCCAGCGAACCGGCCGAGGTGTCGAACACGAAGAGATAGCCGCCCGCAGCGGCGATCTTGTCGATGGCAGCCTTGGCTTTCTCGATAATCGGCTGGAGCAGTTCCTCCTGCTTCTTCGCATAGTCGCGCTGGGCCATCTGCTGGAACTCCTGGCTGCGGCGCTGCAAATCCTCCAGCTCCTTGGCCTTCATCTCGCGGACGGCATCGGTCAGCGTATTGGCTGTCTTCTGGTACTCCTGCAACTTGTTGTTGAACTCGACGTTGATCGTCTCGATATTCTCATTCAACTCCTTCCCGAAGGTCTCCAGATTGGTCTGCATCTCCTTGGTCTCAGGCATCGCCATGACGATTTCCTGGGAATTGATCCGTCCGAATTTCTGTGCGTAAAGCGATGTCGCGCCCATCATCAGCGCAACGGCAAGGGTCAGTTTAAGTGCCTTTTTCATAAAATTTTATCGGTTAATTGTTTTGATGTCGGATTTTCATTTCAGTGCCTCGATCACCTGCTGCGTACGCTCCACCGAAGGGTTGTTGTAGAGCAGCGTGGGGTTGTTCGACGAATCGAGCACCAGATCGGCGCCCGCCTGCCCGGCATACGCCTCGATGGCCGCGAACACCCGTTTCTGAATCGGCTGGATCAGCTCGAGCCGTTTCTGCATCAGGACGCCCTCCTGCCCGAAAAGGCTCTCCTGGAACTGCTGCGCCTCCTTCTCGCGGGCCAGGATCAGCGCCTCGCGGGCCTGACGGGCCGAAGCCGAAAGCGAAGCTTTCTGCGCCATGTAGTTGTTGTAGAGCGTCTCCACCTCGTCGAACTTGGCATCGACCTGCTCCTGGTACTGCTTGGCGAGCGAATCCAGATCGGAAATCGCCGTATTGTAGGCCTCGACGGATTTGAAGACCTTCTCGCTGTTCACGATTATGTAGTTCTGCGCCGAAAGCGCGCCGGCGGTCAGCAGGAACGCCGCAATCAAAATCAGCCGTTTCATAGTCTTTGGTCTTTTTAGTCGTTTCCCGGGACCGGATTCTCCGGAACCGTACCATAAATATAACTCTTTTCTTCCAAATTTATTGCCACGCCGCAGATTTTAGAACTGCTGGCCCATGACAAAGTGGAACTGACTGCCGCTCTTCTTGGTCGAATTGGCGGGGGGATCGAATCCGTAACCCCAGTCGATGCCGAGCATACCCACCACCGGCAGGTAGAGCCGCACGCCGAAACCGGCCGCACGCTTGATCTTGAACGGCGAGAAACTCTTCCACGAGTCGAACGCGTTACCGCCCTCGAGGAAGCCCAGCACGTAGATCTGCGACGAAGGCTTCAGGATGACCGGGTAGCGCAGTTCGGCCGTATATTTGTTGTATCCGCGCGAGTAGTAGCTCGACGGATCGAGCGCGCCGTCCTCGTAACCGCGCATCGAGATGATGTCGATACCGTAGATATTGTAGCCCGACATGCCGTCGCCGCCGACCTCGTAACGGTTGAACGGCGACACCTTGTGTTTGTTGTAGCTGCCGAGGTAACCCATTTCGGCCTTGAGCATCAGCACGAGATTCGAGTTGCCCGAGAGCGCCTGGAACCACTGCGCCTTGAACTGCCACTTGTGGAACTCGATCCAGCGGTAACGCTCCTGATCGCTCATCGAGTCGTCGCTGTAATCCTTGCCGTCCCAGAGCGAATAGGGCAGCGTGGCCTGCACCGAGGCGGTGAATTCCGAACCGCGGCGCGGGTAGATCGGCTGATCGACCGAGTTGCGCGAGAGGACCAGCTTGAGCGACAGCAGGTTCGAATTGCCGTTCTCGACGACGAACCCGGTCCAGTTCTTCAGCGAATAGCGCTCGTAGCTCGCTTCGGCATAGAAGGTGAAGTAGGGGTCGGGCCACGTCAGACGCTTGCCCAGACCGGCGGCGACGCCGTACGTCCGGAAATAGCGCGTGGCGCTCTGCCAGATATAGTAGGCGTCATTCTGTTCGGAGATGTGCCCCGAGATGGTGAACGAGTTGGGTTTCCGGCCGCCCATCCAGGGGTCGGTGAAACTCAGCGCGAGCGCCTTGTAATAGGTTCCGTTGGTCTGGGCCGAGATCGAAAGCCGCTGGTTCTGTCCCATCGGGTAGGGCCTCCAGGCCCCCTTCTTGAAGAAGTTGCGCACCGAGAGGTTGTTCAGCGTGATGCCCACCGAGCCCACGAACGTTCCGGAGCCCCAGCCGCCGGCGATGTTGAACTGGTCGGAAGCCTGCTCCTCGAGGGGCCAGTTCACGTTCACCAGCTCGTTCGACACGGGCTTGATGTCGGGCATGATGGCCTCGGGGTTGAAGTGTCCCATCGAACCGAGCGTGCGGATGGTCTGCATCAGCAGCGAACGGTCGTACAGCTCGCCCGGGCGGACGTACAGCTCGCGGCGGATCACCTCGTCATCGACCCGCTGGTTGCCCGTGATCCCCACCTCGTTGATGGTGAACTGCTTGCCCTCGAACACCTTGACCTCGACGTCGATCGAGTCCGCGCCGATGATCGTCTCGGCGGGTTCGATCTGCGACATGAGGTATCCGTTGTTCTGGTAGAGCGACTTGATCTGGTTCATGTCCTCGGGGTTCTCCTCCTTGCCGATGCCCAGCCGCTTGTGCATCGTCTTCTTGTCGTAGATGTCACCCTTCCGGACGCCGAACAGTTCCTGTAACTGCTCGGTCGGATAGACCGAGTTGCCGACCCACGAGACGTTGCGGATGTAGTATTTGTTGCCCTCCGACACCTCGACGTCGATGCCCATGCGCTTCTCGTTGATCGGATAGATCGAGTCGCGCACGATGGTCGCGTTGCGGTATCCCTTCGAGTTGTAGAAGTCGATCAGCAGCCCCTTGTCCTCGCCGTAGTCCTCCTCCTTGAACTTGGCGCTCTTGAAGAAGTTGATCGACTTCTGGTGCGTCTTCTTGAAGGTGCGGCGCAGGCGCTTGTCCTTGAACTGCTCGTTGCCGAGGAAGTTGATCCGGCCGATCTTCACCCGCTCCTTGCGGTCGATCAGGAAGGTCACCGACACGGCCTGTCCCGCCGGACGGAGCGTGTCGTTGTCGATGCGCACGTCCACCGTGGCGTTGCGGAAACCCTTCTCGGCCCAGTATTTCTTGATGAGTTTCTGGTTCTTGTCGATGACGTAGTCCGAAAGCTCGCTGTTGGGCTTGAGTTTGAGCTTCTCGGTCAGGTCCTTCTTCTTGCCCTTCGAAATACCCTCGAAATTCCAGTGATAGACGCGCGGCCGCTCCTTGAGGAACACCTCCAGGTCGATGCTGTCCCCGTCGATCTCGGCCCCGATCTTCACGTCCGAGAAGAAGCGCTGGCTCCACAGGCGGGAAATGGCGTTTCCGATGAAGTTGCTCGGCAGGTAGATCGAATCGCCCGCGACCAGACCCGCCGACGACTTGAGAATCTCCTCGTTCAGATATTTCACGCCGCGGATGTTGATGTCGCGGATATAATAGCGGCGGGGCGCGCCGTCGTTGCGCAGCATGGGAGCGTCTTCGGGAAATGCGGTCGTCGCGGCCGCCGTCGTATCCTGCGGATTCGGCTCCTGAGCCGATAGATTCGGGCAGCCCAGCACGAGGGCCGCGACTGCGGCGAATATCTTACCGGAATAGTTCATTCTCTGTGTATGTCTCTAAACTTACTTCATTTATTTAACCAGCCCGAAACGCCTGTCGCGCCGCGCATACTCCTCCATCGCCCGGTCGAAATCCGCCTCCGTGAAATCGGGCCACAGCACCTCGGGGAACCACAGTTCGGCGTAGGAGGACTGCCACAGGAGGAAATTGCTCAGCCGCTGCTCGCCGCTGGTGCGGACCACCAGATCGGGATCGGGCCACGGGGCCGTGTCGAGCGCCGCGGAGAGGGTCTCCTCCCCGATCTCCCCGGGTGCGATCTCCCCCGCCGCCGCACGGGCGGCGATCCGACGCACGGCCCGCACGATCTCGCTGCGCGAGGAGTAGTTGAGCGCCAGAATCAGCGTCAGCCTTTCCCCTCCGGCCGTTTCCCGCTCGGCCCGGGCCAGGTAGCTCTGCACCTTCTCCGGGAAGCGGCTGCGGTCGCCGATCATCGCGATCCGCACCCCCTGCCGTTTCAGCTCGGGAGTCTCGTTCACGACGCTGCGGCAGAAAAGCTCCATGAGCGCGGAGACCTCCCCGGCGGGACGCCCCCAGTTTTCGGTCGAAAAGGCATACAGCGTGAGGTACTTCACCCCCCAGCGTACGGCAGCGCGCAACGAAGCCCGCACGGGTTCCACACCCGCGGCATGGCCTTCGTAACGCTCCTTGCCGTGCAACCCGGCCCACCGGCCGTTCCCGTCCATGATGATGGCGACGTGCTGCGGTATGCGTTTCGGCTCGCTCATATTAGGGCACAAATATAAAAATATAAATTGAAAAATCCGTAAATTCCCGCCAATTTCCCTCGCGCTCCGCCTCCGCGGCGCTGCGGAGGACCCGGCGGAACGCAGGGGCGGGGAGAGGCTCTCCGGAACGAATCAACTGCGGATATCCACTCCCCACATCATCTTATTGCGTAACGTGTCGTAAAATGAGATATTGTGCGGAACGGCCAAAAAAATCCGCTCTTCGGCCCGCCGGACCGTAAAGGAGGCCTCCGGAGGAATCGGGTAGGTGCGGTTGTCGAGCGTGACGAACGCCTCCGAATGGCGGACGCGGACGCGCAGCGAGATCACGCTCCCGTCGGGAATCACCACGGGGCGCATCGTGAGGTTGTGCGGCGCGAGCGGCGACAGCACCAGACAGCGGCACGCCGGGGCGATCACCGGTCCTCCGGCGCTGAGCGAATAGGCCGTCGAACCCGTAGGGGTCGAGACGATCAGCCCGTCGCCGTGGTACGTGGCCACCATCTGCCCGTCCACATACGTCTCGACGGCGATCATCCCCGCGCCGTGGCGCTGCACGGTGAACTCGTTGAGAGCCAGCAGCGAGTCGGGCTGCCGGGCGAAGTCGCCCCCGACCGAGAGCATCGCCCGCGGCTCGACGGAGAGCCGCCCTCCGGCGATCTGCCCGAAGAGCCGGTCCAGCCCGTCGCTCGGCGCGCCCGTGAGAAATCCCAGATGCCCGGCGTTGATGCCCAGCACCGGCATCGGCGCGCCGCACAGCCGGTGCACGCCTTCGAGCAGCGTGCCGTCGCCTCCGTAGCAGACCATGACGGTCCCCTCGGGCTGCTCCCCGACGCAGCCGCCGTAGATCCGCTCCGGCCCGGGGTCGATGCCCGCCAGCTCCCGCATCGTCGGGACGAACTCCTCATTGACCGCATAGTCGAAGCCGAAGGCGCCGAGCGCGTCGAACAGCCGGCGCAGCTCCCCGGCGGTGCGGGGAACCTGCGGGCGGGAAAAAAGTATGATTTTCATCGGCGGAAATTTCGAAAAAATAAGTAACTTTACCACGCCGAAACGCCTGCGGAACGGGATTCCGGGCCCGGACGGCGGACGGCTGCGCGGATTTCCCCGCAAATATAGCGTTTTTTATGACAAAGTTGAGCGTAAACATCAATAAGATCGCCGTGGTGCGCAACTCGCGCGGCGGCGATCTCCCCGACGTGGTCCGCGCGGCCACGGACATCGAACGCTTCGGCGCGGACGGCATCACGGTCCACCCGCGGCCCGACGCGCGCCATATCCGCTACGACGACGTGCGGAACCTCGCACGGGTGCTGACCACCGAATTCAACATCGAGGGCAACCCGATTCCGGACTTCGTCGCGCTGGTGCTGGAGGTGCGGCCCGCGCAGGTCACGCTCGTGCCCGACGCACCCGACGCCATCACCTCCAACGCCGGGTGGAACACCGTGGCGCACCGCGAATTTCTCACCGGCATCGCCGCCCGCTTCCGCGAACGGGGCATCCGCGTCTCGATCTTCGTCGATCCCGTGCCCGAAATGGTCGCCGGAGCGAAGGCCTGCGGCGCCGACCGCGTGGAGCTCTACACCGAGGCCTACGCCCGGGAGTACGCCGCGGATCCCGCGGCGGCGATCGCCCCCTACCTGGCCGCCGCCGAGGAGGCCCGCCGGCAGGGACTCGGGCTCAACGCCGGGCACGACCTCTCGCTGGAGAACCTGCGCTACTTCGTCGGCCGGATTCCCGGCACCGACGAGGTGTCGATCGGCCACGCGCTGATCTGCGACGCGCTCTATTACGGACTGGAGAACACCGTGCAGCTCTACAAACGGGAACTCAAATAACGCGAAGACCATGAAACGGATTCTGATTCTCGCCGCCGCGCTTCTCGCCGCCGGCACGGCCTGCGCCCAAGAGGCGTACAGGGAGCAGCGGCGCAGCCTGTTCGAGCTGCTGCCGATCCGCTCGAGCGACATCGTCTTTCTGGGCAACAGCCTCACCGACGGCTGCGAGTGGAGCGAACTCTTCGACAACCGCCACATCCGCAACCGCGGCATCAGCTCCGACCGGGCGTGCGAACTGGCCGAACGGCTCGATCCGATCGTCGAAGGGCATCCCAAGCGGCTGTTCCTGATGATCGGCATCAACGACCTGGCGGGCGGAGCCGCCCCCGGGGAGGTCGTCGCCGACATCGCCCGGGTCATCGACCGGTTCCAGACCGATTCGCGCTGGACGCGGATCTTCGTGCAGAGCATCCTCCCGGTGAACGGGCGGGATTTCGACGCCTACAGGAACCATTACGCGCACGCCGACCGCATCGTGCCGACGAACGAACTCCTGAAGGCCCTGTGCGAAGAGAAGGGCGTGACGTACATCGACGTCTGGAGCGCCCTAGCCGACGGCGAAGGGTTGCTCGACAAACGCTATACGAACGACGGCGTGCACCTCGTGGGCGAGGGCTACCTGGTGTGGCGCGACGTGCTGAAACCCTACGTCAAGTAACCCGTGCCGCTCTCGAATCCGATATTCCGCCGCATTTCGCGCCTGGCCGACGCCCAGGGCGTCCGCGCCTTCGTCGTCGGCGGCTACGTCCGCGACCACTACCTGCGGCGCCCCTCGACCGACATCGACGTCGTGGTCGTGGGCAGCGGCATCGCGCTGGCCGAGGCGCTGGGGCGCGAGCTCGGCGCGAAGGTCTCGGTCTTCAGGACCTTCGGGACGGCGATGGTGCGCGCCGGAGGCATCGAGGTGGAGTTCGTCGGCGCCCGCAAGGAGTCCTACACGCACGATTCGCGCAAACCGCAGGTCGAAGCCGGCACGCTCGAGGACGACCAGCGGCGGCGCGACTTCACGATCAACGCCATGGCGTGGTCGCTCAACGGCGACACGTTCGGCGAGCTGGTCGATCCGTTCGACGGCATGTCCGACCTGGAGGAGTGCACGATCCGCACGCCGTGCGATCCCGACGTCACCTTCTCGGACGATCCGCTGCGCATGATGCGCGCCGTGCGGTTCGCCGCGCAGTTGGGCTTCACGATCGAGGGGGAGACCTTCGAGGCGATCCGCCGCAACGCCGCCCGCATCCGCATCGTCTCGCGCGAACGCATCGCTACGGAACTCAACAAGATCGTCCTCTCGCCCGTGCCGTCGATCGGCTTCGAACTGCTGGAGCTCACCGGACTGCTGGAGCTGATCTTCCCCGAGATGCACCGCCTCAAAGGGATCGAGCGGCGCGGCAAACACGCCCACAAGGACAACTTCATCCATACGCTCAAGGTGCTCGACAACGTGGCGCGCCGCTCCGGCGACCTCTGGCTCCGCTGGGCCGCCGTGCTGCACGACATCGCCAAACCGCTCACGAAGGCCTACGACCCGCGCACGGGCTGGACCTTCCACGGCCACGAGGTCCTGGGATCGAAAATGGTTCCGGCGATCTTCCGCCAGCTGAAGCTGCCGCTCAACGAGCACATGAAGTTCGTGCAGAAGCTGGTCTTCCTCCACCTGCGGCCGATCATCCTCTCGGAGGAGATGGTGACCGACTCGGCCGTCCGGCGGCTGCTGTTCGAGGCGGGCGACGACATCGAGGCGCTGATGACCCTCTGCGAGGCGGACATCACCTCGGGCATCGACGCCAAGGTGAAGCGCTACATGGCCAACTTCGAACTGGTGCGCCGCAAAATGAAGGACCTCGAGGAGCGCGACCGCATCCGCAACTTCCAGCCCCCGGTGACGGGCGAGCTCATCATGCAGACCTACGGCATCCGCCCCTGCCGCCTGATCGGCGAGATCAAGGAGGTCATCAAGAACGCCATCCTCGACGGCGAGATTCCCAACGACTACGAGGCGGCCCGCGCCCTGATGGAGCGGCTGGCCGCGGAAAAAGGGCTGAAGGCCCGTTAGCCTCCGGCCCGCGGCCCCCGCATGCGGCGGGAACGGGTCAGACGATGCCCAGTTGCCGCCTGAATCCCTCGAGCAGCGCCGTGCGGACCTTCCGGTCGATCAACTGCTCCTCCGAGACGTTCAGTCCCGTGAACCGGGGCACGGCGCCCTGCGCCTGCCTGTAAGCGAGGTTGCCGGTCGGCTCGCAGGCGAAGTATTCGCGGACGAAATAGTTGGTCGCCCGGTCGCTGCTCGTCGGGACCTTGTCGTATTCGTGAATGCGGAACCGGGGATAGCCTTCGGCCAGACCGCCGTTCGGAACCTCCATCCGGACCGTCCCGCCCTTGTAGTCGAACGAGAAGGTCCGCGGTTCGAGCCGGGCACGGCGGATCTCCCCGGCGGCGTACACCTCATTGAGGAAGCACCTCTCGCCGTCGAATCCCAACAGGTGAAGTCCGTCGTCGGCCGCGACGAAATAATAGTGGCCGAGGTCCGTTTCGCGGGTGAAGGTGACGGCGCCGACGATCCCCTTCCCGATCCGCTCGCCCAACCCCTGTTTCGGGGCGGACGTCGAAATCAGCCCCCGGACCGGAGTCTCCCCGAGCACCTCCGCGATCTTGCCGAACCGGTCCGGATCGCGCAGATACTCGCCGACGATCGCCTCCCCGCGTTCCCGCCACACCGCCTCCGCCCGGTCGGCGGCGGCTTCGCACCGCTGTCTGAACCGGGGATAAAAGTATTTCATATAGACGAAATAGCCGATCAGAACGGCCGCAAGGACGACGACGGGAACCAGGTTGGCAATCATAAGCGATATCGTATTATTCGAGGTAAGACTTATCTCCGGTCATTTGTATTTCGGTCTGGCATGGCCCCGCTCGTCGGTCTCGTAACGGGCGCGGGGGCGGCAACGCCTCTCCAGCACGTCGAACAGCGGGTAGAGCACCGCACCGCCCGCCAGCGCACCCGCTCCCCAGCGCCACTCCCCGGCGAGCAGCAGCGCGACGCCGGCGAGGGGCAGGCCGGAAGCGGCATACCTGAGCCGGAGGAAAATGCGGTGCAGCAACATGGCGGGCGTCGTTCGTCGGGGTTTGAAGCAAAGATAGCAAAAACCCGGCGACGGACCTCATGAAAAGCCGAAAAATTTATACGACCGTACAGTTTTTTTCACAAAAGACAAGAGAGGAAGCCGGAGCGGGCGGACAAGGGCCGCAACCGGCAAAGGACGCCCCGGGACAGTCCGGAACGGAACGCCCGCCCTCTTCCTCCGGACGACCGTCCTGCCGAACGGCCGCCCTGCCGGGAAACCGGACGGCTCACTCCGCCGTAAGCCGCGCCCGCCACGCATCGGGCACGGGACGGCTCTCCTGCCGGACGAAGTCGAAGACGACCAGCACCGACCTGCTTTCGCTGCGCACCTCCCCGTCCACGACGAGCCGCTGGAAGAGCGTCATCGACTTGTTGCCCACCTTTTCGCAGGTCGTCGTCACCCGCACGTCGTCGTGCATGCGCACCTGTCCCATGTAGGAGGTCGAGGTCGAGACGGTCACCACGCGCAGGTCGCCCAGCAGCACCTCCTCGCCCAGCACCCGCGCATAGAAATCGGTCTTGCCCACGTCGAAATAGGACTGCTGCGCCACATTGTTCACATGCCGGAACGGGTCCAGATCCGAGAACCGCTTCTGCACCGGCGTTTCCAACACCCTGCCCATGCTACTCCCGGATGATTTTCACCTCGCCGCCTTCGCCGAACGCGATGATCGAAGAAGCCTTGCGGGTGGGTTTGCCCTCGAAACGGGGATTGACGACGAAATCCACGCCGTCCACGATCTCGCGCGCGACCTCCTCCAGCCCCGCGGGCGTCGCCTCGCCCGAAAGGTTGGCCGACGTCGAGACCAGGGGGCGGCGCAGTCCGCGCAGCAGCAGGCGGCAGAATTCGTGGTCGGGGACCCGCACGCCGAGCGTCCCCTCCTCGGGAATCAGGTTCCCGGCCACCCCGACGGCTCCCGGCAGGATGAGCGTCAGCGGCTTGGTGGCCATCTCCATCACGTCGAAGGCGATCCCCGGCGCCTTGTTCACATAGCGCACGGTCATTTCGGCCGAGGCGCACAGCACGAGCATCGACTTCTTGTTCTCGCTCCGCTTGAGCCGGTAGATCCGCTCCACGGCCGCGGCGTTCGTGGCGTCGCACCCGATACCCCAGATCGTATCGGTCGGATAGAGGATCAGTCCCCCCTCGCGCAGGACACGGACGGCCTCGTCGGCCTCGCGCTGCATTTCGGCCGCAGCGGCGTTTCGCACGGCGGTCATTTCAACGGAAGTATTTCGATCCAGTAGTCGTCCGGATCGTTGATGAAATAGAGCCCCATGTCGTAGTTTTCGAAACACACCCACCCGCGGGAACGGTGGTATTCGCGCACGGCGTCGTAATCGCCCGCCACGCGCATGCAGAGATGGCTCTCGTTCTCGCCCAGTTCGTAGGGCGCGGCGGCGTGGTCGCGGAGCCACGTCAGCTCCAGCCGGAAGGGCGACTCCCCGTCGCCCAGATAGACCAGCACGAACGAGCCGTCGGCGGCCTGCTTCCGGCCGATCTCCCTGAGTCCCAATGCCTCGGCGTAAAATTTCAGGCTGCGGTCGAGATCGGTCACATTGACGTTGAAATGGTCGAATCTGCTCTTTATTTCCATAATCTTCGAGAGTTTGTCGTGCACAAATTTAGACAAAGATTGTGAAAATCTGCCGGAAATATTTACCTTTGCGTCACAAAAGAAAAAAACAGACAAACGAGAATCGTATGGGAAGAGCCTTTGAGTATCGCAAAGCGAGAAAGCTGAAGCGCTGGGGACACATGGCCCGCACTTTCACGAAACTGGGCAAGGAGATCGAAATCGCCGTCAAGGCCGGCGGCTCCGACCCTTCGGGCAACACCCGCCTGCGTATTCTGATCCAGAACGCCAAGGCCGAGAACATGCCCAAAGAGAATATCGAACGCGCCATCAAGCGCGCCACCGAAAAGGACGCCGCCGACTACAAGGAGGTCATCTACGAGGGATACGGCCCCCACGGCATCGCGTTCCTGGTGGAGACGGCCACCGACAACACGAACCGCACGGTGGCCAACGTGCGCATGCACTTCAACAAGTGCGGCGGCACGCTGGGCAACAGCGGTTCGGTGGGCTTCCTCTTCGAGCACAAGTGCGTCTTCAAGTTCCGTCCCGCCGCCGGCGCCGATCCCGAGGAGCTGGAGCTGGAGATGATCGACCTGGGTGTGGACGAGTTCTACCCCGAAGAGGACGGCATCACGGTTTACGCCCCCTACGAGTCGTTCGGCGCCATCCAGAAGTGGCTCGACGACAAGGGATTCGAAATCGTATCGGGCGAATCGGTCCGCATCCCGACCGACACGAAGGAGCTCGACGCCGAAGGCCGCGAATCGGTCGAGAAACTCGTCGAGAAGCTCGAGGAGGACGACGACGTGGTGAACGTTTACCACACGATGAAGGAGCCCGAGGAGGAGTAGGCCTCTCCGGACAATTAAAAAGGGGACGAGCAGAGAAAATCCGCTCGTCCCCTTTTAATTATCGGGCTGCGGCCCCTTCCGGCCGCCGGTCCGCAGCGCCCCTCCCCGCGCCCGTCATTCCATGCGTCAGAAGGGATAGCCCACACCGAAGTTCAGCGCCGTATTCTTCCACTTGAAGTCGTGAATCCACCGCTCGCCCGCGGGATTGTTGGGATTGTGGAGCTGGATGCCCCAGTCCAGACGCAGCACGGCGAACTTGATGTCGAAACGCAGACCGAGCCCCGTGTTGAATCCCAGTTGTTTGTAGAACCGGTCGAAATGGAACACGGCGTCGTCGGAGTACTCCGAAGGGTTCTGCCGGATGTACCAGACATTGCCCAGATCGAAGAACGTGGCGCCGTGCACGATGCCCCAGACGGGGAAGCGCAGCTCGAGGTTGGCCTCCAGCTTCACGTCGCCCGTCTGCACGGGGAACGAGCCGTGCGGGTCGGGCACGGAGCCCTGTCCGAGCGTCCGGGGCGTCCAGCCGCGCATGCCGTTGCTGCCGCCGCAGTAGAACTGGCGGTCGAACGGCACGGAGGAGGAGTTGCCGTAGGCCATCGCCACGCCGCCGTAGATATGCCCCACGAGCGCCGTCACCCCGCCCAGCATGATCTTCCGGCTCACGCTCAGGTCGGTGCGGAAATACTGCGCGTAGGGAATGCCGAAAATCGTATAATAGGGTTTGTCCGACTTCGACGGCGAGAAGAAGAGGTGCTCCACCCCGTCGATCAGGTTGCCCGCCGTCTCCAGATTGAACCGGATGTTCGTGGCGTTTCCGTTCAGGTTCCGGCGCTGGTTGTTATAGCTGTATCCGAACGACAGTCCGCCGATGAACTGCGTGTTGAAACTCTCGAGCAGGTAACGGTTCGGCGTCAGCTCCTCCCCTTCCGAATCGGGATTGTCCACCATCAGGAACGACACGTCCAGGTCCCGTACATTCACCACGTTGATATCGACCGGCCGCAGCGAGAACGACGAATAGCGGTTGTTGCTCCACATGTAGGCGATGCCGGCGCTCGACAGCGTGCGGCGGTAGTAGGGGCGGTCCTGGAAATTGACCGACAGCTCCACCTTGGTCCGGGGCTGGACCACCGAACGCTGCCGCCCCGTGCGCCACGGAAGCAGGAAGCGCGGGAAGGTCAGTCCGGTGGTGATGCCGAATTCCGTGGCGCGCTTCTTCTTCGCATCGGGCGCCTTCATGAACTCGTATCCCGCCGTGAAGGAGACGTCGAACGACTCGGCGCCGCGGAAGATGTTGCGGTTCTGGTAGCCGAGCGTCGCCTTCAGTCCGTAGAAGCTCGACGTCGTGCTCCCTTCCAGATCGACCTTGAAACTCTGCCGCAGCGTCGGCGTGCAGAGGATGTTGCACGTCAGATACCCCTCCCGCACGGAGCTCCGGGCCGCCGTATCGGCCGGCGAAGCCGCAGGGAAGGGAACGAAGTCCGCCGAATCGGCTCCCTGCGGCCGCTCCTCGAAGGAGATCTTCGCGCTCCTGAAATACCCGAGCGCCATCAGATCGGAATAGGTCCTGTTCACCTGCGACGCGTCGTAGAGGTAGCCCGGATAGAGCGGAATGGCCTGCCGCAGCACGGCCGGGCGCAGGGCGGGCCGCTTCTCGCTGACGACGTTCAGTCCCCGGTAATGGATCGTGTCGAGCCGCGAGAGGAGCGCCGTATCGGTCCTGAACGCCGCAGGATCGTAATCCGGGAAGACGTTGATCCGGTCGATCCTATACACCCGGTTGTCCTCCGTCCGGGGCCGTCCGCGGTCGTCGTACCCCGTCAGATTCTGCCGCACGACCATCCTCAGCTTCACGCGGTTGTCGCCCGTCAGCGTATCGGCGCGGAAGAGGATGTTACTGACCGAAAAGTTGTAGTACCCCTGCTCGCGCAGACGGGCCGTGATGCGTTCGCGTTCGGCGTCGAGCACCGAAACGTCGAACACGTCGCCCGCATGCAGCAGCGTCCCGGCCGTGTCGGACAGGATGAGCGGAGAGAGGGAACGGTCCTGGAACTCGTAAAAGACCGTGTCTATGCGGTAGGGCGCCCCCTGAAAGGTCCGGAAGGTCACCTTCGCCCGCCGTCGCCGCGACACGGTGTCCACCTCGCACGTCGCGCGCGAGGAGAAGAAGCCCTTCGAATCCATATAGACCTTCAGGTTCTGCACGCTCCGCTCCGTGAGCGACAGATCGAACAGCACGGGGGCCTCGCCGACGCGGCGTTTCCAGTTGTTCCAGCCGTTATCCCGTGCGGAATCGGCCTGCTCGTAGAGCCAGACGTAGAAGTTGGTCCCCAGCAGCCGCTTGTTGGGCGTCTGCCGCACGTACTTCTCGAGTTCCGAGGCCGCGATGCGTTCGCGGCGCGGCGTCGCCTTGTCGTCCTCGATGCGGACCCGCTGCAAGAAATACCCGCCCTCGGGGATATGCCGCGTGACGCTGCACGCCGAACCGGCAAGGCTCAGCGCGACGGCGACCAAACAGCGACACGCCCTCCGCACGGGACGTCAGTTGTTGAAGAACCCCTTCTCCTTGAGCAGGGCGAAATAGGACCGCGAAATGGCCAGGTTGTCCCGCCGCACATACCGCCGCTCGGTGAACACCTGCGCCAGATTCGGCAGTCCGTTCTCCTCGAGCAGGCGCCGGGTCAGCTCCGACTCCTCGCGTTCGGCCCACAGCTCGTCGATCTCGGCGGCCGTGTAGTCGGTGTACTTCTCGTAGTGGACCACGGCCTCCAGCGGCAGGCGGTCGGTCAGCTCCGGCGACTCGTCGGGGTATCCCGTCACGACGGTCGTCACCGGAATCACCCCTTTGGGCAGGGAGAGCACCCGGGAGATCTCGGCGGCCGTGTAGATCGTCGTGCCGAGGTAGCAGATGCCCAGCCCGTGCGACTCGGCCGCGACGCAGAAGTTCTGCGCGGCCAGCAGCGCATCGGTCGAGGCGTTCAGAAACCAGGCGAAGTTGTCGTAGGCCGGATCGGCGTCGCGCTGCTCGCACCACATCGTGAAGCGGTGCACGTCGGCGCAGACGGTCACCACGCACGGCGCCTCGCGGACCATCGGCTGGTCGAAATGGCAGGGCGAAAGCCGCTCGCGCAGCGCGGCATCGCGGGTCACCACCAGCGAATAGAGCTGCATGTTGCCGCACGTCGAGGCGCGCGATGCCGCTTCGAGACATTCGCGGAGCACCTCCTCGGGAATCGGCTCCGGACGGAACTTACGGATCGAACGATGCTTGAAAAGCACACTTTTCATGGACCGGTATCTTTTAGAATTTCGCGTTGGACCAATGCTCCGCCGCGGCATGAGAGGGCCCGGCGGATATTTTCCGCAAAATTAGCAAAACTTTTAGAAGTTTTATTATTTTTGCCGTAACATAACTTTCTCACGCACGTGCGAACGGAATTTGCCAAATACGAAGGCGCAGGCAACGACTTCATCCTCATAGACAACCGCGGCGAAGGATTCACGCCCGATCCGCGGCTGATCGCCCGCCTCTGCGACCGCCACTTCGGCATCGGCGCCGACGGAGTGATGACGCTCTCCCGCAGCGCCGGGACCGACTGCGCGATGCGTTACTTCAACGCCGACGGTTCGGAAGGCGAAATGTGCGGCAACGGAGCCCGCTGCTTCGCCCTTTTCGCCGAGCACCTGGGCATCGGCGGCGAAGGCAAACGCTTCACCGCCGCGGACGGGCTGCACACGGCCCGCATCCTCCGCACGGAGGGGACGGGCGGCCTGGTCGAACTGGGCATGACGGAGGTCGCGGAGATCCGCCGCGGCGACGGGTGGTGGTTCCTCAACACGGGCGTTCCCCACTACGTCGAATTCGTCGGGGACCTCGACACGGCGGATGTCTGCGGCCGGGGCCGGGCGATCCGCCGCGACACGGCGCGGTTCCCGCAGGGCACGAACGTCAATTTCGTCCGCATCCTGCACGACGGCGCGATCGCCGTCCGCACCTACGAACGGGGCGTCGAGGCCGAGACGCTGGCCTGCGGCACGGGCGCGACGGCGGCGGCCATCGTCACGAACTTCGCCTGCCAGCCCGCCGTCCTCCGCTACGACGTCGCGGTTCCCGGCGGGACGCTTTCGGTACGGTTTTCGCGGGAGGCCGCTACGGAACACTACTCGGACATCCGCCTCACGGGGCCCGCGCGGCGGGTCTTCGCCGGGGAGTTCGGGACCGAAGATTTCTGAAACACCATTCAACCGTTTTTCACCCATGAAAACACAAAAGGGAGTCCGCGAGCAGCATTCGGACGAACTTCGGAAGGCCCGGCGCCTCGAACCGCTCCGCAAGAGCGGCAAGGAGCGCCACACGCTCTACAACAGCCTCGGCGACGAAGACGACGAGGAGCTTACGCCCTATCCCCGGCGGGAGTCGGCCCTCGACTACCTCGACGACGACCAGCGATAAAGGCCGCGCGGCAGACGCATCCCGGCGGCACGACATACCCGGCGGAGGCTCCTCCGGCCCCGTCGCAAGAACCTCGCGCCCTTCCGAAGGAGAAGGGCGCGGAAAAAGAACGCATATGACCGAAAAATTCATCATGGCGGGGCGGACGGCCCTGCACGTCTGCGACTCGGAACGGGGCGACCGGTGCGTCGTGCTGCTGCACGGCTACCTCGAATCGCTGCTGGTCTGGGAGGAGTTCGTACCTTATCTTTACAAGCACGTCCGCGTGGTGACGCTCGACCTGCCGGGCCACGGCATCTCGGTCGTCGCGGGAGAGGTTCACACGATGGAGTATCTGGCCGACACGGTGGCCGACGGACTCCGGGCGCTGGGCATCGCCCGCTGCACGGCGGTCGGGCATTCGATGGGCGGCTACGTCGCCCTGGCCCTCTGCGAACGCCATCCCGAACTGCTCGACGGCGTGGTGCTGCTCAGCTCCACGCCCAACCCCGACACGCCGGAGAAGGCCGAAAACCGCCGCCGCGAAATCGCCCTCGTCCGGGCCGGCAGGAAGGACGCGCTGGCCCGGGTGGCCCCGGAAGCCGGATTCGCCGAGGAGAACCGCCCGCGGATGAAAGACGCCATCGAGGATCTCGCCGAGCAGGTGTTCGTCACCGAAGACGAAGGCATCGTCGCCCTGCTCAACGGCATGATCGCCCGCAAGGACCAGAACGACATGCTGCGCGCCTCGAAGGTCCCGCAGCTCTTCATCCTCGGACGCCGGGACGGCTACATTCCCGTCGAGACCGCCGAAAGGATGGCGGCCGCCCATCCGCAGGCACGGGTCGCCTGGCTCGAACACAGCGGACACATGGGCTTCCTCGAAGAGCCGGAGGCCACGGCGCAGGCGATCCTCGGCTTCGTACGCGAAACGGGCGGCCCGGCCGAATAAACGCCGCACGCCCGGCGCCGGCGGAGACCGCTTCGGAGGCGCCCGAGACCGCCGCCCCGGCACGGCGGCATCTTCTCCGCTTCTGCAACGGACGACCCTTCGGGGCCGTCCGTTTTCGTATCCCGGGGTCTGCGTTCCGCCTTCCGCGCGTCTCCGGAAGAGCCTTTCGGCCGCTTTCCGGACCTCCCAAGGATTTACTTCGCCGGCGCACGGCATAATTTACAATCAGTTATCGAGCAACGCATTACGATAACAATCCGATTGAAAAAACCTACTTTCCGGTTTAATATCCATCGTGAAAAGAAATATTATGGTGAAATTTGTGTGACAACCTGACCGACCTTATGAGAAACCTCTGCTCGCTGACGACTTCGTTCCCGGCCGACCGGCTGCGGCCTCTTCCGCCGCGCACGGAGCATACCTGTCCGGCATGTGCGAAGAGTTTCCCCGCCTTGCGAGGGGGGGGGAATTTCCACCACGGGAAATAGTCCGCAAAACCGGTAAACCGACGCGCGTCTTCCAAACATCCGACGCACGATCCACACCTGATAATATAATCATAGCCGATCCCGACGGCGGAGCGTACTCCGGCGCCGGCCCGTCGTGCGCCCTGCGCATCCGTTCCTCCGCCGGGAACGGACGCCCCGCCATGCCCGGCAAATCCGATTTCAAATCCATAACCCAACAGAAAAAGCCTATGAAACACAACCGACTCCGTTTTTCCGGCTCCCCTCCGGACGCCGCTCTCCACGCCGGGTTCCGGCACGCAGCAAACGAAAAATCCATCAATTAAATCAAACGTTCCCACATGGACCAAAAACGAAGCATAGAAACACGCCTCAAGGGCGTGGGTATCCTGCGCAGAACCACACGGTATCTGCTTGTCACGATGCTGGCCGTCCTGGCATCGGCGACCGCGCTGCAGGCGCAAAACACCGTCATCAAAGGCGTCGTCACGGACAAGGGCGGCGCCCCCATCGCCGGCGTGACCGTCGTGGCGAAAGGCACGACCGCAGGCGAAGTGACCTCGAGCGACGGCTCCTACACACTCAGCGTTCCGGCCGGAGCGGAGGTGCTCCAGTTCTCGTTCATCGGCATGGAGACCCAGGAGGTCGCCATCGGCTCGCGGACGGAGATCAACGTCACGATGGCCCCCGGCTCGCTCGGCATCGACGAGGTGGTGGTGGTCGGCTACGGTACGCTGGCCAAACGCGACCTCTCCTCGTCGGTGGCTTCCGTGAAGAACGAAGACCTCACCGAACGCACCACGGCCTTCAACATCATGCAGGGCATCGCGGGCAAGGTCGCCGGCGTGAAAAACGTCTCGTTCTCCGGACGTCCGGGCGGCTCCTCGGCGCTGCGTATCCGCGGTATGGGTTCGATCAACGCCGGCAGCGACCCGATCTACGTCATGGACGGCGTGGTGGGCGTCGATCCCTCGCTCATCAATCCCGAAAACGTGGAGTCGATCGACGTGCTGAAAGACGCCGCCGCAACCTCCATGTACGGTGCGCAGGGCGCCAACGGCGTGGTCATCATCACCACCAAGTCGGGCAAGAAGGGACAGGGAACCGTGACCTACAACGGCAAGGTGGGCTTCGGCTTCCTCAACCGCAAGCTCGACCTGCTCGACGCCGACGAATACATGGAGGTGCAGCGCCGCGCCTACGCTTACAGCGGCAAGGTGATGCCCCACCTCGAGACCCCCTACGAGAACCTCTTCTACTACGCCAAGGACCCCGCCGGCAACTTCCAGCGCGACGAGAACGGCTACCTGATCGCCTCGCCCAAATACGACACCGACTGGCAGGAGGCGCTGACGCAGACGGCCATCACCAACGACCACACCGTTTCGTTCGCTTCGGGCAACGACAAGACGTCGGTCTATTCGAGCATCGCCTATCAGAACTTCGAAGGTCTGGTCAAATACACCAACTCGGAGCGCATGACGGGAACGGTGAACGTGAAGAGCGACATCACCGACTGGCTCAACGTGCAGACCGTCGTGACGGCCGGCACGGACAAGACCAACGCCGCCGACGGCGAGAGCGGATTCGGACAGGGTCCGGTGCGCAACATGCTCGAGATGCCGCCCATCGTTCCGGTGCGCTACGAGGACGGCACGTGGGGCCGCAAGGACGACTACCCGCTGGGCGAGCTGGCCGAAAACCCGCTGCGCCTGCTCCAGGAGAAGAAGAGCGTCACCGAGACCGACTACGCGATCTTCAACGTCATCGCCGACATCCACCTGACCAAGAAGCTGACCTTCACGGCCAAGGGCGACTATCAGATGACCAACCGCCGGACGCTGAGCTACGCCAAGGCCGGCCTGCACGGCGAGACCGACACCAACGGCGGCTACGCCGACATCGGCAACACCAAGTCGCGCCGCTGGTCGAACGAGGACTACTTCACCTATGCCGACTCGTGGTTCGACGACCAGCTCAAGTCGAACTTCGTGCTGGGCGCCAGTTGGTACTACAACCACTCGGAGAACTCGTCGGCGGGTTCGGAGCAGTTCTTCGACGACTTCTTCGGCTACCACAACCTCGGCGCCGGCACGGTCTATCACAAGCCCTCGTCGGGCATGAGCCAGCAGACGATGAACTCCTACTACTTCCGCATGAACCACACCTTCCGCGACAAGTACCTGCTGGGCTTCACGCTGCGCGCCGACGGCGCCTCGAACTTCGGCGCCAACAACAAGTACGGCTGGTTCCCTTCGGCCTCGGCGGCGTGGATCATCTCCGAGGAGCCCTTCTTCGACGCGGCCCGCAAATGGGTGAGCAACCTGAAGCTGCGCGCCAGCTACGGTACGGTGGGCAACGCCTCGATCCCCAACTACAGCACGATCTCGCAGTACAGCAACGACCAGATGATCCTCAACGGCGCGCTGAACCCCTACGTCGTGCTCTCTAACCTCGGCAACGCCGACCTGAAGTGGGAGACCTCGAAGCAGTTCAACGTCGGTCTCGACGTCTCGCTGTTCGACAACCGGCTGGAGCTGATCATGGACTACTACAACAAGACCACCACCGACCTGCTTTTCCAGAAACAGGTTCCCTACACGACGGGGTACGCCACGACGTGGACCAACCTGGGCAAGATCCGCAACAAGGGTTTCGAGCTCACGATCTCGTCGCGCAATATCAACCACAAGAATTTCCAGTGGACGACCGACCTCGTCTTCTCGACCAACCGGCTCATGGTGATCGACGTCGGCGGCGAGCGCATCGACCTGGGCAACAACGCCATCGCCGAGGCCGGCAAGCCGTGGGGCTCGTTCTTCGTGCTGAACCGTCTGGGAACCTGGGGTCTCGACGAGGTGGACGAAGCCCGCAAATACGGCAAGAAACCCGGCGACCTGAAGTTCGAGGACCGCAACCACGACTACGTGATCGACGACAACGACCGCCGGATCATGGGCAACGGAACCCCCAAGGGCGACATCACGCTGGTGAACACCTTCCGCTACAAGGGCTTCTCGCTCATGGTGGACCTGAACGCCGCCTACGGCTTCAAGATCATGGGCATCACCACGACGATGATGGAGAACCGCCAGCTCTACGGCAACTCCATGAAGTCGGTGCTCAACGCCTGGACGCCGGAGAACCAGAACTCGATGATCGCCGCACTGCGCCTCCCGTCGGACGTGAACTTCGGCGAGAACGAGAAGGACTCGCGGATGCTCTACGACGGCGACTTCCTGCGCATCCGCAACATCTCGCTCTCGTACGACTTCAAGCCGGAGCTGCTCCGCAAGCTGCGCGTCATCAAGGGCCTGAGCATCGGCGTCAATGTCGAGAACCTGCACGTATTCACCGAATATCCGGGCTACGACCCCGAGGTGGGCGCCTTCAACACGGACCGCGGCCAGAGCATCGACTTCTACTCCTACCCGCACCCGACGACCGTCTCGGCCAACATCAAGATCACCTTCTAACAACCGAATCCCTATGAAAAGAGAGATATTGAACATCGGCTGGGCGCTCGCCGCGACGGCGGCGCTGTCGTCGTGCGACTCGTTCCTCGAGGAGTCGCCCAAGACCTTCCTTTCGCCGAAATACTACTTCCAGACGGAAAACCAGATCACCGCCGGCGTGAACGGCCTCTACACCTTCGTGGACGACATCTTCGACGGCGACATCGAGGTGGGCACGCAGAACTTCATCTTCCTGGACTACCTGCCCGGCTACGGCATCCGCCCGCGCGCCGCGAGCAGCCTCTACCTCTCGCAGGCGCTCAACCTCTCCGTCACCGAGGAGAGCACCCACGTCGAGAACCTCTGGAAGTCCTCCTATTTCGCCATCGAGAACTGCAACGGCGTGATCGCCGGCATCGAGGCGGCCAAGAACGTGGAGATCGCCGAGGACACCCGCAACAAGCTGCTGGGCGAAGCCTACTTCCTCCGCGCGTACAACTACTTCAACCTCGTGCGGCTCTACGGCCCCGTGCCCCTGAAGACGAAGACCACCTCCGACCTGTCGCAGGCGCAACTGCCCCTGTCGTCCGAGGAGGCGATCTACGAAGTGATCGTCACAGACCTCACGCAGGCCGAGAAACTGATGGAGAACGCCCCCTGGACGAGCACCGACGGCCGCGTAACGAAGGGAGCCGTGAAGTCGATGCTGGCCAAGGTCTATCTCACGATGGCCGGCTATCCCCTGCAGAAGGGCGGCGAATACTACCGTATGGCCTACGAGAAGGCGCACGAGGTGTACGAGAGCGGGCAGTTCCGCCTGTTCGACACCTACGCCGAGATGCGCGACCCGGCGAACGCCAATTCGGGCGAGTTCATCTGGATGATCCAGCGCGAAGCGGACCGGGCCGGCTCCCCCGTGCACAACGACATGCTGCCCTATCCCGAACCCTCGAAGGCGATCTCGCAGAACGGCGCCTACGGCGGAGCGCTGGCTCCCGCACAGGCCTTCTACGAGTCCTACCCCGCCGGCGACCTGCGCACGGCCGAGAAGGGCTACTATTACACCGAGCACGAGGCGCAGGACGGCTCGGGCGTCGTGGAGCTGGGCGCCCCCTTCATCTACAAGTACTGGGACGCCAGCGCCGCCGAAACGGGCAAGTCGGGCATGAACTACGCCCTGCTGCGCTATGCCGACGTCCTGCTGATGATGGCCGAGGCGAAGGCGCAGGCCGACGGCGGCTCCACCACCGACACGGACGCCGTGGAAGCCTACTACATGGTCCGCCACCGCGCCCTGCCCGACGAGGAGAAGCCCTCGAAGATCGACGTGAACCAGGTGCTCAAGGAGCGTTTCTGGGAGATCTGCTTCGAGACCCAGACATGGTACGACATGCTGCGCACGCGCAAGGCACTGAATCCCACGACAGGTCAGATCGTGGACCTCATCGGCTGCCAGACCCCCGGCCACACCGAGGGCGCACGCTTCGAGGAGGCCGACCTGCTGCTGCCCTACCCGCTCCGCGAGAAACGTCTGAACCCCAACCTGGTACGGAAATAACCGGCCGGGAACGTCAAAAAAAACGTGAGATGAAATTCCGATTCAGATATGCGGTCCTCCCGTGCCTGCTGCCGGCCTTCGCGGCGGCATGCAGCACCGAGGCCACACACCGCAGACCCAACATCTTCGACGACGAGGAGTCGTTCGCGGCCGTGACTTTCTCGTCGAACGCCGACTCGCTCTTCCTCTCGTGGGAGCTGACCGACGACCGCATCCAGTTCGACAGCTACCGGATCACGGACAACAAGTCGCAGCAGGTACTGACGGTCGGCCGCGACGAGACCTCGTGCCTGCTGACGCACGTGCCGTACAACGAACCCGTAGCAGTCTACCTGTCGCTCGTCGCCGGCGGCGAGGTGGTGAAGACGGCCAAGACGGACGTCGTGATCGACGGCCTCGACAAGACGACCGCCGCGACGCTGATCCCCGACCGGGGCAGCGTCACGGGCGGCGACGGGACCTACTCGATCCCCCTGCCCGACGGCCGGAGCATCTTCCTCATGGGAGACTCCTACATCGGGCCGGTGACCAACGGCCAGCGCCCGACCTCCGACCACATGTTCCGCAACACCTACATTCTCTACGACGAGGGGCGGGTGAGCGCGATCTACGGCGCCGGAGGCGACGGGAACGCCTCGGCGGCCGTACCGCCGGGCGTATCGGACGAGAGCAGGAAATGGTACTGGCCCGGCCACGGATTCGTCGAGGGCAACACGCTCTACGTCTTCCAGACGGTCATGTACCAGGGAGCCGAGGGCATGTGGGGATTCCGCTACGAGACGACCGACATTCTGGAGTACGAGCTGCCCTCGCTGACGCTGCGGCGCACGACCCGCATTCCCTTCCGCGGTTCGGAGGACATCCACTACGGCATGGCCGCGCTCAACGACGGCGACTACGTTTACGTCTATGCCCAGGTGGACGTCACCAACGACGCCGATCCGATCTCCGAGGTGCTGGTCGCCCGCACCACCCCCGCGAAACTCTGCACCGACTGGGAGTACTACACCGGTTCGGGCTGGAGCACGGACCCATCGGCCGCCGAGCGGCTCGAAGGGCTGGCGAGCGTGCCGGTCTCCTCGCAGTTCAACGTCTTCCGCCTGCGCGACAAGTACGTGCTGCTGACGCAGAACAAGCGTTACAACAGCGGCGAGATCTACACCTTCACGTCGGACAGCCCCGCGGGACCGTGGCGCAACAAGCAGCTGATCTACAGGATTCCCGCCATGGAGAACAGGAAACTGTTCACCTACAACGCCATGGCGCACCCCCAGTTCGAAAAGGACGGCATGATCCTCGTCAGCTACAACGTCAATACCGAGGAGTTCTCACAACAGTTCAGCGACGTCAGCACCTACCGGCCCCGTTTCTTCTGGATCGGAATCGACCGGATATTGAACAGCAAGCGATAACCACAAAAAACAGAAACCATGAAAAAATACGCATTGATACTCACGTGCGCGGCGGCCTGCGCGGCGCTCACGGGCTGCGAGGATGTCTCGGACCGCATGTCGTCCGACTACCCGAGCACCTACGACATAAAATACGGCATACGCCAGGTCCTCCAGTACGACCCCATGAACATCAACGGAATCGACGTGGCGGAGAAGTTCGACTTCTTCGGCACGCTGCGCTTCACGATCCACGTCAAGGACAACCGGATGGCCAGCCTCGAGTTTTCGAACGGCGACGTGCCCTTCTCGCCCTACGCCTTCGAGATCCCCTCGGGCGAGGTCGAATGCTACCTGGACACCGAGGCGCTGCCCAACGAGCTGCGGATCAAGGGGACGGACAACGTCGTCGCCTACTTCCAGAACGGCGAGTTCTCGGTCCCGTTCCAGCTCGACTGCGAGGAGCTCAACTACAAGTACACTTTCAAGGAGATTGTCGAATAATTTAACCCGGAACGCGTTATGAAACCTCTGAACAGATTCAAATATTGGATAATGACCGCCGTCGCGCTGCCGCTCATCGGCATCGGTTGCATGGAGATCGTGGAGATCATCCATCCCGAGGATGCGAAGGTGAACAGCGACATAGACATTTCGGTGAAGATCAAGTTCACGGCCGAGACCGACCACCGCTCGGAGATCGCCTTCGCGATTCTCGCGCCGAAGGCTTGGAACATTCGGGAGAACGCCTCGTTGACGCTGACCACCGAAGGGTACGTCAATCAGGGATTCGCCGAGGTCGTGGACGAACAGATGACGCCGATCCCCGAGGGCGCCATCGAGCCCGGCACGGGCCTGCCCTGGCCGGACGCCTACCAGAGCCAGATCGGCCTGATGGGCAACACCGGCCCGATGGAATGGGTGATCTTCCAGTCGAAGACGTCGTTCGACGTGAACGACCAGCGCGAAAACGGCAAGGAACCGATCGTCGGCACGGTGAAAATCCGCCTCAAGACCGGCCCGCAGGCCATCAAATGCTTCATGGGCTACGGCTGGTGCAGCCTGAACAAGGGCTTCGACGTGGGCGGCGACGACGGCAAGGGCAGCAACCGGCGCTACAAGGAGAACGAGAAGTCGAAGGTGCTGACCGTGACGGGCGGCGACCTGCCGATGCTCGACTACACGGTGGAGAGCCTAGTATCGACCGTCCCGTCGGTATTCGGCTACGGCGACATCTTCTCGGTGAAGTTCTCCGCCGTATCCGGCTCGACGAAGACCGCCCTGAACGGCCAGGAGAAGGTCTATCTCTGGGGCAAGGCCGTGTACGACGGCGGCAAGGAGGTGATCGTCGATGAAATCAGCGACAAGACCCTCATGGAGAAGATCAGCGAAACGGCCTACCAAAAATACATCTACCCGCGGCACTTCTTCGGCCTGCCGGCCGACGCCGAGATCGAAGCCACCTACTTCCACTTCACCAACGAGGACCGGAGCATCGTCGTGACGGACCCTGCCTCGGGCGAGGACTTCCTCGTCTCGGAGACCGTGGAATAATCCCCACCCCACACACGACCGAAGGGACCGGCCGGGAAATACCCGGGCACGGTCCCTTCGGCCGTTTTTCGGGCGTTCTCCTCATCATGACGCCCCGACCGATCCGGGAATCGTTCCGGAACGAACGGCCGGTTCCGTCCGGCGCAGCCGCACAATCGTACAACCGAAACCGGCCCGAATTTTCCCGATTCGAACACGCGGCGCAATTCACCCCCCCCCGCCTCGCGCCCCGCCCGGGCCGCAGTACCGTCCCGACCCGGTCCGCCGTCGCTCCGATCCGCCGGATTTCCGCAGCCTGCCATTCGATTTTTCCTCCGGTCCCACACGGACATTCCGCAGACCGGGCACCGAACGCCGCATCGTCTTTCCCCGCAAACCAGCCCCGTCATCGTCCGGCGCGATTCCGATATCCATCCGACATGGATCGGTCCTGAAGAACAATAAATGCGTCCTGCATCAATTTTTTATTCTAAAATTTGGATAATATCTACAATATTCGCTATATTTGAAATACGAACATACCCGAAAGTATGTTTGGCTGTTCAATCAAACGAAACTACCAAAGCAACTCACCCACAAAGAACAGCCAGGGACGTATTATGCACGGTTCTTGGCTATTTGTGGGAGTATTGGTAGTACTCGTTTGAAAGTCAGGAATCCGTGCATGTCCTTGGAACCATTTGAAACCGAATGAGGATATGCCGAATGGAAACGATTCGAATGCAGGCGGGAAAACGCTCTCCAAGCCCCTGACCGGTCACCGGACAGATTCCGGATAAAGTTTCGTCGTTTTCGGACGGATTGTCCCCTCAAAGCGCAATGCCCGGCATCCATGATTCGCCCCGGAATTTTTCCGGAGCCGTCCGGACATCCGTCGCTCTGCGGGACCGTACGCTCCCCGCTTATCCATTTCGACCCTCGAGACTGCGGCGCAGCAGCCTCATACACACACCCTGCGGATCCGCGACGGAGAAGAATTCGTCGTACAGTGACGCAACACACACGCAGGAGGGGCCGTCCGGTTCGTGCCGGCGGCCCCGTTTTTTCGGCCGAAACCGCAGTCTCCATGTCCCGTGTTCCCGAATCATCCCGAATATGCCCACCCGCGCAAACCGGAATCGGAATCCAACGAACCGGCCGACAGCAAAAGAAAAAGGCCCGACGGTCTTCGACCGTCAAGCCTTTTCATCAGTCGGGGTGACTGGATTCGAACCAGCGACCACACGCCCCCCAGACGTGTACTCTAACCGGACTGAGCTACGCCCCGATTCCGCCACCGAAGCCGTTAGCTCCGGTTTGGGACTGCAAATATAAGGACAATTTTCAAAAAAACATATTTCTGTCCCATTTTTTTCTACTTTTGTGCTGATGAATCGCCGTATCCGATATTCCGAAATCTCTGCCGCAGCAGCCCGCCGGCCAGTCAATCAGCTGACAAACAGACGGATAATACACGAATCCGCAGCTCGCGCATCTACTGGAACGAAGCCGGAGACGAAAAATGAAAACGGAAAAGAAGACCTCCATAACTCTTTCGAATAACCGATGACCCGAACCGCCCTGCTCTTCACGCTGCTCGCGCTGCTCACCGCCGCGCTGTTCGTGGCCGACCTCGCCGTGGGATCGGTGTACGTCTCCCCGGGCGAGATATGGGGGGCGCTGACCGGCAAGGCGGGCGACCCCGCCCTTCAGGACATCGTTCTCAAAATCCGGCTGCTGAAAGCCGTCACGGCCTTCGCCGCCGGGGCCGCCCTCGCCGCCAGCGGCCTGGAGATGCAGACGCTTTTTCGCAACCCGCTGGCCGGCCCCTACGTGTTGGGCGTCAGTTCGGGGGCTTCGCTGGGCGTCGCACTCTTCCTGCTGGGCGCCCCGCTGCTGGGAGTCTCGGGACACACCTTCGTCCAGTCGCTCGGAATCGCCGGCGCGGCCTGGCTGGGCGCGGCGCTCGTGCTGGCGGCAATTCTGGCCGTCAGCCGCCGGATCAAGGATATCATGGTCATCCTGATCCTCGGCATGATGTTCGGTTCGGGCGTCGCCTCGGTCGTCGAGATCCTGCAATACCTCTCCGACGAAGCCGCCCTCAAGTCGTTCGTCGTCTGGACGATGGGATCGCTGGGCGACGTCACGGGCAGCCAGCTCGCCCTGCTGCTTCCCGTCGTCTCGGCGGGCCTCGTACTCGCCGTCGCCGTCATCAAACCGCTCAACCTGCTGCTGCTGGGCGAAAATTACGCCCGGACGATGGGACTGAACATCCGGCGCACGCGCCTGCTGATCTTCCTCTCCACCGTGCTGCTCGCCGGAACCGTCACGGCGTTCTGCGGTCCCGTGGGATTCATCGGGCTGGCCGTTCCGCACCTCGCGCGCATGGCGTTCGCCTCGGCCGACCACCGGATCCTGATGCCCGCCTCGATGCTCGCCGGCGCCGCACTGCTGCTCGTCTGCGACCTCGCGGCCAAACACTTCGCCCTGCCGATCAACACCATCACGGCCCTGATGGGCATTCCGGTCGTGATCTTCGTCGTAACCCGTAACCGCAACCTGTTCTGAATGAGCATAGCACTACGACATATCTCGCTCGCCTACGGCGACCGCCGCCTGCTGGAGAACGTCTCCGCCGACTTCGCCCCGCAGACCCTCACCGCCCTGATCGGCCGCAACGGCACGGGCAAGAGCACCCTGCTGCGGGCCATCGCGGGACTGGGACCCGTCGCCGGGGGCAGCGTGGAGCTGTGCGGCCGCCCGCTCGCGGAGCTCCCGCCCCGGCAGCGGGCCGGGACCGTCGGCTTCGTCACCACCGACAAGGTCCGGATCGCCAACCTCCCCTGCCGCGACGTCGTGGCGCTGGGGCGCGCGCCCTACACCGACTGGATCGGCCGGATGCAGGCGGCCGACCGCGCCGCCGTGGACCGCGCGCTGGAACTGGTCGGCATGAGCGCCTTCGCCCGCAAGACGATGGACCGGATGTCCGACGGCGAATGCCAGCGCGTGATGATCGCCCGGGCGCTGGCGCAGGACACGCCCGTCATCCTGCTCGACGAACCCACGGCGTTCCTCGACCTCCCGAACCGCTACGAGCTTGCCTCGCTCCTGCGGCGGCTGGCCCGCGACGAGGGCAAGTGCATCCTCTTCTCGACGCACGACCTCGACATAGCGCTGTCGCTCTGCGACGCCGTCGCGCTCATCGACACCCCGTCCCTGCACCTGCTCCCGGCCGGGGCGATGGCTCGCAGCGGCCTCATCGAACGCCTCTTCGCGGGCGAAAGCGCCCGTTTCGACCCCGAGACCCGCACCGTGAAGCTCCGCTGATCCCGCGGAAATGCGTTCCGGCGCATCCCGGAGCGGGTCTTCAGGCAAAAAAACGGATTTTTTCGACATATTTTTTGCACCGTACGCTTTTTTGCTTACCTTTGCACCGCTAAAGCCTCCCCTTGCGGGGTCGGCGATAGTGGTAAAGGCCCATTCGTCTATCGGTTAGGACGCAAGATTTTCATTCTTGAAAGAGCAGTTCGATTCTGCTATGGGCTACACGAGGGATGCCGGAACGACCGGCGCATCCGTATCAGGGGGGGGCAGGCTGCGAAGCCGGCGCGCGAAAGAGGCGGACCCGCGAACGGAACGCGACGGAAGGAAGGGCGTCCGACGGGTATTATTCATTACAGGAGCGGACCCCGGGTCCATCCGCAAGCAGCCACGGCTGTCGCAGGGATAAAGATTGAAGTAAAAAATAAACACACAACGAATTATGGCAAACCATAAGTCATCGAAGAAAAGAATCCGTCAGACGGTGACCAAGCGTGCGCACAACCGCTTGTATCACAAGACGGCCCGCAACGCCGTGAAGGCTCTGCGCGCGACGACCGAGAAGAGCGCCGCAGAGGCCCTGCTTCCGAAGGTAACGGCTATGCTCGACAAGCTGGCCAAGCACAACATCATGCACAAGAACAAGGCCGCCAACCTCAAGAGCGCCATCCAGCTTCACGTGAACGCCCTCTGACGGGCCGGGAAGGGGAGGACGGCCGAATGCCGGTCCGAATCGCTCCCGCAACCAAGAAAAGAAAAAGCTGTCCTTTCGGGACAGCTTTTTTCGTGGCGGAAGAGCGCCGGATCACTTCAGCCCGTCGATCACCGCGGCAATGCGGCCGAACACCTCGTCCATCGTGCCGACGCCGTCCACCGACGCATACTTGTTCTGCGAGGCGTAGTAATCCGCCACCACGGCCGTCTGCTTGCGATAGACGTCCAGCCGTCCGCGGATCACCTCCTCCGAAGCGTCGTCGGCACGGCCCGAATCCTTGCCGCGCAGCAGGATACGCTTCACCAGCTCCTCCTCGGGAACGTGGATGTCCACCATGATATCCACCTTCAGTCCGTGCCCGGCCAGAATCCTGTCGAACTCCTCGGCCTGCACCGTGGTGCGCGGGAAACCGTCGAAAATGCACCCTTTGGCCTCCTTGTGGCCGGCGACGTAGTTGGCTATCATGCCGATCACGATCTCGTCGGGAGCCAGCCGGCCCTCCTTGATGTACTGCTCCATGCTGCGGCCCAGTTCCGTGCCGCGGCGGATCTCGTCGCGGATCACCTCGCCCGTCGAAACATGGTCGATGCCGTAGTGCTCCTTCAGCCGCTGCGCCTGCGTACCCTTGCCGCAGCCCGGAGCGCCGAATAAGACAATGTTTATCATATCCGAATCCGTTTTTGTGATTGAACGGACAAAATTACGCTAATTTTTGAGAAACGGCAAAGAATCGTTAGTTTTGTCGAAAATTCGACTCGCACATGGAGACCAAGAAACGCACCGAGATCGCCGCGCTCGGACAGTTCGGACTGATCGACCGCCTGACGCACGGCTTTTCGCCGAAGAACCCTTCGACCCTGCGGGGCGTCGGCGACGACGCCGCCGTCATCGCGCCCCCCGCGGGCGAGGAGCTGCTCTGCTCGACCGACTCCTTCTTCGAAGGCGTGGATTTCGACCTCACCTACTTCCCGCTCAAACACCTGGGCTACAAGGTCGTGACGGCCGGAGTGAGCGACATTCTGGCCATGAACGCCCGCCCGTCGCAGATCGTCCTGTCGCTCGGCGTCTCCGCGAAACTGCCCGTCGAGGCGCTCGACGACCTCTACGAAGGCGTCCGCTTCGCCTGCGACGAGCTGGGCGTGGACCTCGCGGGCGGCGACACGCGCGCCTCGATAACCGGCCTTGCGGTCACCGTCACGACGCTGGGACACGCCCCGAAGGAGCGGATCGTTTACCGCAGCGGGGCCCGACTGCACGACCTCATCTGCATCACGGGCAATCTCGGGGCCGCCTTCATGGGGCTGCGCCTGCTCGAACGCGAGAAGCGCGTGCTCTCCGACGTGGCGAATCCCGAGCCGCAGTTCAAGGGATACGAATACCTGCTCGAAAAATACCTCAAGCCCCGCCCCCGCACCGACATCCTCGACGCGCTGGCCGAGGAGGGGATCGTCCCCACGGCGATGATCGACCTCACGGACGGTCTGGCCGGCGATCTGATGCAGCTCTGCAAGGCCTCCTCCTGCGGCGCCCGCATCTATCTCGAACGCATCCCCATCGCGCAGCAGACTTCGGCGCTCTGCGAGGAGATGCACGCCGATCCGGTCGTTGCGGCGCTCAACGGCGGCGAGGACTACGAGCTGCTCTTCACCGTGCCCCTTTCGATGCAGGAGCAGGTGATGCGCCTCGGACTGGTGGACGTGATCGGCCACATCACGCCCGACCCGACGGGCTGCTTCCTCGTCACGCCCGACGGGCAGGAGATCGCACTGAAGGCGCAGGGATTCCCGGAGAAATAGCCCCTCCGCGCGCCGTTTCCGGCAAGACGCCCGTCCCGGACGGACTCCGCACGGGGCGGACGGACCGGGAGATCGGAAGCCGAAGTGCGAAAAAAGCGCGAAAAGTTTGATATTTCCCGATTTATACCTATCTTTGCGGTCCCGAAAAGGGAACGAAAACAATTAATTAAAAACGTCATGAACAATTACGAAACCGTTTTCATTGTCACGCCGGTCCTCTCCGATCAGCAGGTGCAGGAGGTCGCTGACAAATTCCAGGGTGTCATCACCGAGAACGGCGGTCAGATCGTGAACAAGGAGTCGTGGGGCCTCAAGAAGCTCGCCTACCCCATTCAGAAGAAGACCACCGGTTTCTACTTCCTCGTGGAGTTCACGGGCGAGGGTTCCATCGTGAACGCCCTCGAAACGCAGTACCGCCGCGACGAGCGCGTGATCCGTTTCTTAACTTTCAAGCAGGACAAGTATGCCGTAGAGTACTCGGAGAAACGTCGTGCGAAACTTTCTAACAAGCAGGAGGAGTAAACCATGGCACAGGAGAACAAACCGCAATCCGAAATCCGTTACCTCAACCCCGTTTCGGTAGACGTCAAGAAGAAGAAGTACTGCCGCTTCAAGAAGCTCGGCATCAAATACGTCGATTACAAGGACGGCGAATTTCTCAAGAAGTTCCTCAACGAGCAGGGCAAGATTCTGCCCCGCCGCCTGACGGGAACCTCGCAGAAGTTCCAGAAGAAGGTGGCACAGGCCGTGAAGCGCGCCCGTCATCTGGCCATTCTGCCCTTCGTAACCGATTGCATGAAATAATTAAAGGGAGGAGACGACCATGGAAGTAATTCTGATCAAAGATATGGAGAAGCTGGGCTACGCCAACGACATCGTGAACGTGAAGCCCGGTTATGCGAACAACTACCTGATCCCGCAGGGCTACGCGAAGGCCGCCACGGCTTCCGCGAAGAAGGTCCTCGCAGAGAACCTCCGCCAGCGCGCCCACAAGGACGCCAAGATTCTGGCCGACGCCCAGGCGCTGGCCGAGACGATCGCCAACCTGCCGCTGTCGCTGGCCGTCAAGGCCGAGGAGGGCAAGCTCTTCGGTACGGTCACCGCCACCGACCTGGCAGAGGCTCTCGCAGCCAAAGGCATCACCGTGGACCGCAAGCAGATCACGGTGGACGCCATCAAGACCGTCGGCGAGTACGAGGCTACGGCCCGTCTGCACAAGGAGGTCAAGGCTACGATCAAATTCTCGGTTACCGCAGCCGAATAAGGTTCCGGAATCCGCAAACGAAAAAGGGAGGGCGATGTTTCGCCCTCCCTTTTTTTCGTCGAGTCCGGAGACACCGGAACACCTCCGGCACGACCGCTCCGGATGCCGGGCCCCGCCTCCGTCCGGAGATCAGTGCGGCCCGGCATCCGGTCCCTCCGCCACACGATACTTCCCGGCATAGGAGCGGAGCACCAGTCCGACGCCCGTGAAGATTACCGCGGCGAAGACCAGCGTGTCGAAATGGAGGCGGTCCAGCCCCATGGCCACGGAGACGGCGATCGCCAGCACGGGCTGCAAGTAGGTATATATGCTCGTCACGGTCGGTTCGACCGACTTGAGGGCGTAGTTGAGCAGCAGATTGGGCACATAGGTCGGCACGAAGAGCACGAAAAGAGTCGGCAGCAACGCATGGCGCGCGATCCGGCCGAAATCGGTATGCACGATCTCCCCGAATCCGAACGGCAGCGCCATGACCGCCGCGATGCAATAGAGCCAGCGCAGCACGGTGGTGATGCGGTATTTGCCGACCAGCCGTTTGAACCAGACCATATAGAAAGCCGTGGCGCACGCGCTCGCAAAGACCAGCAGGTTCCCCCAAAGCTGCGAATGCGCATGAACCGGGGCGGCCCCCGTGAGCACCACGGCCACGGCTCCCGCCATGCCGAGCACGAGACCCGCGACCTTCGGCCGTGTAAACCGGTCGATCCCCAATGCCACCGAGAGCAGCAGCACCAGCAGCGGAACGACGGTGTCGATGATCGAGCCGTCGATCGGCGAGGTTTTCGACAGTCCGTACATGAGAAATACCTTGCGCAGCACGCCGATCAGCAGCGCGGCGCCGATCAGCCTGCGGATATCCGCCCGTTCGACCCGCTCCGCCCGCTCCCAAAGCAGCGGGATCAGCGACAACAGCGCCGTAGCGATCAGCGAAGCCGAGATCATAGCCATCGGATGCACGTAATACGGCAGCACGATATTGTAAAAGGGATAATCCAGGGCCCAGACCACGTTGCACGTCAAAAGGGCCAGATGCGGTTTCAAGCGGTTCATGCGTTCCGAGTTTCCCCTGCGGAAAGCAAAAACGATGCCCGCGGATGTCTCCGTCCGCCCCCGGGGACGCCGAAAGGGCGGGCATCCCGTCGCCCGCAAAGGCCCCGTCCCGAAGGGCAGTTCCCGAAACCGCCCGGCAGGACACCGCTTCACCCCGGCAGGACGTCATTCCGTTCCGGCAAGACACCGCCCCGCCCCGGCGGCACGGCGAGCGAAAAGCGGGGAACAGGGCGCGGAGGGATACACAGGACAGAAAGCGGGAATTCCGGAACCGACCATGCGGACAGAGGATAGCGGACAAATAGGGCAAGGCGGATAAGCGGACAGCCATACGCGGGGAACGGGCACGAAGCGGACACAGCGGCAACGGAACACAGAACAAAACGGGACATGCGCAGACGACATACGCACGAAAAAGCCGCGGACGCTTGCGCGTCCGCGGCTTACCGTACGGCGGAAGCGATTCCGCCGAGTCAGTCGGGATTACTTCCCTTCCTCCTCCTTCTTGGCGGCGGCCTCCATGGCGCTCTTCAGAGCGGCCAGACCGGCGATGTCGCCCAGCGTCGTCTTCTCGACCGAAGCGTTGATCTTCTTCACCGTCGATTTCGTAGCGTCGGCGGCGGCACGCTTCTCGGCCTTCTCGGCGGCGACAGCCTCCTTACGTGCGTCATCGTACGTACGCAGGTGCGAAAGGGTGATGCGCTTGGTGGCCTTCGAGAACTCGAGCACCTTGAAGTCGAGCTTGTCGCCCGCCTTCGGGGTCGTGCCGTCCGCCTTCACGAGCTGACGTGCGGGGCAGAAGCCCTCGACGTTCTCGCCCAGCGATACGACGGCGCCCTTGTCGGTCATCTCGGTGATCGTGCCCTCGTGGATGCTGTCCACGGGGAAGCGGGTCTCGAACTCGTTCCAGGGGTTCTCCTCCAACTGCTTGTGACCCAGCGACAGACGGCGGTTCTCCTTGTCGATCTCGAGCACAACGACCTCGATGTCGGCGCCCACCTGCGTGAACTCGCCCGGGTGCTTCACCTTCTTCGTCCAGCTCAGGTCCGAAATGTGGATCAGACCGTCGATGCCCTCCTCGATCTCGACGAACACGCCGAAGTTCGTGAAGTTGCGCACCTTGGCATTGCACTTCGTGCCGACGGGATACTTAACCTCGATATTCTCCCACGGATCGGGCGTCAGTTGCTTGATGCCCAGCGACATTTTGCGCTCCGAACGGTCGAGCGTCAGGATGACGGCCTCGACCTCGTCGCCGACCTTCATGAACTCCTGAGCCGAACGCAGGTGCTGGCTCCACGACATTTCCGAAACGTGAATCAGACCCTCCACGCCGGGAGCGATCTCCACGAAAGCACCGTAGTCGGCCATCACGACCACGCGGCCGCGAACTTTGTCGCCGACCTTCAGATCGGGATCCAGAGCCTCCCACGGATGCGGGGTGAGCTGCTTCAGACCCAGCGCGATGCGCTTCTTCTGATCGTCGAAGTCGAGGATCACGACACGGATCTTCTCGTCGAGCTTGACGATCTCCTCGGGATGGTTCACGCGGCCCCACGAGAGGTCCGTGATGTGAATCAGACCGTCCACGCCGCCCAGATCGACGAACACGCCGTAGGAGGTGATGTTCTTGACGGTTCCCTCGAGGATCTGCCCCTTCTCGAGCTTCGACATGATGATCTGCTTCTGCGCCTCGAGTTCGGCCTCGATCAGCGCCTTGTGCGACACGACCACGTTGCGGAACTCCTGGTTGATCTTCACCACCTTGAACTCCATGGTCTTGTCCACATATACGTCGTAGTCGCGGATCGGCTTCACGTCGATCTGCGAACCGGGCAGGAAGGCTTCGATGCCGAAGACGTCCACGATCATGCCGCCCTTCGTGCGGCACTTGATGTAACCCTTGATGATCTCGTCCTTCTCCAGCGCCTCGTTCACGCGGTCCCACGACTTGAGCTGGCGGGCCTTCTTGTGCGACAGCGACAACTGGCCGTTCTTGTCCTCGGCCGACTCGACGTACACTTCGATCCTGTCGCCCACCTTCAGGTCGGGGTTGTAACGGAACTCCGATACGGGGATCACGCCCTCGCTCTTATAGCCGATGTTCACCATCACCTCGCGTTTGGTGATGGCCGTCACCGTGCCCTCGACCACCTCGCCGACGGCGACATTCGACAGCGTCTTGTCATACTCCTCGGCGATCTGCTCCTTCGGCTGGTCGTACACGCCCAGATCGTTCTCGAAGGCGTTCCAGTCGAAATCCGCGTTTGCGACTACATTCTTTACTTCTTCCATTGTGGAATTTTTTTGCGATACAATCGCTCGTTAAATGGTTAATAATTAATATTTTACTCCCCGAAGTGCATGTCTTTCGCACACACGCGGGAGGTGCAAAGATACGCTTTTTCCGCTGAAAATCAAAATATCAGAACTTTTTCGCCTCCGTGCGGACCACTTTCTGCCGCGGCGCATTGTCGGCCTCCAGCGGACTGTCCTCGCGCAACTCTCCGATAAGGATGTCGGCGACCTTTTCGTCGGTGATCTCCCCTTCGGTACAATGCAGGTCGTGGTAATTCCTGTAAACGTAATCGCTCACGGCCACCTTGTAGCGGCGATCCTCGCGCAACTCCGGGAAACGGACGTCGAAGGCCCTGTCCTCGTCATCGACCAAAATCGCATAGGGCGTCGTCGAAACCAGGTCGATGCGGTGTCCCTCGCGCGTCGGTTCGTTGTACTTCGTCACGATCATCCGGCGCATTTCGGCCGGAGTCATCTCCATCCGGGCGACCTGCGTTCCGAACGGCTCCAGGTCGTACACCCGCGCCACGCCCACGCCGCCTGCGGCGATCGAATCGAGCCGCACGCCGCCGATATGGTAGAATCCCACCTCGGCGTCGGCCTCGTCGGCCACGGCCGCCGCCATCCAGTTGGCCAGTCCCTGCTTGTCCATCGTCGCGGCGAACGCGCCCACGGGGCGGTTCAGCTCCGGCGAGGCATAATAGCGCTCCACCTCGGCCGCGAACCCGGCGTCCGGCCCGTAACCGTCCAGCGGCACGAGGCGGAAATCCGCCGACTGCACCTTCCCGCCGCGCAGGCGGATCTCCGTCACGCCCACATACCGGAGATCCTTGCCCGTCTGCGTCAGCAGCGTGCCGTTCACCACCGTATCGCGCAAGACGTGCGTATGGCCGCCGATCACCAGGTCGAACAGCCGCGTCCTGCCGAGCAGTTCCTCGTCGCGATCGTCGCCCATGTGGGAGACGAGCACCAGCACGTCCACCCGGCCCCGCAGCTCTTCGGCCCGGCGGATCGCCTCGGCCTGCGGATCGGGAAACTCCAGCCCGGCGAAGCTCGCGGCATTGCCCGCCGGATGGCCCGGCCCCTCGTAGTTCGTCACCGCACCGACGAATCCGATCTTCACGCCGCCGCGTTCGACGATCGTCGCAGCCGGCAGTTGAGGGAAGGTGCAGGTGTCGCTCAGTACGTTGGCGCAGACGACCTCGAAATCCATGCTGTCGATCATCCGCCCCAGAAACGCCTGCCCGTGGTCGAACTCGTGGTTGCCGAGCGTGGCCACGTCGTAGCGGAGCCGGTTCATCAGCTCGATGACCGGCTTGCCCGGCACGGCGGTCTTATCGACATAGGCGTTGCCCGTCCAGCGGTCGCCGGCATCGACCAGCAACGCATCGGGGACCGTATCGCGGCACGCCTCGACGGCGGCGGCCAGGCGGGGGAAATGCTGGATCTTGGCGTGCATGTCGTTCGTGGACAGCACGACGATCGTGCGCTCGCGGGGAGCGCAGGCCGCAGCGGCCGCGACGGCGGCGAACAGGGCCAGACGGGTCCATCTTTTCATGGTGCGAATCCGAATTTGAGTTGCCAAAGTTACAAATTATTTCTACCTTTACCCTGCATTAAACGCAAAAATCATTCATGTCCGATCCGATCAAAGTCATCTGCGAAAACCTCGGCGGCGAGCTGGAGGTCCCGATGGGAACCACGCTGCTCGAGGTCGCGGAACGCCTGACTCCCGGGCCGCGCCCCTTCCTGGCCGCGCTCGTGAACAACCGCATCAAAGAGCTCAGTTACCGCATATACACCCCCGTCACGGTCCGCTTCGTGGACATCACCTCGTTCGAGGGCATCCGCGTCTATCAGCGCACGGCGTGGTTCCTGCTGCAAAAGGCCGTGCGCGACCTCTACCCCGGGCGGACGCTGCACATCCGCCATTCGATGGGCCAGAACGGCTTCTACTGCGAGATCGACGGCATCGACTCCTTCTCCGACCGCCAGACCGGGGCGCTGAAGGCCCGCATCCGGGAGCTGGTGGAGCGCGACCTGCCGATCCGCCGCACGAAGGCCCTCACCAGCGAGGTGCGCGCCCGCTACGCCGAGGAGGGTTTCACCGACAAGATCGCCCTGCTCGACTCGCGGCCCCGGCTTTACAGCGACCTCTACACGCTCGACGACACGGCCGGCTATTTCTACGGCTCGCTGGCCCCCTCGACGGGATACGTCCGCCATTTCGACATCGAACCCTACTACAACGGTTTCTACCTCGCCCTGCCGCTGCGCACCGATCCCGACCGGATCGTCCGGACGGTCCATCAGGACAAAATGTTCGGCATCTTCCGCGAATACCAGTCGTGGGTCCGCATCATGGGGGTCCCCACCGTGGGCGACGTCAATGCCAAGGTCCTCGCGGGCGACGCCGGAGGCATGATAAAACTCGCCGAGGCGTTCCACGAACGCAAGTTCGCCGAGGTGGCCGACGCCATTCTCCAGGCCAACCTGCTGCGCGGCACGCGCGTCGTGCTGATCTCCGGCCCCTCGTCGAGCGGCAAGACCACCTCGGCCAAGCGGCTGGGCATCCAGCTCGGCGTGCTGGGGCTGAACCCCGTGCTCATCTCGCTCGACGACTACTTCGTGGACCGCGAGAAGACCCCGAAGGACGCCGACGGGGAGTACGACTACGAGGCGCTGGAGGCCATCGACCTCGACCTGTTCAACGACCATCTGGGCCGGCTCATGCGCGGCGAGAGCGTCGATATTCCGCGCTACGACTTCATCACGGGCCGCCGCACGTGGCACAACGCCCCGCTCACGCTCGACGAGCGTTCGATTCTGGTCATCGAAGGCATCCACGGACTGAATCCGCGGCTGACGCCCTCGATTCCCGAAGAGCAGAAGTTCCGCATCTACATCTCGTGCTTCACGTCCGTGGCGATGGACAACCTCTCGCGCATCGCCACCACCGACAACCGCCTTCTGCGCCGTCTGACCCGCGACTACACGCAGCGGGGCGCCGACGCGCTGGCCACGCTCTCGCGCTGGGCCTCCGTGCGCCGCGGCGAGGAGCGGCACATCTTCCCCTATCAGGAGAACGCCGACGTGATGCTCAACTCGTCGCTCTTCTACGAAATCTCCGTGCTGCGGCCCTACGCCGAAAAGATTCTGCGCGAGGTTCCCGACACGGTTCCCGAATACGACGAGGCGCGCCGCATCCTCAAGTTCCTCGACAACTTCATTCCGATTCCGCCCGACGAAATCCCTCCGACGTCGATCCTCCGGGAGTTCATCGGCGGCAGCAGCTTCAAATACTGAATACCGGACACGCATACGACCCAAAATAATTACAAACCACCCGTACACAACGCTATGTTCGATCAATTTTCCGAACGCCACATCGGCGTCAGCAACCCCGCCGAGCTGCAAAAGATGCTCGACGTGATCGGCGTCAGGTCGATCGACGAACTCCTCTCGCAGGTCATTCCGCAGTCGATCCGCCTCAAGAAACCGCTGGCTCTGCCCGAAAAGGGGATGAGCGAATACGAATTCGCCGCCCACATCCGCGGGCTGGCCGCACGCAACCGCTGCCTGCGCTCGTTCATAGGCATGGGCTACTATCCGTGCGCCGTGCCGGCCGCCGTCTCGCGCAACGTCTTCGAGAATCCCGCGTGGTACACCTCCTACACCCCCTACCAGGCCGAAATATCGCAGGGCCGCCTCGAGGCGCTGCTGAACTTCCAGACCGCGGTCATCTCGCTCACGGGCATGGAGATCGGCAACTGTTCGCTGCTGGACGAAGGCACGGCCGCGGCCGAGGCGATGCTGATGATGTTCTCGCTGCGTTCGCGCGAGGCCGTCAGGGAGGGCCGCAACCAGCTCTTCGTGGACCGCAACCTCTTCCCGCAGACGCTCGACGTGCTGCTCACGCGCAGCGAGCCGTTCGGCATCGAGCTGATCGTGGACGACTACGACGCATACGAATTCACGGGCCGGGAGTTCGGCGCCGTCGTGCAGTATCCGGCCGCCGACGGCGCCGTGCGCGACTACGCCGACTTCACCGCCGCGGCGCACGCCCGCGGCGCGCTCGTCACGGCCGTCTGCGACCTGCTGGCGCTGGCGCTGCTGAAGGCGCCGGGCGAGTGGGGGGCCGACATCGCCGTCGGCACGGCGCAGCGGCTCGGAACGCCGATGGGCTTCGGCGGCCCGGCGGCGGGCTACATGACCACGCGCGAAGCCTACAAGCGCAACATGCCGGGACGCATCATCGGCGTCTCGGTGGACCGGCTGGGCAACCGCGCACTGCGCATGGCGCTCCAGATGCGCGAGCAGCACATCAAGCGCGAACGCGCCACGTCGAACATCTGCACCGCTTCGGCGCTGATGGCCTCGATGACGGGTTTCTACTGCGTTTACAACGGTCCCGAAGGATTGCGGCGCGCCGCACGCACGGCGCACCGCGCCGCCGTGACGACAGCCCGCGCGCTGGAGGCGATGGATTACCGCCTCGCGTCGGAGGCATTCTTCGACACGCTCGAGGTGGAGGCCGAGGCCGCCGTCGTGCAGTCGCTGGCCCTCGACGAAGGCATCAACTTCTACTATCCCTCGGAGGGTACGGTCCGCCTGTCGTTCGACGAGGTGACCACCCCCGCCGAGGTCGAGACCGTCATCGGCATCTTCCGCGCCGCGAAGGGCCGCAAGGCGAAGGCCGTGAAACACGCCACCGAGGACGCCATCCCCGCCGCGCTGCGCCGCGAATCGGCCTTCCTCACCGAACCGGTCTTCAACCGCTACCGCTCCGAGAGTGCCCTGATGCGCTACATCAAGACGCTGGAGCTGCGCGACATTTCGCTGGCCAACTCGATGATCCCGCTCGGCTCGTGCACCATGAAGCTCAACGCCGCGGCGCTCATGCAGCCGCTCTCGCTGGCCGGGTTCCAGGCCATGCACCCCTTCGCCCCGGCCGACCAGGCCGAAGGCTACCTGGAGCTGATCGCCGGACTGGAAAAGGACCTGGCCACGATCACCGGACTGGCGGCCTGCTCGTTGCAGCCCAACTCGGGCGCCGCGGGCGAGTACACGGGCCTGATGGTGATCCGCGCCTATCATCAGAGCCGCGGACAGGGCTACCGCAACGTGGTGCTCATCCCCGCCTCGGCACACGGCACGAACCCCGCGTCGGCCGCCATGGCGGGCATGAAGATCGTGACGGTGGCGTGCGACGAACGCGGCAATATCGACGTGGAGGACCTCGAGGCCAAGGCCCACGAGCACGCCTCGGAGCTGTGCGGGCTGATGGTCACCTACCCCTCGACGCACGGCGTCTTCGAGAGCCGCATCCGCGAGATCGTGGACGCCGTCCACGACGCGGGGGGACAGGTCTATATGGACGGCGCGAACATGAACGCGCAGGTGGGGCTGACGAACCCGGGCTACATCGGCGCCGACGTCTGCCACCTGAACCTCCACAAGACCTTCGCCATGCCGCACGGCGGCGGCGGTCCGGGCGTGGGCCCGATCTGCGTGGCCGAACACCTCCGGGCGTTCCTGCCGTCGCATCCCGTCGTGGCGACGGGCGGCGACGAGGGCATCACGGCCGTTGCCTCCGCACCGTGGGGCTCGGCCCTGCTGCTGCCGATCACCTACGGCTACATCAAGATGCTGGGCGAGGAGGGGCTGCGCCGCGCCACCGAAATGGCCATCGTGAACGCCAACTACATGTCCTCGGCACTCAAGTCGGAGTACCGCACCTATTATTCGGGCGAGACGGGCCGTGTGGGCCACGAGATGATACTCGACCTGACGCATTTCAAGAAGGAGTACGGCATCGACTGCGGCGACATCGCCCACCGCCTGATGGACTACGGATTCCACGCCCCGACGCTCTCGTTCCCCGTGCACGAGACGCTCATGGTCGAACCCACGGAGTCGGAACCGAAGGAGGAGATGGACTGCTTCATCGAGGCGCTCGTGGCCATCAAGCGCGAATGCGAGGCCGCGGCGGCCGCCGGCACGGCGGACAACGTCGTGGCGAACGCCCCCCACACGGCCGTCGAGCTGGCCGGGGAGTGGCCGCACCCCTACTCGCGCATGGAGGCCGCCTTCCCGCTCGAATGGGTCCGCCGCGCGAAGTTCTTCCCCTACGTGACGAAGATCGACAACGGCTACGGCGACCGCAACCTCTGCTGCCGCAACTGCGACTGATCCTCCGCGGGTCCGGACCCGCGACGACCCTGCCGCGGCGGCGGGGAGCCATTGCGCTCCCCGCCGCCGCCCGTTTTTCCGACGGAGAGCGATAAAATCCGCCCATTATTTGGCAACTCGCCCCGAAGTGCTTACCTTTGTCCGATTCCGGCCGGGTCCGGGCGCACGCGCGGCGACGGCCCGGCGGAAGCAGGCCCCGAAAAGGGAAACAACCGAAACAGTACAAGACGACATGAAAGCAGAAAAGAACAAAATGGTCGGTGTGGATTACAAACTCACCGTAGATGGACAGATCGCGGACCAGTCGCGTCCGGGACAGCCCCTCGAATTCATCTTCGGGACGGGCATGCTGCTGCCCAAATTCGAAGAGGCCATCGAGGGCAGGGAGCCCGGCGAGAAGGTCTCGTTCACGCTCTCTCCGAAGGACGGCTACGGCGAGCTGATCGCCGAGGCGGTGGTCGATCTGCCGAAGAATCTCTTCATGGTGGACGGCAAACTCGCCGAGGACATCCTCTTCGTCGGGTCGCAGGTCCCGATGAGCGACTCGCAGGGCAACCGCATGACGGGCATCGTCAAGGAGGTCGGCGACGAGCACGTGAAGATGGACTTCAACCACCCGATGGCAGGCAAGACGCTCAACTTCGACGTGGAGGTGGTCTCGGTGCGCGACGTCACGCCCGAAGACCTGCAGGGCCGCTGCTCGTGCGGTTCGTGCGGCGACGGCGGATGCGGCGACGGATGCTGCGAAGGCCACGACCACAACCACTGCGACTGCCACTGATCCGAACGGAACGCAGACCGGACCGCCGGGTCCGGAACAGGCAGGCGCGGGGCCTTTCCTTTCCGGAAGGTCCCGCGTCTGCGTCGGAAGCCGCCCCATGCACACGCTGCGACAATATCTTTTCACCCTCTCCGACCTGCGCGGGCTGGCCCGCACGCTGGGCGAGGCGGAGGTGTGCCGCGACGCTGCGGGACGCCCCGAATACGCGGTAGGGAACTCCGCCGCCGTCTTCCGCATCCGCCACGCCGGCCGCATCCGGTCGCTGCGGTGCTTCCTGCGCCCGATGCGCCACCTGCGGGAGATCTACGGCGAACGGCTGCTCGAACGGGAGCTCTTCCTCTACGACTCGGTCGGCCCGGCGGCTTCGGGAGAATGGGTCGATGTCGTGCTGGACGAATGGATCGAGGGCGAGACGCTCCGCGAAGCGGTCCGCCGGGCCGCCGGAGCCGGCGACCGGATGCGCCTGGCCGGGCTCTCCGCGGCATTCGACACGCTGGCCGCCGCGATGGTCTCCGACCGGACGGCCCACGGCGACCTGAAGCCCGAGAACCTCATCGTCGATCCCGCAGGAGCGCTGCACCCGATCGACTTCGACGCCGCCTTCCTCCCCGCCTTCGCCGGGGAGCAGAGTCCCGAACTGGGCACGGCGGCCTACCAGCATCCGGCCCGCACGGCGGCCGATTTCGACGCTTCGCTGGACGACTATCCGGCCGCGCTGATCTCCACGGCGCTGCACGCGCTCCGCGTCGATCCGGCGCTACACGACCGTTACGGCCCGGCGGACGGGCTGCTCTTCACCCCGCGGCGGATTCCGGACGAAGCACCCTACCGCGAGGCGCTGGCGCTGTTCGAACGGCACGGCATGGCGGCCGAATACCGGATCGCCCGCCTGCTCGCCTCCCCTTCGCTGCGGCTCTTCGGTCTGGGCGAGCTGCTCGCCGCCGTCCGGCACGAACCGCCGGAGACCGCCGAAACGGACGGAGCGGACCGCGGATTCCCCGCGCCGGAGACGCGCCCCGCGCCGGAGCTTTTCGCCGCAAACGGACTGTGGGGCTACCGCACGGCGGAACGGGTCGTCGTCCCGCCGCTCTACGACAACGGCTTCGACTTCTCCGAGGGGCTGGCCGCCGTCTGCCTCGGCCGCACGTGGCACTACATCGACCCCGAAGGCCGCATACGCCTCAGTTGCCCCGGATGCGAGGCCGCGAAACCCTTCCGCGGCGGGCGGGCGCGGATCGTGCGCGACGGCCGCCGGCTGGAGATCGACCGCACAGGCCGCGAGTTTGCGATTTAACCGCAAATCGTTATATTTGCATCTGCATAACCTTTCCCGAACGATGACGACGCACCGCAAACTGACCCCCGACGAAATCTCCGCACTCGAACGCCTCGGCAACTCGGCCGAGAACTGGGACGCGGTGGAGGTTCCGGAGACGTTCTCGCCGTCCGGGATTCTGCAAAGCCGGCTGGAGGGACGCGTCGTCCTCGACCCGGGAGCCCGCATCGTCCGTTCGCGCGTCAGGAACTACCGCATCGGCGAGGGTTCGTCCGTCGAGGGCGTCACGGCGCTCGAATGCCGCTCGCGCTCGGCCTTCGGCAACGGCACGGCGGTGGCCGCGATGAACGAATGCGGCGGCCGCACGGTCCCCGTCTTCGACCGTCTGTCGGCACAGGTCGCCTACGTGCTGGCCATCTACCGCCACCGCCCGCAGACCATCGCGGCGCTGGAGGCGATGATCCGCACCTACGCCGAGGAGCGCTCCTCGGAGCTGGGCGAGGTGGGACGCGGCTGCCGGATCGTCGGGGCGCGCTTCATCCGCGAGGTCCGCATCGGCGACGACTGCCGGATCGACGGCGCCTCGATGCTCTGCAACGGCACGCTCTGCAACGGCTGCCGCGTCGGCGTGGACGTCAAGGCCTACGACTTCATCGCCGCCGAGCAGGCGCGCCTCGACAACGGCGCGACCGTCGAGCGGTGTTTCGTGGGCGAGAGCTGCCGGCTGGACAAGGGTTTCACGGCCGTCGATTCGCTCTTCTTCGCCAATTCGCACTGCGAGAACGGCGAGGCGGCCTCGATCTTCGCCGGACCCTACACCGTCTCGCACCACAAGTCGTCGCTGCTCATCGCCGGTATGTTCTCGTTCTTCAACGCCGGGAGCGGTTCGAACCAGAGCAACCACCTCTTCAAGAGCGGCCCCGTGCACCAGGCCGTCCATCTGCGCGGATGCAAGTTCGCCAGCGGGGCCTACGTCATGTCCCCGGCACTCGAAGGGGCCTTCACGATGGTCATGGGACACCACTCCTACCACCACGACACCGCGATCTTCCCCTACTCCTACCTCATCGAGAAGGAGGACCGCTCGGTGCTGATGCCCGGGGCGAACCTCACGAGTTACGGCGCCGTGCGCGACATCGAGAAATGGCCGGCCCGCGACCGCCGCGAGGTGCGGCGCGACACGATCAACTTCGAGGAATACAACCCCTACGTCACGGGGGCGATGCTCCGGGCCGTGGACACGCTCCACTCGCTCGAAGAGGGCGATCCCGACGCCGCGGAGTACGGCTACAACAAGACGATGATCCGGGCCGCGGCCCTGCGGCGGGGTCTGAAGCTCTACAACAAGGCGATCGTCGCGGCGCTGGGCGCGATGCTCGGCCGGGGCGCCTCGTCGGAACGCTACGACGGCGGCGGACGCTGGATCGACGCGGCGGGACAGTACATCACCCTGCGCGAGACCGAGGCGATTCTGGACGCGATCGACCGCGGGGAGCTCCCGACGACCGACGCCGTGGACAACCGGTTCCGCGTCTTCTTCGTCCACTACGACGACTACGCCCACAGTTGGGCCGAGCAGGTCTGCGCCGCGATGCTGGGACACGCACCGACGGCCGAAGAACTCAACGACGTGATCGCCGCGGGCCGCAACGCGCACGAGGCGATGCGCCGCACGACCGACGCCGACCGCGAGCGCGACTGCTCGCCCGAGATGGCCGTCGGCTACGGCCTCGACGGCGACGGGACGACACGCATGGAGGACTACCGCGCGGTGCGGGGTCTCCGATAACGCACAAGACGCAACTTTCACCGGAATATGTACACGCAAAGCATCACTCGCAGCCGACGCACGGCCTTCTTCCTGGCCATCGACTGTTCGGGTTCCATGGCCGAACCGATCCGCTTCCGCGGACGGCCGACGACCAAGGCCGAGGCCGTGGCGTCGGTCGCCAACGGACTGTTGTTCGAACTGATCGAACGGGCGCGCCGCAGCGACGGCGTACGGAACTATTACGACATCGCCGTATTGGGCTACTCGGGCGACGACGAGGTTTCGTCGCTGCTCCCCGGCGACCGCGATACGCTGTCCGTCACGGAGCTGGCGGCCGTGCGGCCCGACGTCCGGCGCGAGACGGTCGAATGCCGCCTGCCCGACGGAGGCATCGCCCTGCGCGAACTGCCCGTACCGGTCTGGATCGAACCCCGCGCCGCGGGACAGACGCCCATGTGCGAGGCGCTGCGGCGCATCCGCGACCTCGCGGCGGCGTGGTGCGCCGACCCCTCCCACGCGGAGAGCTTCCCGCCGACCGTGTTCAACATCACCGACGGCGAGGCCACCGACTGCGACGAGGAGGAGCTGCGCGCCGTGGCCGAGGAGATCAAGGCGCTCCGCACGGCCGACGGCAACGTGCTGGTGGTGAACATCCACATCGCCGCGGCGGACACCTCCGCAGCATCGTTCTTCCCCTCGGAGGAGGAGCCGCGCTACCCGAACCGCTACGCGGCGCTGCTCTACGACTGTTCGAGCGTCATGCCCGCCGTCTTCGACGAGGCGATTCGCGCGGCGAAAGGGCCGGGCGCCGTCCCGCCCTTCCGGGGCGTGAGCTACAACGCCTCGGCCGACGAACTGGTAGCCATGCTCAACATCGGGTCCATCAGCGTCAAAACCGAATAGCCATGACACCTACCCTGCAAACCTTCGCCCGGGCGCTGCTGACGCCCGACCTCTCGTTCCGGACGCTCGCCGACGCCCGCGCCGCGGCCGGTCCCGACGGACTGCCCCGCCTGATGCGCACGACCCGTTTCGCCGAGGCCGAAATCGCCTGGCGCGGCGAACGGTGGCTGCTGTTCCTGCCCCTCTCTCCCGCGGCGCTGCACACGGTGGAGCGCACGGCCTCGCAACTGCGGCGGATCGACACGGACCGCCTCGCGGAGTACCGGATGCTGCCCGGGGAGCTTCTCTGGCAGGACGCCGCGGGATCGCCGCAGCGCACGACGCTGGTGCTCCAGCACCTGCCCGCAGGGAGGAGCTTCGACGAGGCGCTGTGCTCGGAACCGGGACAGCGGCTGCTCGATGCGCTCGACGAACTGCGGCAGGCGCTCCGCGAAATCGGGTTCTCGCACAACAACCTCCGCCCCGAAAACCTGCGCTGGGCGGGCGGACGCTTCATCCCGCTGCGCTACCACGACGCGCGGTTCGGTCCGACGGGCAGCGACGACGAAGCGTTCGAGGCGCTGCGGGAACGGATTTTGCAGCACTCCGGACCGCCGATCCTCTCCGACACGACGGCCTCCTATTCGCCCCGGCGCCGCCTCACGGGCCACCGCTGGACGAGCCATGCCTTCGAAGGGCTGGTCTGCGTCGAGGACGAAGGCGGGTACGGATTCGTCGATACGGACAACCGCCCCGTCATCCCGGCACGGTTCCGCTGGGCGGGCGATTTCCGCGAGGGACGCGCCGAGGTCGAGACCGAGACCGGCATGGGGCTCATCGACCGCGAGGGACGCTATGTCATCCGGCCCGAATACGAGATCGTCGATTACGATCCGGCGCAAAGCGTCGCCCGCGTGCGGCAGCACGGGCGCTGGGCCCTGTTCGACTACCTCGGGCGACGCCTCACGGAGTTCGGCGCGGCGGACGACCGGGAGGAAACCGACTGAAACACGACACGAAAAAAATAACACGAAACCACCATGGAAACAACGAAAGTCCTCATCATCGGCAGCGGCCCGGCCGGGTACACCGCCGCCATCTACGCGTCGCGCGCCAACCTGCAACCGATCCTCTACGAAGGCATCGAGCCGGGCGGACAGCTCACGACGACCACCGAAATCGAAAATTTCCCCGGCTACCCCGACGGCGTGGACGGCAACCGGATGATGGCCGACCTCAGACGTCAGGCCGAGCGGTTCGGAGCCGATCTCCGCACGGGAACCGTCACGAAGATCGACCTGTCGTCGCGGCCCTTCCACGTCATCGTGGATGGAACGGCGGAGCTGGCGGCAGAGGCGGTCATCATCGCCACGGGCGCCTCGGCCAAATACCTCGGGTTGCCTTCCGAGACGAAATTCCGCGGCCAGGGCGTGAGCGCCTGCGCCACCTGCGACGGCTTCTTCTACCGGAAGAAGGATGTGGCCGTAGTGGGCGGCGGCGACACGGCCTGCGAGGAGGCCACCTACCTCGCCTCGCTCTGCCGCAAGGTTTACATGATCGTCCGCAAGCCCTTCCTGCGCGCCTCGAAGGCGATGCAGCAGCGCGTCATGCAGACCCCCAACATCGAAGTGCTGTTCGAACACAACACGGCCGAGGTGCTGGGCGACGAGACGGGCGTGACGGGCGCCCTGCTGCGCAAGACCGACGGATCGGAGCGGCGGATCGAAATCTCGGGCTTCTTCCTCGCCATCGGACACCACCCCAACACGGAGCTTTTCGCCGACCAGCTGGAGCTCGACGCCGAAGGGTATATCCGCACCGAACCCGGAACCTCGAAAACCAGCGTCGAAGGGGTCTTCGCCGCGGGCGACGTGCAGGATCCGCACTACCGGCAGGCTATCACCGCCGCCGGATCGGGCTGCATCGCGGCGCTCGACTGCGAACGATTCCTGCTGCGATAATCCCCTCGATATCCGATTCGATGAAACGTATTCCGATCCTCGCATGCACCTTGTGTGCCGCCTGCGCGATGAGTTCCTGCGCCGTAGAGACCACCTACATCGGCAAGACCTATCCGGTCACCGACAATCCCGAACTCTTTTTCAGTTGGAACGACGTGCCCGGAAGCTACGAAACGATGGGGCGCATCATAGCCACGCCCCAACCCTTCAGCGACCTCGAGGAGGCACAAAAGGCCATCGAAAAGTGCGCCCGCGAAAAGGGCGCCGACGCCGTGGTCTTCGAAGGAATCAGCCACACGGTTTCCGAGCCGACCTTCACGACGACCGAGCATATCGAAAAGAGCGACGACGGCAGCAGCACCCGCACCGCCACGACCCAGCGCAACGTCATGGTTACGAACCGGCTCGAAGCGACCTTCATCAAATTCCGGCGATAATCCCATGAGTTTCGCGGTCACCATCCTCGGCTGCTCCTCGGCCAAACCCACGCCCGACAGGCATCCGTCGGCGCAGGCGGTGAACGTCCACGAACAGTATTACCTCGTGGACGCGGGCGAGGGCGTGCAGCAGCAGCTCGTCCGCTACGGCATCAACCCGCTGAAACTGCGGGCCGCGTTCATCTCGCACCTGCACGGCGACCACGTCTTCGGACTTTTCCCGCTGCTCTCGACGCTGGGGCTTTACGGCCGCCGCACCCCGCTGGAGGTCTTCGCCCCGGCGCCCTTCGGGGAGCTGCTGGCCTGCCACCTGCGCCATTTCGACACGGAGCTCCCCTACGAGGTCGTGTGGCACGAGGTGCGGACGACCGAACACGCACTGCTGTACGAGAACCGCACGCTGGAGGTGTGGAGCATCCCGCTGCGCCACCGCGTGCCGTGCGCCGGATTCCTCTTCCGCGAGAAGGAGCCGCCGCTGAACGTAAACAAGTCCAAGATCGCGAAATACGGGCTGTCGATCGCCCAGATCGCCGCAGCCAAACGGGGCGAGGCGGTGCGGCTCGACGACGGCACGCTCCTCGGAAACGGCGAACTGACCTACCGGCCCTACGCCCCGCGTTCGTACGCCTACCTCTCGGACACGAACTTCTCGGCCAGGGCCGCGGAGCTGTGCCGGGGCGCGGACCTGATGTACCACGAGGCGACCTACGCCGCCGCCGAGCGGAAAATCGCCCGCGAACGCGGCCACTCGACCACCGAGGACGCCGCGAAGGCCGCCCTCAGGGCGGAGGCCCGGCGGCTCGTGATCGGCCACTACTCGTCGCGCTACAAGGACGCCGAGGCGCTGGCCGGGGAGGCCCGGCGGCTCTTCCCGGAGAGTTACGCGGCGCAGGAAGGAGTTACCTTTACGATCGAAAAACGACCATGACGAAAGCCGAAATACAACTCGTCCGCGCGCTGGCCGACAAACGCGGCCGCGCGGAGCACGGACTGTTCGTCGCCGAGGGCGCGAAGCTCATCGGCGAACTGCGCGCCTCGCACCTCCGCGTGCGCCGGATCTATGCGCTGGAGGGCGTCTTCGACGGTCCCGGCGTGGAGACCGTCTCGCCGCGCGAGATGGAGCGCCTGTCGCTGCTCAAAACGCCGTCCAACTCGCTGGCGACGGTCGAAATCCCCCGCTACCGGCTCGACGCCGAACGGCTGGGCGACCGGCTCGCGCTGGCGCTCGACGAGGTGCAGAACCCCGGGAATCTGGGCACGATCATCCGCCTGGCCGACTGGTTCGGCATCGGGGAGATCGTCTGCTCGCCCGGATCGGCCGACTGCTTCAACCCCAAGGTCGTGCAGGCCACGATGGGAGCCATCCTCCGCGTCCGGGTCCACTACGCCGAACTCGCGCCGCTCCTGGCCCGGGCGGCCGGGCGGGGCACGCCCGTCTATGGCACGTTCCTCGAGGGGGAGAACATCCACACGGCCCGCATCGACGGACGGAGGGGAATCGTCGTGATGGGGAACGAGGGCCGCGGCGTCACCGGCGCCGTGGCGCACACCGTCACGCACAAACTCTTCATCCCGCCCTACCCCGCCGACCGCCGCAGCTCCGAATCGCTCAACGTGGCGATGGCCACGGGCATCGTCTGCGCAGAGTTCCGCCGACGAGCCGCGGACAACGGCTGAAACGGTCGCAGACGGGCGCCCCGCGGCCGAAGGAAGACACCGCCCGGGAAAAGGCCGCGGGCCCGACGCCGGAGAGCGGACGCGGAACGCGGAAAAGCCGAATTTTTCAAGGAAATACCCCCGCGGAGTATTGGTTATTCTGAATATTTTATACCTTTGTAGGTTGAAACACACCTGTCTATGTCAGAACAGAAACTCAAAATAGGCATCACGCAGGGCGACCCGAACGGCATCGGCTGGGAGGTCATCCTCAAGGCGCTCGCCGATCCGCGCATGACGGAGCTTTTCACCCCCGTCATCTACGGATCGCCGAAAGCCGCCGCCTATTACCAAAATACGCTCCGGGAGACCGAACCCGTGCAGTTCGTACCCGCGGCCTCGGCCGCCGAGGCGCGGCGCGGGAAGATCGCGCTCGTCGCGGCCGGCGAGGTGGAACAGCCCGAACCGGGCCGTGCGACGGCCGAAGCGGGCCGCGCCGCCGTCGAAGCGCTGCGCGCCGCCGTGCGCGACCTCAAGGCGGGCGAGCTGGACGCCGTCGTCACGGGACCTTTCGACAAGGAGACGGTCCAGAGCGACGAATTCGGCTACACGGGCCACACCGAATACTTCGGGGCCGAACTGGAGGGCGAACCCATGATGATCATGTGCAGCGACCGGCTGCGCGTGGGCCTCGTGACGAAACACATCCCCGTCTCGGAGATCGCCCGCAGCATCTCCAAAGAGAAGATCGTCCGCGACCTGGCGACGCTGCGCCGCTCGCTCGTCGAGGACTTCGGAGTGGTCGAGCCGCGCATCGCCGTCATGGCCCTGAATCCCCACGCCGGAGACGGCGGACTCGTGGGCCGCGAGGAGGAGGAGACGATCCGTCCGGCCATCGTCGAGGCGTTCGGGCAGGGCATCCTGGCCTTCGGTCCCTTCGCCGCCGACGGGCTTTTCGCCGGAGGCGGATACGCCCGCTACGACGGCATTCTGGCCATGTACCACGACCAGGGGCTGACGCCGTTCAAGACCCTTTCGCCCGACGGGGTGAACTTCACGGCCGGACTCGCGGCCGTAAGGACATCGCCCGATCACGGCGTGGCGTTCGACATCGCCGGAAAGGACCAGGCCGACCCGCAGTCGATGCGCAACGCGATCTACGCGGCCATCGACATCGTGCGGCACCGCCGCGCACGGGCCGAGTGGACGGCCAACCCGCTGCAACGGGCCGAACGCGAGAAGTCGAACCGCGACGTGTCGGTGAAGGACCTGCCGCAGACCGACAAGGAGTAACCCCTCCGACGCGCGACGGGAATGAAGCCGCGGACATTGTGGCGGACGGGCGTGTCGCTGGCGGCGGGCTGGACGGCCGTGGGAATCCGGAACCTCTGCCGGCTGCCGGCCGGCGGCGGGAACGACACCGGCGAGGTCGTCTCCGATCTCGTTCTCGACGCCGCCTGGATCGTCTGGTCGCTCGTCCTCGCCCGCAGGGCGCGCCGGGCGATGATGCGGGAGAAGGCGCTCGAAGCCGCGGCGGACGATCCCGAAGCGGAGCATCCCGGCGGACGGGCAAAGGCCCGCCGGCGAAGATACGAAAAACCGTAAGGACAAAAACCGGGCAACCCGGAGGCGTATTCCGTCTCGTAATTGTGGAAGCGCCGAAGGCCCCGAAACTTTAATATTCGATCTTATGATTAAAATTACATTTCCCGATGGCTCGGTAAAGGAGTACGCCAAAGGGACGACTGCGTACCGGATCGCGGAGAGCATCAGCCCTCGTTTAGCTGCTGACTCGCTGGCGGCCTCGGTAAACGGCGCGACGGTGGACATGACGCGCCCGATCGAAACGGACGCTTCGGTCAAGTTCTACAAATGGGACGACGACGAGGGCAAGCACGCCTTCTGGCACACCTCGTCGCACCTGCTGGCCGAGGCCCTCGAGGCGCTCTACCCGGGCATCAAGTTCGGCATCGGCCCCGCCATCGAAAACGGCTTCTACTACGACGTCGATTCCCCGACGCCGATCACCGAGGCCGACCTTCCGCGAATCGAACAGAAGATGCAGGAGCTCTCCCGCAACAAAGAGCAGCTCGTCCGCCGCGAGGTCCCCAAGGCCGAAGCGCTCAGAACCTTCACCGAGAAAGGCGACCAGTACAAGGTCGAGCTGATCTCGGACCTCGAGGACGGCACCATCTCCTTCTATACCAACGGCGCGTTCACGGACCTCTGCCGCGGACCGCACATCCCCAATACGGGTTACATCAAGGCGCTGAAGCTCACCTCCGTAGCGGGAGCCTACTGGCGCGGCAACGAGAAGAACAAGATGCTGACGCGCATCTACGGCATCTCGTTCCCCAAGAAGTCGATGCTCGACGAGTACCTCAAGATGATGGAGGAGGCCAAGAAGCGCGACCACCGCAAGCTGGGCAAGGACCTCGAGCTGTTCTGCTTCTCGCAGCGCGTAGGACAGGGCCTGCCGCTGTGGCTGCCCAAGGGCGCCGCGCTGCGCGACCGGCTGGAGCAGTTCCTGCGCAACGTGCAGAAGGAGTACGGCTACCAGCAGGTCATCACCCCGCACATCGGCAACAAGGAGCTCTACGTCACCTCGGGCCATTACGCCAAATACGGCAAGGACTCGTTCCAGCCCATCCACACCCCGATCGAGGGCGAGGAGTACCTGCTCAAACCGATGAACTGTCCGCACCACTGCGAAATCTACCGCTCGAAGCCCCGTTCGTACAAGGAGCTGCCCGTGCGTCTGGCGGAGTTCGGCACGGTTTACCGTTACGAGCAGTCGGGCGAGCTGCACGGACTGACGCGCGTGCGCGGCTTCACGCAGGACGACGCGCACCTGTTCGTACGGCCGGACCAGTTGCTCGAGGAGTTCGAGCGGGTGATCGACATCGTGCTCTATATCTTCAAGACGCTGAAGTTCGACAACTATACGGCACAGATTTCGCTGCGCGACCCCAACAACCGCGAGAAGTACATCGGTTCGGACGAGAACTGGGAGAAGGCCGAGTCGGCCATCATCCGGGCGGCCGAGGAGAAGGGGTTGCAGACGGTCGTGGAGTACGGCGAAGCCGCCTTCTACGGCCCGAAGCTCGACTTCATGGTAAAGGACGCCATCGGCCGCAAATGGCAACTGGGAACGATCCAGGTGGACTACAACCTCCCGGAGCGCTTCGACCTGACGTACAAGGGCGCCGACGACAAGCTGCACCGCCCGATCATGATCCACCGCGCACCGTTCGGCTCGATGGAGCGCTTCGTGGCCGTGCTGCTCGAACACACCGGCGGCAAGTTCCCGCTGTGGCTCTCGCCCGAACAGGTCGTGGTGCTTCCCATCTCGGAGAAGTTCAACGACTACGCCCGCAAGGTCTCGGAGTACCTCAACGCCAACGACGTCCGCGCGGAGGTGGACGACCGCAACGAGAAAATCGGCCGCAAGATCCGCGACAACGAGCTCAAGCGCATCCCCTACCTGCTGATCGTCGGCGAGAAGGAGGAGGCCGAAGGGCTGGTTTCCGTCCGCGCGCAGGGCGAGGGAGACAAGGGTCAGATGACCACCGAAGCCTTCCGCGATTTCCTCACGGGACTCGTCCGGGAGGAGGTCGAGGCCAACAGGCTGAAAAAGAAATAAACCGATTCATCAACTAATACTTTTACAACTATCGCAGCACCGAAACCATTCCCGCCGAGGCCGTTCAACCCCGGGAATAACAGACCGAAACCGGACAACCGCTTCGGACGCAGATTGCCCGAAAAGGAGAATCCGCACCGCATCAACCAGCAGATCACCGCACCCGAGGTGCGCGTGGTGGGCGACAACGTGGAGCAGCCGCAGGTCATGCCGATCCGCGACGCCCTGCGTCTGGCGGACGAGATGGAGCTCGACCTGATCGAAATTTCGCCCAAGGCCGATCCCCCCGTCTGCCGCATCGCCGACTACCAGAAGTTCCTCTACCAGCAGAAGAAAAAGGCCAAGGAGCTGAAGGCCAACCAGGTGAAAGTGACCGTCAAGGAGATCCGGTTCGGACCCCAGACCGACGACCACGACTACAACTTCAAGCTCAAGCACGCCATGAACTTCCTCAAGGAGGGTTCGAAGGTGAAGGCCTACGTCTTCTTCCGCGGCCGCTCGATCGTCTTCAAGGAGCAGGGCGAGATCCTGCTGCTGCGCTTCGCCACCGACCTCGAGGAGGTGGCCAAGGTGGAGATGATGCCCAAGCTCGACGGCAAGAAGATGAACATGATGCTGGCTCCCAAGAGCAAGAAGTAAGGATTCCCGGCAGCGGGTGCAGCACGCGGCAGAACCTGCGCCGCACCGCACAAGGGCCTGTACGACGCACGGAAACGGCGGCTACGGAACGGAACGATCCGGACCGCAGCCGCCGTTTCGCTTTCCGCAGACGCAGGCCCGGACCGAATTTCCGAAACCCGCCCCTGCGGCAGGGCCTCTGCCGGAACGGCGGAACGTCCCGCCCGCCGCGGCTCTGTGGCCGATGTCCTTCCCCGCGGATGCAAAACCCGGCGGCAGGACTTGGTCGTGCGCCCGGTTTGCACTATCTTTGCAGACGATGATTCCCTCCGACGACATATTCCGTATCGCGGACGACGCGGCTTTCGAACGGGCAGCCCTGGCGCTGTTCCGGCGGCAGGCCGCGGAGTGCGCCCCCTACCGCGAGTACCTCGCGCTCATCGGTGCGGACCCCGCCCGGGTGCGGCGCGCCGCGGAGATTCCCTGTCTGCCGATCGGGCTTTTCAAAACGCACGAGATCTACTGCGGCGACGCGGAGCCCGAAGCCGTCTTCACGTCGAGCGCCACGACGGGCATGACCTCCTCGCGCCACCCGATGCGGTCGCTGGCGCTCTACGAGGAGACGTTCCGCCGCGCATTCCGCACCTTCTACGGCGACCCGGCCCGGTGGAGCCTCTACGCCCTGCTGCCCAACTACCTGCGCCGCAAAGGCTCGTCGCTGATCTACATGGCCGACCGCCTGATCGGCGACTGCGGTTCGGGCGGCTTCTACCTCGACGACTACGACGCGCTGCTGGCGGCGATGCGCGCGGACCCGAAGCCGAAGATCCTGCTGGGAGTGAGCTATGCGCTTTGGGACCTCGCGGAGCGTTACGCCCCGAAGCTGGAGAATACGGTCGTAATGGAGACGGGCGGCATGAAGGGCTACCGCGAAGAGATTCCCAAAGAGGAGTTCCACCGGATCCTCTGCCGGGCATTCGGCGTCGGGGCGATCCACTCGGAATACGGCATGGCGGAACTGACCTCGCAGGCCTACTCCGCAGGCGGCAACCGCTTCCGCTGCCCGGCCTGGATGCGCGTGGCGGCGCGCGACGTCAATGACCCGTTCTGCACGCTTCCGGCAGGCGCGCGCGGCGGACTGAACATCACGGACCTGGCGAACCGCTGGTCGTGCGCCTTCATCCAGACCGAGGACGTCGGACATGTCGGAGCCGACGGCTCGTTCGTCGTCGAGGGGCGCATCGACCGCGCGGACATCCGGGGCTGCAACCTGCTGGTGCAGGAATAACCGAACAACCGAACCAACGCATGAAAACCGTAGCTTTCGTACCGATCCGGCTCAACAGCCAGCGCGTCGCGGGCAAGAACCTGCGCCTGCTGGGCGGCGAGCCGCTCATGTGCCACATCCTCCGGACGCTGACCCGCACGGAGGGCATCGACGAAGTGTGGGTTTACTGCAGCGACGAGAGCATCCGTCCGCTGCTGCCCGAGGGCGTCCGCTTCCGGCGGCGCAGCGAGGAGCTGGACCGCGACACCACGCTGGGCCGCGAGATCTACGACAGCTTCACCTCCGAGGTCGATGCCGACCTTTACGTGCTCGCGCACGCCACCTCGCCCTTCATCCGCGCGGAGACCGTCGCCGCGGCGCTCGGCAAGGTCCGCTCGGGAGCGTACGACTCGGCCTTCAGCGCCGAACGGATCCAGACCTTCGCCTGGTACGGGGGCCGGCCGCTGAACTACTCGCCCGACGCGATTCCCCGCACGCAGACGATCGAACCGATCTACATCGAGACCAGCGCCTTCTTCATCTTCCCGCGCGCGTTATGGCGCGAACGCCACCGCCGCATCGGCGACCGACCCTACATGGCCGTCGTGGACCGGATCGAGGGCATGGACATCGATTATCCCGAGGATTTCACGATGGCCGAGATCATCGCCGCCAGCCGGACCCTGCCCCGGTAGCGGCCAAAGAGGCCTTCCGACGAATCGGAGCCTTACGAATCGCCCCCGTCGGAGCGATCTCCGACGGGGGCGATTTTCGTTCGCGGAAACATCTCGGGCGGCTTTTCCCCGCATCCGCCCGCCGTCCCGCAACGGCCGGCATCACTCCGCGGCCCGTTCGTAGGCGTCGATCATCGACCCCCGGGTGCAGTTCACGATCCGCGCCCCGAGCGAGGCGGCGTAGTCGCGCAGCACCTCGTGGCCGCGGAACAGTTCGGCCACCTCGGCCAGATACGACGCCATCGTATAGGGTACGGGCGGAACCTTCCGGAGAACCGGCTGCGGCGCCGCGGGCGCTCCCGCATCGTAATAGTGCCGGTCGGCACGGCAAAGACGGTTCCGTCCGTCCACGCACAGCCCTTCGAGCAGCGTATGGTCCACGCCGTACAGCTCCACGCGCCTGTACCCCAGCAACAGCGCGACATACTCCCCGACCTGCACCACCGTCCCGAAATTGGCGCTTCCCAGCCCGCGGCGGAAGAGCCAGAACTCCACGCTGCGGAATCCGCGGTACATGTAGGTATGGAACGGCACGATGCGGATGAGCGGATTGGGCAGCACGGCCCGATAGTCGAACCGCTCGGGGTTGTAATACTGCACGTAGAGCGTCATCGGCCAGGAGACCCGCTCGTTCATCGCCCGGTAAAGCCCGGCCACACGGTCGCGGAAGGCACTCTCGCGGAAGAACATCGGGTCCGAAAGCACGTAGTAGGCCGGACGCAGGAGGGTGAAACGCTCATCGAGCGCGAAAAAATTGACCGCCATGAAGTCGCGGTCCCCGGTCCGCTCCAGCAGGCCGGGCAATTCGCGGGTGAGCGACGGGCCGTTGCCCAGAACGGCCATCGTCTCCCGCGGCCGTCCGGTCTGGACGCCGCCCGGAACGCCGCCGGAATCCTCCGCGGCCGGACCGCCGTCCTTCACGCTCCCGGACCGACCCGGCCCGACCTGCCCGGCGTCCGCCCCGGGTGTCCGTCCCGCCCGCCCGACGTAGTTGCGGAAATCCTCCTTCACGGCCATCACGGCAAAATACAGCACCGTGTCGAACGTATTGCGGATCAGACGGATTATCTTCTCGGAAAGGGTCATGCGCGCGTTTTATTTGCAAAAATAGCAAAAGATCGGTATCTTCGCAATAAAACCGCCCAACACATGCCGGAACCCCTCATCTCGGTGGTCATCCCCCTCTACGACAAGGAGCGCGAAATCGAAGCGGCCTTGCGTTCCGTGCTCGCGCAGACGTGCCTTCCGGCCGAAATCATCGTCGTGGACGACGGTTCGACGGACCGCGGCGCCGAGCGGGCCGAAGCGGTCGGATCGCCGCTCATACGTCTCGTCCGGCAGTCCAACGCGGGGGTTTCCGCCGCCCGGAACCGCGGCATCGCCGAGGCACGGGGCGAATACGTCGCCCTGCTCGACGCCGACGACGCGTGGCGCCCGGGATTCCTCGAAGAGATCGCCGCCATGATCCGCGAATTTCCCGGCTGCGGAATGTACTGCACGGCCTTCGACATCCTAAGCCGCGACGGCCTGTTCCCGGCGCCGACACTCCGGACGCGGGGCGTCGTGGAGAATTTCTTCCGCGACTCGGCCCACCGCTACATCGCCATCCCCTCGGCCGTGTGCATCCCCAAAGCGGTGTTCGGCGCCGTAGGCGGCTTTCCCGAGGGCATGAAGATCGCCGAGGACCTCCACATGTGGATCCGGATCGCCTCGCGCTATCCGGTCTGCTTCTCGCCCGAACGGCTGGCATGCTACTCGAAGGTGGCGTCGAACCGCTCCGCGGCCGGCTACACCCCCGAACGGACCCGCCATTCGTTCGAGGAGCTGTACGACCCTTCGGCTCCCGCCGAGAAACGCGAATTCATCGCCCGCGCCGCGCTGGGCAAGGCGCTGATCCTCTCGGCCAAGGGCGATACGGAGGCCGCGGCGCGCGCCGCACGCGCGTTCTCCTACACGAAAACCTACCGCCGCACGCTGCGCAAAGTTCAGGTGCTGAACGCCCTGCCCGTCGCATGGCGGAGCCCCTTACTCGGACTCTACGACGCGCTGGCCTGGCGGCTGGCCCGCCGGGGTCTCTGAGCGGTCCCGGCACGCCGCCGCGAGGATGCGCCCCGCCGCCCGGCGGACAGGACTACTCCAACGCCGTATAGACGACCATCGACCCGGGATCTATGCGGATCCGGTCGCCGGAACGCAGCGCAATCCGCTCATCCACAGGAAGCAGACGTTCTTCATCCAGCTTCAGTCCTCCTTCGGCATAGAGATAACGATCCAGGCCGGCCAGCGACGAATCCGCCCCTTCCAGAGTCAGCTCGACGGCCCGGTCCCGATTCGTGTTGACGATCGCCAACGTAGGCTTGCCGTCAGAACGTCCCCACATGGTCCGAACCCCCGGCACACCGCGAACCGTGCTCTCCAGAATCTGCGATCCGGCCGGGAAATAACGGCTCAACAGTGCAACGGCATAATACCACGGACGAATCCGCTCTGCGGATGCTCCGTAACGCTCCTCGCCGAGAATATTCCAAAAGCCCCATATCTTGAGTCGGCCGGGTTCATTGACATGCATGGCATCGTCGAGCATCCAGACGATACAGCCCGAATAGCCATTGGCCGCCGTCTGCATGATCGCATCGGCCATATCCGTTCCGTACATGTGATCGAAGACCGACATCTGCGAATCGGCAGGCGAAGCATACGGGCATCGCGCCGCACGGCGCTCGTTCTCGGCAGCGTAAGCCGCATCGCGTTCGTCGATAAACTTGATGCCGATCTCACCCATGATCATCCGGCGCTCCGCCGGAGCCGCCGCCCGATAGGCCGCAATCATTTCACCGTATTCGCCGGCGTTGATTTCCGCCTTGGAAGGATAGGTATGTATATCGTACAGGCCGACGGCATCGCCCAGCTCATCAGCCGTCCGGCTCACCCAATGCGTCTCGGCCGTCGTCCAGACCGCCGCGTCGGGGCCGACCAACGTCACCCGATCGCCCAACCCGCATCGCCGGAGCGAAGCGTGCATCGCCCGGGCCGCCCGGACCCACAGATCGCAGTCGCCCTGCGTGGAGGACCAGGACCCGTTGGGTTCATTTACCATATTGAAATAGCGGATGCAGGTATAACCGCAATCCTCCAGCAAATAGCGGACCAGCTTCGCACTCTGCTCCATGCGGTTCTCGTCCACCGTCTTCGCCGCCACATCCACGAAGCCGCCGCCCCAATCACCGAAGACCACCGGGATGGAGCGCCCCGTACAATAACCCAAAATCATGTGCAGGTCCTCCATGTCCGACGCGGGATCAAACCTGCCATCGGTCAGATACGGGCCAATACTCACCATAACGCGGATGATCCGCGGCGAAAGGTAATCGAGGCGTTTTTCCAGCCGAATCCGGTCCGCGGCCGAAAGACGGCCGCCGTCGCCGTGGACGTCATAGGGATCCCATTGCACCCCGCACCCCATATAAGCGTCGTCGAGAATCCGGCTGCCAAGTATCAGCGTGCCTTGCCGGACCGGAACGGAAGGCCGCGGCGACGGAGAAGCACCGGAATTCGCACATGTCGCAGGCAGCGACAGCAAAACGGACAGCCACCACAACCGACAAAGACAAAGGTTCATCGCATTTTCCATACTATCGGAATTTCAGAGCGCCTTCGAATTTAGGAAATGAACCTCAGTCCCGAATAATATTATTCCGCCGAAAACCGATCTTCTTCGGACCCCCTGTTCCGAAGAGGGACCGACGAGAATAAAAAAGTACTATCTTCTGTCGGAATATCATATTTCTTATCTCGTCCAAACAGCTACCTTTGTCTGAAAATCAATCCGCATTATGAACCGTTTGCCCGCATTCGCCGCCTTGGCGCTGTTCGGCCTCGGCGGTTGCTCCTCCGGAGCGAACACGGCCGAATTCGCCCGCGTCGAAAACGCCCGATTCGTCATCCCCTACGCCTCCTCCTATTTCGTGGGGGCAAATTTCTGGTACGGAGCCCTGCTGGCCGCCGAAGGCCCCAATGCGGACCGCGACCGCCTGTGCCGGGAACTCGACCGGATGAAACGGTCCGGTATCACGAACCTCCGGATCCTGGTGGGATCCGAAGGCAGCGAAGGCGTCGTTTCGAAAGTCGAGCCCATCCTGCAAACCGCACCGGGCATCTACAACGAAAAAGCGCTCGACGGTTTGGATTTCCTACTGGCCGAACTCGGGAAACGGCGGATGTACGCCGTACTTTACCTGACCAACTCATGGGAGTGGAGCGGCGGCTATTCACAATACCTCGAATGGAGCGGCTGCGGCACCTATCCCGTTCCGGGACGCGACGGCTGGGAAACCTTCCTCGAATACGTGTCCCAATACCATCAAAGAGAACTGACAGACAGATGCAAGCAACTTTTCTTCGATCACGTGCGCCGCATCGTAACCCGCACGAACCGCTATACGGGCCGGCCCTACGCCGAGGATCCGGCCATCTTCTCGTGGCAGATCGCCAACGAACCCCGCGCCTTCACGGAAGACAACAAAGAGCGTTTCTTCGAATGGATCGAAGCCACGGCACGGCTGTTGAAAGAGTTGGACCCCAACCACATGGTCTCGACAGGCAGCGAAGGCGCAAACGGCTGCGAAGGCGATCTGGGACTTTGGGAGCGTATCCATGCCATTCCCGAAATAGATTATGCCAACATCCATATCTGGCCCTATAACTGGGGATGGATCCAGCGCGAAAGCGTCGCCGGGGCATGCGATACGGCCTGCCGCAATGCACTCGACTACATCGACCGCCACGCCGCCGTGGCACAGCGTATGGGCAAACCGCTGGTTATCGAGGAATTCGGCTATCCCCGCGACGGATTCAGCTTCGCCCCCGGCTCTCCGACCCTTTCCCGCGACCGTTTCTATCGCACGATCTTCTCCCGCCTGCTGCGCGACGCCGCGAGGGGAGGAATCATCGCCGGTTGCAACTTCTGGGGCTGGGGCGGCTACGCCAAACCGGCGCATCTGCGCTGGCAGCAGGGAGACGACTATTGCGGCGACCCGGCACAGGAGGAGCAGGGGCTCAACTCGGTTTTCGCATCCGATACGACAACGTTGCGCGAGATCGCGCAGGCAAACCGCACATTGCAGCTTCACGCCGCTTCATCGGCATGCGGCAGCGGAAACCGGAATCCTGCGGAAGTACTCCGCACGCTGCGCGCCGCAGCCGCTTCGGGGCGCTTCTTTTTCGGTCAGCAGGACTACCCCTTCTACGGCGTATCCTGGTCTTACGAGCCGGAACGCAGCGACGTGAGCGATGTCTGCGGCGACCGTCCGGCCGTACTGGGTTGCGACCTGGGCGAACTGGAACTGGCAAAGGGACGCAATCTCGACGGCGTACCCTTCGAAACGATGCGGCGCATGATCGTCGATCACCACCGGCACGAAGGGCTGGTCACGCTGAGCTGGCATCCGCGGAATCCGCTGACCGGAGGCGATGCGTGGGATGTCTCACAACGGAATGTCGTGCACGAAGTGCTGCCGGGCGGAAGCTGTCACGACCGCTTTATGGGATGGCTCGACGATGTCGCGGCATTCATCACCTCGCTCCGCACGGCAGAAGGCGAAACCATTCCGGTCCTTTTCCGGCCCTGGCACGAGCACACCGGAAGCTGGTTCTGGTGGGGAGAGGATCTATGCACTTCCGACGAGTACAAGGAGTTGTGGCGAATGACCGTGGATCGGCTCCGTATGCGGGGAGCGCAAATCGTGACCGTCTATTCGCCGAATCCCTGTATGTCCTCCTCAGAATACCTCGAACGCTGGCCCGGCGACGCATGGGTCGATGTACTCGGCCTGGATGCCTACGACGGAGACGGTTCGGAGCGTTTCGTCTCCGGCCTGAACCGGTCGCTGGCCGTGATGGACTCCCTTTCGCGGGATACGGGTAAGCCCTACGCGGTGTCGGAAACAGGACGCGAGGGGATTCCTGAAGCAAAATGGTGGAGCGGCAGTCTGCTACGCGGCATCGGAACATACACCCCGTCCTATGTCTTGGTATGGCGCAATGCTCCGGACGACGCAAAACCCGGCCATTTCTATGCGCCCTGGCCCGGACAAGCCTCCGAAGAGGATTTCCTGCGCTTTCACGCCGACGCCCGGACTCTCTTTCTCCGGGACGGACTCCCTGCGGAGGAGAGCAGGTAAGCCGGCGCACTCCCGACAACGATGATTCAGAAGACAACTCATAACGAAACCGAAAACGCAACAAGATCGACATGGAATCGTTTCAGAAACGCATAGCCGAGCTGGAAGCCGGCTACGAAGCCCTCGTTACCCGTCCCAATGTACCCGATCCGGCCTATAACGGCATCTATACCCGCTACCGTTATCCGATCCTGACAGCCGCTCACGCGCCGCTCTTCTGGCGCTATGACCTCGACCCGCGGAGCAATCCCTACTGCATGGAACGGATCGGCGTCAATGCCGTGATGAACTCCGGCGCCATCAAGTTCAACGGCCGCTATCTGATCATGGCACGAGTGGAGGGCGCCGACCGCAAATCGTTTTTCGCCGTGGCCGAATCGCCGAACGGCATCGACAACTTCCGTTTCTGGGACTACCCCGTGACGATGCCCGAGTACGGCGAACCGGCGACCAATGTTTACGACATGCGTCTGACGGCTCACGAAGACGGCTGGATCTACGGTGTTTTCTGCGTCGAGCGCAAGGACCCCGCAGCCCGTCCGGGCGATCTCTCGTCGGCCGTGGCTTCGGCCGGCATAGCCCGTACGAAAGACCTCGTGAACTGGGAACGCCTGCCGGACCTGAAAAGCCGCCACCAACAGCGCAACGCGGTGCTGCACCCCGAATTCATCGACGGCAAGTACGCGTTCTATACCCGTCCGCAGGAGGGTTTCATCGAGGCCGGCAACGGCGGCGGAATCGGCTGGGCGCTCATCGACGACATTACGCATGCCGAGGTACGCGAGGAGCGTATCATCAACTGCCGCTACTACCACACCATCAAGGAGGTCAAGAACGGCGAAGGCCCTCATCCGATCCGAACACCGCAGGGATGGCTGCACCTGGCTCACGGCGTCCGGGGGTGTGCCGCAGGCCTGCGCTACGTACTCTATCTTTACATGACCGAACTGGAACGTCCCTGGATACCGATCGCCGAGCCGGGCGGTCTGCTGATGGGTCCGGCAGGAGAAGAGCGGGTGGGCGACGTTTCGAACGTGCTCTTTTCGAACGGATGGATTGCCGATCCCGACGGGCGCGTGTTCATCTACTACGCCTCGAGCGATACCCGTATGCACGTGGCCACCTCGACCGTCGATCGGCTGGTGGACTACTGCCTGCACACGCCGGCCGACGGACTGACTACGGGCCACAGCGTCGAAACGCTCAAAAAGCTGATCGGCAAAAACCTCAAACGCTGACGATATGGCTGCCCCGCTTTCCGAAAAGATCGGCTACGGACTCGGTGACATGTCATCGAGCATGTTCTGGAAGATTTTCTCCTACTACCTGCCCTTTTTCTATTCGAACATTTTCGGCCTGTCGCTCGAGCATGCCGCCATGATGCTGCTCATCACGAAACTGGCCGATGCGGTCATCGACCCGGTCATGGGGATCGTTTGCGACCGCACTACCTCGCGTTGGGGACGTTATCGCCCCTATCTGCTCTGGATCGCCATGCCGTTCGCGGCCGCGGGTGTGCTGACCTTCACGACGCCCGATTTAGGTTATACGGGCAAACTGATATGGGCCTATGCGACCTACATGCTGATGATGATCGTTTACACGGCCATCAACGTCCCCTATGGCGCCATGCTCGGCGTAGTGACCGCCGACTCCCAGGAGCGTACGGTCTTCTCCTCCTACCGCATGTTCTTCGCCTACGGCGGATCTTTTCTGGCTTTGGCCCTCTTCGAGCCCCTCTGCACGCTCTTCACCCCGCCGTTCGTCGGGACCGACGGTGCGGCGAGGATCGCAGCCGAAGCCCGGGGCTGGCAAACGGCCACGGCCGTCATCGGAGTGCTCTGCGCCGTGCTCTTCTTCCTTTGCTTCCGCATGACGCGGGAGCGCGTGAAGGCCTCCTCCGAGACGAAAAGCACGCATCACAGCGTAGCCGGCGACATTCGTTCGCTGATGACCAACGGCCCGTGGTGGATACTGCTCGGCGTGGCCATCTGCGTACTGCTTTTCAATTCGATACGCGGCGGCGTGGCGGCCTACTATTTCAAGGACTATCTGGGCGAGGACAATTCGCTCGGCGGCAACCTGCTGCTCTCATGCGGCGCTTTCCTGGCCATCGGCGAGGTCGCCAACATGCTGGGCGTGACTCTCGCGTCGCCCGTCGCCCGCCGTATCGGGAAGAAGCAGACCTACATGCTGGCGCTCATCGGCTCAGGAGTCCTGAGCGTCGTATTCTTCCACATGCCCCTCTCGGTGGCGGGCTGCTGGGCAATCGTCGTACTGCAAGTGCTCATTTCAGCCTTCGCGGGGATGACCTTCCCGCTGCTGTGGAGCATGTTCGCCGACGTGGCCGACTACTCCGAACTGAAGCACGGGCACAGTTCAACAGGACTGATCTTTTCCTCATCGTCAATGGCCCAAAAGTTCGGCGGTGCATTTGGCAGCGCCCTCATCCTTTGGCTGCTGGCGGCCTACGGATACAATACGGAGGCCGATGCCGTGCAGTCCGGGCAGACGCTCTTCGGACTGCGACTGCTCATGAGCTATCTGCCCGCCGCAGGGTGTGCACTGGCCTCCCTGCTGCTGGTCTTTTATCCACTGACCGACCGCCGCATGAAGCATATTGCCGGCGAGCTGTCGATACGCAGAAAAACCGAGGATCATGAATGACTTACTGAAAACCTTCCGGCAGGAACTGCTCGATGAGTTAGAGCACGATATCCTGCCCTTTTGGACCGAACGGGTGATGGCTCCCGCCGAACGCCGTTTCTACGGACGCATAGCCGGCGACGGCACGCTCTATCCCGACGCCGATCAGAGCGCCGTACTTTACGGCCGCCTGATATGGACCTTCTCGGCCGCCTATCGGATGACAGGACGCCGGGAGCTGCTCCTGCCAGCGACCTGCGCGCGCAACTACCTCCTCGACCACTTCATCGACCCGGAATTCGGCGGAGTCTATTGGTCGGTACGTGCCGACGGCACGCCGGCCGATACGCGCAAGCAATTCTATGCGTTGGGATTCGCCATTTACGGATTGAGCGAATACGCACGCGCGACGGATGACGCGCGTGCGGCGAAGGAGGCATGGCGGCTCTTCGAAACCATTGAGGCCCATTCGTTCGATCTGCAGAACGACGGCTACCTCGAGGCGGCGGCCCGCGACTGGTCCCCCCTGGAGGATGTCCGCCTGAGCGACAAGGACGCCAACGAGCACAAAACGATGAACACGCATCTGCATATCCTCGAAGGGTATGCCAATCTGCTGCGGCTTTACCCCTCGGAGGAGCGGCTGCGCAGTCAGACACGTCATCTGCTCGAACTCTTCTTCACGCGCATCGTGACTCCGGACGGGCATCTCGGGCTCTTTTTCGACGAAACATGGCACGACCGCCGTCCGGGCGACATATCGTTCGGTCACGACATCGAAGCATCGTGGCTCCTTTTCCGAACGGCTCAAACACTGGGCGACGACGAACTGCTCGGACGCGCGCGGAGTTGCTGCGCACGGATCGCCGAAGCGGCACTCGAAGGCTACCGGCCCGACGGCAGCATGATCTACGAACGTCATGCCGACGGCTCGATCGACGGCGAGCGCCATTGGTGGGTGCAGGCCGAAACGGTCATCGGGCTCTATTACCTCTACCGTTACTTCGGGCGGGCCGAAGCGATCGAAGACTCGATGCGAACATGGAAATACATCCGAACGCACCTGATCGACCGTGAAGGCGGCGAATGGTGGTGGAGCATTCTTCCGGACGGTACGGTCAATCGGCGCAACGACAAGGCCGGATTTTGGAAATGCCCCTACCACAACGCACGTATGTGCATGGAGGTCACAACTCTCATCGAAAGGGAGGACGGCCGTCCGCCGCACCGGGCGACGCCGATCGGATGAAACGCACGAAAGGGACGCCCGCAGGATAGGGACCGTACGGACACCGGTCATACGCGAGCCGAGGGGATGATCTCCCCTCGGCTCGCGTTTTCCCGCCGGCATGTCTGATCCAGCGCTTGTTCGGTTCCGGCCCGGCAGGAGCCGATCCCGCGGTCACCGGGACGCAAAGGCCTTACAGGGACAACAGCGTTTTCCTATCGAAATTGTATCCTTCAGCCGAGAAGACCGTATCATCCGCAGCCGGGAATTCGGCCTCCACGATCCGCCTTTCGCCGGGCAGCAGGTGGATGTATCCTTCCGAGATATAAGCCGGCAGCACAGCCTCTCCGCTCTCCGCCTTCCGGATATTGAACTTGACGGCGACGGCCGTAGTCGAAGCCGTATTGGCCACCTCGACCCGTACGCAACGGCTGCCGGCCTCGTCATGCGATTCGAGCAGCCGGGCTTTCAGCTCCGGAGCCGCCACTCCGTTCAACGCGGTGAAATTCCGGTCCGCGCTGCGCAAGTAGTCATTGACCGATACCCGTTTCCCCTCGACAAAGAGCTCCAGACGCAGCAGATGGCACGGATCGCCCGGAAGCGGCTGCAAAACGGTAACCGGCGTCACACCGTTGGCAGCGATCACGGCGACGTTTTCCGACAGTCCGTCCAGCCGCTTCCCGTCGAACGTATATCTCGAGACCACGACCCGCGCCCGGCGACAGTCGTTGCGCGTGGTATTGACCACCAAGACCTGTCCATCGTGAGGATTGGCCTGCACGTGAAGCTTCTCGCAAGCCTTACGGCAACCATAGAACGAACCGTGGGTCTCGAAATCCCACGAATAGGTCTGCCACTCGAGGCTCGGCCAGGCCGGATGGCTCATCCACAGCAGGACACCCGACGCGGAATTCCACATGCGGCTGTTCCACGCCTCGAGCATCGCCCGGTGACTGTCGTAGTTGATCAACTGGGCCTTGCGGCAGAAATCGTCGAGCGATTCGGCTTTACCGTACAGATCGTCCACGGCCTGACAGTACTCCGGCAATCCGAAATGCAAATCGTGATAATACCACGTATCGCTGATAGGCCACCGTTCCGATTCGGGAATAAACTTGCGCATCGACTCGGCCGTAGGAACCGACGGCGATCCCAGTTCGGTCGTGAATCCGCAGGCCTGGACGGCGAAGTACTCCTTCTCGTCGATATAATGCCACGGACCGCTTGTGCGGAGATTCATATAACGCGAATTGGGGCTGTAAAAGCGAGTCCCGTCCTCCCCGGCAATCAACCGCTCGAGTCTCGGCGCCATCGTCGGGGTAGCGTAACCTTCATTGCGCGGGCACCAGACCGCAATCGAGGGGTGGTTACGGAAGCGCTTAACGGTCTGCCGGGCATTCTCGATGAAAAGGTCCTCGTCATTGACGTTCAGATTGCTGCCCTCGGTCGAGATCCAGAAGTCGTTCCACACCAGCATGCCGTACTCGTCGCACAGCGTATAGAAGATCTCCTCCGTCGATTCGCCGGTCCAGTTGCGCACCATGTTGAAACCCTCTTCGCGGTGCAGCCGGAAAGCCGGTTCGAGCCGTTCCCGCGACACCCGCTTCATGCCGTCGTCCATGCCCCAGTTGCCGCCGCGGCAGAAGATCCGCACTCCGTTGCAGCGGAGTACCAGATAGGGCGACGTCGCATCCTTCCCGATACGTCGCAGACGAGAGACATCAACCCCCTCGCGGAGGGCCGGAACCACGACATCCTGCTGCACGACACGCCGATGAAACGTATCGAACAACGGTTCACCATCGCGTACGTCGTTCGTGGGCTGAAACTCGAAACGAATCTCTTCGCCCCGGGGCGTATCGGCCGTCAGTTCGTAGGAAAACTCCCGGACGCCGAAGCGAACCCGCCGGACGTCGGACTCCGCGCCGCCGCACTTCACCCGCAGATCGAGGTCGTACATCGCCTGATCGCCATAACCGTTCGGCCACCACAACCGCGGATTTTCCAGATGCAGTCCCGGAATCTCAGCGGGCGAGACGCTCACCGTGCGGGACTCGCCGGCCGCCAGTTCGACCGGATACTCGAATTCGGTCACGCCGTCGATCCGGCCACACAGCACGACATGCCGCCCGACGGCGGCATGGTTGGTCATCTCCATGCGGACCGTCACGTCGGCCGACGACGTGTCGGGCAGAGGCAGGTCGGTCACCACCTGCGGGTAGGCCAACGTAACGTCGCCCGTATATGCGAGGGTCACGTCCTGCCAGATGCCGATGTTGCGGTCGCGGATGCCGGGAATCCAGTCCCACCCCTCAGAACTGATAAAGGTAGGACCGTCCAGACACAACTGCCCGCCGTTGGGGCCCCGCCCGGCGGCTTTCGACTGCTCGTGCGGAATACCCGGATTATAGGGCGGATAGATCTTCACGGCCAACACGTTATGGTCGGAGAAACATTCCGTCACGTCGAACAGTCCTTCGACGAAGGCTCCGCGGATATCGCCGAGTTTCCGGCCGTTGAGCCATACGTCCGCCCGATAGTTAATGCCTTCGAAATTCAGCCACACACGACGCCCGGCGACATCGGCAGGCTTGTCGAAACGGATCCGGTACCACCACTCCGTGCGACAGAGGCTTTCGGGAATGGCCATGTTGTTCAGCCCGTAGTAAGGATCGGGATAGACGCCGGCATCGACCAGTGTGGTCAGCACCGTTCCCGGCACCACCGCATTATACCACCCGGAAGTATCGTATGCAGGGCTGAAAAGCGAGCCTCCCTCGGCCACGACCCGATCGGCATCGGTCATTTCCCAACCGCCGGCCAATGTCCAGGTGGCGTCATCCGACTTTTCGAGACGCACTTCAACAGGCCGCTTGGCTTTGGGAACCGCCTGTTGGGGCGGCGTCTCGGATTTCGGAAGCTCCGACTCGGGTTGCGGAACGACCAGTCCGAAATTGGTAGGAGGCAACGGCTGCGCCGTCTTCTGCGCCTCCGCATCCTCGGCAAAGGACAGCAACGACAGGGAAAGCATGGCAAGTCCGATGTTCAAACGCATGACTTATTGTTTTTCAGGAGTAAATACATAAATCCGTTCGCCGTAAGGCTCTATCTCGATATCATCGACCCGCAGTTCGCCGGAACGGCCCCCAACGGGATCCATCCACGCATATTTCTGCGGATCGAGGCATTCGACCGCATAAACGCCGCCGATGTCCGCCCCGACCGTCAGCTCGGCACCCTCGATCCGCCTGTCCGAGTTGTTGTACAGATAGACGAAAAGCGTCCGGTCGCATTTGACGCTCATGGCTTCGAGCGGCGTGCAGTCGGCCTTCACCGTCTCAAAGGCTCCGTTGCCGGCAGCCAGCATCCGGTCCGAAATTTCACGCACACCCCGGAAATAGGTCATCATGCCACGGTTCTCGAAATACTCCCACCACCAGCTCATCGGAGTGACAGGCGTCGGCGAAAAGAGCCCGTACCAGAGTCCGCGCCGAAAATCACGATCCATGTCATCGGCGAAATCGTCGAAATTCAGCGACCAATCCCACTCGTAGCCGAACTCTCCGATGACGTAGGGCTTTCCGAAACGCTCCTCATAGTCGCGGATGGTCGAAGGGATGATCGCCGTATTGCGGTAGATATGCTTCTGATTGATATCCAACGAGGGCACTTCGTTCAACCCGGCCAGATCACGATGCGAAATCGAGGTCGTGACGGGATGTCCGAACGGATCGATCTCCTTCAGGTATTTGCCCATGCGGGCGTGCCACGCCACAATCTCTTCGGCCGGGATCGGCCCGCCCGGATTTCGGTGTTGTATGTTGTCGATCTCGTTGAAGAACTCCCACATGCCAATTGCCGGACTGTATCCCCAACGGGCTACGATGTAACGCAACCGGTTCATGTAGCGCCGCGCCTGCGGCTCTCCGTTGAAGAACTCCCGGTCAGCAGGCACGGCCCCCTGGCCCATGCAGAGCATAACGTGGATACCCAACCGCTCGCACAAATCCACAAAACAGTCCAAGCGCTCCACGGCGCTCGGATTATAATATTCGTCGGAGGGCGTATAGCGCAAATTGTTAAAATGGTCGTGCTGATCGATCGGGAAATTGAACGAACACATCCATACGCGGATGAAATTGCCTCCGTTTTCGGCGAAAAGCGGCAGCATGCGGTCGTAGTTGTAACGGTCGTGCTGCTCGTGCAGCTCCTTGAAAAACTTCGAATCGTCATTCGCACGCGATTCCCAGCAAATATTTTCGGCCACACCCCGGAAAGGCGTTCCGTCGTCGTAAACCAGCGTCCAGTTGTCACGGACATGGAGAATGCCCCGCTCGCCCTCTGCGGCAGGCTGTACGCTGAGTTCGACCGCCCTGGAGCGTGCGACCTCCTCGCCCTGCTCGCTCAATCGGAACCGGCAAAAATAACGGCCGGGCTCCTGGGGCGTGAAACGGGCCTCCCAGCGCGACTCCGCTCCGGATTTGCCCTCGACCCAGAAGCACGGCAACAGGCGCTCCTCGCCCGAAGGAGTTTCGATCAGCATGTCCAGCGCCACCTCTTCCTGCAGGTAGGCATTCCGGTAATCGGCGGTCAGCAGCACCGTAAAATCCGTGCGTTCATACAATTTCGGAGTGCGAGTGGATGGTTCGATCGAATGGAAGCGGCCGCTGCAACCGCCCGACAGCAACAGGCTGAAAAAAATTGACAGGAATCTCATACGCGCAAGTCTGATTCAGGGAAACGGCATGCCCGACCCGGGGACACACCGTTTCCATCGGGTTAATTATTCAAGATGATACTAAAGCGCCTCGACCGCATCGTTCAGGGCATCGACATCGACAATCACCGCGGTCACCGTACCGGTTTCGGCGAGTTCATAGGCCGTGGGATCGGAAATGCCCACTGCCAGCACATACTTTTTGCCGGCATTGGCCGGATCGGAAAGCCCGCTCCGAGGAATCTCCAGGTAGAAGACTTCCCCCGACTTGCCGGACGGAACCGTGACCGACCGGGGAAGCGGCTCGTAGAAGTCGGAGGGCATCGGTTCGCCGCCGAACTGCGACACCGCGGCCGCCGTCTCCTCTTCCGACGTGTAAACCGACACCGAAAATCCCCTTGCATCGGACAGTTTTCCCGATCGCGTCACGCCCAGAACGGCCTTCACATAGCCCGCGGTCACCCGGAAATTATAGGTGTATTCACCGTCGCCGGAGGGCACCGCATAGGAGTTGTTCAACCCTCCCGACTGCATGGCCTGGGGCATGTATATCTTGCCGAATCCGTAATCGGCATCCCCGTCTCCGTCACAGGCGGCAAACCCCATCATGCAGACGGACGCCAGGAACAGCACAAATTTCTTTCCCATATTCATAATAGTTTTCTCTTTTAATTTAAGATTTGCTCATCGACTGATGATATTAATAACCGGGGTTCTGCTCCAGCGTGTGATTCGAATTCTCGACCTCCGAACGGGAGAAAGGCATGTAATAGTTCCGTTCGAGGAAAGTGCGCTTCGCCACCTCCACCTCTTCGTACGACCAGCCGTTCCCATCCGTTTTGGCGACCTTCACGCCGTAAACCGGCTCATTGAGGACCTCCATCGCATCTTTCCAGCGCAGCAGGTCCCAATAGCGGTGATCCTCGAAAGCCAGTTCGATCCGGCGCTCGTGCCTGACGGCCTCGCGGAAGTCATCCTTATTCTCCGCCGTTACTTCGGGCAGCAGCATGCTGGCACGGTCACGGACTATTTGCAGGGCCTCGCGTGCGGTCAGCGTGTATCCGTTGTTGTCGTCGGGGCCGTAGGCCTCGTTCATCGCCTCGGCATAGTTGAGAAGAATCTCCGCGTAGCGGAACACCACCCAGTTGTGCTGGGCCGTAGCGCCCTGCGTCAGATTCAGGTTGTCGGTCAGGAATTTCTTGAGATAGTAGCCGGTCCGGCTCGCATTGGGCTGCGCCATGTCGTCCATGGCCCCCGCCGACTGATCGATCGTCCGGCCGTTCCACGTGCTGCTGTTGGTCACGATGCTCGCCTCCAGACGGGGATCGCGGTTGGCATAGGGATTCGCGGGATCCACCTCTCCAATCCACTCGTAAGCCTTGACCAGATTATGCGTCGGAGTCACTCCCGAAGCGCCGCCCTGCGTCGCAATGGGATAGTTGTTCTTCTCCATGTCGTTCGACATCCCGCGGCGGACCACGTAGATCGTTTCCGGACTGCTCAGGCTGCGGTTGCCGACGAAATAGGAGCCGTAATCGCTGTCCAGCGAATAGTTCAGCTCGCTGTTGCTGATCAAATCGTAGGCAGCCGCCGCAGCCGCCTCCCACTTCGCCAGGTCGCCATCCGGATTGTTCCGCAACGAGGCGGCATACAGCAGCGTCCGCGATTTGATGGCCAATGCGGCGCCCAGCGTGAAGCGGCCGTTACGCTCGGTGTAGTCGTTCCAATCGACCGCCAACCGGTCCTTGCAGTTATCAATCTCCGAGACGATGTAATCGACCACCTCGTCATACGACGACCGACTCACGAACTGACCGTCCGCATACGGGCTCTCCACGATGGGAACCCCGCCGTACTGCTTGATCAACTCGCTGTAATAGTAAGCCCGGGCGACGTGCGCTTCAGCCTGGTAGTAATGCAGCGAAGCCAGATCCCGTTCATAGTTGGGACGATCATTGATCGTATCGCGGTTCATGCCGATCATATACTCGCCTTTGCCGTCGGCCGTATAATCCAGGAAAAAATTGGCAGCGCGAATTCCCTCGTAACAGTCGGTATAGAGGTTGGAGATCGGATTCAGGTTGGCGTTGATGACCCCCTGGTTGAAATAGCTGGCATCGCACAGCGCCTTGGTCTGTTGCGCCTCGTCCGACGCCGCGGCAAAAAGGTTCGAATCGAGCACCGTATATCCGTCCGTGATGGGCGTATAGAAAGCATTGCCGAACTTCCACAGCGTTCCGAGGGTCGTCTCGATAGACTCTCCCGTTTCATTCTGATCGAGACTCGTATCGAGGAAATCGTCGCACCCCTCCATCGTGCCGACGCACAGTATTGCGAGAATGGCTCTGAATATCAAGTTTTTCATAATATGCTCCATGATTGATTAGAAAGTGATGCTGACTCCGATATTGTACGACTTGAGAACCGGATAACGGTACGACAGCAGTTCGGGATCGAGATCGTAGTCCGACATCAGCTTGCTGATCGTGAAGGGGTTGATCACGTTCAGATAGATCCTGAACTCGCCGATGCCCGCCTCGCGGAACTTGGGATGGTCCTTGAAACTGTAACCGAGTTCGATATTCCGCACACGCAGAAAATCGCGGTCCTTCACCCAGAAAGAGCTCAGCCGGTAATTGTTTTCATTACTTTGGGTCGTCAAACGCGGATAGGTCGCCGTCCGGCGGGTGTCGATCCCTTGTTCGGGATAATAGGCCCATGCACCACGCGCCAGCGGGTAAACATTGCCGTTGTCCACGAACGCCATCGTCTGCACCGAATTGTCGAGCAGATTGTACGAAGCTCCGGCGATGCCGTCAAGCAGGAAGCTGAAATCGAACCCCTTGTAGCGGAACATCGCGCCAACGGAGTAGGTCCACTCCGGATAGGGAGACTTGCCGATCTTGGTCACGTCGTTCTGATCGACATAGCCGCTGTTGTCCAGATCGAGATACCTGATGTCTCCCGGCTGTACGCTGCCGAACATCGGCTGCGGCAATCCGTCCCTGAGCGAACCGTCGTCGTTGAAGTCGCTCACGTCGTAGAATCCGTCAGCCACCAGCCCGATCAGCGTGCCGTAGGGACGACCGGTTTCGGCGTTGTAATCGTAAGCAGGAGCCACCTCGGCCATGTAGTCGATCGTATTGCGGTTGAACGAAACAGCGGCATTGACCGAATAGCCCCAATCCCTGCGCTGGTCGGACCATAGGGCCGAAATCTCGAAACCGCGGTTGGTCATTTTGCCGATGTTGTTGAAATAGTTGTTCTTGCCGTAGTAGCCCATGATCGAATTGTCGAGCGTCAGGATGCCGGTCCGCTTGTCCAGAAAAGCGTCGGCCGTCACAAAGAGCTTGCCCCAGAGCGAAGCATCGACACCGATATTGTATTTGTTGCTGCGCTCGGAGTGGATGGCGCTGTTGGGCACGAACATATTGACCAGCGAACTCTGCCATACCCCCTCGGTAGCCCCCGTGTAGAAGGACCCGATGTAGGAGTTGGTATAGTAGTCCTTGAAGAGGAAGCGTCCGTTGGACGAATAGCCGGACAATACGCTGGTCGCGTCCGAATCGGCGAACCCGCTACGTCCGTAGGAAAGGCGGAGCTTCAGCAGGTCGATCACTTTCGAATCCCTGAGGAAAGACTCGTTGGAGAGAACCCACGCTGCGGAGATCGAAGGATAGAACGACCAGCGGTTGCCGGGAGCAAAAGCGTCGTTGCCGAAGTAGGAGAATCCGAATTCGGCCACATAACGATCGTCATAACTGTAATTGACCCGGCCGTTATAGTTCAGGTAGTGGTACTGATAGGAGAAAATACCGTCGCCGTTGTAAGCCGAGATGTGGAGATTGACCGCGGCATCGACGGCATGCCGGCCGAACTGGCGGTCATAGCCCAGCGAGATATGCCCCTGCTTCCAGTCCTCCATGCCGTCCGAACCGTAACCGCTGGCCTGTAGCGACGTATCTTCGTCGGTAGTGGTACGCACCCCGTTGTGGTAACGGGCATAGTTACGGGTCTTCGAATAGCCGCTCGTCGTATATGTATTGAACGAGAAGGCCTCGCGCAAATAGAGTCCTTCGGTGATGAAGTCGAGTCGCTCGACGAGCTGGAAATTACCCTGCAACACCCGAGACTGCGCCTGACGCCACCCAAGGGCATTGATCGAAGCGACCGGATTGCTGTTGTAGGTTGACGTACCGGAATAATGGGTATGGGCCTCGTCGTCCCATATCTCGTAGATGTTCGACGGATAGCGAGCCATGTTATAGAAGAGATCGTCGATCGTGATGTTCGGGCGTTTGCCCCGTTCGATGCGTCCGCCCAGATCGACCCGGGCCTCGATGAACTTGAACATCGTGAAGTCGAGATTGGCGCGCAGTCCATAGCGCTCGTAGGTGCGGTTCGAGCGCGAATCGCTGTTGCTGACGTCGAACAGCCCCTGCTGGTTGAGGTAGTTCAGCACGACGTTGTAACGGGCCGTCTGCGTACCGCCGCGGAACGTGACGTCGCCGTCAATCACATAGCCCGAATCGCGCAGCACCTCGTCATACCAATCGACATTCGTCGCGGAACCGTTCTGGTAGGCTTCGAGTGCGGCGGCATCGTAGGCGGGCGACCAACTGCCGTTGTCGTTGCTGACAGCCTGATTATAGAGGGAGGCATAACCGTATGAATCGAGCGGCTTGGCATAGGTCGTAGCCTGCTGGATACCGTAGTGTACCGAGGCAGAGACCGAGGCGGGTCCGATCTCGCCGCGCTTGGTCTCGATCCAAATGACGCCGTTGGCACCGCGGTCGCCGAAGATCGAGAGGGCGGCACCGTCTTTCAGAACGGAGACCTTGTCGATCTCCGCGGGAGAAAGGTAGGCGATATAGTCGGCATTGACCTCGAAACCGTCCACGAAGATCTTGGCTGTGTTATAACCGGGTTTCCCGTAGGATCCAATGCCGCGAACGAGCCAACTGGCCATATCGTTGCCCGGCTCTCCGGAACCCTGGAAAAGGGTCAGGCCCGTGAACTGTCCGGCGAAGGAGTTGGTCAGGTTCGTCTGTCGGTTTTTGGCCAGCGCCGGCCCGTCGGCCGTGGATACGGCCGCCGTGGAGCGAAGCTGCGAGGTTTCGAAAAGGAGCCCGGGCGTCACCCGGCCCTTCGCCTGTGTCGAATCGGCCGTGACCGCAGGTTCCCGCCCGGAGGCCGCCGCGACAGCGGTCGAGAAGAACCCCGCAATGAAAAGCAGCGGTATAATGATATGTCTGTTCATAATCGAAATGTTTTACGGCAGGGGTTGCCAATATTAATATCCGGGATTCTGTACCAGCGTACCCTTATTGATCTCCGACTGGGGCAGCGGCTCCAGATACATGCGGGGGTTCCAGTAGGACGTATAGGTGACCGCATTCCAATAGGATTCGAGACCTTCCGGCAGGTTCAGACTGCCCGAAGCGTCGGCCTTGACCTTGAACTGGAGCTCGCGCATGTCGCCGCCGATGATCCCCTTATCTATATTCTCATCCTTCCAGTGCTTCACGTCGTAGTAACGCAGATTCTCCCGATAGAACTCGACGGCGCGTTCGCGGTGGATAATCTCACGCAACGCATCCCGGTCCGTTTCCGTGACGGCCGGCAGACCGGCACGGTTGTGCACCATATTGAGGTTTTCGAGTGCCTTGGTGGGGTTTCCATACTCGTTGTAGGCTTCGGCCAGATTGAGGTAGATTTCGGCCATGCGGAACAGCGGGAACTCGAACCAGACGCGCGAGCCCGCATTATAGTAGAACTTGGTCGGAGCCGCGCAACCCTTGTCCGTGCCGAGCACTTCGGGGAATTCGCCCGTCTTGGCGGCATTGCCTGTCTGACGGCCCCAACTGTTGGCCGTCCAGTTCGAGTTGCCCGGATTGTTGAAGGCGTCGAAACCGATGAAGATATTGTCGGCTTTGGCACGAGGCTCAATGCCGTTGATCTTTTCCAGCCAGTCCGAAGCATCGCGCGGAGCGGAATCCCCGACTTTCGGCCAGTCGATGTCGTCGCCCTTCTCGTCGTAGTAGAGTTCGAGGAAATTGCTCAACAGACCGCTCATATCCGTATCGTACCGGTTGTTGGTCCAGTAATTCGAATAATTGTTGTAGTAGAAGATCGCACTGCCGGGCCACGTCCACTGGTCGGTCTCGTTGCACTTGTAAGCCAGCAGCACCTCGCGGTTGGCCGGCGTGGAGGTCGCCGTGGCGTAGTCGGCGAAGGCGTTGGGGTTGGGCTGGCCGACACCGGCTCCGCCCGTATTGAGCAGCCGGTAATTGTACTCAAGGGCCCACTCCAGCACATCCTCGTTGGCCTCGATGGCCGTATTCCAACGTTCAGGATCGGACGAGCCGAAGCATACCAGGTCGTTATGGGCGCTCTCGATATAAGGCGTCGCGGAATTGAAGAGCGGACGGGCGGCGAAGAGCAGCGTCCGGGCTTTGATGGCCAGTACGGCGCCGCGCGTCATGCGGCCCTGGTCGGCAGCGCTCCAGTCGCCTTCGGGCAGCCCGTCATAGGCTTTCTGGCACAGTTCGAGGATATAATCGAGCGTCTCGGAGAGCGACGAACGGCCCATCGAGACTTCGGGATCGGCCGGCGAGGTGAACGACTTGCGGACGATGGGCAAACCGCCGTAGCGGTAGAACATGCCCATGTAGCGATAGGCTATCAGCGCCAAAGCCTCGGCCTTGACGTAGTTCTTCTCCTCGGGAGTCATGTCGGGCACCCTGTCGATATTCTCGTACACGGTCCAGCAATGACGGATGTAGGCCCAGTTGTTGCCGAAGTGGTCCGCCCCGGCATCGGAACCGTCGGTTCCGTTGACATTCAGACCGGAATTGACAATCATGTAGGTCCCGTGCCAGGAGTATCCGCGCGCGACCTCGCCGCTGATGGCTCCGAGCGTACCGTGGCTTACGCCCCATCCGCCCGGCAGACCGTGGAGCAGAATCTCGCGGTAACAGGTCATCAGGGCACTTTTCGCATTCTTGGCCGACCCGTAAACTTCGTTCAGATCGACGGTTCCGGTCGTGTCGGGCATCTGCAGGAAGGTATCCTGACAGCCGGTCATCCCCAACGACACGGTCACGAGCAATGTTATGAGTGTTTTTTTCATTGTGATTCCAGTATTGAGCATTAGAAAGTCAGGTTCACACCGAAACTGAATACGCGGGTCAGCGGATAGATATAGGTGCTTCCGTCCACCGTCTCGGGATCGATGCCGATATCGGTAAGTTCGTTCTTGAAAGTATACACATTGTTCGCATTGAAGTATATCCGGATGGCGCTGATCCGGCTGCGGGCCAGAGCCCCACGGGTCATATCGAACGTATAGCCGAGCTCGATATTCTTGATTTTAAAATAATTGCTCGACTTCATCCAATAGTCGCTCGTCAGGTAGTTGTTGTCCGAAGAGGTCGGATCGAACGTCGCGCGCGGAAAAGTGATCTTCTCGCCGGCGGCATAACGCTCGGCAGTCCAGCGGTTGTCGTACATCCACTTCCAGGCATTGCCCGCCTTCTTGTAGAACGGCATGACCATACCGGGCGTCAGGTAGTAGGACCCGTTGGCCGTACCCATGAACAGCACGCGCAGATCGAGGCCTTTCCAGCCTACCGAGGCTTTCACATTGAAGTGGTACTCGGGATAGTTCGGGAAACCGATGGGCGCCACATCCTTGTTGTCAATCAAGCCGTCGCCGTTGAGATCCACATAGCGGATATCACCCAGCGAAGCCCGGTTGGCCGTATAGGTGTTGTACGGCCTGTTGGCCAGCTCTTCGTTCGTATTGTAGAGCCCGTCGCTCACCAGACCGAGGCGCTGGCCGATGGAAAAGCCCGTCTCATTCATCCAATAGTAGGGATTCGGAGCCTCTGCCTTGTAAACGACCTTGTTGCGGGCATAGCTGATATCGCCGCTCAACGAGTAGCGCCAATCTCCGACCTGATCGGCCCACGAAACCAGCAGCTCATAGCCCTGGTTCTTGGTCACGCCCACATTGACCGGCGGCACCGAGCTGGTTGCCACGCCGTAAATACCCGGAATCGTACCGAGCGTGGTAAGGATGTTGCGGCGGTCTTCACGGAACCAATCGGCCGTAATCGAGAGCCTATCGCGGAACATACGGGCCTCAATACCCACGTCATACTTCTTGGCCCGCTCCCACGTGATGTCCGGATTACCGAGCGTTCCCTCCGTGGCGCCGGTCCAATAGGGATTGGGCGAGGAGCCGTCGGAGTTGCCGAGCCAATATCCGCCCTGATCGAGGTTATAGGTGTTGGGCAGGTAATAGAAGCGGCGGTTGCCGCCCAACTGATCGTTGCCCACCTCACCGTAAGAGGCGCGGATTTTCAGGAATGTCAGGATGTCGTTCTCGGGAAAGAAGTCCTCGGCCGTCGGCACCCACCCGATCGAATAGGCCGGGAACCAGCCGAAACGCCGGCCCTCGGCGAATTGCTCGGTACCGTTGTAACCGACGTTCACTTCGGCCATGTAGCGGTCCTCGTAGTTGTAGGTCACGCGACCGACGAAGCCCATCACGCCCGAAGGCACGTTGTACGAGTCTCCCGGCATCGTATAACGCGAAGCCTTGCCCAGCACGAGCGCCGAGACGTTGTGACCGTTGAAGCTGTCGTGCCAGTCGATACCGGCGTCCAGATAGAGCTTGTTCCAGTTGCTGTAACCCCACGATTCGAAAGTTCCGGCCCCCATGCCGCCGCCGAAGAAGTCGAGGCGGGTCGGGTCGGTCGGATTGCGCTGTACCGTGTAGGTCGGAATCGACGGCGTGTACTTCACAATCCGGTTGTAGTTGTCCTGGTAATTGACCGTACCGTAAACACGCAGGCCCTCGAGCAGGTAATCCATCGTATGCTCGAGTTTGATCGTGTTGTCCAGCAGCGAGTTGAAAATGCTGTTCGTACCGGCCCTCAACAAACTGACGATGGCATTCTGGTTGCCGATCGTACTGGCGGTCTTATTGGCCAGCGGGTTCTGCTCGGTTCCGGCGACACCGGCGAAACCTTCGATCAAATGGCCGTCAATCATACCGGGCGAGATGAACGGATTGGCATCGTAGATATACTGCATGATGCCCTTGTATCGCGACGAAAGATCGTAGGGGTCGCTGCCGCTGCCCAAACCCTGCGATTTGCCGAACTGGCCGGCCACATTGACCGACACCTTAAAATTCTTGGCCACCTGAATGTCGAAATTCGAACGGAAGTTGTAGCGATTGAAGTTCGAACCCGTATCGGCATCGTAATACCGGATGTCCGTCGTGATGCCCTGCTGTGAGAAATAGCCGAAAGAAACAAAATACTTCACGCGCTCCGTACCTCCCGAGACATTCAGGTTGATCTGCATCTGCGGAGCCACCCTATCGAACATTTCCTTGTAAAGATCGCGGCTGGCATAATAAAGAGCGGGCTGGTTCTTCAACAGCTCCTTCTGCGCGGCCGTCAAGTCGCCGCGGGCATCCAGCTCGACGGGCGTATAGTCACGGTTGTTCCTGAATTTCCACAGATCGTAGTCGTCGTAGATGTAGGTCGAAAGGCTCTCCGTACCGGAGAAGCTCCGCTGGTCGTGGCGGATGGCCTCATTACGCATCAGGGCGTATTCGTAAGCCGAAGTACCCTTCTGCAAGCTCGACGCCGACGTAAAGCCGTAATTCATCGAGAGATTGACCTTCGGCGCCCCGGTCTGGCCCCGGCGGGTCGTGACGATGATTACACCGTTGGCGCCGCGAATACCATAGACGGCGGTCGATGAAGCGTCCTTCAGGACGCTGATACCCTGGATTTCATTGGCATCCATGGCATTCAGTTCGGCCATGGCCTGTTCCGAGGGCTGCTCAACGCCGTCGATGACAATCAGCGGGTTGGCCGAGCCGTAAGTCGAAATACCGCGGATACGTATTGATGCATCGTTGTGTCCGGGCTCGCCCGAAGTCTGAAGACCGCTTACACCCGGCGTATTGCCGAGCAGGGCATTCGAGATGTTGGCCACGGGCGTGGCGACCAGATCCGTACCCTTGACCTGCGAGATGGCGCCCGTGACATTGACCTTCTTCTGCACCGCGTAGGCTGTGACGACCACCTCCTCGGCCAGCAGCGAGGACTCTTTCAGGACAATGTCAATCACGGTCTGCGAAGCGATCCGGACCGTTTGGGAGGTATAACCGAGGAATGAGAACTCGAGCTCGTTTCCCGGTGAGACTTCGACGGAGTATCGGCCGTCGGCCATGGAGGTCGTACCGGTAGTCGTGCCCTTCACCATGATGGTCACACCCGGCAGAGCAGCCCCTTTCTCATCTTTCACGACGCCCGTAACCGTGTGAGTCTGAGCGCTCGCCACGAGGGGGGGGGAGCGACGCAACCCAACACCATTACCAGCGCATACAGCAATGACGTTTTAAAGCTTTTCACCATAGGTTTCGTATTCTTAAAGGTTTTCGTTCAGTTCTCGATCACCGGACCGTGACATGCTCGGCCATCGTGTACATATCGGGCAGGTCGCCGCTGAAAAGCGAGCGGGAACGCCCATACATGATGTTGAAGTCATCCGCCGAAACATGCCCGGGATAGACCGAATAGAAATGTCTGTCCGATTCGTTGCCGGCCACATACTTGTTGCGCCACATGACCACCATCGACACCCGCTGTCCCATCAGAGGAGCAAGGATGCAACCGGTCCAGTAATCGGCCTTCTCGAAAGACTCCTGGCCGGTTTCAGTGACGCCGCAGGGTTTGAGCTTTTCCTGCGAGAGAGCACTCAAGGTACGGAGGTTGGAAGTGAAGGCTTCCGTATTCAGACCGTGATAGCAGTCCATCCCGATGAAATCGACCCATTCGTCTCCGGGCCAGCGGAACAGCAGCCTGTCCCGCGTGTTGCCATAGACGGCATCCATCTGCGGCGAAATGGCGTAAATGAAGTTGTGCACGCCTTTCGTATCGCGCAGGTAACGAACGGTCATACGCCAGAACCCGACGAACTCCTCTTCGGTCGTACACTTCGACCCCCACCAGGACCACTCCTGCGTATGTTCGTGATAAGGACGGAAGATGACGGGAATCAGCCTGCCGTCCGACCCGCGAAGATTGTCGGCGAAGTCGGCCACGCGATCGAGCCACTCCATATACTTCGCATGTGCGGCGGTCGATTCGTCGAGAATGGCCTTCACCACCCCCGCATGGCTGTTGTCCCACGAGTCTCCGCCCGTCAGCGGGTTGTTCAAGTGGCAGCAGGCCGTGACGACTTCACCCCGTTCGTAGGCCTCGAGGATCACCCGGCGACGGATTTCGTTTTCACGCATGTCCGCCTCACGGTCGAACCGGTCGTCCATCAACGGGCCGAAATCGACGCTGAATACGGCAGGATAGTCGCCGCAAACGGCCTTCGTATCGGAGCCTCCCGGCTCGTCGTACCAGTAACGGCCGTACCAAAGGTCGTCGTGGTGGCCGAACATAAAGCCTCTGGAGGCAATGGTCCACAGATTCGAATAAAGCGCCTGCGTTTCGGCCGTCGCGGCAGGATCGACCATCGTCAGCGTGACCTGCTCCGGATCCGGGTCCGGGTCCGGATCGGAGCCGGAACCCGGATTCCGGTCGGGAGCCGTCTGTCCGTACGAGTCGGGAATATCTATATCGCTGCCACCGCACGAGACGGCCGTCAGCAGAAATCCGGTCCACCCGGCAAAAAGGAAGGACACCCGCAGAATGCGAGCAATACATGCAGTTGTCATGACAATATCCGTGTTCGTGTGTGAAAAAGGGAAGATCAATACTCCGCTTCAAGCAGTTCGGTGTGATTTTCAAGCGCCGAATCAGAACTCTTGAGCATGGTCCAGAACGTATTTCGGATATTGTGAACGAGCCAACGATCATCATCCCAGTTGGTATTCACCTCCCAGTCGTAGGGACCGGGAAAACCGCGGCCGAAAGCCGTATCGTTCACGGTAAAGGTTTTACCGCCCGCGAGACCGTGCGTACCGGCTTCCAAGACCGTCATCGTATAGAGCGGCTCGGCGTACTCCGCGTCCTCCCATTCATAGAAGGAGACGGTCCCCGAAGAATCTTTCGACCACCGGCTTTTGCCTTTGGGAACGATGCGATAGTAGCCATTGACATCCTTCTCGGCGTTGTTCTGGAAGAGGTAGTTGGCCCACTTGCCGTCGTCGCCCGCCAGATTGAGGCAGGTGCCGTAGCTCGTGCCCGAAGTCTCGTCAACGCGCGAAAGCCGGATACTGACAATGTTGTCCTCCTCATCGGCAGGCGTGTATCCGTCGCCCCAGTGCCACGACTTGTCCATAGCCGTCGAGATGATTTCACCGCCGTCCCAGCCGCCGAAAACGACCATCGAACTCTTGGGGGCGGTGCCGTCGAGAATACCGGCGATCGGATCGTGGACATAAACCCCCTCGAAAGGCTCTTTGAAAACGGTATAGGTAACCGTATAGGTGCGCTGCTCGCCGTTCTCGGCCGTCACGACGAACGAATCCCCGCCCGACGAAAGATCGAGCGTGCTGCCAGGCCGGACCGAAGCGGTCGCGTTGTAGGCAAATTCGATTTCGGTGACCTGCACGCGGCTCATGTCGGCGATACTGCCAAGAACGAGCTGCACGGAAATGGCGCCGGAATCGTCGTGGCGCCAGTCATCGGTAATGACCGCCGCTCCGATCTGGGACTCCAGCCGGAAACTGACAGGGGTCCGTTCACGCAGCCAGGGGTCCACCATGTCCGGTGCCGACGAGTCGTTTTCGTAACAACCGGTCAAAAGCAAACCCAGCAGGCACGACAAAACATAAGAGACGATTTTTTGCATAGAGTTGGTTGATTTGGGTTAGTTTACAATTTCAGACAAGACAGCCGCACCGACCTGTTCTCCCGGCGATCAGGCCATCGGACAGCTTGCATCTTACCGTTGTACAAACTTACTCAAAAACCGACTATTGCGATTAATATTTTTTTAACAAAATACAATGCAAAACAATCCTGCTCCGATTGCAGGAGCGGCCGCAGGTCAGACGTATATTTTTTTGTTGATGTACAATGTACGGAACCGGTGAGGAGGCATTCCCTTCTTGCGTTTGAAAATGCGATTGAAGTTGGCCATGTTGTTGAATCCGCAGCAGAAAGCGATCTCGGCAATGGTCATGTCCGTATCAATGAGCATCCGCGAGACATGCCCCAGGCGGATTTCGGCCAACGTGTCGATGAAATTCTGCCCGGTAGCCTTCTTGATGAAGCGGCTGAACGAAACTTCGGACATGTTGACCGTTTCGGCGACGTCACGCAGGGAGATCTGCCGGCTGAAGTTGCGGTTCATGTAGGCGAAAACGGTCTCGAGACGCTGCGAATAGGACATGTCCTTCTCCTGGACAAAGGTCAGATCGGAGAGCAGTTTCCGTTCGGAGGCGAACGAGAGGGTATTGAAAACGGCAAGCACATCGAGCAACGGCTGCATGCCTCCGGCCGATCCCCGCTCGTAGATACGCCGAAGAGCGGGAGCCACTTCGAGAGCTGTCTGTTCCGTAAAGAGCACTCCGCGCCGCGACTCCTCGAAAAGCCGTTTAAGGGCCGTCAGCGAGTTGCGGTTCAATAATTTGTCGTCGATCAGATCGGGGGCGAACTGAAGCGTCACCTCCTGGATGCGCTGGGAGCGGCAACCATCCGTGAACCAGGCGTGAGGCGTTTCTCCGTTGACGAAGACCAGTTCCGCGTCGCCGATCGTACCCATGTGGTTGCCTATTACGCGAGATGCCCCCGCCCCGTTGAGCACCAAGTTCAGCTCCAGCTCCTTATGGGTATGGAGCGGGAAGTCGAAACAACTTTTTTCACGGGAAAAGATCACGAAGCAATCGTTGTCGGTCAGCGGCGTATTTTCGCAGAAGATCTTCATCGCCATATTATAATAAGGTATTTTGCGTCATCTGACAGAGGCGTCAGAACAAAATTATAAAAAATATCCGACGAAACAAAATAATACCGAAATACGCTTCCCCTCATTTCGCCTGCAATAAGGCCGGCGCAATACGATGGCCGGTATTCAACACCCTGAAAGAAAGTCCCGGGGCACATGCGCCTATCCGCCGTATTCCCGACCCACGACGGGAACGCTTTCGGACCGGACGGTCGTAAAAGGATTGGATTATGGCAAAAAAGTATGATTGAAAACCGACCCGGCGTATTATTTTTGTTACGAACGAAACGATTCTCCGGAATTGATACTAAACGGACTTGAAACTGATATTTTTTTAACCATGAAACGACGTTCGCTCCTTTTGCAAGGGTTCTTTCTGCTACTTGCGGGCACGCATCCCGCTGCGGCCGCATCTCCCTCCCCCCAATCCGACGACCAGCAACTCTTCATCGGCGAACAGATCGCCGTCGCTCCGACCCGCTACGGCAAGGTGCGCGGTTTCATCCTGCGCGGAATCTACAATTTCCGGGGCATTCCCTACGGCGCGCCTGCTTCGGGAGAAAACCGCTTCATGCCGCCTCAGCCGCCCCGACCGTGGAAAGGCGTCCGCCCTGCCGTGGCCTTCGGCGATTCGGCTCCCCAGAGTTTCTACGACCGCCGTCCGGAGTCCTACTCGATGTTCGTCGATCATTGGAACTACGACGGCATGAGCGAGGACTGCCTGCGCCTGAACGTCTGGACACCGGGACTCGACGGCAAACGCCGCCCGGTCCTCGTCTGGCTGCACGGCGGCGGCTTCGCACGGGGCAACGGCATCGAACAGGACGGCTACGACGGCGAGAATATCGCCCGCTACGGAGACATCGTCTTCTGTTCGGTCAATCATCGCCTCGGTCCGCTGGGCTTCTCGGATTTCGCCGGGGTCGGCGGAAAAAAGTACGTCTCATCGGGCAACGCAGGGATGCTCGACATCGTGGCAGCCCTCGAGTGGGTGCGCGACAATATCGAAGCTTTCGGCGGCGACCCGCAGAATGTCACGATCATGGGCCAGTCGGGCGGCGGTGCGAAAGTGTGCAACCTCTGCGCCATGCCGGCGGCCAAAGGGCTTTTCCACAAGGCCGTGGCCCTGAGCGGGAATGCGACCCGGGCCAATTCGAAACAGTACGCCGAAGCGCTCGGCTCCGCCATTCTCCGCGAGGCGGGTCTCGATGCCTCGCAGATCGATTCGCTGCAACACATGCCCTGGGAGGAGTATATGCTTCTCGCCGAGCGTGCCGCACAGCATCTGAACGGGATTCCGGGTGTCGGGCAGCGGGGCGGCTTCGCCCCCGTCGGCGACGGCCGCGACCTGCCCGACGGAGAGTTCTACACGGGGCGCTACAGCACGTGGGGTACAGATGTGCCGATGCTGCTCTGTTCGACATTTCACGAGTGGAATCCCGACCGCGACGACCCCGAACTGGAATCGGTCACAACGGAAGACGTGGTCGGGCATCTGACACCCGTCTTCGGAGAGCGGGCCGGCGCCATTGTCGAAGCCTATGCGAAGAGTTTTCCCGAACTGCGTCCCATCGAACTGTGGAGCGTCATCGTCTCGAACCGCCGGGGCGTCGTCCACACGGCCGACGTAAAGTGCCGGGAGCAGCAATCGCCCGTCTATATGGCGTGGTTCGGCTGGGAATCCCCGCTCTTCGACGGACGCCACCGCGCCTTCCACTGTCTCGACATCTGTTTCTGGTTTCTGAACACCGACCGCATGGTGACCCATACGGGAGGCGGCAAGGCCCCGCGGGACCTCTCGTACCGCATGGCCGACGCATTGCTCGCCTTCATGCGCACGGGCGACCCCAATTGTCCGTCGTTGCCCTCATGGCCCCGCTACACGCCCCGCAAAGGAGAGGTGATGATCCTCGACGACCGCTGTCGAACGGCGGAAGATCCCGATCGGGAGGCCCGTCGGGCCTTCGGGGATTGATCGACAAAGCAGAACACTATAAACCCAACCGAATCATGAACCGCAAACTGTTACTTCTGGCCGGCGCTCTGTCGGGCATGGCCGTCACGGCATCCGCACAGACCGTCCGTTCCTACGTTACGCTTCCCGACCGCTCCGCGCTTTACTCCGAATCCGAAGAGTACGAGTTTTCCGACGTGCGCGACGACCGCGGCGGTCGCAGTTCCTATATCGTCATCGACCCGCGGCAAAGTTTCCAGCCGGTCGATGGTTTCGGCTTCGCCCTGACGGGCGGCAGCGCCGAGATGCTCATGCGAATGTCGCCCGAAGCCCGTGCAGCGACTCTCCGCGACGTATTCGATCCAGTGAAAGGCGCCGGTGTGAGCTGCGTGCGTCTGACGGTCGGGGCCTCCGACCTGAACCGTTTCGTTTTCTTCTACGACGACATGCCCGAAGGCCAGGAGGATTTCAGGCTGGAACACTTCTCGCTCTCGCAGGATCTCCGGGACGTAATTCCGGTCATGAACGAGATTCTGGAGATCAATCCCGACATCTGCGTGCTGGCATCTCCCTGGTCGGCTCCGTCGTGGATGAAGACCGTCTATGACGTGCGCGGCGGACAACTGCGCAAAGAGTGTTATGGAGTCTATGCCGACTACCTGGTGCGCTATGTGCAGGAGATGGAGGTCCACGGCATCACGGTCAATGCCCTGACAGTCCAGAACGAGCCGCTGCGTTCGACCAATACACCCAGCATGTTCTGGTTCGCCTGGGAGCAGGCCGACTTCGTCAAAAACCACCTCGGACCGAAATTCCGCAAGGCGGGGCTCGATACGGAAATCATCGTTTTCGACCACAACTGCGACCGCCCCGACTACGCCTTGGCCATCTACGACGACCCCGAAGCGGCACAATACGTGTCCGGAGCGGCGTTCCATCACTATGCCGGCGACATGAGCGCCATGACCTACGTGCACGAAGCCCGCCCCGACAAGGACATTCTCTTCACCGAGCAGATGACCACCGAACGCCCCGGGACCTCCCGCATCGACATCGCCGCATCGACCAAACGACTCATTGTCGGCCCCATGCGCAACTGGAGCCGCACCGTCGTGCTGTGGAACCTGGCGGCCGATCCCCTGAACGATCCCCACACCGACAACGGCGGATGTCCTTCCTGCCAGGGAGCGCTGACCATCGACGGCGATTCGGCGACCCGCAACCTGGCCTATTATGTCATTGCGCACGCCTCGCAGTTCGTTCGTCCCGGTTCGGTACGCATCGCCTCGACAGCGCCGGGCGACCGGACGGTAACGCTCGGCGAGGACGAACAACGGCCGAAGGTCTATCGGGCACAGATCACCGAACACGCCGACGTGGCGCCCAATGCGGCCTTCCGCACGCCCGACGGAAAGATCGTGTTGATCGTGGCCAATGACTCGTGGTCGCGCCGCTCCATATCCGTACAGTACAACGGCCGGTATGCAGAGTTGAACCTCGCTCCCGGCGCCACGGGGACCTTCGTATGGGACGAATAGCGAGCATCGTCTGCTGTCTGTCGCTGGCGGCGGGCAGCGTCCGGACACAGGCCCAGGATACCGTGCGGCATCCGGAGCGGACACGGAATACCTTTTCGACCGAAGGATGGTGGAAACCCGCCGGGCCGAAATTCTCCCCGGAGGTGCACGACGACCGGACGATTACGTTCCGCCTCCGGGCCCCGCAGGCGGAACGGGTCGAGCTGCTTTTCGACGAATGGGATGTCGTTCCGCAGACGATGCAGCGCGATACGGGTGGAATATGGAGCCTGACGATCGGCCCGGTCGAGCCGCGAATCTATCAGTACAAATTCCGGATCGACGGACTCGAGACCGTCGATCCGGTCAATCCCGACGTAAAGGCCGGGACCACGATCTACGGCAGTGTCGTCGAGGTTCGCGGCGGCGAGGAGCCCCGCTTCGACGAACGTCGCCGTGTCGGCGGCGAGGTGCACCTGCTCCCCTACCGCTCTTCATCGCTCGGGCAGTTGCGTACGGCGTGGATCTATGTTCCGCGTGAGGCTGTCGAGCACCCCGCACGCCGTCTTCCGGTTCTCTATCTGCGCCACGGTGGCGGCGACTTCGAAGGCAGTTGGGTGCGCGAAGGCCGCGTGGCCGCAATCATGGACAATCTGATCGCCGAGAAGGCCGCCGTGCCGATGTACGTCGTCATGACGAACGGTCTTACGGACGGTTCATGGGCCGGAGGCAGCACCCCCGAGGGCATACGACTGCTCGAAAGGGAACTGATCGGGGATGTCATCCCGCTTGTCGAAAACCGTTATCCGGTGCATAGAGACAAGCGCTGCCGGGCGATCGCCGGGCTCTCGATGGGAGGCGGTCAGGCTTTCGTCATCGGTTTGCGCAATCTGGATCTGTTCTCGGCAATCGGCCAGTTCAGCGCAGGGATCCTGAGCGACGGGACTTTCGACTACGAACGCTATATCCCGGGGGTAATGGAGGATCCGGAACGAATCAACCGCGAACTGGCCCTGCTGTGGATCGCCTGCGGAACGAAAGATCCGCGTCATGCCGGCCACCTCGATACGGTAGAAGAGCTGCACCGGCGGGGTGTGCGGTGCGAGTTCCACGATGCCCCGTGGGGACACGAGTGGCAATTCTGGCGCCTCCAGCTCCACGATTTCGCACAACGGCTGTTCCGAAACAACCATCAATAAAACTACTTGCTTATGAAAAGACTTCTGCTGTTGGGGCTTTGCCTCCTGCTCTGTCCGACCGGATACGCTTCCGGCAAAGGGAAACGCCTCAAAGCTCCCGAAAAGACAATTCTGAAGATGGTCGATCCCGATGCGACCCCCGAAACCAAAGCGCTCTACGCCAATCTGTGGTGTATCGGACTGGACGGCATCATGTTCGGCCACCACGACTACCCGTCGTACGGTATCGGCTGGAAGGGCGACAAGGACCGCTCCGATGTCAAGGATATCGTCGGATCGCATCCGGCCGTTTACAGCCTGGACATGGCCGGAATCGACGACACCAAGATCCGCCATATCCAGGAGGCCTACAAGCGGGGCGGCGTCTGCATGCTCGTCTGGCACCAAAGCAATCCGCTGACGGAAGGTCCGGGAAAGAAATATCCCGTCGGTACGGCCTGGGACAACACCAAGGTCGTCGATCGGATTCTCCGGGAGGGTTCGCCCATGAACCTCAAATACAAGGCCCGGCTGGACGATGTAGCCGAAGCGTTCCGCAAGATGGTCGATGAAAAGGGCCGCCCCATTCCCGTCATCTTCCGCCCGCTGCACGAACATACCCAGACCTGGAACTGGTGGGGACGTTCCGCTACGACGGACAGGGAGTTCATCGCCTTCTGGCGCTTCATCGTCAGCTACCTGCGAGATACGAAGAACGTGCATAACGTCATCTACGCCATCTCGCCGCAGATGGATGCCGTCTATGACGATCCCGTCGGACGCATCCTGTTCCGCTGGCCGGGCGACCAATGGGTCGATTTCATCGGCATGGATTGCTATCACGGCCGCAACACCGCGGCCTTCGAGTCGAACGTGCAGGCAATGGTCGAAGTGCGCGGACTCAGGCACAAACCCGTCGGCATCACCGAAACGGGGCTCGAAAACGACCACAAAGCCGACTATTGGACACAGGATGTGCTGCGCGTGCTGCGCGGCGAACCATGCGCGATGGTCGTGGCATGGCGCAACGACAATCCCCGGCACGCCTACGGCCCCTATCCGTCGGATGCGTCGGCCGAAGACTTCAAACTGTTCGATGCCGACGAGTGGACCCTTTTGGAGCGCGATCTGCCCGACATGTATTCCATGCCCAAGAACGTCACCGTAAAATAACCGGCCATGAAACGTCTGATAACCGCCCTGATGACGGCCGCCCTGCTGTACGGCTGCACATCGGGACGCCGAACCATCGCTCCGGTCAATCCGGAAGCCTCGCCCGAAGCGCGCCAGCTTCTCGAATTCCTCTACTCGATCCGCGGCAAATACACGCTCGCCGGACAGCACAATTTCATCAGCGATCCCTGCCGCTACGATTCCGTGGTCTATTCCGTCACGGGCAAACGGCCCGTTGTCTGGGGCAGCGATTTCAGCTTCAACGCGCTCGGCGGGAACATCGCGGATTATCACCACTGCGGACCGATGAACCTGACCTCGCCCTGGGGCGAGTGCCGGATCAACGGCCTCTCGACCGAAACTTTGCGACAGAACCTGGTCGATGAAATCAAGCAACGCCATGCCGAAGGGCGCATCATCACGCTGATGTGGCACTGCTGCTTCCCGTCAGAATGCAACGACTGCGACGGGGCTTCGATCTGGACTTGGCAGAACCGCCCGTCGAACGAGGTTTGGAAAGAACTCACGACCGAAGGGACACGACTCAATACGCAGTGGAAAAAACAGATGGACACCGTTATACCCTATCTCGAACAACTGCGTGATGCAGGCATCCCGATCCTTTGGCGCCCGTATCACGAAATGAACGGCGTCTGGTTCTGGTGGTGCAACAAGCCGGGCGAGAACGGCTTCAAGAAATTGTGGATCATGACCTACAATTATTTCACCAAAGTCCACAAGCTCAACAACCTGCTGTGGGTTTGGAACACCAACGCCCCGCGCGACAAGAAAGGGGACGAAGCCGGGCCCTATGCCGACTTCTATCCCGGTCCGGAGTATGTCGATGTGCTGGCCGCCGATGTCTATCACCGCGATTACAAACAGTCGCATCATGACGATCTGCAAGCCCTGGCGGGCGATAAGCTGCTTGCGCTGGGCGAAGTCGGGCAGTTGCCGGATCCGGACTCCTACCACAGTCAGCCCAACTGGTCCTGGTTTATGGTATGGGGCTATTTCATCAACAGCCAGAAAACCGACAGCCTCCCGTCCGAGACGGCCGTCCGGCGGATCTACGACGATCCCCGGACACTGACGCTCGACGAAATCGACTTCTCGGACGGAAAATACCGCCTCAAATAAAACAGCCGCGAAAAAGAGTGCCGGATCGATCCGGCACTCTTCCGGCAACGCCTCGCGCGAAGCCGTCCGGAGGACAGCCTGTCGCCGGCTCCTCCGGCAGCCATTCGCGGGCCGCCCGGCCGCAGCGTTTCGGCGGGCATGCGGCGGAGCCGCCTCCCGAAAAAGAATCCTGCCTCCCAGGGCGGTGCGGGGAACGACATCGGCAATCCGGATCATAGCCTCACTCAAAAAAAACGGCGCTGTACCCTTTTCGGGTACAGCGCCGTCCGAGAAAGGCGGACACCGGACACGGCACTCCGCTCCCCAACGGGTCCGCGTCAGTTGGCGAAAGTCAGTCCCTCGTCCGTGGCGTCGATCGCGATCGGTTTCGACCGGTCCACGTCGCCCGCCAGAATCCGCTTCGACAGGTCGTTCACCACGTAACGCTGGATCGTCCGCTTCACGGGACGTGCGCCGTAGAGCGGATCGTAACCCGCCGAGGCGATCCACTCGCGCGCCTTGTCGCTGTACTCCAGCCGGATGCCGTTCTCGGCGAGCATCCGTCGCACGATTCCCAACTGGATGTCCACGATGCGTTCGATCTCCCTGCGGGTCAGCGGCTCGAACATCACGATCTCGTCGATACGGTTCAGGAACTCGGGTTTCAGTTGTTGTTTCAGCAGGTCGATCACCTCGCGGCGTGTCCGCTCCACCACCTCCGACGGCAGCTTTTTGCCGTCGAACGCCTCGGCGAAGTTCTCCTGAATCACCTGCGACCCCATGTTCGAGGTCATGATGATGATCGTATTGCGGAAATCCACCGTGCGGCCCTTGTTGTCCGTCAGACGCCCGTCGTCGAGCACCTGCAACAGGATGTTGAACACGTCGGGATGCGCCTTCTCGATCTCGTCGAGCAGCACGACCGAGTAGGGCTTGCGGCGCACGGCCTCGGTGAGCTGGCCGCCCTCGTCGTATCCGACGTATCCCGGAGGCGCGCCGACCAGCCGCGAGACGCTGTGCCGCTCCTGATACTCGCTCATGTCGATACGCGTCATCATCTGGTCGTCGTTGAAGAGGAATTCCGCGAGCGCCTTCGCCAGTTCGGTCTTGCCCACGCCCGTCGTACCGAGGAAGATGAACGATCCGATCGGCTTGCGGGGATCGTTCAGCCCGGCGCGCGAACGGCGCACGGCATCCGAAATGGCCGCTATGGCCTGTTCCTGCCCGACGACGCGCTTGTGCAGCTCCTCCTCCATGTGCAGGAGCTTCTCGCGCTCCGAGGCGAGCATCCGCTGCACGGGAATCCCCGTCCAGCGCGATACGACCTCGGCCACGTCCTGCGCATCGACCTCCTCCTTGATCATCGACCCGCCGGCCGATGCGAGGCGGTACTCCTCCTGAAAGGCGGCGATCTCCTTCTCGGCCTCCTGAATCTTGCCGTAGCGGATTTCGGCCACCCTGCCGTAGTCGCCCTGCCGCTCGGCCTGCTGCGCCTCGACCTTCAGCCGTTCGATCCGGTCCTTGTTGGTCTGTATCTTCTTCAGCAGATCGCGCTGCCCCTGCCATTTGGCGCGCATTTCGGCGTCCCTGGCCTTCAGCTCCTCGATCTCCCTGGTCAGTTGTCCGATGCGCTCCTCGTCCTTCTCGCGGCGGATCGCCTCGCGCTCGATCTCGAGCTGCCGCACGCGGCGGTCCAGCGTGTCGATCTCCTCGGGCACGGAGTTCATCTCCAGACGCAGCCGCGAAGCGGCCTCGTCCACCAGGTCGATGGCCTTGTCGGGCAGGAAGCGCGAGGTGATGTAGCGCGTCGAAAGCTCCACGGCGGCTACGATCGCCTCGTCCTTGATCCGCACCTGGTGGTGGTTCTCGTAGCGCTCCTTCAGGCCGCGGAGGATCGATATGGCGTCCTCCTGCGTCGGCTCATCGACCATCACCTTCTGGAAACGGCGTTCGAGGGCCTTGTCCTGCTCGAAGTACTTCTGGAACTCGTCGAGCGTCGTGGCGCCGATGGTCCGCAGCTCGCCGCGCGCGAGGGCCGGCTTGAGGATGTTCGCGGCATCCATCGCCCCCGACGACTTGCCGGCGCCGACCAGCGTATGTATCTCGTCGATGAAGAGCAGGATCTCGCCGTCGCTGGCCGTAACCTCCTGCACCACGGCCTTCAGCCGCTCCTCGAACTCGCCCTGATACTTGGCGCCTGCGATCAGCGCGCCCATGTCGAGCGAGTAGATGACCTTCGATTTCAGGTTCTCGGGCACGTCGCCGTCGATGATCCGCCGGGCGATGCCTTCGGCGATGGCCGTCTTGCCGACGCCCGCCTCGCCCACGAGGATCGGGTTGTTCTTCGTGCGCCGCGAAAGGATTTGCAGCACGCGGCGGATCTCCTCGTCGCGCCCGATGACCGGGTCGAGTTTTCCCGAGCGCGCCTGCTCGTTCAGGTTGATGGCATACTTGCCCAGCGCGTCGAACTCCTGCGACGAGGTCTGCGAATCGACCGTGGCCCCCTTGCGGAAGGTGCGGATCGCCTCGACGAGCTCCTTCTCCGTCGCTCCGGCCCGCTTGAGCAGGTCGGCGGCCGCACCGCGCTCGGCCACCAGGCCCAGCAACAGGTGCTCGACCGAGGCATACTTGTCGCCGAAGGTCTTCGTGAAATCCACGGCGCGCTGCACGACGCGCGAAGCGTCCTGCGAGAAGAACTGCTCGCCGCCCCCTTCGACCCGCGGCAGCGACGCCACGGCACGGGCGGCCTCCTCGCGCAGGCCGCGCACGTTCACGCCGACGCGTCCCAGAAGGAACGCCCCGAGCGAATCGTCCTCGCGGACGAGGACGCTCAGCAGATGGAGCGGCTCGACAGCCTGCTGTCCGCGCTCCCGGGCCAGGGCAAGCGCCGCTTGCAGCGCCTCCTGCGCCTTGATGGTTAATGTGTTGATGTTCATATCCGTTTGTGTTTATTCGTTTCGTGTTTCATTCCTTCGTTCAGCAAAACGCCTGCCAACCTCCGCCGTCGGCCATCGTGTCATGTTTTGTCACCCAATGGCACGGCCGTCTGACACGGAACCGCCAAATTGGCGAAAAAAGGAGTCCTCCTCCGCTCCGGAATATTATAATTATTTCCTACCTTTGCAAAATCATGAGTGATTTCATCGTCAGCGCACGCAAATACCGCCCGGCGACGTTCCGTTCGGTCGTCGGGCAGAAGCATATCACCTCGACGCTCCAGAACGCCATCGAGCGCGGTCAGCTGGCCCACGCCTACCTCTTCTGCGGCCCCCGCGGCGTAGGCAAGACCACCTGCGCCCGCATCTTCGCCAAGGCGATCAACTGCCTCGCGCCCCACGGCGCCGAGGCGTGCAACGAGTGCGAATCGTGCCGCTCGTTCAACGAGGGAAGGTCGCTCAACATCCACGAGCTGGACGCCGCGTCGAACAACTCCGTGGAGGATATCCGCACGCTCATCGAGCAGGTGCGCATCATCCCGCAGGTGGGCCGCTACTCGGTGTTCATCATCGACGAGGTCCACATGCTCTCGGCCGCGGCCTTCAACGCCTTCCTCAAGACGCTCGAAGAGCCGCCCGCACACGCGATCTTCATCCTCGCCACCACCGAGAAACACAAGATCATCCCCACGATCCTCTCGCGCTGCCAGATTTACGACTTCAACCGCATCCGTGTCGAGGATTCGGTGGAATACCTCCGCTACATCGCATCCGAGGAGGGCGTCGCCGCCGACGAGGAGTCGCTCAACCTCATCGCGCAGAAAGCCGACGGCGGCATGCGCGACGCCCTCTCCATGTTCGACAAGGCCGTGTCGTTCTGCGGCACGACGCTCGACTACCGCAACGTGGCCCAAACGCTGAACGTGCTCGACTACGACACCTATTTCGGCGTGACGGAGATGCTTCTGCGGGGCGACTACGCCGAGGCGCTCGTCACCTTCGACGCGGTGCTTTCGAAAGGCTTCTCGGGCCAGACCTTCATGGCCGGCCTGAACCGCCACATGCGCGACCTGCTGATGGCCGAACGCCCCGAAACGCTGCGGCTGATCGAAATGACCGGCACGCTGCTGGAACGATACCGGACGCAGGCGGGCGCCTGCAGTGTCGAGTTCCTGTTCGGTGCGATCTCCGTGCTGACGGAGCTCGACGGGAAAATCCGGCAGTCGTCCAACCAACGGCTGCTCGTGGAGCTGGGACTGATGAAGATCGCCGGTCTCGGCCAAAAAAAAAATGATCTCCTGACCCCATCCGGGGAGTATCCGCTCCCCGAACTGACGCCCCGCACGGCAGCCCCGGCGGCCCGCGCGGAAACGCAACCCGCGCCCCCGCCCCCTGCCTCCGGCACGGAAGGCGCGGCTAACGCCGCAAGGCTCCGGCCGGAACCCGCCCCGGCGGCGGAAGGCCCGCATCCCGAACCTTCGGGCCGTGCGGCGCCGTCCCCGGAACCGGCTGCGGCATCCGGAATGCGTCCGGACGGAAACGTTCCGCCCGCGGCAGCTCCCGCGACGGCATCCGGAACGGCCCCGGCGACACGCCCTGGCCCGGCCGCACCGATCGGCACGGAGGTTCCGGCGGCGGACACCCGTCCCGCGGCAGCTCCGCAACCGGTCCCGCAACCCGAGGCAAGGCCCGCAGGGACGGCCCGGCGGCCGCTGATCTCCGGAACGTCGCTCTCGGACCTGCTGGCCTCGGCCGGCAATCCGGCGACGCAGTCCGAAAAGACGCAGGACCCCGAACCGGCCGCCGCAACGGTCGATCCGGAGTGCGCGGCGAAACTGGAACGGACGCGGGAACGCATCCTGGCGCTGATCCGCGAACGGCGGCCGCGCTTCGTCCCGGCCTTCGAGCAGATGCTCTTCCGCGGCGACACGATCGCGGTGAGCGTCCCGACGACGGAGCTGCGCGACGAAATCCTGCGCAGCAAGACCGGAATGCTCATGCGGATCGCCGAGCTGGCCGGAGTGACGGGACGGATCGAGCTGGAGATCACGGTCAATGAACAGATACGGGCCGCGCGCCCGATCAGACTCGAGGACCGGGTGAAGTACATCACGGAGAAAAACCCGCTGGTGGCGGAACTCCGGAAAGCCCTGGACCTGGAGGTGGAATAAAACGAAGAAAAGCACCAAAGAAATAAAATGGCAATCAAGAATTTCATCGAAGAACTCGAATGGCGCGGCATGATCCACACGATCATGCCCGGCGCGAAGGAACAACTCGAAAAGGAGATGACGACGGCCTACCTGGGCATCGACCCCACGGCCGACTCGCTGCATATCGGCCACCTGGTAGGCGTGATGATTCTCAAGCATTTCCAGATGTGCGGCCACCGTCCGCTGGCCCTCGTGGGCGGCGCGACGGGCATGATCGGCGACCCCTCGGGCAAGTCGCAGGAGCGCAACCTGCTCGACGAGCGGACCCTCCGGCACAACCAGGAGGCGATCAAGCGGCAACTGGCCAAACTGCTCGACTTCGACTCCGACGCCCCGAACGCCGCGCGCATGGTGAACAACTACGACTGGATGAAGGACTTCACGTTCCTCGATTTCATCCGCGACATCGGCAAGTGCATCACCGTCAATTACATGATGGCCAAGGATTCGGTCAAGAAGCGCTTCAACGGCGAAGGCGACGGCATGTCGTTCACCGAATTCACCTACCAGCTCGTGCAGGGCTACGACTTCCTGCACCTCTACCAGACGATGGGCTGCAAGATCCAGCTCGGCGGCGCCGACCAGTGGGGCAACATCACCACCGGCACGGAGCTGATCCGCCGCAAGCTGGGCCCCGAAGCCGAAGCCTTCGCCATCACCTGCCCGCTCATCACCAAGGCCGACGGTACGAAGTTCGGCAAGACCGAGAGCGGCAACGTCTGGCTCGACCCGCGCTACACGTCGCCCTACAAGTTCTACCAGTTCTGGCTCAACGTGAGCGACGAGGACGCCAAACGCTACATCAAGATCTTCACGCTGCTCGACCGGGAAACGATCGGCGCGCTCATCGCCGAGCACGACGCCGCCCCGCACCTGCGCGTGTTGCAGAAGCGCCTGGCGCAGGAGATCACCACGATGATCCACTCCCGGGAAGAGTACGAGAAGGCCGTCGAGGCCTCGGCCATCCTCTTCGGCGGCACGACCTCCGAGGCGCTGCGCCGGATAGACGAGCAGACGCTGCTGCAGGTCTTCGAGGGCGTGCCGCAGTTCCGCATCGCCCGCGCCGGACTGGGCCTGCCGTTCGTGGAGCTGGCGGCCGAAAAGACGCAGGTGTTCCCCTCGAAGGGCGAGTGCCGCAAGCTGGTGCAGGGCGGCGGCGTGTCCCTCAACAAGGAGAAGGTGACCGATCCGATGCGCGAGGTGACCGACGCAGACCTCATCGCCGGCAAATACCTCCTCGTGCAGCGCGGCAAGAAGAACTACTACCTCGTAATCGCCGAATAGGCCATGGAGTACCGCATCGCACTCGATCGCATGGAGTTCCGGGCGCTGCACGGCTGCTACGAGCTGGAACGGAAGGTGGGCAACCGCTTCACGGTCGATCTGGAACTTACGGCCCTGCTGGGCGAAGCGGCCGCGGAGGACGACGTGGAGAAGACGGTCAATTACCTCACCGTCTATCAGATCGTCCGGGAACGGATGGGACAGACGCAGCGGACCATCGAACGCGTGGCCCTGAACATCATCGAGGCGCTGTACGCCGCCTTTCCGCAACTGCGGCACGTGAAATGCACCGTCTCGAAGCTGGCGCCGCCGCTGGGCGGAAAACTCGACCGCGTGAGCGTCACGCTGGAGAGGTAACGGATACGACCGGCGGACAGGCTGCGGCCTGCCCGCCGGTTTCACACTCAAAGCAACGGACATGAAACACCATTCGCACGCCCGGGTCACGCTGGGCGGAAAACTGAGCGCCGTACTGGTCGCCGCCGGAAGTTCGGTGGGGCTGGGCAACATCTGGCGGTTTCCCTATGTGGCCGGCGACAACGGCGGAGGGGCCTTTCTGGCGATCTACATCCTCTGCGTCCTGCTGCTGGGACTGCCGCTCATGCTGGCCGAATTCACCGTGGGACGCGCCTCGCACCGCAACGCCGTGGGGGCCTTCCGGGCGCTCGATTCCCGCTGGAGCTTCCTGGGATACAACGGCGTGCTGGCGGCGTTCCTGATCCTCGGCTTTTACCTCGTGGTCTCGGGCTGGACGGCCGGCTACATGGTCCGCTCCCTCACGGGCGAACTCGCACGCCTCTCCTCCGCCGCGGAGTACGAAGCGCTGTTCGCGGAGTTCATCCGCGACCCGTGGCGGCCGCTCGTTTACACCGGACTGATCGCGCTGGCCACCCACTCCGTGATCGCGCTGGGCGTCCGGAAGGGCATCGAACGCTCGGCCAAGGTGCTCATGCCGCTGCTGTTCGTCGTCCTCATCGCCCTCTCCGTCCACTCGCTGCTGCTGCCGGGCGGCGGCGAAGGGCTGCGTTTCTTCTTCCGGCCCGACTTCTCGCAGGTCACCCCCTCGACCGTGCTCGTGGCCCTGGGACAGGCCTTCTTCTCGCTCTCGATCAGCATCGGCACGATGGTCACCTACGCCTCCTACTTCAAACCCGACACCGACCTGCGCCACACGGCGCTGAACGTCACGATCCTCGACACGCTGGTCGCCGTGCTGGCCGGCGTGGTGATCTTCCCGGCGGTCTTCAGCGTCGGAATCGCCCCCTCGTCGGGACCTTCGCTGGTCTTCATCACCCTGCCGGGCATCTTCAACGGCATGCCGCTGAGCATGGTCTGGTCGTCGGTGTTCTTCCTGCTGCTCATCGTGGCGGCCCTCACCTCGACCATCTCGCTGCACGAGGTCGTCACGGCCTACCTGCACGAAGAGTGGCACCTGAGCCGCCGCGCGGCGGCGTGGACCACCACCCTCTCGACCGGGGCGTTAGGAGCCGTGGCTTCGCTCTCGATGGGGGTGCTGGGCGGCTGGACGATCTGCGGTCTGAATATCTTCGACTCGCTCGACTACCTCACGGCCAACATCATGCTCCCCGTGGGCGGACTGCTCACCTGCCTGTTCGTGGGCTGGCGGCTCGACCGGCAGGTGCTCCGCGCGCAGCTCACCAACGACGGTGTCCTGCCCTTCCGCATCTACCGGCTCTTTCTGGTGTTGCTGCGCTACTTCTGCCCGGTGATCCTGCTGCTCGTCTTCCTCGACAACCTGGGTGTCTTCTAAAGCGGGGAACAGTCCCCGCGGCAGACGCGGCGGGGACACAGAACACTCCCGGAAAGGCACAAAAAAAAGGTACGGCCCCGAAAAGCCGTACCTTTTTCTTCTCCTCCCGCAGCGTCAGTTGATGTTCCGCCGGTCGGGTTCGTGGTCGGGCGAAGCCGCCTCCATGTCGATCTGCAACTTGACCATGTTGATGGCCGTCGCCGCCGCCTCGTCGCCCTTGTTGCCGTGGCGGCCGCCGCAGCGGTCCAGTGCCTGCTGCATGTCGTTCACGGTCAGCACGCCGAACGCGATCGGCATGTTCCACTGGATCTGCAGTTGCGTGATGCCCTGCGTCACGCCCTGACAGATGAAGTCGAAGTGCCGCGTATCGCCCTGAATGACGCATCCGAGCGCGATCACGGCGTCCACGTCGGTATATTCCGCGAAGAACTGCGCACCGAGCGACAGCTCGAACGTACCGGGGACATACTTGATCTGAATGTTCATGTCGGGGCATCCGGCGGCGCGCAGCGTGCGCACGGCACCTTCCAGCAACGCCTCCGTCACCTCCCGGTTCCACTCGGCCACGACGATTCCGAACCGCATGTCCGCAGCCGACGGCAGCGGCGAATCGAATTTGGAAAGGTTATGGTTTCTGGTCGCCATCTCGCCGCACTCCTTATTTAGCGCTTCCGAGCAGCTTCTCGGCCTCGCGGGCCTCCATCGAAGCGGGATACGTGTCGAGAATCTGCTGGTAGAATCCGGCGGCGGCCGCAGCGTCGCCCTGAGCCTGCGCCGCCAGTCCGGCCTTACGCAGGTACATCGGGGCGGTCAGGTTGTTGTCGGCGGCCTTCACGGCCTTGCGGTAGAAATCCACGGCCTTGGCGTAGTCCTGCCGCTCGACGGCCACATCGCCCTGCAACCCGTAGTTCTGGGCATTGATGAGCGCACCGGGCAGTCCCTTGACAGGCGAATACTTCGCCAGACAGGCGGCGGCATTCTCCAGATCGCCCGTACGCAGGTAGCAGATGCCGGCGTAGTGCCTGGCCAGATTGCCCGAGGGGGTCGAACCGTACTGCTCGATCACGTCGAGGAACCCGGCGCCGTTGGCATCGCCCTGCAACGCCAACTCGAAGTCGGGATTCTCCGCCTCGAAACGCGACTGCGCCTCGGCGATCATCTCCGCGGCCTTCTCGGCGCGCGGCGCCACGATCAGCGCCCGGTAGCCGTAAACCAACGCGGCGAGAACCAGCAGCCCCAGAAAAACGTAGGTGAGCTTGCGCCCGTTCTTTTCGAAAAAGAGTTCCGTTCTGTTCATTGCCTCGCCGAGGCTTTCCGGCTCGGCGACGTTCTGCTTCGTCATAGATCCAAACGTATTTTTTAGTTTATAATTTGCACGGTAGGCAGCAAAGATACAAAACTATTCACAATGTGCAATGTCGTGTCCGGATTTTTTGTACTTTTGTACCTAGAAGTTACGAAAAGAGTGTAATTTATTGGAAATGAGCGTAGGTTAATTGCTCTTGATAGTAATAGGTTACGATTTAGTTAGTTATCTACTGCATTATCTTTCTGCGCATTGCGTAACCTTCAAAGAACTCTTCCTATGCAAAAGTAGCTATTTAATTCGAGATTTTGATATAAACTCCCGTTTTTTATCCCCTCATTCATAAGATTTTTCCGTAAAAGCGGTTTTGTTTGTCGGAACACCATTGCCAAAAACGAGTTTTGAACAATCGTGTGCCGACTACCGCATAGCCGGAGAAAAGGGCATTGCCTCACGCCTAAACGATGTTTAGACTGATGACGCAATGCCCCTTTCTTTTGCGTCTATGCCAAGAGGTGCTTTTACGGGCTACCAGATGATTTTTCTTTTTTTGCTGTCCCTTTTGCCGGAAGCGGAAAGTGAATGCAGAGTGTGTCAGCCTGCCTCATGAATGAAACAGGCGGTCACACACAGCCGGACAAACCGGGAAGAATGATTGTTGCCGCCCGGCTGGACAAGTTCCGTCGGAACGGAAACAATCATACTTCCTTTGTCGTGGTTTGCCCTTTTCACGCTTCCGGTGATGTCTTTTTCTTTCAGACGGTTTCCTCTTTTTACGGATTTTCCCCTAAAGTTTTTTCTACCTAATCTGCCTCTGTTTTCGTTTACCTCCATTTTGCGCCTTTCAGTAAGCCGCATCAGTCAGTCATTTTCGTTCTGGGCGCAAAGGTAATTCCGGGATTGGACGGGAAAGCAAGGTCAAGCCTCCTGTTTTCTGCGGAAATCTCCAGCCCTTCGGGTAGTATTTCCCCGAAAAACCTTGCATTCCCTAATCCCTACCTTTTCAAGCACCCGAAACGAAAACGACCGATGCGACAGAAAGACGCATAAAAAAAATGTCGGATAAACGAGAGGCAGATAAGATAGTTTGAAACTCAACTCCCTCAGCTCTTGAATCCGCATAAAAAACAAAAAAATTAAAAACAGCGAAGATATGACAGCAACGGCAAATTTCAGACAAGTGGCGCAATACATCGGGTTGGCGATATGCGGCTTGATGATGCGCACCGCCTTCGGGGTGTTCGGCATCCTTTGGGGCATCATCAGAGAGATTGTAAACGGAGTGTTCCGAGTGGCGATAGGTGTAATCGTGGCTATCCTTTCCACCATTGCCTACTTCGGCTTCATCCTTTGGTCATTAACTCTTTAACCCTTACCGACATGACAAAGAGAAACAGCAAGACGGTAGCGCAGCAGTGCAGATATTACGAGGTGGACAACATCTTCGTGTATATGGTGGAAACGTACATCAACGGCAATTTTGAAACGTTCCGAAGATTGTACCACGAACTAAACAAAGACGCACGGAGGGACTTCATGGACTTCCTTCTCAGCGAGGTAGAGCCGACCTATTGGAGAGAGATACTTAAACAGACAATCTAAAAACGACAGCGATATGAAAGGAACAGACCATTTCAAAAGAACGATACAAATGTATCTGGAACAGCGGGCGGAGGAAGATACGCTCTTTGCGAAGAAGTACCGCAACCCTGCCAAGAACATAGACGAGTGCGTGACCCACATTCTGAACCATGTGCAGAAAAGTGGTTGCAACGGCTTCACGGACGGAGAGATATTCGGGCAAGCCATCCACTACTATGAGGAAAACGAGATAGAGGTGGGCAAACCTATGAACTGCCAAGTGGTGGTGAACCATGTTGTGGAACTCACGGAAGAGGAAAAGGCGGAGGCACGTCAGAATGCAGTCCGCAGATACCAAGAGGAGGAACTCCGCAAGTTGCAGAACCGCAACAGACCGTCAGCGAGAAAAGAAAACCACCCCCAACCCTCATTATTTGATTTAGGCTTATGAAACCGAAGACCAAGATACAGAAAGAGGTGGCAAGACTTTCAGCCAACCTCCGCCCCATATCAACGACACAAATTGAATGGGCATACCGCCACTGCGTTGAACATATCGGCTACCGCACCAAGAAAGGGAACATTACCTGCTCCGACTGCGGTCACGAGTGGCACAGTGACAGTGGACTATGCGACACCCTTGAAGGTTGCACCTGTTCCCAATGCCATGCCAAACTCAAAGTGCAGGACACACGCAAACGTATCTACAAGGAAACGCAATATTTCAGCGTGATAACCATCTGCAAAGGCTATCAGGTAATCCGTGTGGCGCAGGTCAGATGCGAAAGCAGGAAAGGCGAGCCGATGCAATTCTACTGCCACGAGGTTGTGCAGCGTTGGATTTCACCCGACGGTAAGGTTACAGACATGGCGTTGCTCCGTGGCTTCACATTCTATTACTGCGATGTATGGGCATTGTGCAGCGCGATGGAGATAAGACCGCACAACAGCCTATACGATGATGTTGTGGCAAGAAGCTGTGCATATCCCAAAATGAGGGTATTACCTCAACTCAGACGTAACGGCTTCAAGGGCGATTTCCACGGCATTTCCCCCGTGCGTCTTTTCAAAGCCTTGCTTTCTGACCCAAGAATTGAAACCCTTATGAAAGGCGGTGAGATTGAGGTTATGAAACACTTTATTTTCAATGCCCGTACTGCCGATGAATGCTGGGCATCATATCTGATTGCCAAGCGTCACAAGTATCTGATAGACAACTTCTCCATGTGGTGCGACTATTTGCGTATGCTCAACAAACTCGGTCAAGACCTCCGCAACCCGAAGAACATCTGCCCCGAAGATTTCATGGCGGCACACGACAACGCAACCCGAAAGATTGAAACCATACACGAGAAGGAATGAGCAGAGCAACGCCGCCGCTGGGAGATTGAAAGGCGTGAGCGTGAGCAACAGCGGCAACTGCAAAGGGAAAAAGATGCGGAGGATTTCATCGCCAACAAATCCAAATTCTTCGGATTGGTAATCACGGACGAGGAAATAATCATCAAGGTGCTTGAAAGCATAGACGAGTATTACAGCGAGGGCAAGGCACAGAACATCTGCGTGTTCGGCAGTGAATACTACAAGAAAGCCGACACCCTCATACTCTCGGCAAGGATTGGCGGTGAGATAATTGAAACCGTAGAGGTGGATTTGCGGACACTCAAGGTGGTGCAGTGCCACGGCAAGTACAACCAAGACACCGAATACCACGAACGCATCATAGACCTTGTGAACAAGAACGCCAACCTTATCCGTGAGCGGATGAAAGCGGCATAGCATAAACCCTAAAACAACATTGATATGGAAGTAAGAATCGAAAGCATGATTTGTGTGTGGGATGATGCAATTCCCACGATGTTCATTGAATTTGTAAATCTCCTCACTCTCACAACGAGTGAGGAGGGATTGAGAAGGAGTGTGAAGGAGTTTGCCGAGAAGCACGAACTTGACAAGTTTTTCCTTTACGGCTTCGGCTCACACCATTTCTACCTGCATCAACGCTACACGAGCAACCCCGAAATGGTGATGAAGGACAGAGTTCTGTCAGTACATTTTTAATCATCTAAAAAGCAACATTATGGCAACACGAATGACCATCAACGGAGTAAGCACCTGTACGGAAGCAGGTACGGAGAAATATGAGCGTTTCCAATCGGGTATCGGCAGACGCAAGCGGACACTTGTGCAGTACGACTACCGCCATACGGACGGAGAACTGTTCGCTTGTGTCAAACCCACATTGGACGAGTGCCGAACCGCAAGGAACAAGTGGCTGAACGCAAAGCAGGGAAAGGAGGGCAACCGATGAACACGACCTATCAAACGCTGATAGTCAAATTCAGCGAACCTATCACGGCATTGGACGGTATCTTTGACGAAGCCCAAGCGTGGGGAACGAACACCCTCAAAGGGTGGATAGATGATTACGAAAGCACACGTTTCACCGCCACCGACAGCCATACGGCAGTCATCACGAGCGAGTATAATATGGAGTGTGTGAAAGAGTGGCTGCAACGACAGACACCCATTGCCGAGATGCGAGAATTTTGAACAAGTTGGCGGTGTCCGCACCGCCAACACTTAAAACCCTAAAACAACGGATATGATAGCACAGACGATATTACAGCAGATAGGCGGAAGACGCTTCACCGCCATGACGGGAAGCCGTGACTTCATAGATATGGGCAACGGCTTACGGATGAGCCTTGCAAGGAACAAGACAAGTGCCAACCGCCTTGACATCATCTATGATGCAGGGGCAGACCTCTACAATATGCGTTTCTACCGCAGGACATTCAGCAAAAAGACATTCGAGAGCAGAACAAAGGACATTGCCATACACGAGGGCATCTATTTTGATATGTTGGAGGAAATGTTCACGATGGTGACGGGACTTTACACACGCTTTTGAGTGGAGGGGCGGCGAGAGCCGCCCTACTTTCTTTCAGTGAGCATGATGGCGGACAAAGAAAGTAGCAAAGAAACCTTTGTTTCAATCGCTTGTTAGCGATATATAAAATATTATGAGTATCTTTGTAAAAGTATTGATACTCATAATCATAGTAATATTATGTGTGAATTAACAATAAGTCAAAAGCACATCATAACAGAACGAAATAATAGTAAAGGTGAATATCAGCCGGCGTTTATGCAGATTCGTATTCACAATTCTTTTGATGGAAACATCGATGAACTTGATGTCCCAACATTAGGAACTCTTGTTCATGAATACATCCACTTTCTTCAAAATGTATCAACTCCGTGGGGACTATATGATAGTATGGTTCGATATAATATAATGGCGGAAACATATGCTTTTGTAGAAAATGCTACATCTACTATCACTCTCCCATTAAATATTGATTATTCTCAAGGATTGAAGAATAAAATGGATATTGTAGAATGTGGAACAGGATATTGCCCACTTTCAGATACACGGAGAAATAATTTTAAAATAGATGTAAGTGAACGGATTTGCATCCATAGAAACTATAAAAAGGTAAATAATAGAAATTTACCAATAATAACATTAGATATCAGTTTTACGGATGGTTCAAAACAAACCATTGTTTTGGGTGCTAACATTATTAAGGAGAGTATGGCAGCATTGTATCAAATGCTCATAGATGAAACTGCAACTCATGAAGAATTTGACCTCCCATATAATTTAATTAAGATTATTGCAGAACAACATTTTTCTGCAATAGCATCTGATAATATAAAACTGATAACTATTTGCTATATATCTTTGTTTAGCCTTTCTCCTGCTGAAGTTCTAATAGATAACTTAGCATACGCGAATGAAAATCCGGATTTATCTGCAATAGAATTGTTTGAACGGTTCGTCAATGAAGATAAAATATACATCAAGGGAAAAGCAATGTCAGTTTGTGACTTTTTTGATACTCTTATAGACACATTCAAACAAGTCTTTTTTAAAAGTGTCCGAGTCGGAATCGATTATATTGGCGAAGTTTTGGAACGAATTCGTCCTGCCAAAGGATTTGTTCCTATCTTAACTTTGATTACTGATTACCAACCCTTATCTAAGGAACGAATTAAAACGTTAATAGATTTTTTAGGAATGCCTTATAGCTATACAGACAGTGGCGATTTTAATCCACACCTTCATCCTCAATAGATTCCGAAAAATTATCTGATGATATGTTGGCACTAATAGGGCATAATGCATTATTTTCATATTTAACGAGATTGCACAAATATGGTTATGTATGCCCATTGCATTCGTTTTGTGAAAAAGAAAAGTATGATAAAGATGAATGTTATGATGAACCTTGGAATGGGAAAATGTGCCCTATGACGATTATGGGAGATGTGATACATATTAAAGAGAAAGAAGTAAAAATTCAATTTTAACAAACCGGAAAACCTCCGATGAAGTTGTGGTTTCATCGGAGGTTCTTTTGTCTATTTACATTTATGGGATATACAACAGCGCAAACTCCGCTTTTCTCCGTTTGAGCAGCATGGCGTGGCGTTTACCCTTGTAGTTGCAGAAGGCGATATACTCACGGTAAATGTTCCTGTCGCCAGCTTCCAATTTCTTGATTAAGGTACTTTTGGGGAGTGTCTTGCTGCCTAACAGCTTCGCCGGTCCCACATTGTAAGCTAACGTGCCAAGCAAAGTCGAATCAACTCCGAATTTACGGAACATGGCGACAAATTTGCGCAGGTCTTTCCGCAAAAGTTCATCCGCGTCCCATTTTGTCATGGTTCGTGCTGAATACTTCTCGTTTGGCAAAAGTTTGTGACCCCAACCCACGTATGGATGGTGTTTTTCTGAGTGCCAGCCCTCAAAATAGCGACAGCATAAAAAAGCCCGTTCCATAAGTGGCAGACGGTAGATTGCCGCCTGCCCGTCCGTTTCCTCTTGGCGGCTGGTCCGTGCAGATACGGAACAGACCGCCAGAAGCGAACAGAGCATTATCATGAATACACGCATCATTTCAACAAGGGGCTGAAGTTGCCGATGGGAACGATGGTCAAACCGTCATCCTTTACATTCCGGTTGTTGAAGTCAAATTCCAACTCGAAGGAGTTGCCGAAGTTGTCCTCCACCACCACGATGAAGTTGTGTGCTTCTTCACCCTCCGCCGTGTAGTACAGACGGAACTTCCCGTTCTCCAGCAGGTAGCGGTCGTTGGGCAGGAAGGTGATGCCGTTGTCCATTTTCAACTTTCCTTCTCCCTCAAACTGAAAATAGCGGATAGTGTAAAGCGTGTTAGCGAAGTCGCCCTTCTTTTTCAGCTCACAGCGGATTTCCACCGTCTGCCCCTTTGTCACCTTGTTCGGCACGGGCATGACCTCCACCGTGAAGGGATAGGACTGTTGAATGTCCATGTCGTCGTCGCACGATACGAGGGTGAATGACACGGCGGCTATCAGGCATAACGCCACCGCCTTGAAGATGGATGTTCTCTTGTTTCTGTTGTTCAGTATGTTCATTGTTCTTCGATTTTTAGATGGTTGTTTTTTAATTTTTCGTTGTCAGTTGCAGGTACTTGTTCAAGTCCTTGCAACCGTCATAGAGGGAGGAACGGTCGGTGACACGCTCCCCGTATCGCCCCACAAGTGCGGCAAGCGTCCGCCGTCCGGCTTCGTCACGGTCAAGGAAACAGTCGATGCGCCCGTAGCCGTCCAGCAATCCCGCCGCCTTCTCCACGTTGGCGACGGAGTTCAGCACAAGGCAGTCAGCGTTACCGGTTACGCCAAGCGTCACCGCAGAAAGGAAGTCCATGAAGCCCTCGAACACGAGGCATTCGTCAGCCGGAATTTCTTTAGCCATTACCAAAGACATATCTTTTGGCGGGATGCAACCCTTGAAATATCGGCTTCTGACTTCATAGCCACCTGCCATGTTCGGGAAGCCGACGGCAAAATACCGTTTCCCACGAACGCCGTAGTTAAGACGGCAACAGTGACGGGATGCGATGGCGTAAGGGATGCCCCGTTCTGCCAGATACTCCGTCAGCGGTGAACGAAACAACGGAACTGCCTCCACATCCTCAAAGACGGGTTCAATCGGCTTCGGGAGATAGGCGGGTTTTTCCCATCCGGTCACCGTCATGTTGGCGGCTTCCGCTATGAACTTCGCCTGCGTCCTAAAGTCATCGCTTTGCAGAAACTCCCCGGCAAGCGTGAAGATGTCGCCGCCCTTGCCCAAACCGAAGTCGTACCAGAGCTGTTTCGCCACGTTCACACGGAAAGAGGGTGTGCGCTCGCCCCTGTACGGGGCAAGATACCACAGCTCGTTACCGCTCCTTCTAACAGGCTCATGCCCCAGCCGTGCGAGAAAATCCGCAAGCGGCATCCTTCTGACAGCATCTATTTCCGTCCTTTCCATGCCCGTGTCAGTTGATGATGAACTTGATACCGACCCCGAACTGCGTGTGAAACTTCCGCGTGTCGCCACCCCAAAGGCAACGCTCCCGCAGATTGGCAAGCAGGGCTATACGGTCTGCCACGTAGCATTCCACATCGAGCGTCAGCGCGCCGCCGTAGATGAAGGCGTCCCGGTCGTGCAGCGTGGAGCCGTCATGCAGCATTTTCTTCCCCCAATTCACAGACTCATATCCGGCGAGAGCCGAAGCCCCAGCATAGACGAACACGATTTTTCGGGCGTCCGACAGTATCTTGAAGTAATATCCGCCATCCGCCGTGAACTGCGCCACGGGTATCTTGGTGTCCTTATAGGGGTTGTTCTTCAGGAGGTATTCGCCACCGAACACCCACTTGTTCCCCTTCTTCGTGTAAGTGGAGAGTGCCGCCCCGAAACTGTACCCGCCATCCTTGCCGCCGGGATTAAAGCCATCCGCCATATCCGCCCTCACCTCGATACCCTGCATTTTCGGCAGGCATCGCTGGGCGTGCGCCTGCCCCGTGAAAAGGGCAAGCGACGCGATGATTATTGCGATGTACTTTCTCATGGTCAGCGTACTTGAAGTTCGTTGATGGTACCCGCGCGTACCAAATCCTCGTTCTCAATCACGAAGGACTGGTGACGGCCGCCGTTCTTCTCGTTCAGTTCCACCACAAGGCATTTGTCGTCGGGGATGGTGAACTTAGCCATCGTGAAGACCGTGCGTTCACTTTTCTTGCCCGGCACGAGGGTGGCGTAGTTCTGCGCTCGGAGCGGCAGGATGATCTGCTCCTGCATGGCGGTACGCTTCGCCACCTTCTTGTCCACGATTTTCCATGTGATATAGTCCACATCGAAAGGCACGTTGCTCTGGTTCTTTATCTCCGTGTGGAAATAGAGCAATCCGTTATGCGTGTAGATGCCTTTGAGAAGATACTGGATGCCGAAACGCTTGCAGCCGATATGCTTCACCTCCCGTTTGTTCTGTTTGTGGATGGACTTCATGATAAGGCGCACCAGCATCGGGCTTTCGCTGCCCAGCTCTTTCAGATAGATTTCCTGCGCGTTGTTCGGGCGGTTCACCGTGCTGCCGTCATGGATGAAGTCGCACATCTCCACGTTGAGCAACAGCGGTTCGGCGGCGTACTTCACGTTGAAGGTGTAGAAACTGCCGTCTTCCGTGATGACGGACATATTCGTTTCGTTGGGAAAATTTCTCACGGTAGCCTTCACGCGGATGACGTTCTCCGCTCCGTCGGCTTTCCCGGCAATCAGGTCGGGCGAGCCTAAATCGACATAGCGCACCTCCGCCGGAAAGATGACGTGGACAGTCTTGTCGTAGGTCACTTCCAGACCGTGCGGCGGTATCATGCGGTCGAAGGTCAGCTTGCGTGACAGCCCGTGATACAGGTCGCCGTCCGCCTCCTTCTGCGGATAGACCTCCTTTGTCAAGGTCGGCTGTTCATTACTTCCGTTGGTTGTTTCAACGGTTACATTCTCCTGCGCGTGGGCAGATGCGATGCCCATAGCGAGGGCAAACATGATGATTACTTTTCTCATTACTTTTGGATTTTTAGTGGTAAATGTTTTTTTGATTGATTATTGTTTTCAGTCCTTTTCCTGATAGAGCATAACCCTGTACCCGGCTTTCAGATGCACCTTTACGGTTCGCATTTTCTTGGCTATGTACTGGCTTGTGCCTTGTATCAGCCCCTTGCCCAAGTCGGAGGCGAGCTGCGCCCCGGCATTGGTGGAGATGTTGATGCTGCTACCCAACGAACCTCCCATGTTGGCGGCGACCTCCCTGACGGCGTTCATCTCCATCGAGTTCGGGATGAAGATGCCGGGCTGTCCGTCCGTGTCATAGACCGCAAGCTCCACGGGGATAATCGTACCGTCATATTCCAGCGAGGTAATCTCGATGTCGAGCCGTTCCCCCTGTATCTTGCCCGTGCCGACCACCACCGCATTGCGGGGGATTGTCCTGCCCGCCACCGCCATAGGCTCCAGCAGGCGAAGCCTTACTGTCTGCCCATCCGTCACGCTCTGCGCCCCATGCACACACGCCGGTATGGTGTTCCGGTCCGATACCTCTGTAGTGCCGACAGCCGTGTTGAACCCCCGGTTGCGTTCCTGCGAGAAGGTGGCGACAAACTCCGCGTTGCTCATGGGCTGTGCAAGGAAGGAAACGATTTGGCGGGTCACTTGCCTTACGGGTGTCGCCGTGTTCTTCTTTCCCTTCTGCACGGTGGAAGGCTCTGCCGCCTGTTCCGGCTTTCCTCCGTTCTGACCGCCCATGTACTTTGCCGCCAGCTCATAGGACTTCTCCATAAGTGCCACCTGTTCGTCCATAGATGAAGTCCTGCCTTTTTCGCTTTCCAGTTCCGATTCCAGCGAGGCGATGCGCTCCAACAGCTCATCCATCTCGGCATTGTCGTTCTTCGGCTGTTCGTAGAAGTTGCCGAGGGTGGCGTTCAGGTCACGGTAGGCGGCAGCGGAGGATTGGATAGTCTGCGGTGCGGCAGGCTGTGCCTTTTCCTCCTTGCCGCCCGGATTGGCGAGGTCGAAGTTCGTTCCGTCCTCCGTTCCCGCTATCTCGCGGTCGAACATGTCGCTCAACTGCCCGATGGTACGGTTGCGGCTCTCCTGACGCTCTTCCATCTCCCCATGCTCGTAGGCTTTCAACTTGTCGCCGATAATCTGCTTGTTCGCCTTGTCAGCGTCGGGCATTTCGGTGTTGTATCCGTCCGTTCCCGGCGGTTGTTCCTTGCCGGAGGACGGGGCGAATATCAGCCACATCGCCCCAATGAAGACCAGCACCATAGCGGGCAACACGATCATCTTCTGCCGTTTCAGCCGCTGAGCCTCTGTCAGCGGTTCGCGCCCCTTTTTCGGCTTTCCCGTGTCGGGAGCGGCTTTGTTCTCTTTCGTCGGTTCATTCTTCGTCTGTTCCATATGAATAAGGTGTTAAGTGATTGTCTGTTTCCACCGGGGTCGGCAGTTCCACCCGTCCGGCGTGTCCCGTTTCCATGCGTGAGCCGTCGTTTCTGCCGATGTCATAGACGGCTCTGCCGAAGGTATAGAGGGCAAGCACCGCGAAGGCGGCGAGCATCCCCAGCATGATGCGGCGGCGTGTTTCCGGCGGCAAACCGTCCAAATACCCTTTGAGCCTTGCCACCAGCCGTTTCCGTTTGTCGTGGAGCTTCCAGTATGCGCCCCACATTGTTTTTCTGATACTTTTTACTTTCCGTTTCATAATCCGTTACCGTTTGATTGTCTGTAAATCCTTGTTCTCGATGATGGTGAAGCCCTCGATGGTGAAGCCATTGGGGTTGTCGTCCGACCGCGATGCGTTCAGCAGGCGGCAGGTAGTCACGAGGCTGCGCTCGGTGACGTTGCTCTGCCGGATGATTTTCTGCGTGGCGTAAGTCACGGCACGGTAGGGATAGGCGTTGAAGTCACACACCACGCTGTCCACCTTCAACACTTGGTTGATGTTCCCGGCGATGATGCGGTTGTAGTACCCCTTCTCGGCGAAGTCCGAATAATAGTGGTACACGCTCTTGTCTGCCAGCAGCAAGGCACGTTTTACGTTGTGTTCAATCGCGCTTTTTTCAGGTGACAGCGTGAAGAAAAGCTCGTGGAAGCGGCGCACATGCTCCCGTGCCTCCGCTGGACGGTTCTGCGACAGATCCTGCGACAGCGCAAGCATCAGCGATTTGCCGTTGTCCAACACATAGATTTTCTCCCGTTGCTTCTCCGCGAAACGGTAGGAGTTCCACACGCTCCACACCGTCACCACGGCGCACAGCGAGAGGAAGACGATACCGAACAGGCGTATCTGCCTGAACGATGATTCGATGTTTTTAAGTGACTTAAATTCCATTGTTGTTTATTCGTTTTTAATTGTCAGTTGATTATTTCAGCAGTTTCCCGGCACGTCCGACCACGTTTCCTGCGGCTGCACCCGCCACGCTGCCCGCCATGCTTCCGGCTCGTCCCGCCATCTGGTTCACGTTGCGACCGTAACCGCCCATGCCTCCGGCTTGGATAATCCAGCCGGCAACGGTGGGAATGGTGAAGTAGCCGATGATGCCGATGCAGAGGAACACGATATACACCCCGTCGCTCGAATCCAGCGAGAAGTTCGGGTCTGCCTGCATCCGCTCGATGTCGCTTTGCAGCATCAGCACCTGTATCTTCGCCAGTATGGTGCTGAACATGTCCGACACCGGAAGCCACAGATAGACCTGTATGTAGCGGCATATCCACTGCGTGAGCGTGCTTTGGAAACCGTCCCATACCGACAGGGCGAAGGCTATCGGACCGAGTATCGCCAGCACCACGAGAAAGAAGGTGCGGACGGTGTCTATCACGAGGGCGGCGGCTTGGAACAGCAGTTCCAGTATCTCGCGGAAGAAGTCGCGGATGCTCTTCTTCATATTGTACATTCCCCGGTCGATATACATTCCCGCCATCGTCACCATGTCGGAGGGCGACCAGCCGAGTTCCTCCAGTTGCTTGTCAAATTCCTCGTTGGACACGAGGTAGGCGGTTTCGGGGTTGCGCACCATCGCCTCGTATTCCAGCTTGTCCTTCTGCTCCCTGTATCGGTTCATGTCCAGCGTTTCCGCCTCCAGCATCTTTGCCGTGCCCTGTACAACGGGTGAGAGGATGCTGTTTATCGTGCCCAGCACCACAGTCGGGAAGAACATGATGCACAGACCGATGGCAAAAGGACGGAGCATCGGGAATACGTCTATCGGTTCGGCTCTCGCCAGCGACTGCCATACCCGGTAGGCGACGTAGAACAGCGCACCCAGCCCGGCGATGCCTTTCGCCACACCCGCCATGTCCCCACATAGCGGCATCATCTGCTCATAAAGTGAGCGTAAAATCTGATGAAGGTTATCGAACTCCATAGGCTTACCAGTATCTTTCGTTCATGTTCCCGTACAGCCCCATGATGCGGTCGAGGTCGTTCTTTTTCTTTGCACGCAGATAACTCACGGAGATGTTCTTGTTGGTGTAATAGCTCACAAGGTTGCGGTAACGCTTCATTTTGGAGTAGCAGCGTTCCACCACGTCCATGCGCTCCTTGTCGGTCATGGAGAGCGTGGTGATGTTCACCACATTCTTCAGTTCCGTCAACACTTCGTTGCTCTCTTCCAGCAGTTTCGTGTAACCGAAAGCGATTGCCGACAGCTCTTCTGGTCTGAAATTTCCATCACGGAGCATCCTTTGGAAACTGTTTACATAAATGTCGGTGATGTCGCCTACCATCAGGATGGTCTGCTGCACCTTGCGGGCGTCCTTGACGAGATTGTTCACCGATTTGAGGGCATCGTAATACTTTTTGCCCTGCTGATAGATTTTCACCGTTTCCTGAAAGTTGCTCACCATGTTCGTGGCAGTCTTGGAGGTATGGATGATGTTTTTGGAGGCATTGATGATACCCTGCGCCAGATTGCCCGGATCGCTTACGACCCACTGTGCGCTTGCCCTGCCTGCGAAAAGCAGGCACAGGCAGATAATCATTGTTATTCTTGTTCTCATGTTACTTTGGATTTTAGTGGTTGTTATTCTTCTGTCGGGTGTCCCGGCTGCGGTTTCACCCGCACATAGTCGCCGCCCGGCGAGAAGGTCAGCACGTCCGTGGCCTCGTTGTAGGACACGTCGATGCGGAAGCCGGTGTTCATGAACAGGTTGCCGTTTTCCTCCTGCAAGAGATAGGTTTCCGGTTTCAGCTTGCGGCGCAGACCGCTCCGGCGGAACACCGTCACCTTGTAGGCTTCGCCCTCCTTGTAGATAAGCACATCGGGCTTCCCCTCCACGCTCTCCCAGTTCCCGCACAGCATATCACGGAGGTTGTCGGCCACGTCGCAGGATTGCAGCATCATGACCGCCAATCCGATCAGACACTTGCTGACTTGCAGCATTTTCACTGTCTGTAAATTCATACGCATTTTTCTTTTTTCGTTGATAAATTCATTTTTAATTGTTGGTTGTTTCCTTGTTTCTCCGCTTCTCGGCAAGTTGCCGGATGGCGGCTTCGATGTCGCCGCCCAACTTCTCCGCCAGATGGTAAACCTCCACTTTCTCCGTTTCCTCGGTGGTGTACGCCAGATACTCTTCTGCACTGACCTCGGTGGCATAGACCGCCGATTGTGTGCCACCCAAGCCTATCCACACCTCTTTGTAGAGCCGTGAAGGGTTGTTCGCCATGTTGATGGAGAGTATCTGCGACTTCTCCTTTTCCGTCAGTCCGAGCAACGCCTGTATCTGGTCGAACTTGTTCATATATTTCCTTTGGTCAAGCAGGATTTTACAATCCGAGTTGTTGATGATGCTCTCTTTGACCACCGGAGAACTGATGATGTCGTCCACCTCCTGCGTCACCACGATTGCCTCGCCGTAATATTTTCTGACTGTCTTGTACATATAGCGCAGATATTCAGCCATGTTCGCTGAAGAGAGAGCCTTCCAAGCCTCTTCCACAATAAGCTGTTTCCGTACCCCTTTCAGTCGCCGCATCTTGTTGATGAAGGCTTCCATGATGATGATGGTCACGACGGGGAACAGTTCGCGGTTTTCCTTAATCGAATCTATCTCGAAGACAATGAACCGCTTGCCGAGCAGGTCGATGTTCTCCGTGGAGTTGAGCAGGAAGTCGTAGCGTCCGCCCCGGTAATACTGCCGCATGGTGGTGAGCATGTTGTCGATGTTGAAGTCGGACTTCTCCACCTTGATGTCACGCTGTGCCAGTTCCTTGCGGTAGTCGTCACGCATATACTCGTAGAAGGTGTTGAACGACGGCACGATGCTACGGTCGGATTGGATGCGCTCAATATAGGCACTCACGGCACTGCCCAGCTCGCCGCTCTCCGTCTTTGTCACCTTGTCGTCCTCCGACTTCCAGAGCGTCAGCAGCAGGGTCTTGATGCTGTCCTTCTTCTCCACGTCGAAGATGTAATCGTCGGTGTAGAACGGGTTGAAGCTGATGGGCTTATCTTCCGTGTAGGTGAAATACACACCGTCCGCTCCGCCTGTCTTGCGTCGGATCATGCCGCACAAGCCCTGATAGGAGTTTCCCGTGTCCACCAATACCACATGTGCGCCTTGCTCATAATATTGGCGCACGAGGTGGTTCATGAAGAAAGACTTGCCGCTGCCCGAAGGACCCAGCACGAACTTGTTGCGGTTGGTCGTGATACCCCGCTTCATCGGAAGGTCGCTGATGTCGAGGTGCAGCGGTTTCCCCGTGAGCCTGTCCACCATCTTGATGCCGAAGGGCGAGAGCGAGCTGCGGTAGTTGGTTTCCTCTGTGAACAGGCACACCGCCTGTTCGATGAAGGTGTGGAAACTCTCTTCCGCCGGGAAGTCCGCCGCATTGCCGGGTATCGCCGCCCAGTAGAGTGTCGGGCAGTCGATGGTGTTGTGGCGCGGCACGCATTCCATGCTTGCCAACTGGCTGCCCACGTCGTTCTTGATATGCTTCAGTTCCTCCGCATCGTCGCTCCACGCCATGACGTTGAAGTGTGCCCGTACCGAGGTCAGTCCGTAGGAATGGGCTTCGTTCAGGTATTGGTCTATCCACTCGCGGTTGATGCTGTTGCTCCTTGAATAGCGAGATAGCGACTGCATGTTACGGGCGGACTTCTCGAACTTCTGCAAGGTTTCCTCACTGTTGTCTATCAGCACATACTGGTTGTAGATATGGTTGCAGGAGAGCAGAAGCCCCACCGGGGAGGCGAATGACAGTCGGCAGTCACTCCGGTCGGTGGAGAGCTTCTCGTAACGGGTGTCGGTAGCCACCTTGCCCGGCAGGTCTTCCGCGTCGGAGAGGGTGTGCAGACACAGGCGGTTGTCGCCGATGCGCATCTCCCTTGCCGAAAGCTCGATGTCCTGCAAGGTGGTGTCACCTTCTGGCATGAGCGAGAAGTAGCGTTCAATAAGTCCCGCCTTACCCTCCGTCCCCACGATCTCGTCGGTGGAGAAGCGGCGCAGCCTGACAAGCCCGCTGTCGTTCATGATACGCTCGAACTGTTCGCAGGTTTCCAAGAACTTGGTCGTGGTTTCCCTGTCCAGCTCCATCGGGATGATATGTCCCCGGCACAGCGTGCTGAAATTGCTCTGCATCCGGTTACGCTCCTTTGTTGTCTTGGTCAGGTAGAGGTAGCAGGTGTGTTTCAGGTACGGACGCTCGTTGAAGTGACGCTCGAAAGAGCGGCTTAAAAAGCTCATGTCGTCCTTCTGAAGCTCCGGTTTGTAGCGTTCCTTGATGAACCAGTCCTGTTTGTGTACGACGGAGTAGTCCGGCAGCACCTTGATAGCCTTGCACCAGCAACTGTGTATCGCCTCGTACTCCGCACCCGTCACGGTGTAAAGTTCCGGTAGTTCCACCTCGAAAGCCACCGTGATGTCGGCGTCCTTTGAGATGATGCAGCCATGCTCCACCGCTAAAAGTGGGAACCTGTTTTCCAGTGTTGTCATTTTCGATGTATTCCTCATTGTCTTTCTTCCTTTCGTTGTCGTTTGAACAGACGGGTTATCCGCCGCCGGTTGATAAGGTATCGGGGATGGCTCCGTGCCGCTCCTAATTTCATCAGCCCGTGTTCGCCGTACCGGGCGTTCAGCGCGAAGGTCTGCCATACAAGGAGGGAGGACGATGCCGCGCCGAAGCCGATACATATCCACTGGTCGATACCGACCATGTAGAGGATGACGAACAGGACGAAGAGAGCCAGCAGACCTCCGCAGAAGATGAAGAGGTACTGTGCCTTCAAGCCCTTGAACTCTACCGGACGGCCGATACCCTTGTTGATTGGGTATTCAGCCATACATTATTTATTAAAGGAAGAATGAGCGCAGGATGGTGGCGGCAACAATCAGGAAGATGCACGCGCCGAACCACGAGGCGGCTGTCTTGCTGGTGTCGGGGTCGCCCGATGAAAACTTGCCGTACACTTTTACGCCCCCGATAAGCCCGACGACTGCACCGATGGCGTATATCAGTTTAGTTCCGGGGTCGAAATAAGAACTCACCATAGAGGTGGCTTCGTTGATGCCCGCGATGCCGTTTCCCTGCGCGAAAGCGGAGGCGGTTGCGGCGATGACAAGTGCCGCGGAGAGGATTGCTTTTCTGTTTTTCAAGATGTTCTTGTTCATAAACTGTTCTTGTTTTTTGCCGTCAAAAGGGTGGATGGTCCTTTGTCGGGCGGTTGATACTTTGTTTCTTTACTTTGGTTTTAGTGGATGCCCGTTTGTTTCCACGGACGTGGGCGTGTCCGTTGCGGATGGGGATGCGCCTTGCGTTTCCTCGCCGCGTGGGTTGATGTCATTCTTTCATGTTCATTTCTTTTATTGTTGTCATACATAGTTGCGAATGTCGAACTCCTCGATGTTGTCCGGCACGACGAACTCCTTTTCAGATTTCTTCAGCCGAATCTCGATAAGCCCCTTGATGCGGATGCCTATCTCCGAAGAGCCTTCCATCATTTTCTCGTACAACTCCGTGCCCTCCATGTCGGTGAACACCTTCGCCGCCTTTTCACGTTCCGCCTGTGTCGCGTCCGGGTTTTTGGCGGTCTTGCAGGCGTCGTCAATCTCGTCAAAGCTGCTGCCCGAAGCCCGTGGCGTGTCCGAGGCGTCCTCTTCCGGTTCGTCGTCCCCGTATCCCAGTTCCTCCGGCGGTATGCTCGTGAAGGTCTCATCGAGTTTTTCCTCCGGGACTTGTGCCGGGCGGGATGCGTTTCCCGTTTTTCCGTCGTCAAAAGTAGCCTCTTCCTCCGACAGCTCAATGCCTTTTTCCGAAGTGGCGGCTTCTTGCGTCGGTATGGCAGCGGTTGTCCGGGTGGATGCCATCCTGAAACGGCTCTCGCCGATGATGTCCGCCTTTTCCGCAGGGACTTCCTCGTGTGCCGCTATGCGTTTAGCCTCATTCCCGTCCAGTGACCGCCATAATCCGGCAATGCCCTTGAAGAAGCGGACAATCCGCGTGTCCATGATGCGCTCGTAAAGGAGCAGGAACAGGAACCAGAGGTTGCAGCCGACCGATACCGCCAGCAGAATGTCTGTCATGCTGATTGTGTAATTCATATCCTTCCGTTTTGGTTAGAATACTGAATTGTAATTTCGGGCATAAAGGCTCTTTATCGCATCCTCGCACTGGTTGAAATGGTACGTCAGCACATGGTCGATATAGGCGGACAGCGTAAGCCGGTCATGCCCGATTACACGGGTGATGCGCATGATACGCTCGTGGTACTCCGGGCGCACATACGCCATTTTCCCCTCACGTGCCTTTACTTCCGGGTCGCGGATGAACAGACGTTCATAGTCCTTCTCGCAGCATTTGTCGGTTACCGGGACAGGCGACAGTATTTCCACACTCGCCTGCACTTGAGCAAACATACCTCCGCAGTCTTGCTGTGGTCTTTTTTCATTCGGTGTCATTTCTTTTTCCATTTTCAAATCAGATCTTCACGTTGTTTCTTGTACAGTTCGTTGATTCTCTCCTTGTGCTGTTCCAGATGCTGGCGCAGCACGGTATCCACATATCCGCCTACTGAGATTTCCCCTCCGGCGATGTCGTTCACGATTCTGAGGATCTTGCCGTGGACGTCACGGCTGATATAGACACATTGGCGGGTCTTTATCTCGTTGCGGCGCAGGAACAGCTCGTTGTAGTCCTCGTCCTGCCTTTTCCGGCGTCCACTTTCCCTCTGCGCTTTTTCCCGTGTTACGGGTTGCACAGGAGATGGTTCCGGTGCGGCGGTGTCCTCTTCGGTCGGTGCAGCTGCGGGTACTTCCTGTGCGGGGCGCAGTGTCCCGTCCTGTGTGCGCCGCCCGATGGAGGCTAACAGCAGTTCCTCGTCGATGCCTTCCGTGTTCACTTTCCTGCTGCCCATGCTCACTGCGGTCTGATGATGTCGCTTATCTCTTCGGAAAACTCCCGGATGCCACTCCCTTTCAGCAGTGCCGTGTCCATCGGGAAGATGGTGGAGCGGAAAACGCTCTTGCGCTCTTCCGAAAGGTCACGGCGGAACTTCTTGCTGTCGGGCAAGCGGGTGGAAAGTACCGGAAAGCCCATTTCGGCTATCACTTCCTCGTAGATGCCGTACAAGTCGTTCCTCTCCCTGCCGTCCACCATCGTCCAGAACAGATGCAGCCCCTTTGTTTTCGCCTGTCCGGTAGTCATCAGCCTGTCGCGGAACATCGTGACGAATTTCAGGGTACTCTCCACGACAAAGCGGTCGGCACTCAGCGGAGTGAAGATGTAGTCCATCTGCGAGAGCGTCTTTATCACGCCGTTACTACGGAGCGTGCCGGGCATGTCGAAGAACACCACGTCGGGTTTCATGTCCTCAGTGGCAATCATCCTCTCGGCATCGTCGAGGGCGTTCACCGCATTGCTCTTGACGATGGTGTAGGCGTTCTTTTTGATCCGGCGGAAATGGTCGCAAGCGAGAGCCTTGAAGTAGGTGCTGCTGTCGATAAGCCCCATTTCGTGTTCGCGCAGCCCGTGGATGCTGTGCTGCGGGTCGTCGCAGTCCACGACGGCGACATTGTAGCCTTTCACGTTGTGCAGGTAGCTGGCGGCAAGTGCCGTGACAGTGGATTTGCCGATGCCACCTTTCTGTGTTGCGAATGCAACGAAGATTTCCTTACTCATAGTTCCATTTATTTTAATTGTTGAAGATTTCTTTTTCTATTTATATGCGGATTTGGTTGCTACATTATCCGCTTCAGTGAACAGACACACGGGCGGGTCATCGCGTATCCGGTTCTGTGGTGAAGCGGTGCGGCGAACAAGTGATGAATGACGACACTGCGTCATGAAGTCATTGAATCCGTACTTCACCGGATTGTCGGATAACCGGGGTTCCGACGGTTCGGGTATCCGCTTCGGCAAGTGTCCGAAGAAGCGGTTTTCCGGGTATTTGAATGTTCCGTTTCTCATATCTTCAAATCGTTGGTTCCTTGAATCATGCTGCAAATAAACAAGTATATTTTGGAACTTGTATCACTTCCCAAGCAATTGGCAGCACGTTGCGCCGGTTGGCAGTCATTGACCGGGTCAAGCGTCTGTCCGATACCGCTTTAAGGACGTAACTTTGCCCCCGGACAGCAGGGTTCGCCGATGGTGGCACAGCCGGAGTCCTGAAAGGTATCTTCCCATCCGTCCCCTGACGGATTTTTATGTTCACCTGAACATAGCAAGGTATGTTTTCAGCCGCTCAAAATATTTTGAGCATCCCGGAAAACGCCTTGCCCTTGCAGGGGGCGGGCTTTCCCTCCGAAGTCGGGAAGCCTTTCAAAACTGCGGTGCTGTAATCCGAAGCGGCGGCTTATGCCGTCAATCCGCTAAATCCAAAGTAATATGAAAGAGAAAAGGAAAAGCAAATCAGGGAGAAATCCCAAACTTGATCCGGCGGTGTACCGTTACACCGTCCGTTTCAATGAGGAGGAACACAACCGTTTCCTCGCCATGTTCGGAAAATCGGGTGTCTATGCACGGTCGGTTTTCCTCAAGGCGCACTTCTTCGGACAGCCGTTCAAGGTGCTTAAGGTGGACAAGACGCTGGTGGACTATTACACCAAACTGTCGGATTTTCATGCACAGTTCCGTGCCGTGGGTACGAATTACAACCAAGTCGTGAAGGAACTGAGGCTGCATTTTTCAGAGAAAAAGGCGATGGCGTTGCTCTACAAATTAGAGCAACACACCGTCGAACTCGTGAAACTGAGCCGCCGGATTGTGGAACTTTCAAGGGAAATGGAGGCGAAATGGTCGCAAAAATCAGTGTAGGAAACTCGTTGTACGGCGCGATTGCCTATAACGGGGAGAAGATTAACGAGGCGCAGGGGCGGTTGCTTACGACCAACCGCATCTACAATGACGGTTCGGGAAAGGTGGACATCAACAAGGCGATGGAGGGTTTTCTCACCTTCATGCCGCCACAGATGAAGGTGGAGAAGCCGGTGGTGCATATTTCGCTCAACCCGCATCCGGAGGATGCGTTGACCGATGCGGAATTGCAGGATATAGCCCGCGAGTATCTGGAAAAACTCGGTTTCGGCAACCAGCCTTATCTTGTTTTCAAGCACGAGGACATCGACCGCCACCACCTGCACATCGTGACGGTTCGGGTGGACGAGAACGGGAAATGTATCAGCGACAAGAACAACTACTATCGTAGCAAACAAATCACCCGTGAGCTGGAGAAGAAATACGGGCTGCACGATGCGGAGCGCAGGAACCGCCGTCTTGACACGCCGCTAAGCAAGGTGGACGCATCGGCAGGCGATGTGAAGAAACAGGTAGGCAACACCGTGAAAGCTCTGAACGGGCAGTACCGTTTCCAGACGATGGGCGAATACCGTGCGCTCCTTTCCATCTATAACCTGACGGTGGAGGAAGCGAGGGGTAACGTGCGCGGACGGGAATATCACGGGCTGGTCTATTCCGTCACGGACGGCAGGGGCAACAAGGTGGGCAACCCGTTCAAGTCCTCGCTCTTCGGGAAGTCCGCAGGCTATGAAGCCATGCAGAAGAAGTTTGTACGTTCCAGATCGGAGATTAAGGACAGGAAACTGGCAGACATGACGAAACGTACCGTTCTTTCCGTGCTGCAAGGCACTTATGACAAGGATAGGTTTGTTTCCCAACTTAAAGAGAAGGGCATCGACACCGTACTGCGCTACACGGAGGAAGGGCGCATCTACGGGGCTACCTTCATCGACCACCGCACGGGGAGTGTGCTGAACGGTTCGCGCATGGGCAAGGAGCTTTCGGCGAATGCCTTGCAGGAACACTTCACCCTGCCATACGCCGGACAACCGCCGATACCGTTATCCATCCCTATGGATGCTGCGGACAAGGCACACGGACAGACCGCATACGACCGTGAAGACGTATCGGGCGGAATGGGCTTGCTCACTCCCGAAGGTCCGGCGGTAGATGCCGAGGAAGAGGCTTTCATCCGGGCGATGAAGCGCAAAAAGAAGAAAAAGCGCAAGGGCTTGGGTTTGTAATCGGAGTATCAACAATTAAAAAATCAATGTATGTCACAACAAGAAGACGATTTGAGGGCATTGGCGAAAATCATGGATTTTCTGCGTGCCGTGAGTATCATTTTAGTGGTCATGAACGTGTACTGGTTCTGCTACGAAGCCATCCGGCTATGGGGCGTGAACATCGGTGTGGTGGACAAAATCCTTCTGAACTTCGACCGCACGGCGGGGCTGTTCCATTCCATTCTGTACACGAAACTGTTTGCCGTCCTGCTGCTTGCCCTGTCCTGTCTGGGTACGAAAGGGGTCAAGGGCGAGAAAATCACTTGGGGAAGAATATGGACGGCACTCGCCGCCGGATTCGTGCTGTTTTTCCTCAACTGGTGGATACTGGCTCTGCCGCTGCCGGTTGAAGCGGTGACGGGCTTGTATATCCTTACCATCGGCACGGGCTATGTCTGTCTTTTGATGGGCGGGCTGTGGATGAGCCGCCTGTTGAAACACAATCTGATGGAGGATGTTTTCAACAACGAGAATGAGAGTTTCATGCAGGAAACGAGGCTCATCGAAAGCGAGTATTCGGTCAATCTGCCCACACGCTTCTATTACAAAAAGCGTTGGAACAATGGCTGGATCAATGTGGTGAATCCCTTCCGTGCGTCCATCGTGTTGGGTACGCCGGGCAGCGGCAAGTCATACGCCGTGGTAAACAATTTTATCAAGCAACAGATTGAAAAGGGCTTCTCGATGTATGTATATGACTTCAAATTCAGTGACTTGTCCACCATAGCCTACAACCATTTGCTGAACCACCCGGAGGGCTACAAGGTGAAGCCGAAATTCTATGTGATCAATTTCGACGACCCGCGACGCTCACACCGTTGCAATCCCATACACCCGGATTTCATGGAGGATATTACGGACGCTTACGAGAGTGCCTACACGATAATGCTTAACCTCAATAAAACTTGGGTGTGACCTGTAAAGTCGCGTAATTGATTGTTAAACAGTGATATTAGTTGCATGATTTAACCCGCTGTTCCGTCAGCGGTAGCCTACTATAAGGTGCATCTCCAGTGATGGGTTGTGCCAAGCTTATAGGACAAAGTACACTCTCCGAAAGGACAAGACTGAACCGTGAGGGAACGTCAAGGGCGGTTAGTATCATACTGCCGAGTGGCGAGGCTGGATAGCATGGTTAACATAAGTGAACTGTCTTTAGCCATCGTGAGGTTTGAAGGAGCGGAAGATACTTTAGCTCTCACCAAAAGGTAAGCAGTCGGATAACCCCTGCCCATGTTGGGGTTACACGGACATGGCACTGCCGGTGGACTTGACAGAACCTAAACTATCCTTTTGTCAATTACGTGGAACAGGGCAAGCCTGTATCTCTCTCGTAACAACGCGAGTAAGCGAACCGCAAGGCAAGCCGAAAGGGGTGCAGGTATGAGATAACGGAGAAAGCGAACGCCTCCCTGTAATGGGGAGGATACGGATTGAATCGACATCACGGGCTGATTGTGGATAACATCATCCGACACGAAAGTGGGCAGACTTCCGTATATGGTAACTCTTTACAAGATAACTTTTAGAACTTTCAAAAGGAGGAAAGCAAATGAACGAAACTAAGACATCGTGTGCGCCTGCTGACAACAGGAATCTGACTTGGGACGGTATGAACTGGTCCAAGTGCGAAGCCTATGTCCGAAAGCTTCAAGCGCGTATTGTAAAGGCTCAGAAAGAAGGCAGACATAACAAGGTGAAAGCCTTGCAATGGATGCTCACTCACTCTTTTTACGCCAAGGCATTGGCTGTAAAGAGGGTTACTTCCAACAAAGGGAAGAAAACGTCTGGAGTAGATAAACAGCTTTGGGACTCTCCCAAGCGCAAGTACAAAGCAATCAGTGAACTGAAACGCCGTGGCTACAATCCGCAGCCACTCCGTAGGGTTCACATCAAGAAAACGAACGGTAAACTCCGACCGTTGGGAATACCGACCATGAAAGACAGGGCGATGCAGGCTTTATATCTCATGGCATTGGAACCGATAGCCGAAACGACAGGCGACCGTTTCTCCTACGGCTTCCGAAAGAAGCGCAGGACAATGGACGCAATCCGTCAGATTGATACGGTTTTAAACCGCCAACATTCTCCCGAATGGATTTTGGAGGGAGATATAAAAGGCTGTTTCGACCACATCAGCCACGACTGGCTCATTGAGAATATCCCTATGGATAAGACAATACTCAGAAAATGGTTGAAATGTGGAGCTGTGTTCAACGGAAAACTATTCCCGACAGAAGAGGGTACGCCACAAGGAGGTATCATATCACCGACACTTGCAAACATGGTACTTGACGGGCTTCAGCCGCTCTTGGCTAAAAGATTCAAAAGACTATGGCGTAACAACAAGACATTCCATTACAAGGTAAATCTTATTCGCTATGCTGACGACTTTATAATCACAGGCCGAGATAAGGAACTATTGGAAAACGAAGTCAAACCAATAGTGATAGAATTTCTCAAAGAAAGAGGTCTTACCTTATCCGAAGAGAAAACTACTATTACGAACATATATGACGGATTTGATTTCTTGGGTTTCAATGTAAGGAAGTTCGGCAAAAAGCTATACACATCTCCGTCCAAAGACGCACAGAAACGCTTTAGGGCAAAAATCAGTGACATAGTCAAAGGACATAAGATGTGTAAGCAGGAATCGCTGATACGAATGCTCAATCCTGTAATCACAGGATGGGGTAACTATTACCGATATGGTGCATCGACCGATGCTTTTCATGGTTGCGACTACCACATTTATAATCTCACGAAGAAATGGGCCTTACGTCGTCACCCTAAGAAACGCAAGTCTTGGGTCGCAGACAGGTATTGGCATGAAATTCGGGGACGCAAATGGACGTTTGCGTGGAAATATGAAACGAAAAGTATGAAAGTGAACTACCTGACCCTTAAAAGATTGTCGGATATACATTATACTCCGTACAAGCAAGTCAAGGGAGAGGCAAATCCTTTTGACCCGGAATACGATGATTATTTCTCTCAGCGTAAGGAGCAACAAATGCTGGAATCTCTCAAAGGACGTAAGTCTCTCTTATATTTATGGAACAAGCAGAACCGGATTTGTCCGTTATGTGGCAAGGAAATAGACTGTACAAAAGCATGGAACGTCAACGAAATATCTGTTGGTGGTTCGATTGTACGGCAACTTGTCCACAACAACTGCTACAAGCGAAATAAACGAAAATGTTGAAAGTATGAGCCGATTTCTAACAACAAATAGAAATATTGAGTTGCTTGAGCCGTATGAGGGGAAACTCTCACGTACGGTTCTTAGGGGAGAAGGGGGCAGCAATGCCCTTGACTTACCCGATGTGCAAAAGCAGGGCGACTTCTTCGTGGAGTCACCTATCATTTTGTTTGCCAGCATTATCTGGTATCTCAAAATCTATCAGAACGGGAAGTATTGCACGTTTCCCCATGCCATCGAGTTTTTGAACCGCCGCTACGAGGATATTTTCCCGATACTGACCTCTTACCCGGAGCTGGAAAACTACCTTTCCCCGTTCATGGATGCTTGGCTCGGAGGGGCTGCGGAGCAGCTCATGGGGCAGATAGCGTCGGCGAAAATCCCGCTTTCGAGGATGATTTCCCCGCAGCTCTATTGGGTGATGTCGGACAGCGAGTTTACGCTGGACATCAACAATCCCGAAGAGCCGAAAATCCTATGCGTGGGCAACAATCCCGACCGTCAGAACATCTACGGGGCGGCTCTCGGATTGTATAACTCCCGTATCGTGAAACTCATCAACAAGAAGGGAATGCTGAAGTCATCGGTCATCATCGACGAGCTGCCCACGATATACTTCAAGGGGTTGGACAACCTTATAGCCACCGCCCGAAGCAACAAGGTTGCCGTGTGTCTGGGATTTCAGGATTTCAGCCAGCTGGTGCGCGACTACGGTGATAAGGAGGCGAAAGTGGTGATGAATACGGTCGGTAACATTTTCTCCGGGCAGGTGGTAGGTGAAACGGCAAAGACACTATCGGAACGGTTCGGTAAGGTGTTGCAGAAACGGCAGTCTATCTCCATCAACCGGCAGGATGTTTCCACCTCCATCAACACGCAGATGGATGCGCTCATTCCGCCGAGCAAGATTTCCGGTCTGACGCAGGGAATGTTTGTCGGTTCGGTGTCCGACAACTTCAACGAACGTATCGAACAGAAAATTTTTCACTGCGAGATTGTGGTGGATGCCGAGAAGGTGAAGCGGGAGGAACGTGCCTACAAGAAAATTCCGGTCATTACCGATTTCACGGACGAGGACGGCAACGACCGCATGAAAGAAACGGTGCAGGCGAACTACCGGCGTATCAAGGAAGAGGTGAAGCAGATTGTGCAGGAGGAACTGGAGCGCATCGCGGGCGATGATAACCTGAAATATCTGTTGCAGCAGAAGTAAATAAAAAAATGAAGAAAGGCTTACCATAAACCTTTCTTCATTTTTTTAGAACTTAAGCATTATCCATACTTACTAAGATTCCGTTTTCCAAAATTTTTTGCAATGGAATTTTCTTTAAGATTTCTTGATAAGTGCTATAGAAGTCATTATCAAGTCCTATATAAACAATATTGTCATGTAATTCTTCTATAACACTAATATGTGAATGCAATTTGCACTTTTTATCAGAACAATCTGATACGATACTTTTAATTCGTTCCAACTTATTTAATAAATCATCATATTGAGATAACCCTTTTGTAGTTGGTTGTATTTGATAATTAGTTTTCTTTGCCGGTTGTATATTATGTTCAGGATCTAATAATACTATGTGAAATATAGAAGAATCCCGATCAAAATAACCTACAATACGCCCCGTACTTTTTGTTATCGAAAATTGCATTATTGGAAAATCTGTCTCATTGTCCAATATTTCTTTTGGTAGCCAATCTAAATCTTTTCGTTGAATAGGAATGTTTTTAGCACTCCAATCTATTGGATGACATCTTAATGCAATACTACCTCTATTTTCTTCTAATACTTCTTGCGGTGTCATAGTACCCAAAGCACCTAATCTTTCAAGAAGCCCAATATGCCATCCCTTAGAACACTCTCCAATCTGAAAATTAGGTATCTGCTTAAAGTAAGAGAAGGAAAAAGTTATCTTCCTTCTCTTTAACTCATTTTCTTGTTCTTTGGTAACTAATGATTTGTTTCCGTATTTAGGAGAATCTGAATTAAGATTTAATAGTTTCCCATTTTTTCCCATAATACTCAATCATTAGTTCTGGAGTAATAACCTTGTCACAACGCTCATTTACATTTAAATCTCCACGTGTTTCAATCCAAGGCATCTCATTGTGGGACAATCGTTCTAATTCAGCACCGCTATATTTAAGATAATTCTCCAATATAAAGTCAATGAATTCAGCGTCTTCTGATGATAAACTCACATTGTGATTCATGCAATCATCAATATTGATTTCTGAATAGAGATATTTTGTAGAATTAAATCGATTGTAGATTTCTCGATTTACCGGACCATGAATCCATGCTTCAAACTCGCCGTCAAACATAGGTTTTTTATTGATACCATAAGACCATGCTTGAACATAATACAATAACTTCTGCAACTTTAAATTTATTAAAGACGCAAATCTATCTTCCGATTTTACTCGTAAGATAATGTAGTCTGTTATATCGTGTATTGAGTTCATCTGAATTATGACTATATCAATTTCAATGCAAAGTTAATATCTTTTTCTAATATAACAAAATAATGAATTGAATTGATGTGATTTATTCTAATGAATTTGTTTTTTATCTCCTCATACGATCCAACTCATCATCGCGCAGCATCCTCTCGTTCAATTTCTCCTGCATTCTGTCAAGGAAGTAGGTGCGGCTTTCGTTCTTCCGGCGTTTGATATCGGTGTAGAAACGGTAGCAGTCCTTCGACTCAACCCCGAATATCTTGTAAAGGAGCGGGGCAAGCTGTTTGAGCGGCATGTTGCCGTTGTTGATGCAGCCCATCTCGTCGATGCCGTAGATAAGTTCCACGAGGTCGATGGCATTGCCCGTCCATTGCAGGAGGCTGGTGGCGGTTTCTGTTGTGTTGTTGGCGGATATCAGTGGCGGCACTTGGGGCGTGGCAAGGAATTTCTGCATCTTCCTCACGAAAGACAGGGCCTTGCTGACATAGGCGGCAATCTCTCTCTTTTCTTCTGACAGGTTGCGCACGGGATGGTGCTGCAACTCGATTTCGATGTAGGCAAGCGCGATGACGGTAAGGTTCGCGTCCATGCTACCGTTACACAGTTCGATCACTTGGGTGGCAAAAGCCGTGTATGCCGTTTCCATATTGCAGTCACCGGCTTCGTTTATCAGGCGGAAAAAGTCGGTTTCCGCCAGCAAGAAATAATTCATGGTTCTGTCAATTTTGAAAATTACACTTTGTTTTCTGCGTGCGCACATGAATATAATTGGCAAAAAACGCGGCAGAAAATAAAAAATCCAACACTCAATTTTACAAAGTACTGGATTTCAGAGGTATAAAATTCAATATTTTTTCACAAGGACAAATTATCTCCGACTTAAATTGTTTGTAATCAGAACATTTATTCTATTCCTGAAAATAGAAATGTATGCTTGCCGCACATTTTGGCTATCTTGCTTTTTTATCAAGGATATAGATAATGCGACATACACCGTTGGAATAGCTTTTCAAGGAGGAAAGCGTCCAGTGTTGCTCTGGCAGAGCCGACTTAAAAAAATGTCGTCCGCTTCCGGATATGAAAGGAACGGTGTATAGTATGATTTCATCCACAGCGTGCATACGCAGTAGTCCGTTTATATAATCTGCCGTATCCAGTGTGGCTTCCGCGAGGTAACGGATGTTTGTGCCGTCTTTTCTCCATTCGTGCAGCATTGAAATGGAATAGTCCGGTGTCACACGGTAAAGGGCTTTCTTCCTGATTTCATCAAGACCGCAACGGTCAAGGCACAAATCCTGATGTGCTTTATCATATAACTCTGAAGAAAGACATCCGTCCATCGTCAGTACGGCGAGAATCTGAACTTTACCCATAATCGTTTCCTTTCGTTAGGCAAGGGTAAAAAAGTAGCGTGCAATTCACACTACCTTCAAGCGATGGCTCTGGTAAAGCCTTTACGGAGAGTACGTGAATGCACGCTATGCGTAAGCATAGCATAAGCATCACGCAATCGTCTCCGTAGTTCCAATTTACCAGATTTTCGCTTGAAACGCCTTGCGGTCTTATCCTATATGTTGGCGGCGAAAAGCTCCTGCCAATCGCCGTTTTTCTCAAATGTTATGCAAAGATAGCCAAATTCAGTGAATTACGGGCTATGATTGCTTGAATTTATATTTAAGTCCATACTCTTCAAGTTTGCTGTATAGTGTTGTCCTGCCTATGCCGAGCAGTTCTGCGGCGACACTCCGGTTGCCGTTTGCCTGTTTCAACGCACGCAATATCCGCTCCTTATCCTCCGCGTCATTGCGCAAGGCGAAGCTGACAGTAGAGGTCGGTTTCGTCACGGCAAGTTCCAGATGCTCTTTCATGACAACACCTTCCTGCGCCTGCAATACAGCACCCATAACTTTCTGCCGAAGTTCCCGCACGTTGCCCGGCCATGCGTGTGTCAGCAACGCTTTACGTGCTTCGGAACTGAACCCGCTCACGCTACACTCCAGCTCTCTGTTTGCCATATCACGGAAGAACTCTGCCAGCGGCATGATGTCTTCCTGACAGTCACGCAACGGAGGAACGGTTATCCCGAAGTCGTGCAGGCGGTACAGAAGATCCTGCCGAAAACGCTTTTCATTCACCGCTACTTCCAAATCTTCATTGGTAGCAGCGATGATGCGGACATTGAAATTCCGGTCTGCCTTGTCTCCGACCGGGCGATACCGCCTCTCCTGTATGGCGCGGAGCAACATCTGTTGGGTTTCCAACGCGAGGTTTCCTACCTCGTCCAGAAAAAGCGTGCCGCCTTCCGCCTCATGGAAATATCCTTTCTTGGCATTGTCCGCACCTGTAAACGCTCCCTTGACGTGTCCGAAGAAAGCCGACGGTGCAAGCTCTTTGGAGAGTGAACCGCAGTCCACCGCCACAAATGGCTTGCCTGCACGTTTGCTCTTGTCATGCAACAGATGGGCAATATGCTCCTTACCCGTGCCGTTCTCACCAAATATCATCACGCTCATGTCGGTGGCGGCTACCAGCCTTATCCGGTGCATGATTTTCTGAAAAGCGGAACCTTCACGGGCGAATACAGGCATACGGCGTTGTCCTGCCTGACGTTCTTTCAGTATGGAACGGATCAGGGGGACAAGTTTATCCTCCACAAGCTGTTTGGGAATATAGTCTATCGAGCCGAGTTTCATGCTTTCCACGGCGGTATTAACTTCGGCGTAGTCGGTCATAATGATGAAGGGCTGCATCTTTCCCTCCTTTCGCATCCAGCACAAAAGGTCTATGCCACTGCCGTCAGGCAGACGCAGGTCGGCAACCACGATATCATTATCTGTTGCCTGTTGCAGATGTTTCTTCGCGGTTGAGAGGTGGTAAGCCTTCATATTGCGGTAGCCCTCCCGTGACAGCATATTGCAGACATATTCGCAATACACGATGTTGTCTTCCACCACAATTATTTTTGTCTTATCCATCTTCGTATTTTCTCCTTTCCTCTTCTGCCAACCGTATTATTTCCACTCCCTTATCCAGCACAGCAGTCACGGCATGGCTTAACGCTTCACCATCCGGGAGAGCATCGCCACGAAGCAATCCGTAAAGTACATTCAGCGGTTGGTCGGCACGGAGCACCTCCCACGAACTGCGCAGGTGGTGGATCAGGGAATCCAGCTTTTGCAGGTCTTTTTCTTTTGCTGCATCCCGTACCGCCTGCATTTCCTTTTCTGTTTCAGTTATCAACTTTTCCAGCATGACGGCTTCATTGCCATAGGACAATAAGGCGGAAAAGTCCGGTTTCCCGTCCGGTGTCGCTTTTATGGCACACCTGTCGGAAACCTCCATCAGTTCCGATATGGAGAACGGCTTGAACAGGCATCCGGCAAAGCCTTTTGCCAATAGTTCCCCTTTGTTACAACTGCCCGAAGCGGTTGCCACAACCACCGGGATTGTTGGTGAATTGCCCACGTTGGACGAACGCAACAGTTCCAGCAATTCGAAACCGTTTATACCAGGCATATTCAAGTCTGTCAGCAACAGGCTGTATTCTTTCTGGCGTATCATTTCCATCAGTGCCGCAGCATCGGTGCAAGTGTCGCAGTGTATTCCTTCTTGGGAATACATCTCTTTCAGCATTAGAAGTAATACCTCATCATTGTCAATGGCGACAACATCATGGAATTTATTGTTATGATAAACAGGTGTATTGCTTGTATATCCAAGCTGTTCTTCAGCTTCCTGCATAGAAATTTCAACTGTGAAACGACTGCCTTTCCCTTTCTTGCTGTCCAAACGGATTGTTCCGCCAAGCATCGACACAATATTACGCATTATGGCAAGCCCAAGCCCGAAACCCTCCTTTGCAGCGGCATTTGATAGACGTTCAAACGCACCGAACGCTTGTTTCTGTTCCTCTTCTGTCATGCCTGTACCTGTATCTTCAATGACCAGTGTCAGAACTCCATTATCATATTCAGTAATCAAAGAAACACCGCCTTCTTCTGTGAACTTGACAGCGTTTGACAGCAGGTTATTCCCGATTTGTATTATTCGCTCTTTGTCGGTCAATACAATGGCATCGTGTCCAGTCTTCACGGACAAGGACAACCCTTTGTTCACGGCAACAGGCATGAACTCCGTTTCAAGTGTGTGCGTGATTGCAGAAATCCGGCAGGGTGACAGACGGGGCTGTTCCTTGCCGTTGTCCAGGCGGAAGAAGTCAAGCAAAGTGTTGAGCATATCCCGCATACGGTCGGAGGATTGCAGTATATTTTGGATATATTGCCCATTATTACCGCTATTGCATTCTTTCCGCAAAAGTTCGGTATAGCCGGTTATTGCCGTCAGTGGTGTACGCAACTCATGGGTAATAGTATATACCGCTTTCTTTCGGGAGGTTATGAGTATCTCATTTTGTTGCACGGACTGTTCCAATTGCTCGATCAAATCCGTTGTCTTGCGTTTGTATCGTTTAATGTTCTTTGCATCACGGTGTATGATGATATAGGAAATGACCAACAGCAAAAGAACAAATCCCATCAAGCCGCCTATCTGCATAAATGATTTTTTACGCATGGCTGTTATCTCGCTTTCTCTATTTTGTAAATCAGATTGCACCTTCTTTTCGATTTGGCAAATCAATCCTTGCAGTTGTCTGTTAAGTTCTGCATTACGGGCAGCAAGACTATCGGCTTGTTCTGACAATCGACGGCTCTGCGCATTCTGTTCGTTGACCATGTTTCTATTGGATGAACGGAGCGTAGTCGTTGTTGTCGTTGGCTTCGTTCCCTCTTTTTTGCCGAAGATGCTCAAGAAACCTTTTCGTTTTGGCTTTTTGGACTGTTCCTGCACACTTTTCTGCACAATAACCGGAATTTGATTGGCTATCTTCTTGTTAATAGATTGTTGTTCATCCATTAACCGGACTATCTGGAACATCTGTCGTTCCTTATCCTCTAAAAGACTGCGCACACTATCGATGCGCTCTGCTGGATAGGTGGCCTTGAAACGGCAAAGCATACTGTCCATTGCCATACGCCGTGCATGGTAATGCTCGATATCTTTATCGTTCCATTCCAGTATTGTTTCACCCAATAGAGAAAATTTTATCATTTGAATATTGATATTGTTTATTTCTTTTCGGAGCTCGTCTATTTTTTTATTGCCAAGTTCTAATGCTTCTATCTCCTGCCATTCATAGAGGCTATTATATGCCATACATCCGATAAGAATGGAGATAAGTATATATCCCAACTGTATTGCCTTATAGAAATTTCCTGACCGCTCCATTATTTTGATGACATTGATTTTTGGAACATGAATAAAAGTTTATCTTTTTCGTTCATGCGGATATTATCAGAATAACCGCCTTTTGTTATTTGATACCCGCATGGCTTAACCATAAAAATGCCTAAGCCCTTAGTGTATGAACTTACTTCTGATGCATAGTCTTTACTTGTATTTAATGGAACTTTCCCTTTAATATGACACCACTCATTATTGCAACTGATGTCTTCAATCTCAGACATCATTTTTTGCAAATCTGTAATAGCTTTGGAACTTGCCGCTTGGGGTATCTGCAACTCAAAATAGAGCATCGGTTCGAGAATGTCCACACCTGACTGTTGCAAGGCCAGCCTGAAGACATAAGGGGTCAGCTGTCTGAAATCAGCAGGTGTACTTACCGGGCTATAATACTCGGCTTGAGTAAAAGTTACTTTCAGATCAGTCACTTCCCATCCATGTAACCCGGATTGGCAAGACATACGAATCCCTTCAAAAACGGCATTTTGAAAAGAATGGTTCAGATAACCATAGGAGATGTCACTTTCGATTTGCAACCCTGTCCCTAACGGTAAGGGTTCAAGAGTCAGCCCTATTGTGGCCCAATAAGGGTTGGGCGGCACTTCGATCTGAATAATCTTATTGACCTTTTTTACAGGTCGTTCTTTGTATATAGTCTTGATCTCATCAAAATGGACCTTTACGGAAAATCGTTCTTCCAGCAATGTCTGTATGATTTCCTTTTGGGTTAAACCATATAACGAGATTTCCAATTCATCACTATATGAGTTTATGGAAAAGGACAAAGACGGGTCTTCAATCCACAATGTATTCAGAGCGGATATCACCTTGCTTCTCTCTTCGGGCCTGTCTGGCCGGACGGAGGATTTGAGAGCGGGATGCTGATGCGATAATCCTTGAATCAAACAAGGTTCAGCACCTAAATAATTTCCGATTCGAAAATCATCCATATCCTCTACAATCGCGATATCATTGGCGCCCACTTCATCAACATTTATCTCTCTGCCCTGATTGATAGTTTTTAGATTTTTAATCTTGATGAATTTTTCCGAATCGTTGATTCTTACAACGTCTCGAAGTCTCAGACTTCCGTCAATTATTTTTAGAAAACTTCTTTTATGTCCTTTGGGGTCATGCTCTATCTTATAAAGATAAGATGAAAGTCTGTTTGAGACCGATGCCGGAGGAAGTATAAAAGAAGTGATGGCGTCCAACAACTCATTGATACCGATATTGAACATTGCTGATCCATGTAGCACCGGATAGACTTTGGCTTTTGCCACAAGAGCGATTATCGTATTCCAATAATCAGCCGGTGAAATTTCGCTATCCGCCAAATATCGTTCCAATATATTGTCGTCATGGTTGCATACAAATTCTTTGTATTCTTCCTTTATATATGTTTGGGAGCAAACCGGATAAACCGATCCATCGACAACATTTTGCATAAACAGGACATCTTGAGACAGATTTGCTTTTATATCCAGATACAAACGCTCCAAATTCACACCGGCTCGGTCAATCTTATTGATAAATATAATTGTCGGGATTTGCAGCTTCTGTAAAGTATTGAACAGCAACTTTGTCTGCGCTTGTATGCCTTCCTTTGCGGATAAGATGAGGACTGCTCCATCAAGCATTTTGAATGTCCGCTCCACTTCCGCAATAAAATCCATGTGTCCCGGAGTGTCAATGATATTGCATTTCACACCATTCCAGATAATAGATGTCGTAGAAGCCCGAACAGTAATTCCTCTACGTTTCTCTATATCCATAGAGTCCGTTATGGTGTCACCATTATCCACACAGCCGCACTTTTCCGTTGCTCCACTGGCAAACAGCAGATTCTCGGTTACGGAAGTTTTTCCTGCATCAATGTGAGCAAGAATTCCTAAATTTATAATATTCATTTGGATTAAGCAATAATATACTACAATAGATGCATTGTCGAAACGCACCTTTTAATACCTCCTCGTAGCATATGAGAACTACAGGATTCCTAACTCGTATTAATATGTATATTATTACTGCCGCATAACGATTACAAAATTACACAAAAAAATATATCTAACAAAAGTAGGAGGATTTTTTAACTTTTTACCATAGACATTTTATTAGGGAAACGTAGGTTCAACTGGCAAGTACAAATAAGTAGAAATGTTTGAACAACACTGTTTTAGGAAGTTGAAAAATCAAGTTTCTCTCTCGGTATAGCGTTTATTTTGGCCAATATCTTCTTTAGTTTGGCATTTGAGTATTTCCCATTCGTGTTCTATTTAGCTCCTTATTATGAGTATGTAGCAAGTTGCTTATCAAATTCAGCCTCTTTGAGGGTCAAATATGGTTTTGCAAATGGTGACTGACAAGACATAAACAAGGTCAGCAGGATTTTTTACATAAATGGACATGAATGTATATAACCTAAAATAAGAATAAATTTTAATAAGGGCTGCCCAAAAAGAAAAAAATGCAGTTGCCATCCTACAGATACTTGCAGAAAGGATAAAATTTACTTTTAGACCTTTTGGGATAGCCCTTATTAATACTTCAGATAAAATTCCTAAGGTTATATTTTCAATCCTTTGAACCGGGTTTCCTCCTTGGCATACAGTCCCGGACGCCCGATTATGACATGGTTGGCAACGATACTATCCGCCGGACTGCGTATCTGCGGCGGTGCATTTTCGGGATATTGCGCCTGCCTGTTCCTCACATCTTCCGCTTCCGGCTTGACCTGTTGCCCTTCTTTCTCCTTTTCGGCGACTTCGGGCGTGGGCGGCGCAAGTTCCAGCTGTATTTTTCGGTCAAGGGCGGCAAGTTCGGATTTCAGCTGCTTCAGCTCGTCCTCCTTCTTCCACACCTTGCCCGCTATCTCCTGCAACTGCGGTATCTCCCTCTCCAGCACCTCGTTCTTCGCCTTGTACTGGTCGATAATGGAGGGTATCCTCTCCATCGCGTTCAGGAAGTTTCGGGCGGCAGCCATCGGATCAGCCATTGCCAGATGTCCGTTGTTATAGGTGTACTTGTAGTTCCCCTCTACCACGAAGCGGTTGTCGGTAAACTCCAATCCCTCTTTGAGTATCCTCTCGCTCACCACCTTTATCGGAAAACCGTACAGTTCTCCGACCTGTGTGTAAAGCCCGCCCGTAGTGGCGTTTTTCGCTATCTCCTGCAAACGCTTTCCGATAACCTTCTCATCGGCGGAATCCACACCGTCCACCTTTATTATATTAAGGCGGTTGCCCTCCCTGTCGGTCTGCGCCACCGAAAGGAAGCGGTTCCAGTCCTCCGTCATGGCATCTATGAAAGCCGTGTTGTTACGCAACTCGCCCGTCTTCGACTCTAACTTGAACTCCGAATCACGCTTGCCCTTGTTAAACGACTTGCGTTCCCCTTCGAGCGAGGCGATGCGCTTTTCAAGTTTCGCCTTGTCCAGCAGGTCGGTGTTGCCGGATAGCAACGCCATATATTCCGAAAAGTTCATGCCCGATTTCTCGTCCACTGCCCCCTCGTCGATGGTACGCGCCCCCATAGCACCGCTTTTGAGCTGGCTGATGAAAGTCTGCTTGCAGTGCAGGAGGTTGAACTTGTAGCTGTCCAGTGACTTCTCCACCGCGTAGATGATTACGTCCACGTTGTTCCCGGCGAAATGCTTGGCAATTTCGTTTCCGGCTCTAACTCCGCGTCCGTCACGCTGTTGCAGGTCGGACGGTCGCCACGGCGTATCGAGATGATGAATTGCCACACACCTTTTCTGTGCGTTCACACCCGTTCCGAGCATGGAGGTGGAGCCGAACAGAACACGCACCGTTCCGGCATTCATGGCGTCTATCACCGCCTTCCGAGCCTTGTCGGTCTTGCACTCCTGAATGAAGCGCACCTCGCTTGGCGGTATGCCGTAATCCTCCGTCAGCTTGCGCTTGATTTCCGAATAGACGTTCCACCCGTCGCCCGGCTGATATGTCCCCAAGTCCGAGAAAACGAACTGCGTGCCTTTCTGCGCGTCGTATTTTTGGTAATACTCCGCGATCATCTTGGCACAGTGGCTCGCCTTGTTATCGGGGTGGTCTTCATAATGCGGGTCTATCATGCGCATGTCGAGTGCCATCTTGCGGGCGTAGTCGGTGGCGATAAGCATCTTCGCCTTTTCCTCCGTTTCCGAAAGCGGCAGCCTGCCCAGAAGTGTGGCATCGCCAGTCTTGGCGAACTGCATCAGCTTCTGTATGAAGTCCTCCTGCTCCGGCGTGGGCGGTATGTGGTGCAGTATCTCATTCTTGTTGGGACGATCTACGCCCACGTCCTCTGCCGTGCGGTAGTCCGTGATTTCATTATAGAAGGCGGCAAGTTCCGGCACCTTGATGAAGTAGCGGAAACGCTCCTTTTGAACCACGTTGTTCGTCACGTTAAATTCAAAATCCGTCGTCTTCTTGGCGAATATCGCCGCCCAAGCGTCGAAACATCGGATGTCCTGCCGTTCCAGCTCCTTCGGACGCAAATACTTGAACAGCAGATACAACTCCGTCAGCGAGTTGCTGATGGTAGTACCCGAAAGGAAGGTCGCTCCCAAGTCTCTGCCCGTGCGCTCCTGTATGGTGCGTATGGCAAAGAGCATGTTCAGTGCCTTCTGGCTTCCCTCGCTGTTGCCCAGTCCCGCCACACGGTCATGGCGCGTGTTGAACGTCAGATTTTTGAACTGGTGGCTCTCATCTATGAAGATGTGGTCGATGCCCATCTGCTTGAAATCCACCACGTCGTCCGTGCGTGACTTTATGGCATGTTCCACCTTCTCCAGCTTCGCTTCAAGGTTGTGTTTGCGCTTCTCCAGACCTTTCAGCATAGCCCGCGACACGTTCTTTCCCTGCTGCCGCAGCACTTCGAGGTTTTCCTCCACCGTGTCAAGCTCCGCTTGCAGGATGCGCTGCTGCAACTCCGGCGACTGCGGTATCTTGCCGAACTGGTCGTGCGACATGATGACACAATCGTAGTCGTTGTTCTTTATATTATTGAAGAAGCGCACACGGTTGGCGGTCGAAAAGTCCTTCTCCGAAGCGTACAGAATACGTGCGTTGGGATATGCCGCCTGATAGGTGGCGGCAATCTCCGCAACGTTGGCTTTCAGCCCGATAATCATCGGCTTATGTGCCAATTTCAGACGCTTCATCTCATGCGCGGCGATGCACATTATCAGCGTCTTGCCGGTTCCCACCTCGTGGTCGCAAATTCCGCCGCCGTTCTGTTTCAGCATCCAGACGCAATCCATCTGCGAGGGATAGACGCTCTTGATACCCCGGCTTGCCAAGCCTTTCAGATTGAGGTCGGGGAAGGTCTGGTGCGAGCCGTCATACTTCGGGCGCACGAAACAGTTGAACTTGCGGTTATACATTGTCGTCAGCCGTTCCTTGAACTGCGGCGACTGTTCTTCGAGCCATTCGGAGAAACCGTTGCGGATTTCATCAATCTTGGCGTTGGCGAGCTGTATGCCCTCGCTGTCGCGCACCTTGATGTCGTTGCCATGCTCGTCCTTGCCGATGGACTTCATCATGTCGGGGCAGGTGTTGTGCAGGGCGTGTTTCAAGAGGTGCATACCGTCATAGTTCCGGTAATACCCCTTTACCAGAAACTCGTCCGTGATTTTCATGGTGCGGTAGCCGCACGCAACCGAAAACTCGTCCATGCTTGCGGAATAGGCGATTTTCACCTCCGTGTCGAACAGCCGGCTCATGTAGGCGGCATAGACACCCGTCGGAATCCAGCGTTCCCCGAAATTGAAGTCCAGATCCTCGAAGGCGATACGCGGCGGTTCGGCATCTTTCAGAGCCTCCAACGCCTGTTTCACTTCCGGCATACGCTCACTTTCGGGGTTTTCGCCCATCCAAGCCTCTATGCGTTCCGCCTTCTCTATCACGTTCCCGGCTATGAAGCGGTCTTTGATTTCGTAACCGGTCACGAGCGGATTGTAATAGATGCGTCCTTGCAGGGCTGTGAGCAACTCCTCCGCCGTGCTGTCGGTTATCTCCCGCATATAGTCGAGATTGACCGTGCCATATTTGTTGAGCGACGCGGACAGGGCTTCTTCGGGAGAGCCTACGTTGGCATGGCTCTCCACGGAGAAGGAAACGGGATGCTCGAAGATGTCCGCCTTGACGAACTTTCCGTTCTCCACCCGTTCCAGCGAAAGGATGTCACGCCCGCCCGCGTCCATCATCACTAACTTCACGTTCTGCTTGGCGTTGAGGTTGCCGTAGCGCATGACAAACTCATCGTAACAGGTATTCAGATGCTCTCGCCACGGAACATTTGCCTCGCGCCGGAGCGATTCATAACGGTACAGACGCTCGTAGGCGTCACGCAGCGACACATACAACAACGCCTTTTCCTTCTGGTATCCTTTCAGGTCGAGCGGCTGGAATGTAGCCCCGTATGGCGTGATGTCCTTCAGATAGCCGATGTTATGACGCCCCCGGTCAGCCACCAGCGAGCCTTCGCGCAGGTGCATCTCCGGCGTGCGATGGTAGGCACGCGGCGTAAGGTCCGCGACTTCCTCCTTCGGCTTTTCCGGTTCGATGTCGGGAAAAAGGGAAGTAGCCACCGTTTCCGGTGGAGCATCGGTAACAGCAGGTGCGGCGACTGCTTCCGGCTGTGTTTCCTCCTGCCGGGGTTGTTCACGTGGTACTTCCGGCGTGATCGTCGCAACCGTTCTGTTTTCATGTTTTTCATTATGCTGCCTTGCCAGCTCCCGAAGTTCCTTCCTGCGCTCCGGCGTGAGTTCCATCATCATCTCGTAGAAGCCGTTGATGGGAGGATTGGTTTCCCAGTCCAGCTTTGCATAGATGTCGTCCGGGTCGGCAGGCTTGGCGGTGTTCTCCGCTTTCACCTCCTTATTCTCCATAGCGGGTTTTGCAGTTGGAGCTGTCGGTGTAACCGTGACTTTCGGTTTGGGCGGAGTGGACTTTGCCGTAACTGCCTTTTTCACCGTCTTTTTCTTTTTGGAGGTTTTCGGTTGGCTGACCTCTTCCGTCATCCCCCAGAGGTTGAGCAAGGAGAGCTGCACCCCGTCAGAATATTTCGGACGTGGCTCTATCTCCGGTTTTTCCTCAACGGGTTGCGGTTTTTCCGTCGGAGTTTCCACCGTCTGCGCCGAAGATACCGTTTCCAATTTTATAGCAGGACGCTCCGCCTCCTTTTGAACGGTAACCTTTTCTTCCGTTCCCGACTGCCAGATTGTTCCCGAATACAGACGCATGGCGAGCCTGTAATGGAAATCCTCGTTGAGCATCCGGCGCAAGTCCCCGGCGATACCTGCGGTCTTGCCCTCGTGCAGATAAACCATAGCGGGCTTCCCGTAGGGGTCAGTGTCAAGTTTCGACGTCGTATGCACGATGCGTTCCGGGTGGTGGATGAAATAGGCGTTGTCGGTCAGGTCGGTTTTCGTGTCCGTCTGTATCACGGTCATCAGCCGCTCGTCCTGCGACATTTCCTTCTTGCTGAGGTTCTTTTGCAGGACAATCAGGTCGCTGCCCACCTCCGTCCCCGCGTTGTCCGTGAACAGGTTGTTGGGCAGGCGTATCGCGGATACCAGATTGGCCTGACTGAACAGCTCGTTACGCACGGAGGTCTTGGTGCTATTCAATACCCCTTGCGAGGTGATGAACGCCACGATACCGCCGTCACGCACGGCATCCAGTCCTTTGAGAAAGAAATAGTTGTGGATGGTTTTCTGGGCGGAGCGTCTGCCGAAAGAGTCGCTCCGCTGAAACTCCGCGTCGAACACGGCAATGTCACCGAACGGAATGTTGGACACCGCCAAGTCGAAATAATTGTTGAACGGTCTTTCGATTTTCTCAAAACCGCAGGTGCGCATTTTCTGGTCGGGATAGAGATGCCTCAAGATTGTACCCGTGAGCAGATCCTTCTCGAAAGCCATCACATCCGCATTGGGGCTGTGCCGTAGCATGGAATCCACGAACACGCCGACACCTGCCGACGGTTCGAGCATACGGGCGGGGCGGACGCTGTAATCTGCCAGCACGTCCGCGATGGTGTCGGTTATCTCTTTGGGGGTGTAGAAAGCGGTCAGCACGGACGCTTTCAGCGAATCCACAAACCGCTTGTACTCTGTTTCGTCCTTGCTGTTCTCACGGATAAGCCTGTGCAGCTCCACCGTCGGGGCGAACAGTTCGAGGTCGGATTTCGCCCACCGGACGGCATCCGTCAGTTCCTTTGCAGGGTTGAGGATACATTTCAGACCGCCGAAACCGCAGTACCTTTGAAGTATGGCACGCTCTTCGGTTGTCGCTGTCCTGTTTTCCCTGTCAAGGATGAATGCCGTCCGTATCGCCTCGATGTTGTCCCGCAGTTTCTGTTTGCGGTTAAACGCCATATTCGTCTAAGTAAAGGACGGTTGCTCCCGTCAGCTCCGTGTAGAGCAGGTCGTAATCGGAAGACAGGGCGAAATTGTCATCCGAGAGGTCATAGACGGAGAACACGTTGCCGACAAGCGGCAGCAGTTTCAGGACAAAGGCTTCACGCTTCTCTTCCGGCACTTCATCGGCAAACTCGTTTTCCACGACTTCGCGGAGGATGGCGTAACGGGAATAATGCAGCCCGCGCAGCAGCGTGTCCATCGCCAGTTCCTGCGCACCATCGGCGGGATAGCCTTCAAGCCGTGCCCTCTCATACGTTTCGGCGGCACGGTCGGCCCGTTCCCGTATGAAAGCGGTGTCGTCAGCCTGTTCAAACTTGTTCGTGCGGAGATAGTCCAGCAGGTACAGACCGTAATAGGAAAAGTCGGTCTGACCCTCGTTTTTCTTCTTGTTGTTCATTACTTTGGATTTAGCGGATTGATAATTAACGGGATAATCGGTTGGAAAAAGGAAGAAAAAGGCACTCGGTATCCCTCCGAGTGCCACCACTAAATCCAAAGTATGAGTGTAATCCGGTATCGAAGAACAATTCATTACTCTGAACAAGTGGCAAAGTTAATACTATTTCTTCCGTCCTGAAAATTTCTTGCCCTTTTTAGCCTCCGGGAACACAAAAGTCGTGTTATATTCCCCGTCAAAGGCGACAACAGCATCGAAACTCTTGCCCTGTTTGCTCTTGAACCCTTTGAGCAGCTTGGTATGCCCTTCGGTGAGCAGGTCTTTGATTTCATCGTCGGACAGGGTGCGTCCCGCTTTCAGCCGGAACACGGGCAGTCCGCACTCCGTGTTGTCGCAGCGTACCACCTTGCCGTAGAACCGCATCCTGCCCGTGCCACACTTGGGACACGCGCAGCCGGAGTCACGGCTGCCGAAGAGCTTGTCGCACGAGAGCAGTTCGGAGGTTATCTCACGTGTGTACGCCTCTATCTCCTTGCGGAAGGTGTCGGCGGACAGTTCCCCGCGCTCGATACGCGCCAGCTCCTTTTCCCATTCGCCCGTCATGGCAACATCGGCGATGCGCATCGTCTTGACGACGGAATTGAGGGCAAGTCCTTTTTCGGTGGGAACAAGCGACTTCTTGCAGCGTTCCATGTAACCGCGCTTGAAAAGCGTTTCGATGATGGAGGCGCGTGTGGCGGGAGTACCGATGCCACAGTCCTTCATCGCCTGCCGCAGTGCGTCGTCCTCAATTTCCTTGCCCGCCGTTTCCATTGCCGAGAGCAGGGTGGCTTCGGTATGCAGCGGCTTGGGTTTGGTCTTTCCTTCGGTAATGGACGAGCCTTTCGGTGTCAGCGTGTCGCCTTCCTGCCAGCCGGGGATGGTAATTTCCTCTTTTTCCTCGCCATAGACGGCACGCCATCCGGTTTGCTTCACGACGCTGCCTTTTACGGTAAACTCCACTCCGGCACATTCCGCCGTGACAGTGGTCACATCCTTGACGCATTTCTCAGAGAATGCCTCGACCATGCGCCCGGCAATCATCTGATAGATGGTATTGTCCTCTTTGGAGAGGAAGAGCGGTTTCTCACCCGTGACGAGCAGGGCATGGTGGTCTGTCACCTTGCCGTCGTCCACGCTGCGGCGTGTCGGGGCGGCTTTTGCCCGCACCTTGTCTTTCCATTCGGGCTGTGTGCCGATGAAAGCGAGCAGTTTGGGAATTTCGGCAAACACGTCTTCGGGGATGTAGCGGCTTCCCGTTCTCGGATAGGTTATCAACTTCTTTTCGTAGAGTTTCTGCGCGATTTCAAGCGTCTGTTCCGCCGTGAAGCCGTGCTTGGCGTTGGCTTCTTTCTGGAGCGTGGTCAGGTCGTAGAGCAAGGGAGTTTCCTCCGTCTTCTCCTTGCGCTCGGCTTTCGTGACAGTGGCGCAACCTGCCGCCTTTACCTTATTATATAGTTCCATCGCCGGTTCTTTCTCTTTCCATTTCTCGGAGGATGAGAATTTCACGACTTCGCCGTCGCAACCGTCCGTTGCGATATGGAGCAGCCAGAATGCTTCGGACGTAAAGCGGCGGTTCTCCCAGTAGCGTTCACATACCATAGCCAACGTTGGTGTCTGCACCCGCCCCACGGAATACGTGCCGTGTCCGGCGGCGATGGATAACGCCTGTGTGCCGTTGATGCCCACGAGCCAGTCGGATTCGCTCCGCGCTTTGGCGGCGAGGTAGAGGTTGTCGTATTTGCTGCCGTCTTCGAGTTTCCGCAGTCCCTCACGGATAGCTTTGTCGGTGAGAGAGCTGATCCACAGGCGCACGAAAGGAGTGGTGCAACCCGTATAGTGGTAGAGGTAGCGGAAGATAAGCTCTCCCTCGCGTCCGGCATCGGTCGCCACGATGATATGTTCGCTTGTGTCGAACAGTCTTTTGATGACTTTTATCTGCGACACCACGCCGCTGTCGGGCTTGTAACCTTTCTCCGTCCTGACCTGACGGGGGACGAGCGTGAATGTGTCGGGAATAATCGGGAGGTTGTCACGGACAAATCCGCGCACGCCGTAGCCGTCGGGCATGGCAAGCTGAACGAGGTGTCCGAATGCCCATGTCACGGCATAGCCGCCTCCCTCGAAATATCCTTCCTCTCTCTTTGTCGCGCCCACGATGCGGGCGATTTCACGTGCCACGGAGGGCTTTTCTGCAATGATTGTCTTCATGTTTTCTTGCTTTTTTGTTGATACTTTGGATTTTATTTTGGATTCAGTGGCGGACACGGGATTACATTTTCATGCCTTTGTTGTTCTTCTTTTTCGGCTTCTCCTGCTGCTGTTGCTGGCGGTCGTCCTTCGGGGCGGTCTGACCTTTCTGCAAAGGCTCTTTCAGGTTCTTTGTCGCCTCGTTGGTTTTGCCCTCGTTGTTCACCGCCACCTGTGTGCGGCTCTCGTTGGACGGGGCGACCTGCTGGGCGTTGTCGGGGTTCGTTTCGTAGCGGTACGGGCGGCCCTTCTCCGGGTTGAACTTGATATACATCGTGGCATGGAAGCCCTGCTTGTCGGTCACGTTCTCCAGTTTCACGGCTTTACCCGCCACGTAGTCGGCTTTCTGCTTGTCGGTGAAGTTCACGCCGCTCCATTTGCTGATGGGGCGGATGCTGCCGTCCTCGTTCATCCACGTGTTGCGGCGTTGCTCCTTCTTGGTCTGTGCGGCATTTTCCCCGCCTTGCGCCTGACTTTTCGAGGTGTCACCTTTGGCTTCCTGCGTCTGTGCGGTACGGGGCGACCTTCCGGTTCCCGGCACGAACTCCACGCCGCGCTGCTCCACGTTCACTTGAAGGGTGGTGACGAACTTCCTGCCGTCGTTGCGCTCGATGAGCTTGTCGCGCACGGGCAGTCCGGCGCGGAGCATGTCCTGCTCCTGTTTGGTGATTTCCGTCTTGCCGATGCGCTCCGGGATGCGCACCTTGTTTGCCGGAATGTCCGTGATTTCATTCGTCTTGCGGTCGATGCTGATGTAGGAGGGGATGATTTCGCCCGTTTCCCTGTCCTCAATGTCCACGACCCTGCCGAGGTTGCCCGTTTCGCGCAGGTTCTTCCGGTCATCGTCGGAGAATTTGTGTTCCTTGTACTCATCTAACTTCTGCTCCTTGCGGATGAAGTGCGGCACGAGGCTGACATTTCCCTCACCGTCCTTCTTGAAGGAGAGGCGGGCGTCCAGCTCGAATGATTCGCCGCCGAAGGTGGGCTTGACCTTTACCAAGTCGGACTTGCCGTAGTGGAGCATCTTCGTAAGGTCTCCGGACTTTTCAAGGTCGTCACGCTTCACGCCCCATCTGTCCTCCAGCTCCTGCCAGTTGATTTTGCTCTCGTTGATGGGTTGGTAGCCCTGTCTGCCCTGCGTCTGTTGCGGGCTTTCCTGCTGTTCTTTCTGTTGTTCCATGTTTTCCTGTTTTTGAGGTTCTTGTTTCTCTGTCTTTTGTGCCGCCATCTCTTCCTGCACCTGCTGTTGATAAGGGAAGGTGTCGATTTTGTGCGGTGCAAGGATTTGTTTGTTCTGGTACGGATGCTGAAGCAGGTCTTTCATCACGCCAAGCATGGAATCCACTTGGTCTGCCGCGATGCGGTAGAAACCGAAGCGGCTGGGTTCCTTGCACTGCCGGAAGAAGTTCTTGAAGAAGTTGTCCAGCACGTCGCCTTGTCGGTCGAATTGCAGGAAACTCTGCGCGTTCTCAGCTTTCGCAGGGGTACGCTTGGGTGTGCCGTCTGCATTCAGCCCGGCTACCACGCTGATCTCGCCCGTCTTCTCATCACGGACTACCAGCACGTCCTTTTCGTCTTTTTTCTTTGCCATTTGAAAAATGTTTTAATGGGTTATTTATGAAAGAAATTATGGATACGAGCCTTGTAGAAGGCTATATCTTCTTTTTTGAAGTCCTTGATATGGTTGGAAAGGAATGTCAGCACATCCTCCTCGCTGTAATAGGTTTTCTTGCCCAGTGTCTTGTAGGGCAATGCGCCGACACTGCGGTAGCGTTGCAGTGTGCGCTTGCTTATCTGGAGCAGCATGCACAAATCCTGATTGTCGAAAAGGCGGATGCTTTCCGTGATAGTAGGCTGTTTCCCCTCAGCCTTCATCGCCAGCAGCAGTTCGTCCTGACGGTCGAGCCGTTCCATCAGCTTCTGCATCCAGCCCTCGAAGTTGTTTCGTGTGAGCAGTTCCATGACCTATGTCCTCCTTCCTTTTGGTTTGCCGCCAGTGCGCAGCGTGTGGTTGCGTTTCAATTCCTGCGGTGTCGCCGCGTCCTCGTTGACGGCACACGCTTCAAGCAGGCGGTCTATTTCCGACTGCCGGTAGCGGCATTTACCGCGAAGCACGACATAACCGATGCGTTGCTCGCTGCGCATACGCTGGAGGGTGCGGGTACTCACGTTAAGCAGGTGCGCCGCCTCGCGTGTGGTGAGCAACCTGTCGGGCGATGCCGCTTTCTTGTCGCCGGAGGCGGCACGGACGTGTGCCGCAATCTCCGCTATCTGTTCCGTCAATGACCGGAAGGCGGAACTTTCCATCGTTATCACTTTCATATTCAGTCCTTTCTTTTTGTTTCTGCAGCAAAAATCGGCAATAAACAAAAGGGGCTTTAACAACTCACTACGTGACTCACGTAAGATTTTTACGGAAGATGGCTCCGTAACCCGGTCAAACGGCGCAACAGGCAGCCTTTCAGCGGAAAACGGCACGTGTTCAGGACCGTACCGTTACCTTTGCGGGCAAACCGATAATTGCATGAATATGGAAATAGTATCTATCGAGAAAAAGACTTTCGAGATGATGGTGGCGGCATTCGGCGCACTCTCGGAGAAGGTCGCCGCCCTGAGGCGCAAAAGCGACACGAGGCGCATGGAAAGATGGCTCACGGGCGAGGAAGTCTGTAGGCAGTTGAGAATAAGTTCGCGCACGTTGCAGACGCTGCGCGACAGGCGGCTTATCGGCTACTCGCAGATAAACCGCAGGTTTTATTACAAGCCGGAGGAGGTGAAGCGGCTGATACCGCTTATCGGCACGCTCTATCCGCACGGCAGATGATTTGATTTATTCACCCACTGAATCCGAAGTTATGATGAACGAGAACAACGATGTTTTTACGATGGAAGACGAGCCGATAGCCTCTGTGGTGCAGGATATGCGCAAAGGCTCGAAATGGCTGTCCGCCTTTCTGGAAAGTTACCGTCCTCTGCTGGACGGGGAACGTTACCTGACGGACGGCGAGGTGGCGGAACTGCTCCGCGTAAGCCGACGCACATTGCAGGAATACCGCAACAACCGCGTGTTGCCCTTCATACTTTTGGGAGGGAAGGTGCTTTACCCGGAAACGGGGCTGCGTGAAGTGCTGGAAGCAAATTACCGCAAGCCGCTGGAGTGAGCGCGGTTGGCAAGAAAAAAGGAAACGGGCGACACTTTTTGTGGTGCTGCCCGTTTCCTTGTCTTATGTGGTATGCGCAATCAGCAGTACCCGGCTTTTCCGTTCTGTATGAACATCACGTATGCCTGCCGTTTCTCTTTGGCGAGAGCTTTTCCCACCAGCCATGTGCGGAACAGGTGGGTGTTGTAGGTGTTCAGCCGGAAGGCGACGGGGATGATGATTTCAAGCGCGTACACATCTGCGTACAGTCCGTTTTCAAGTTGCATGTAGCGGCACACCTCGTAGTCGTTAAGCACGTCCGACTTGCGGATGGCTTTGATGGCGGCGTTCACTGCCGGGACGGTCGTATGGAACAGTCCGGCGATTTCGGTGGCGGTCATCCACACGTCGTTACCGGTTACGCTGACCGCCTTGTCCTCTATGATGATTATGTCACGTTTCATGGCTTCTCTTTTTTAGATGGTGCAACCTGCAAATTCCTCAACACTGTTCAACCTTGCGGCAAGGTTCTTCATGTCCTGATTGAGTTTTTCTTTGGTTATCTTCGCGTAAATCTGCGTCGTCTTTATGCTCTTGTGTCCGAGCATGGAGCTGACGGTTTCGATAGGTACGCCATTAGAGAGAAATACCGTCGTGGCTGCCGTGTGGCGGCTCTGATGCCACGTGATATGCTTGGTGATGCCGCAACGCTTGGCGACGGCACGGATACCGGCAAGGCACGTGTTATAATGCGGGACGGGGAATATCTTGCCGTTCTCGCACAGCCCACGGTATTTGCCGATTATGCGGTTGGCGATGTCAAGCAGGCGGATGTTGGACACCACGCCCGTTTTCTGGCGGTTGATGTTTATCCACTCGTGTTCGTCGAAGTAGGTGCGGATATTCTCTTCCGTGAGGTTGCGCATATCCGAGAACGACAACCCGGTGAAAGCGCAGAACAGGTAGAGGTCACGGTACAGTTCCTGTTTGGCGTTTTTCAGTTTCCCGTCCATCAGCAGGCGTATTTCCTCTTTGGTCAGAAAACTGCGTGTTGTTTCCTCCTTCTTGATTTCATACTCGCGGAACGGGTCGCGTGTCAGCCACTCGTTGTTGATGGCGATGAACACCATCGTCCGTAGCGGGCAGACGTACAGCCACACGGTATTGGTGCAGCAGTGTTTGTCCGTGCGCAGGAACATCTCGAAGTCGGAGATGAAAGCGGGGGTAAGCTCTTTCAGTGCGATGTCCTTCACATGGTAGCGGATGTCGAGGAACTCTTGCAGGTGCTTGTAAACGATACGGTACTTTTCCAGTGTACCTTTTGCTTTCATGCCTGCTTCCACCTGTTTCTCATAGTCCTCATTGTGACGACGGTACACCTGCATCAGCGTGTGGTAGCGGTGTTCCAGTCCGAGAAAAGCGTTCTTCACCTTCTCAGCCGTGACGAAGTTGTCACGTTCCATGATTTCCTGATAGTGCCTATTGATGCGCACCCGCATCTTGTCAAGCATACGGTTCGTTTCGAGTGCCGCCGCGCTTCTGCCTGTGACACGTCCACCTTTGGTGTCCCACAGTTTCGGATCGACTGTCAGCTTGCAGCTGAACTGCGTCTGGCTGCCGTCCACCGTGATGCGTCCCATGACGGGTACTGTCCCGTCCTTTTTCACTACCTGACGCTTGAGGTAATAGATTACTGAAAATGTACTCTTCATCGTCCTTAATTTTTTGGTTTCAAAATTAGTTGGTGAAGAGTCCGGTGTCGGTACGCAAAACGGGGAGGAACGGAGCAATCTTTTTCCGTAACCGAAATTTTTGCGTGAGTTATCGGTAACTCACTATTCCTTAACGTATTGTTTCGCTATCCGTACCCGTTTGTCGCATTTTCGGGCATGGTTACGAACAAGTAACGTTGCGGCGTCAGGATTTGGCTTCGGCAGGGATTGTAATGGCTTCACGAATTATCGCCACTTCAACTAAAACCCTTGTAACTCAATTCTATCACTATAACTTTCCGCATTTCACTTTTTTGTAGTAACTTTGTTCCATGTATCTGAAGAAAATCGCACTGCTGAATTTCAAAAACATCGAACAGGAGGAGCTGACGTTTTGCCCCGGTATCAACTGTCTGGTGGGCGACAACGGCGCGGGCAAAACCAACATCGTGGATGCGGTCCACTACCTCTCCATGTGCAAGTCGTCGCTTCAGATGACCGACGGGCAGAGCATCCGCCACGGGGCGGATTTCTTCCTCGTCGAAGGGCAGTACGCGACCGACGGCGGCAAGAGCGAGAACGTCGTCTGCTCCTTCTCGCGCAAGGGCGGCAAGGTGCTCAAACGCAACGGCAAGGAGTACGACCGGCTTTCGGACCACGTGGGACTGATCCCCGCCGTGATCGTGTCGCCGGCCGACGGGGCCCTGATCTCCGACGCGGCCGACGAGCGGCGCCGCTACCTCAACGCCTTCATCTCGCAGCTCGACCGGGCCTACCTCAGCTCGGTCATGCGCTACAACGCCGTCCTGGCCGAACGGAACCGGCTGCTGAAGATGCAGCCCGACGAGGTGATGCTGCAAATCTACGACCGCCAGCTCGTCGAACACGGCGAGGCGATCCACGCCCGGCGGCGCGAGGCGGCGGAACTGTTGCAGCCCGTCGTCGAAGCCTATTACCGCACGCTCTCGGGCGACCGCGAGCAGGTCGGGCTGCACTACCGCTCGGAGCTGAACGAGCGGCCGTTCGGCGAGATCCTGCTCGCCGCGCGGCAAAAGGACCTGGCCAACGAGTTCACCACCGCGGGCATTCACCGCGACGACCTGGTGCTCCGCATCGGCGGCTACCCCCTGCGCAAATACGGCTCGCAGGGACAGCAGAAATCCTTCCTGATCGCCCTCAAGCTGGCGCAGTACGCCATCGTGGCCCGCAGCAAGGGCGAACGGCCGCTGCTGCTGCTCGACGATCTGTTCGACAAACTCGACGCCGGCCGCGTCGAACAGCTCATCCGGCTGGTTTCGGACGAGACGTTCGGGCAGATCCTCATCACGGACTGCAACCCCACCCGTCTGAGAACGATACTCGACAAGGCCGGCGGGGAGTATCTGCTCTACACCGTCGAAAACGGAAAGGCCCGGCGATGAGACGCACGAAAACGATGCTGATGGGCGACCTGCTGGAGGAGTTCTTCAAACGCCCCTACGTCGCCGCCAAGGTCGCCGAAGGAAAGCTGCCCGACACGTGGCGCGAAATCGTCGGCGACCGTGCCGCGGACGCCACCACCGAGTTGCGGCTCGAACGGCATATTCTCCACGTGCGCATCCAATCGAGCGTGCTGCGCTCCGAACTCTTCTACCAGCGCGACCTGCTCTGCGAGGAGATCAACCGCCGCTCGGGCCTCAGGCTGGTCCATGCGGTCATCATCCGGTGACACGCCGTCCGCACACGAAAAGAGCCGGGAGCGTTCCGAAACGCTCCCGGCTCTTCGTCGGAGTCCGCACGGATCACTTGATGATCGCGGCGCGGTTGGCCTTCTGGACGTTGAAGATGTCCTTCTCGTCGCCCAGGCCCTTGTAGGTCAGTTGCTCGGGACGCACACCCTGTTTCACGAGGTAGTCGTAAACCCGCTTGGCGCGGTTTTCGGCGACGCGTCTGTTCCCGGCCTTCGAACCCGTCTGCTGGTCGGCATGGCCCTGAATGGTATAGACGCGGTCCCGCGGGCCGGCCTTGATCTGCTCGGCGATCAGGTCGAGACGGGTCTTCTCCTGCGGCGTCAGCGTGGACATGCTGTAATTGTAGAGGATGATCGAGTTGGAGACGATGGCGGCCTCCTCGCGCACCTCGGCACGCTGTGCGGCGGCAGCCTTCGCGGCAGCGTCCGCAGCGGCGGCCCTGGCGGCCTTCGCCTCGGCGCGGGCAGTCTGCAACTGGTTCTCCAGCATGTCGTTGTCGGCTTCGACGGCTGCCACGGCTGCGGCACTCGCAGCCACCATCTCCTGAAACGCCTCGATGTCCTCGGCGGTATAACCCGGCAGCCCGCGAACCCAGCCGCGGTTGTTGAAGCGGTACGAGAATCCGGCCGTGGCGCTGAACCCGAAGAGGTAGCTGCCGTCCATCGGCGACGGCGAGAGGGTCGATTTGGCCAGCATGCCCTTCAGCTCGATATTGAAGTCGAACGACGGGGAGAGGCGGAACTTGTTCAACAGACCGTAGGTGAATCCGAAGTTCTGGCGCGAACCCGTGCCGTTGTCCTTCTGGCTCTTGTCCGTGAAGTTCGAGGCCACGTAGCCGAAGCCCACGAACGGCACGCCGTACCAGGCGCGGTCGTCACGATAGCCGCCGAACCAGTTGGAGGCGTTCAGCATGAAGTCGATATGCGCGAACATATAGGGCCAGGTCTTCTTGGCGTCGAGCGCATCGTAGTTGTTGAACCAGCCGCCCTGCAACTGCGCGCGGACACCGGCCACGGGATGCACCCATTTCAACAGCGAGAAGTTGCCCTCGAATCCGATGCGGTCGCCGAACTTGCCGTGGTTCGTGCCGTTCGAAAGGGCCGTGCCGGCTCCGGCTCCGACCGAGATTTCCCAGTTGTCCCAGAATCCGTTGGAAACGAAGCCGGACCAGCTCGGCCTCTTCGGGGTTTCTTGCGCCCAGGCGGCGGATACGAGCGCCAGGAGCAGGATCGTAGAATAAATTTTTTTCATAATCGGTTTATAATAAAATACGTTATCCTGCTCTCTGCAAATTCCGTTCTCATTTGCCCGAAAACGCGCAAAGCGGCGAATCGCCGTCAAAAAAGGCCCGAAACGAACATTTCGGGCCTTTTTACGAAAACATCGCTGCGCGCGGGGATCATCCGCACTTGGAATAGCCGCACGACATGCACGTAAGGCAGCCGTTCTGGTAGGCCATGTTCTCCTGGCCGCAGCTCGGACACTTGCCCTTGGCCTGCGTGCCATCGACGATATACTGTTTCAGCGCCCGGCAGACACCCGTCTTCCACGTGTTGATCGACTCGCTGTCCAGATGCAGCGACTCGATGAGCGACACGGTCTTCTCGATCGGCATTCCGTAGCGCAGCACGCCCGAGATGAGCTTCGCGTAGTTCCAGAACTCCTCGTTGAACAGGCGCGAGATGCCGCCGATGGTGTTCGTATAGCCGTAGCGGTCCGTGTACTGGAAGTCGTAGCGCTTCGTGCCGTCCTCCTCGCGGACCTTGATGATGAATCCCTTGGTGATCTTGCGCGGAATATACATGGCGTCCTCCTCGATCTTGCCGGTGAAGACCTCGTAAGGCCGTCCCTCCTGCAGGCCGACGAAGGCGATCCAGTCCTCCGAACCGTTCTTGAAACGCACGATGTCGGCGGGAATCGACTTCGGACGCTTCGGAACCTGTCCGGGATGCTCCTCGCACTTCCTCTTTTTGGAGCTCTTCTCCAGCAGCACGCCGTCGCGGCAGCCGTCGCGATAGACCGTGACGCCCTTGCAGCCGCACTCCCACGCCGTACGATAGACGTCGGCCACGAGCGCCTCCGAGACGTTGTTCGGCAGGTTCACCGTCACCGAAATCGAATGATCGACCCACTTCTGGATCGCCCCCTGCATCTTGACCTTGGCCACCCAGTCGATGTCGTTGGCCGTGGCCTTGTAGTAGGGCGACGCCTTGACCCATCCGTCCAGCTCGGCGTCGGAGATCGTCGCCAGCTTCGACGTGTCGTAGCCGTTCGCCTCCAGCCATTTGACGAAATTGTGGTGGTAAACGTTGTACTCCTGGAACTTCTCGCCCGTTTCGTCCTCGAAGTCCACATGCGTGTCGTGGTCCGAGGGGTTGATCTTGCGGCGGCGCTTATAGACCGTGCGGAAGACCGGCTCGATGCCCGACGTGGTCTGCGACATGAGCGACGTCGTACCCGTCGGAGCGATCGTCAGCATGGCGATATTGCGGCGTCCCACCCGGCACATCTCCTCGTAGAGCGCCGGATCGGCCTCGCGGATGCGGGCGATCATCGGGTTCGCGGCCTCCTTCGCCGCGTCGTAGATCGGGAACGCCCCGCGTTCGGCGGCCATCTTCACCGAGGCCCGGTAAGCCTCCACGGCCAGCGTCTTCTGCACCTCGACGGCGAAGTCGATCGCCTCCTGCGTACCGTAACGCAGCCCCAGCGCGGCGAGCATGTCGCCTTCGGCCGTGATGCCGAGCCCCGTGCGGCGGCCCTTCTGCGCCATCGTGCGGATCTTCTTCCACAGCTCCAGCTCCACGCTGCGCACGTCCTCGTCCTCGGGATCGGCGGCGATCTTGCCGATGATCTGCTCGACCTTCTCCAGCTCCAGGTCGATAATGTCGTCCATCATGTGCATCGCCTTGCCCACGTGGTCGCGGAACAGGTCGAAGTCGAACTTCGCATCGGCCCGGAAGGGGTTGTTCACGTAGCTGAACAGATTGAGCGCCAGCAGGCGGCACGAATCGTAGGGACAGAGCGGAATCTCGCCGCAGGGATTGGTCGAAACCGTGCGGAAGCCCTCGTCGGCATAGCAGTCGGGTACGCTCTCGCGCAGGATCGTATCCCAGAACAGCACGCCCGGCTCGGCCGACTTCCAGGCGTTGTGGATGATCTTCTCCCAGAGTTTCTTCGCGTCGATGTCCTGCGCGTATTTCGGATGGTCCGCGCCGATCGGGAACTGCTGGTGGTATTTCTTGCCGGACAGCGCCGCACGCATGAATTCGTCGTCGATCTTGATCGAGACGTTGGCGCCCGTCACCTTGCCCGTGTCCACCTTGGCGTCGATGAACCGCTCGGCATCGGGGTGCTTGATCGAGAGCGAGAGCATCAGCGCGCCGCGGCGGCCGTCCTGCGCCACCTCGCGCGTCGAGTTCGAATACCGCTCCATGAAGGGCACGATGCCGGTCGAGGTGAGCGCCGAGTTGAGCACCGGACTGCCCGTGGGACGGATGTGCGAGAGGTCGTGTCCCACGCCGCCGCGCCGTTTCATCAACTGCACCTGCTCCTCGTCCATGCGGAAAATGCCGCCGTACGAGTCTGCCGGATGCTTGTGGCCGATGACGAAGCAGTTCGAGAGCGAGGCCACCTGGAAATTGTTGCCGATGCCCGTCATCGGGCCGCCCTGCGGAATGACGTAGCGGAAATGGTCGAGCAGGGCGAACGCCTCCTCCTTCGACATCGGGGAGGGATACTTGCGCTCGATACGCTCGATCTCGGCGGCGATGCGCTCGTGCATCTCCCGGGGCGACTTCTCGTAGATATTGCCGAAAGAGTCCTTCAGGGCGTACTTGCTGACCCACACCGTAGCGGCCAGTTCGTCCCCGTCGAAATACCTCTTCGATTCGGCGACCGCATCGTTGTACTCGACCTTGCTCGGTGCCTTTTCCTGGGTGTTTTTTGACATATCCTATCTATTTTTCAGATTTTTACGTATTCGGACAGACCGAAGCCCGTTCTACAAAATTGGTGCTTTTCCTCCGGAAAAACCAATTCCGCGAACCAAACTTATCCACAAATTATCTACAACAGCGCCGAAAGGCGCGTCCCGCAGCATCGGAACGCGCCCCGGGTCCCGTCCGTGCGCGTCACTTCACCGCGACGGCGTCGATTTCGACCAGCGCCCCCATCGGCAGCGCAGCCACCTCGTAGCACATGCGGGCCGGCATGTCGGCGGTGAAGAACTCCGCATAGACGGCGTTCATGGCCGCGAAATCGCCGATCGACTGCAACAGCACGGTGGTTTTCGCCACATCGCCGTAGCCGTATCCCGCCTCGCGGAGGATATGCCCCAGATTCACCAGCGACTGACGCGTCTGGGCCTCGATGCCCTCGGCCATCCGGCCCGTCGAGGCGTCGATGGGCAACTGCCCCGAAACATACAGCGTTCCGCCGGCCTCCACGGCCTGCGAATAAGGTCCCACGGCCTTCGGAGCCCCGGGCGATGCGATGATCTTTTTCATAATCTCTGTTTTTCGGACATTCGGTACTTTTGCCATACATGCGCACTCCGGTCCTTCCTCCTCCGCCCCGCGGCGCCGGACGCCGCCGAAACGGCTGAACGTGAAGCGTCCCGTCCCGGAAGCGGCGAAAGTCCGCCCCGGAGCGCGATACAAAGATACGATTTATTCGTATATTTGCGAAACGACAAAAACGGAAAACCGATGAGAATGATCCCGAAGATCGCGGCCGTCGCGGCCGCAGCGATACTCGCCGCATCCTGCTGCCCCTGCCGGTCCTACCAGAAAAAGACCCGCCGGCCCCTCGTGGGAACCGAGTGGCAGCTCGTCCAGCTCGGCGGACGGAGCGTACAGCCACAGGCGGACCGGTTCCACATCACCTTCCAGAGCGAAGAGGGCCGCATAACGGGCGTCGGAGCCTGCAACCGGGTGTTCGGCCCCTTCGAAGAGGGCGAGAAGCGCGCCCTCCGGATCGGCCCGCTGGCCTCCACGATGATGGCCTGCCCGGACATGAAGACCGAACGCGAATTCACCGAAGCGCTCGAAGCCACGACCCACTACGACATGGACGGTCCGATGCTCCTGCTGCTCTCGAACGGCGAACTGCGGGCCGTGTTCCAGGCCAAACCGGAGACGGAACGATAGCCCGCCGTCCGAACTCCGGCCGGGGATCCGACGCAAGACGGTCCGGAGTTCCCGAAAAGAATCACCCCTGCCGCAAACTCCGTTGCAGCAGGGGTGAAATCGTTCCGGACCGCTGTCCGGAGGCTACTTCAGGTTCGGATTGAGCCCGCCCCACTCCGAAACGGGCGGGATAATGCCCATCGAGATCACCTCGTCGCGCAGCTTGCAGAGATGCTCATAGCTCTCCCGGAGCGTCTTGTGCTCCTCGGGGGTTCCCTGTACGTCCTTGCAGGTCACGCCGTCCTTCGTGATCTCGGTCTCCATCGCCATCAGGATATGGTCGAACTCGCCGTTATGCACATACACGCCGGCGGGGTACTCGAACGGCTTGCCGCCCATGGCCGCAGCGATCATGCAGATCGACACGTAAGCCGGGCTCTGGAACGACGAACGGCCGCGCAGGTCGATGATGTGCTTGCCGCCCTGGATGACCCGCTGTTGCAGCGCATGCCAGTCCTCGACGGGCATCTTCGTACCGATCAGCTCCGAGAGGGGCTTGCCGTCCACGAGCGTCGTCGAAGCGAAGACGGCCATCTGCTCCCCGTGGCCGCCGTAGGTGCGGCAGTTCTTCACCTCGTCGGGCGAAATTCCGAAATATCTGGCCAGCTCCGAACGCAGACGCGTGGAGTCGAGGGCCGCGAGGGTCGAGACCTGCGAGGGTTTCAGCCCCGAATAGATCAGCGTCACCAGCCCCGTGATGTCGGCCGGGTTGAAGATCACCACCACGTGCTTCACGTCGGGACAGTAGGTCCGGAGGTTCTTGCCGAACTCCGCGGCGATCTCGGTGTTGCCTTTGAGCAGGTCCTCGCGCGTCATGCCGGCCTTGCGGGCGGCGCCGCCCGACGATACGACGTACGAAGCGCCCCTCAGCGCCTCCCCGACGTCGGTGGTCCACGTGATGTTCACCCCTTCGAAACCGCAGTGGTACAACTCTTCGGCCACGCCTTCGAGCGCCGGACCGAACGGGTCGTAAAGGCAGATGTTGGGCGTCAGGCGCATCATCAGCGCCGTCTGGGCCATGTTCGAGCCGATCATGCCGGCCGCACCCACAATGGTAAGCTTTTCAGTTGTTACGAAATCCATGACTTTATCGTTTAAAAGGTCTTGTTCATTCTATCTCCCGCCGGTTCAGCAGCGCGTGGGTGATCGTCAGCTCATCGACGTACTCCAGCTCGTCGCCGAATCCGATCCCCCGGGCGATGGAGGTGATTTTCAATCCGGGGAACTGCCTGAGACGGTTCATCAGGTAGAACAGCGTCGTTTCGCCCTCGACCGAGGTCGAAATGGCGATGATGACCTCCCGGACGCCGCCCCGCGCGATGCGCTCGCACAGCAGGTCGATCTTCAGGTCCGAGGGCGAAATGCCCTGCATGGGCGAAATGACGCCACCCAGCACATGATACAGCCCCCTGTACTGGTGCGTGTTCTCGATCGAAAGCACGTCGGCCACCTGCTCCACGACGCAGATCGTCGAGTGGTCCCGCTCCCGGTCGGCGCAGATCGGGCATACCTCCTCGTCGGAGAGGTTGTTGCACTGCGAGCAATACCGGATCTCGTTGCGGAACCGGTCGATGCTGCGCGTCATGTCGGCCACCGACTCCCGCTCCATGCGCAGGATGTGGATGGCCAGCCGGAGCGCCGTGCGGCGTCCCACGCCCGGAAGTTTCGACAACTCCCCGACAACGTCCTGCAAAAGCCTCGACATCAGATCCTCTCGATCGTCCTACACTCCAGCCACCCCTTCTTGCCGTCGGCGATGGTGATTTCGCACCACCCCTCGAGCCGGTCGGAAATCTTCACGAGCGTCCCTTCGTGCAGCACGAAGAGGTCCGTCGCCGACTTGTCGGGCGAACTCTTCACGGCCGTCGAGGCGGCCATCACCACGGCCTGCGAGTCGTCGAGCATCTCGCGGCGTTCGCCCGCGGCGAACCACGTCGTCAGGACGAACAGCGCCGCAGCGACCGCCGTGCCGTAGAACCCCGCCTTGCGCAGCGACAGGCGCGGCGCGAGCAGGTAGAGGAGAAACAGCCCCAGCGCGAAGGCCAGCGCGGCGAGCGACAGCACGCTCCAGGCCGTACAGCTCATCGTGCGGCGCACGGCGCGCGCCCACTCCGTGAGGAAAAACGCGGGAATCTCCTCGATGCGGTCCTTCGTCCGCGCCTCGGCCACCGAGAGGTTGTAACGGATGTCGTCGCTGCCGGGAGCCAGCCGCAGGGCGCGGTGGTAAAAGAGAATCGCACGACCGGTCTGGCCCTCCTTGAAGCAGGCGTTGGCCAGGTTGTAGTAGAGTTTCGCCGACCCCATCCCGCCGGCGAGGATCCGCTCGTACATCTCCAGCGCGGCGTGGTAATCGCCGTTGATATAGGCCGTATTGGCCCGGTCCCAGAGCGACCCGGCGGAGGATTCGGCCCCGGAGTCGTCCGCCCGTTCCCCGGCGGCCGTCGCCGCATCGCCGGACGCCGCGACGGAATCCGTCCGCGGCTCCCCGGCCGGTGCGGCCCCCTCCTGCGCGGACAGGGCCGAAAGGCCGAACAGCAGGACAAGAGTGATTATCAATCGCTTCATGACACTATCGTTTTATGACCGCCTCGATGCGGGAGATCAGATCCACGCCCTCCGAATAGACGTCGCTCATCTGCGCCGACGCCGCGGGCGAATACTGCGCCTCGTCGCACTGCGTGATGATGGCCGTAAAGCGCTGCGACTCCTCGGCCGACACGCCCCGCTTGTGCAGCTCCTCGCGGACGTTCTCCTTCGTGAGGTTGGCCACCGGAATGTTGAACTTGTCGCTCATGTAGCCCCACAACGCGCGGAGCATCTCCTCGTAGAAGGCGTGGCGGTTCTGTTCCTCCATGTAGCGGCGGGCGGCGCGGAAACGCTGCACGGCGACCTTGTTGGCCCGCTTGCCGCGGACCAGCGCGGCGTTCTGCGACTCGCGGATCTGCCGGCGCAGCGCGACATAGACCGCAGCGAACAGCGCCAGCACGGCGCACAGCACGCCCCAGTAGGCCGCCCCGAAAAGGAACGGAGCGCCCGTCGCACGCAACTGCGGAGCCCCCAGCTTGATGAAGCGGATGTCCTGCCCGAGCATCTTCACCTCCTCCTTCGACATGCCGCGGCCCTGCATCACCACCGCGTCGCCTCCGCCTCCGCGGACGTCGGGCGTGACCTCGAGCGTCATGGGCTTCGACTGCAACGTGACGTACTGTCTGCGTTCGAGGTCGAAATAGGTGAACTCGATCGGATCGACCTCATAGGTTCCCTCGGCGCGGGCGATGAAGGGGTACTCGAACTGCCGGTATCCCGAGATGCCCGAGGCCGAGGTGTTGATCGACTCGGTCGTCTTGACGTTGTACTGTTCGAACGACGCGGGCAGCGCCAGTTTGGGCGCCTGCACGAAGGTCAGGTTGCCCGTACCGGAAATCTTCACCGTGCACGTCGCGCCCGAGTTGGCCGCGAAGCGGTCCGACGGCAGGTCGGTATCCATGCGGAACGACCCGACGGCTCCGCTGAAGCTCGAGGGCGCACCCTCGGGCAGCGGCCGGACCTCGATCGCCGCCCGCTGGCTCTTCACCTTGCGCGGAACGTTGAAAACCTCGTGACCGCCTCCGAAGAAGGGGTCCACGTGGCGGCTCTGCACCATCACCTGCGCCACGACGGTCATCTCCACCGGGTCGATCGAGAGCGTGCCCACCTGCTGCGGATAGAGCAGGTAGTCGAACAGCACCCGCGTCTCGTACACCTTGCCGTTGTAGCTCTCCCGGCCGATGCGGGCCGATCCCGGGGCCGAAAGGTCCTGCGACCAGAAGCCGTTGAACGAGGGGGCCGATTCGGGGACGATGTTCACATAGGGAACGCGCGTGTAGAGCTTGAAGGCCACGTGCAGCGGCTCGTTCTTATAGACCGACGACTTCGACACGACGGCCCGCAGCAGGATGTCGTCCTTGCCGATCTGCTGCTGCACGTCGCGCTGTCCGCCGCCGTCGGGTCCGCCGGGTCCGCCCCTCTGCGGACGCTGCTGCGCCCGCGAAGCGTCGCCCTCGTTCACGATCTCGATCGGCAGCGGCTCGGTGCGGTAGGTCTTGCCCTCCACGTCGATCCGTGCCGGGCCGATCGTGACGTTGCCCGCGCTCTGCGGCAGCAGGACATAGGTGATCGTGTAGTTGATGCTCTTGGTCATCGAGTTGCCCACGATCTGCACCGAATGTCCGCGCGACTCCGCCGGACCGGCTATCACGTCGAACCCCTCGAACGACGGAGCCTGAAAACTCCCTTCGTCGGGATCGGCGTTGAGCGCGAACTCCACGCGGAACGCCTCGCCGACGGCCACCGTCAGCGGCGAACTGGCCTCGAAGGTGACCTCCCCGGCGGCGAACGCCCGGAAAGCCGACAGCAGGAGAAGCGCCGTTCCCGTTATTCTCGCAATAAAACCTTTCATCAGTTCTACAACGTGCCATCCCGCCCGGTTAGTATCCGGGCGGGATGGAAATTAATGTTTGAAATCGGCGAAAAAGTCGTTCCCCTTGTCATCGACGATGATGAAGGCGGGGAAGTTCTCGACGTAGATCTTGCGCACGGCCTCCATGCCCAGCTCGGGGAAGTCCACGACCTCGACCGACTTGATGGAGTTCTTGGCCAGAATGGCCGCCGGGCCGCCGATCGAACCGAGGTAGAAACCGCCGTTGGCCTTGCAGGCGTCCGTCACGGCCTGCGAGCGGTTGCCCTTGGCCACCATCACCATCGAACCGCCGTGCTTCTGGAACAGGTCCACGTAGGGGTCCATACGTCCGGCCGTCGTCGGGCCGAACGAACCCGAAGCCATGCCCTGCGGCGTCTTGGCCGGACCGGCGTAATACACCGGATGCTTCCTGAAGTATTCGGGCATGGGCTTGCCCTCGTCGAGCATCTGCTTGATGCGGGCATGGGCGATGTCGCGGGCCACGATGAGCGTACCGCGGAGGTTCAGGCGCGTCTTGATCGGGTATTTCGTCAGGATGGCGCGCACCTTGTCCATGCCCTCGTCGAGGTCGATGTCCACGGCGGGCGACATGGCCGGCGCCTCCGCAGGCAGGAACCGCGCGGGGTTCTTCTCCAGCTTCTCGAGGAAGATGCCCTCGGGGGTGATCTTCGCCCTGATGTTGCGGTCCGCCGAGCAGCTTACGCCGATGGCCACGGGGCACGAGGCCGCATGGCGCGGAGCGCGGATCACGCGCACGTCGTGCACGAGATACTTGCCGCCGAACTGGGCGCCGACGCCGCTCTCGCGGCAGATTTTCAGCACCTTCTCCTCCCATTCCAGATCGCGGAAGCAGCGGCCGCCCTCGTTGCCCGAAGTGGGAAGCTCGTCGAGGTAGCCGGCCGAAGCCTTCTTCACCGTCGAGAGGCACATCTCGGCCGACGTGCCGCCGATGCAGAGGGCCAGGTGGTACGGCGGGCAGGCCGACGTGCCGAGGTCGAAGATATGCTGTCGGATGAATTTCGTGAGCGACTCCTCGTTCAGCAGCGCCTTGGTCTGCTGGTAGAGGAAGGTCTTGTTGGCCGAGCCGCCGCCCTTGGTGATGAAGAGGAACTCGTACTCCATGCCGGGCTTGCCGCCGTAGATGTCGATCTGCGCCGGAAGGTTCGTGCCCGAGTTCTTCTCGTCGGTCATCGTGAAGGGCACGACCTGCGAATAGCGGAGGTTGCGCTCCTTGTAGGTCTCGTAAACTCCCCTGGCGATGCACTCGGCGTCGTCGGCTCCCGTCCAGACGTCCTCGCCCTTGTGCCCGATGCAGATGGCCGTGCCGGTGTCCTGGCAGGTCGGCAGCTCGCCCTCGGCGGCCACGCACTGGTTGAGCAGCATCGTGTAGGCCACGAACTTGTCGTTGTCGGTGGCCTCCGCATCGTCGAGGATGTCGCGCAGCTTTTGCAGATGCGCCGCACGCAGATAGAACGACACGTCCGAATAGGCCGCCTTCGACAGCAGCTCGAGGCCCGCGGGGTCCACTTTCAAGATTTTACGCCCGTCGCACTCGACGACCTTCACGTAATCCTTCGTCAAAAGACGGTACTCGGTTTTGTCCTCCCCGACGGGGAACGGCTCCTGATAGATGAAGTCTGCCATAATCCTTATAGTAATGTTTGTGTTGTCCGTCTCTGTTTCCGGTAGCCGAAAGCCACCGGCCGGAGTCTCCGCCGGCCCGCGCCGGAGACGGCCCCGAAGCGCCCGGCGGGACGTTCCGCCCTCCCGGTCCGCCGGCAGGACCAACCGCTGAAACTCCGGAGGGAAACCCCGGCCCGCCTGCGGTTTCCCTTCGGGAAAGCCCCTGCAAATTTACAAAAAACAATCCGGATTGCGCAACTATTTTCCGCGCTCTGTTATTTTTCTCACAAAATGAAATCTTTATTTAGTTTTTTTAGTAAATTTGCAAGGTCAAAAACAGCCAGTAATTTCACTTAAACTCTAATAGTATGGTATCGTACAAAGATCTGGGCCTCGTGAACACCCGCGAAATGTTCGCCAAGGCCATCAAGGGCGGTTACGCCGTACCGGCATTCAACTTCAATAACATGGAGCAGCTCCAGGCCATCATCCAGGCTGCCGCCGAGACCAAGTCGCCCGTCATCCTGCAGGTGTCGAAGGGCGCGCGCAACTACGCCAACCAGACCCTGCTGCGCTACATGGCCGAAGGTGCCGTGGAGTACGCCAAGGAGCTGGGCTGGGCAAAGCCCCAGATCGTGCTGCACCTCGACCACGGCGACTCGTTCGAGCTCTGCAAGAGCTGCGTGGACATGGGCTTCTCGTCAGTGATGATCGACGGCTCGGCGCTTCCCTACGATGAGAACGTCGCCCTGACGAAGAAGGTCGTAGAGTACGCCCACCAGTTCGACGTGACGGTAGAGGGCGAGCTGGGCGTGCTGGCCGGCGTCGAGGACGAGGTCGTAGCCGAGGAGAGCCACTACACCAAGCCCGAGGAGGTCGTGGACTTCGTGACCAAGACGGGCGTGGATTCGCTGGCCATCTCGATCGGCACGTCGCACGGCGCCTACAAGTTCACCCCCGAGCAGTGCACCGTGGATCCCAAGACGGGCCGTCTGGTTCCGCCCCCCCTGGCATTCGACGTGCTGGCAGCTATCGAGAAGGAGCTTCCGGGCTTCCCCATCGTGCTCCACGGATCGTCGTCGGTTCCCCAGGAGGAGGTCGATACGATCAACAAGTACGGCGGTGCGCTGAAGGCTGCCGTGGGCATTCCCGAAGAGGAGCTCCGCCAGGCCGCCAAGAGCGCAGTCTGCAAGATCAACATCGACTCCGACTCGCGTCTGGCCATGACGGCCGCCATCCGCGAGGTCTTCGCCACGAAGCCCGCGGAGTTCGACCCCCGCAAGTACCTGGGTCCGGCCCGCGACAACATGAAGAAGCTCTACATCCACAAGATCAAGGAGGTTCTCGGCTCGGACGGCAAGGCCGAGTAAGACATCCGCATCCGGGGAGCGATCCCCGGACACCGAAAGAAAAACGGAGGCTCACGCCTCCGTTTTTTTCATCTCCTCCGCTCCGGACGCCGACCCGAACGGCCTCCGGCCGGGATGCCGTTGTCCGCCGGGCCCCCGCCTCCCGGGAGCTCTCACCCGGAATGTCGCAACCCGGAACCCAGCCTCCCGGGAGCTCTCGCCCGGAACGTCGCAGCCCGTCGCCGGCGCGGCCGTCCCGGCGACGGATTCCTCCGGAATCATCCGACAGTCACCCGGAAACGGCACTCACCGCCGCCCGAAAGCACGGTCCGCAGCGTCTCCACCCGGATCCGCCTCCCGGGCAACAACTCCCGCAGGACGTACAGAATGCTCTGGCGGGAGCATTCGCAATGCGCCGGCGTCTCCACGAATCCCGCCGTGACCTGCGGACACAGGCAGCGCGGGTAGCCCATTTCGTAAACCCGGCCCGGCTCCACGACGTCCGCGAAGAAATACGCCGAACGACCGTACCGGGCGTACTGCCGGTCGAGGTCGCCGCCGCACTCCAGGAACTGCCGTCGCTGCTCCTCCAGCACGGATCCTTTCACGCACGCCTCGGCACACGGCCGGTAGAGGGCCGCACGCACGTCGTCCGGAAGGTTCGCCGCGGCCCCCTCCAGCGTCCGGCAGAACTCCCGCACCCGCAGCAGTTCGGCCGCATCCGGCCCGTTTTTCTTTTTCGATTCCATGACGGGTACGGTCAATCCGTTCGCACGGGCTGTGCGGAACCGTCCCCGACATACCGTCCGACGAACTCCGCGACACGCCGCGTATATTCCGCGCGGTTGTCCCGGTAGGACATGGCGTGCGCCGCACCGGGAACCACCCACAGCTCCTTCTCGCCCGGCTTGGCCTCGTAGAGCGGATAGACCATCCGCGTCGGCACGAAGTCGTCCGCATCGCCGTGGATGAAGAGCATCGGCAGTTCGCATTTGGCCACCTGCCGGAGCGCCGAAGCCTCGCGGAACGACCAGCCGTACTTCAGGTCGCACAACCAACTGGCCGTGTAGAGCAGCGGGAAGGCGGGCAGCGAGAACTGCTCCCGGAGCTCCTTGCGGAACTCGTCCCAGACGCTCGTATAACCGCAGTCCTCCACGAAACACTTCACATAGGGCCGCTGCGGCTCGCCCGAGACCATCATCGTCGTCGCGGCCCCCATCGAGATGCCGTGCACGACCATCCGTGTACAGCCTCCGAAAAGCCCGTTGGCGACATCCATCCACCGCAGCACGTCGAGACGGTCCTTCCACCCCATGCGGATGGCCCGCCCCTCGCTCTCGCCGTGGTAATGGAGATCGGGCAGCAGGATATTGTAGCCCAGGTCGTGATTGTAAAGGTAGCCGATCATCAGCATCCGCACGGCGTTGTCCGTGTAGCCGTGGACGATGACCGCCGTCCGGTCGGTCGGTTCGGGCGCCGCGGCGTAAACGGCATGGAGCCGCTCGCCTCCGTCGCCGACGATCACCGTGTCACGCAGCGCCCCCGAACTGCGGAGGCTGTCGGCCCATTCCGCCAGAAACGGATATTCGGCATACATATATTCATAGGAGGAGGCATTCTTCTCGGCCATCACCGCGTCGGGACGCAGGGCGTAGGAGAGCATGTAGAAACTGCCTCCCGCAAGGAGGCCGCCGACCGCGACCAGCGCAGCGAGCACGATCCCGATACTCTTTTTCAGACTCTTTTTCATACGTCAGGGTTCGGATTTCACCGACAGCGGCACGCCCTCCGCCCCGGCATAAAACATCACCAGTTCGACCTCGTCGTCGCCCCGGTTCTCGCCGTAATGCAAAGTCCCTACCATTTCGACGATCCCCTCCCCGGGGCGGAACGTCCGCTCCGTCCCGTTCCCGGCGACCACGGTCAGCTCGCCCCGCAGCACCACCCCCGCATTGACGACCGGATGGAAATGCTCCTCCAGCCGCGCATGCGGCGGAATCAGGATGCGCAGAAGCGACACGAGGGGCCGTCCCGCCGGGTAGGCGGGCAACGGCTCCCCGTTCCAGCTCGACGACGATGCGGCGATGCGCTCCGCCGTCGGTCCCTTTCCGTCCGACACGGCCCCGGCTATTTCGCCAGCTTGGCGCGGATATGCGCCAGCATGTCGTCGGTCATGCGCGAAAGGTCCCACTCGGGTTTCCACCCCCACTCCTCGCGGGCGCAGGTGTCGTCCAGCGAATTGGGCCAGCTCTCGGCGATCTCCCGCTTCACGGGGTCGATGTCGTAGGTCATCTCGAACGCGGGCATCCGCTTCCGGATCTCGGCGCAGATGATCTCGGGCGTAAAGCTCATCGAGGCGATATTGAAGCTGTTGCGGTGCACGAGTTTCGAGGGATCGGCCTCCATCAGCTCGACGCAGGCGCGCAGGGCGTCGGGCATGTAGATCATGTCCATATAGACGTCCGCGGGAACGGGACAAGTGAAACGGCCGCTGCGGATCGCCTCGTAGTAGATCTCCACGGCGTAGTCGGTCGTGCCGCCGCCGGGCAGCGTGACGTTCGAAATGATGCCCGGGAAGCGGACCGAACGGGTATCGACCCCGTACTTGTGGTGGTAATAGTTGCCCAGCAGCTCGCCCGTGACCTTGCAGACCCCGTAGATCGTCGTCGGCTGCATGATCGTATCCTGCGGGGTCTTGTCCTTGGGCGACGAGGGGCCGAAAGCGCCGATCGACGAGGGGGTGAAGAGCGCGCAGTGGTGCTGCCGCGCCACCTCGAGCGAGTTGTTCAGCGCACCCATATTGACGTTCCAGGCCATTTGGGGATTCCGCTCTCCCACGGCCGAAAGCAGCGCCACGAGGTTGAAGATCGTGTCGATCCGGTGACGGGCCACCACCGACGCCATCGCCGTGGCATCGAGGGCATTCAGCACCTCGAAGGGACCGTCCTCGCCCAGGGACTTGCACTCGCGCATGTCGGTGGCCACCACATTGTGCCCGCCGTAGATTTTGCGCAGATAAACTGTCAGCTCGGAACCGATCTGGCCTCCGGCGCCTACTATCAGAATACGTTTCATCTGTTTTTGGTTGTAATTCGTCAGTAAAGATAGAAAATAATCGGGAAAATCGCACATTTTTTTGGTCTTTTCATTTTTCTTGCGTACTTTTGCACCACTCGAAAGAGCAAAAGGCTGTCTTAGCTCAGTGGTAGAGCACTTCCTTGGTAAGGAAGAGGTCGTGAGTTCAAGTCTCATAGACAGCTCGGCGACAAGAGGGAGGGAAGAGGATTTCTTCCCTCCCTCTTTTTTGTATGCAGTCTTGCCTGTCCTCGGGAACGGAATGAGGAGAGGCCGCCGGCAGGTTACGATTTCCGGCATCCGGAGTATCGCTTCCGGCAACGGAAAAGTCCGGAAATGCACGTCGCAAAGCCGCAAATAACATGATAAAATAAAAGACGCGCATTTTGCTTACGATCAGACTCCATTTTACCTACAAACGGCCGAAAACGCCCCGAAAAAACTCGATACAGACCGGATCAAGAAGCATATAATATCACTAAATAACTACTATACAATATAATACAAAATATTAGCCGATAAGCCGTTTTTAATTACGATTTATCGAATCACGAGCGATCCGGCCCGAAAAACGCCTCCGGCGCGACAAAAAAACAGGGTTTCGGGCACTTTTACAGTAAATTCAGATTATTAAATAATTTTACGAATATACCGCCCCGCCATTTCACAAATACGCCTGTACAAAATTTAAATTTACATAAAAACAAACCGCGATTACCGTATTTATTTTACAAATAAATAAAAACGAGACACTGCTTCCGGCAGAATCCGATAAAACGCACGGCAGACAATTCATTAAAATTGCATGTCGATCCGAAACAGGATATAACACACCTTATTTTCAGATTATTTTCAGAAGAATACCCTCGGCGTCTGCCCGCACCGCACTATCAAAAAGACGGTTTTTCAATGATTTTACTTACAATCCGATATTAAAAAACATTTTGTTCGTAAAAATTAATTTCGTACGTTTGCGGCGTAAGAAAGTCAGTTTCCTTATGCAAAAAACTATTCTACTCACTCTTCTCGCACTCTCCATGTGCGCGCTGTCTGTCGCGGCCCCGTCTAAGGGGGGGGGAATCTGGTCACCGTTAGCGGTGTCGTAACCTCCGCAGAAGACAAGCAACCCCTGATCGGGGTAAACGTGATTTCCGGCTCGGCGAGCGGCGTCTCGACCCTCGCGGACGGAAGCTATTCCATTCAGGTCGCACCCGGGACCACGCTGACCTTCCAGTACATCGGTTACAAGGCCGTGGAGTACACGGTCCCCGACGGACGGACGCAGGTGACCTGCAACCTCGAAATGCAGAGCGATACGCAGGCGCTCGAGGACGTGGTGGTCATCGCCTACGGCGTGCGTAAAAAGGGAACCATCGCCGGATCGGTCTCGACCGTAAAGGCGGAAAAGATCGAGACCACGCCCACGGCCGCCTTCGACCAGGCGCTGCAAGGGCAGGTTCCGGGCCTCACGGTACTCTCCAGCTCGGGCGAGCCGAGCAAGTCGGCGGAGCTGACCATCCGCGGCACGAACTCGATCAACGCCGGCACGGACCCGCTCTTCGTCCTCGACGGCATCGTGATCTCGGCGTCGGATTTCAATGCGATCAATCCGGCCGACATCGAAAGCCTCTCCGTCCTCAAGGACGCCTCCTCGACCTCGATCTACGGCGCACGCGCCGCCAACGGCGTGGTGGTCATCACGACCAAACGCGGGCGCATGGCCGACCGTCCGGTCATCAACTACCGCATGCAGCTCGGCATCTCGCAGCTCGCCCACGGCAACTGGGACCTGATGAACACCGCCGAGCGCATCCAGTACGAAAAGGAGATCGGGCTGACCGAAGGCAAGAACTACTCCCTGCTGAGCCAGACCGACGTGAACTGGCTCGACGAGGTTTTCAGCGACAACGCCCTGCTCCAGAACTACGAACTCTCGGTCTCGGGAGCCACCGAAAAGACGAACTACTACGTTTCGGGAGGCTACTACGACCAGGAAGGCATCGCCCCCGGTTCGGACTTCAGCCGCTATTCGCTCCGCGCCAACATCGAACAGCGCGCCGCCAAGTGGCTCAAGGTGGGGACCAACACCCTGCTCAACTACCAGCAGATCGAACTGGCGCAGTCGGGCGAATACACGGTCGTGACGCCGATTTCGGCCGCCCGCTTCATGATGCCCTACTGGAATCCCCGCCGTCCGGACGGTTCGATCGCCTCGATGGAGGACGGCAGTTGGAAAGGCGAAGGCCAGAACCCGCTGGAGTGGATCGAGAACAACCCCGTGCACTACAAGAAGTACAAGGTCATCTCCTCGCTCTTCGCCGAGGCCACGCCAATCGAAGGACTGACGATCAAATCGCAGTTCAGCGCGGACTACTCCCACTCCACGGGCTTCGGAATCTCCTACCCCGAATACTATCCCAACCTGGGCATCGGAACCGCCGCCCGGAACACCTCCGACGGCCTGACGCTCTCGGTCACCAATACGGTGAACTACCGCTTCCGCGTCCATGAGGACCATTCGTTCAACTTCCTCGTCGGACAGGAAGGCATCGACTACCACTACGAATCGTTCGGCGTGACCACGCAGGGACAGAACAACGACAAGCTGACCAGCATCACGACCGGAACCCGCGCCACGACGTGGGAGGACGAGCCGGACGACGACTACGGCTTCCTCTCCTTCTTCGGCCGCGGCGAATACAACTTCGCGGACCGCTACTACGCCGACTTCTCGCTCCGCGCCGACGCCTCGTCGCGCTTCGGAGCCTCGAACCGCTGGGGCGTATTCTGGTCGGCGGGCTTCATGTGGAACATGCGCAACGAGCGTTTCCTGGAGAACGCCCGCGAATGGCTGACCAACGCCCAGATCACGATTTCGACCGGTACGTCGGGCAACTCCTCGATCCCCAACTACGAGCACCTCGCGCTGGTCAAGGGCGGTCTGGAATACGTGGGGACCGCCGGCATAGCCCCCTACACGCAGGGCAACGAGGAGCTGAGCTGGGAAACCACGTGGACCACGAACCTCGGCCTGCACTTCGGATTCTGGAACCGCCTCACCGCCGATCTGGAGTTCTACCACAAGAAGACGAGCGACATGCTCATGTCCGTCCCGCAGTCGTACACGAACGGCGGCTTCGGATTCCGCTGGGACAACATCGGCGCGATGGTGAACCGCGGCGTCGAGCTGAACCTGACGGGCACGGTCATTTCGACCCGCGACTTCGCCTGGTCGCTCAATGCGAACGTCTCCTACAACCACAACGAAATCACCGAACTTTACAACGGCGTCCGCGAATACGAGATCGCCTCGTCCGACCTGAAGTACGTCGTCGGCCACAGCATCGGCGAGTTCTACATGAACCGCTACGCCGGCGTGAACCCCGCCAACGGCGACGCCCTCTGGTACACGAAGGACGGCAAGCTGACGAACGAGCTCCGCGACGAGGACAAGGTGATGATCGGCAAGAGTTTCATCGCACCCTGGCAGGGCGGCTTCGGCACGAACCTGAGCTGGAAGGGCATCGCGCTCTCGGCCCAGTTCTCCTGGATCGCCGACCGCTGGGTGATGAACAACGACCGCTACTTCGACGAGTCGAACGGCCGCTTCGCCTCCTACAACCAGTCGAAACGGCTGCTCCACCGCTGGAAACAGCCGGGCGACGTCACCGACATTCCGCGCCACGGCGTTTACACCGAATTCGACACGCGGCTGCTCGAAGACGCCTCGTTCCTGCGTCTGAAAAACCTCATGCTCAGCTACACCTTCCCCCGGGAGCTGTTGCGCAAGACGCGTTTCATCAGCGGAGTCAGAATCTATGCACAGGCGCAGAACCTGCTGACCTTCACCAACTTCTCCGGGCTCGACCCCGAGGGCAACGGAAACACTTACGCGGCGGAGTACCCGATGACGCGCCAGTTCACCTTCGGTCTCGACTTAACCTTCTAAAGAAAATCCACGCAATATGTTATTACGACACATAAAACTCGGCCTCGTCGCCCTGACGGCGCTCGTCGGCGCGACCTCGTGTCTGGACAAATACCCCGACAGCGCCATTCCCGAAAAAGATGCCATGCAGACGTTCGCCGACGCCGAACAGCACCTGATCGGCATCTACGGACACCTGATGAACAGCGCTCTCTACAGCGGCTACCTCACGCTGCTGCCCGACATCCAGTGCGACCTGGCCTATGCCGTCGAAGGCAACTCGAACACCTACGGCGATTTCTGGCTCTGGAAGATCCGTCCCACGGACCTGCTCATTCAGGACGTTTACGCCCAGCTCTACGCCGTGATCGGCGCCTGCAACTTCTACCTCGACCGGATCGATGCGGTGATGGCCCGCGAGACCAGCGACGCCAACCTCGAAACGCTCGACCAGTACACGGGCGAGGTTTACGCCATCCGCGCGCTCTGCTATTCGGAGCTGCTCAAATGCTTCTGCGAGGCGTACGATCCCGCCACGGCCGAACAGCAGCAGGGCGTCGTGCTCCGCACGAAGTATTTCGAGAAGGAGCCCGTACGCCGCGCCTCCCTCTACGATTCCTACAAGTTCGTGCTCGACGACCTGACGCGCGCCGACGAGCTGCTCGACGACGCGGAGGACACGCCCAACAACTACTACATGTCCGAAGCCGCCGTGCAGGCCATCCGTGCCCGCGTGGCCCTCTACATGCAGGACTGGGACGCCGCCATCGAGTACTCGAGCATCCTGCTCGACGACAAGAAAGACACGTTCCACCTCGCCTCGTTCCAGGAGACCGCGGCCGACGGGGCCAGCACGTTCGACTACATGTGGGCTTACGACGAAGGACCGGAGGTGATCTGGCGCATCGGCTTCACCAGCACCTCCTACGGCGGCGCGCTGGGAACCGTGTTTCTCAACTTCAACCGCGACTACACCTACTTCTATCCCGACTACGTGCCGGCGCAGTGGGTGCTCGACGCCTACGAGGAGAGCGACCTGCGTTCGGCCAGCTACTTCGCGGATTCGGAATCCGGCATCACGATCGGCTATGCCAACGGACTGGACTGGCCGCTGCTGGTGAAGTACTACGGCAACCGCGCGATCTTCATCCCGCAGCGCATCTTCCAGGTTTCCATGCCCAAGCCGCTGCGCCTGGCCGAGCAATACTTAATCCGCGCCGAAGCCTACTGCCGGAAGGCTTCGCCCGACCCGGCGCGGGCCCAGAAGGATCTGGAGGCGCTGCGCAAGACCCGTTTCGCATCCGGCGGCACGATTTCCCTCACGGGCGACTGGGCCACCGACGTGAAGACCTTCTCCGAGGAGCGCGTCCGCGAACTCTACATGGAAGGCTTCCGCCTGCAGGATCTCAAGCGCTGGGGGCTGGGCTTCGAGCGCACGCCGCAGTCCTGCACCCAGGACGAGGGCAACGACCTGAAGATCGAAGCCGGCGACCCGCTCTTCGTATGGCCGATTCCCCAGCACGAACTGGAGGCTCCGGGTTCGGAGATCACCCCCAACGAAAGCAACAAATAGTAACCTCATAGCAGACAAACCATGAAACGAATCATAACGTTCATTTTAGCGACGGGACTTTGCGCCTTCCTCGCGACGGGTTGCCAGGAGGAATACACGACCTATTCCGATGCGGAATACGTCATGTTCTCCGACTCCGTATCGCTCAACATGGTGCTGGAGAACCAGGACTATTTCACGGTTCCCGTCGCCTCGACCACGGCATGCGACTACGACCGCACGTTCGGCGTCGAGATCGTAGATCAGGGCAGCACGGCCATCGAAGGCGTGCACTACCGGCTGGCTTCCAACACGGTGACCATTCCGGCCGGCAAACGGACCGCCGACGTGCAGGTGCACGGCTATTACGACCGCATCGAACCTTCGGACACGTTGCAGTTCTCGCTCCGGCTGGTCATGCCCGAACAGCTCGAATGGGACCTCTACAAGGACCGGACCCGCGTCCGGATGCTGAAAGGATGCACGTTCCATGTCGAAGACTTCACCGGCTGGTGCGTCGTGACCTCGACCTTCCTGCAGGACTATCCCGGCGTGGAGAACACCAGCATCCAGCGCCTGATCCGCACGGAGCGGGATCCGAACGACCCGAACACGGTCATCATGCACAACTGGCTCTTCTCGGGATACGACGTCCGAATACGGTTCGACACGAGCGATCCGGCCAAACCGCTGACGACGATGCCCGAGGACCAGGTGATGAGCGACGAGATGTCCGTGTTCGGCAAGATCAACGGCGACAACAAGATACTGGTCACCGACAACGCCAACTACTACTCCTTCTACGACGCGTGCGCGGGGAACGTCAAGCTCTGGACGCAGGTCTATGTCAAGAACATGGGCACGATGGTCGGCACGGTGGGTTCCTACTACAATATCATGGAGTGGATCAGCGACGAGGAAGCCGACCGCCTCGAGAGGGAGGAGGGCATGAAAAAATACGAATAACCGACCTGACAAACAAGTAAAAAACAAACGACTATGAAACGGTATTTACTCAATCTCCTTACGGTGGCCTTAGCAGGTGCGGGGCTTGCGTCGAGTTCGTGTTCCGACGAGGAAACGGGGGAAAAGGTTCCGGCTCCGAACTTTCCGGAAAAGACCGCTCTCGGCATCGAAGTCGGAGGGACTTGTTCGATTCCCATAGAGCCGAATCAGGACTGGTCGGTAAGCATAGACCAGAACGAGGCCGGCGAATGGTTCTGGATCGACGACGACGGCATGACCGCCTACACCGTGCGCGGCAAGGCCGGCAAACACGAAGTCGTCATCCGCGTCTCCGACAAGGAGGAGAACGACACGGACCGCAGCATCGACGTCTCGATGACGATGGGCGGCCAAACCCAGGTGATCGCCACGGTGACCCGCGGCAAGGTGGAGCGCACGTTCGACCTCTACCTGGGCAAGAAGAACGAAAGCGGCGACTTCACGCCCGACAGCGACGGCAAGTTCGCCTACGAGGAGACGGCGGCCGACGCCGCGACGGCCGTCATCGACCTCAAATGGCCGGCCGAGGGACAGAGCGGCCTGCGCTATCCCGTCAGGATCGCGGCCAATTTCCAGTGGCGCCTCGACTCGAAGCCCGCGTGGGTATCGGAGCTGTCGCCCTCGGAAGGCAAGGCCGGCGAGACGGTGGATATCCTGCTCACGGGCGATCCGACGGCCTATCCGCTCGACGACGAAGAGGGGGAGCTCGTATTCTGCGACTACAATAACACGGCAGAGAAATACACCTACAAAATGTCGATTCCGGGCTGCCGCGACAAGGGTTCGGTCGGCATCGACAAGGGCACGGTCTATACCTTCAACGCCGCCGGCGAGTACGGCAATCCGGCCTCCGGCACGACGACCTGGACCTACATGGGTCCCGAGTTCGACGTCGTGGCTCCCGAAATCCCGTTCGAGGACGGCACCCGCAACGGCAGCAAGGTCTACGTCGTGGAGAAGTCCGAACTCGCTCCGGGCAGCGGCATGTACATGTACGGCGCCTGCGACTGGCTGACGCTCGACGGTAACGTCATATCGGGCGAGAACGTGCTGGTGGAGACCGAGTACACCCTGAAGGCCGGAAGCAACCCGGACAGCGGCCTGCGGTCCGGTGCGCGAACGGCCGAAATTCTCATTCTCCCGGCCGACATCGCGCACGGCGTCTCGTCCGTGGACGACCTGTTCGAGGAGGGTTCGTTCGGCGCGGCGGACCTGAAGGCCGAATACCGGGATTACATCACGGCGACGGTGAACCAGGACGCCCCGAGCGGCGTCTTCTCGGCACGCGACCTGGCATCGGCGGCCAAGAACGGCGATGCGTTCCGGACAATGGAATATTCGAACCCGGAGGATCAGACGGCCATGGACGCCATTGATCCGGACGGTACGATCCGGTACCTCTACCGCATGACCTACACGACCGAGTGGTCGAATGTCGAACTGAACTACGATCCGTCTTACGAGTCGTGCTTCACGAAGGAGAACCTTCCGAAGTGCGTCAGGGCCTTCACCAGCGAGGGCATCGGACATCCGATGGACGACCCGTGGGCATCCGTCGAGGCCATCGAGGCCGTTTCCGGCGGTGACGGCGAACCCATGACGGCTCCCGCCTTCCGAATCTCGATGGGCTCGGCGGAGAGCGCCAAAAGCTGCTTCCTCGTCTTCTACGACACGAACCAGACGCCCTATGCGGCCATCTGCTGCGAAGTCGATCCCGACAACGGCGGCCAGAGCGGCGGTTTCGAAGCGGCCTTCACGAATCCCGATCTGACGGAGGGCGCCACGCTGGAACGGATCACCGAGGAGAACATGAACCGGATCGCCGGCGAATTCGCCGAGAAAGACGGAACGGCGGAGTCCTGGACGAGCACTTTCGCGGAGGCCCTCGGCATGGGACAGACGATCTACGCCCTGACCTACACCTCGGCCGCCCCGAAGAACACGGAACTGACCGTATCGGCCTACTCGAACGTGATGTGCATGCCGTGGGGCATCGCCTGGCTGAGCGCCGAGCCGACGGGCGACACGGGAATCGACATTACGATGAGCCGTCCCGGAGCCGAAGACCCCGCAACGGGCATGGTCAATTTCATGGACGCCTCGGGCGAAACCGCATGTATCATCTACTGCAATCCCGCATTCTAACAGACAACCACCGAACCCGTCCGGCAGCCCCGCGGCATGCGGGGCCCGCCGCGGGCAAACCAATTACCGAAAACAACGTTTACATGAAACTATTCAAATCCGCCGTAATGCTGACCGCCGGGCTGGCGATGGGATTTCTCGCCGGATGCTCCGACGATGACGGGATCGACAACCGGGACCGGGATTACGGGTACGTACAGTTCAGATTATACAAGGAGGCGTCCTACGACTCTTCCCGAACGGACGAGCCGCAGGCGGACGCGTTCCGGACGGCCGGGACCCGGGCCGTCAAACCGCAGCTCGACTACCTCGCCGAAGCCAGCAAGGTGCAGGTGACCCTCACCTGCGGCGAGCAGACCATCATCCAGACCCTCACCCTTTCGGCGGCCGACAAGGAGAGCGCCGAATACGGGATGCGCAGCGACAAGCTCAAACTGCTGACCGGCGAATACGAAATCGCCCGTTTCACGCTCTTCGACAGCAACGACGAGGAGCTCTACAACGGCAACGCCGCCGACACCCGCCTGACGGTCGTGTCGGGCGGTCTCACGACGCACGACCTGACGGTGAACGTCCTCCCGCGCGGCTCGGTGCGCTTCACGCTGACCAAGGACATGTCGGGATTCAACCCGCCCGCCAGAACCCGCAGCGACATTCCGCGCCAGTACATCTTCGAAGAGATCGGGAAGTTCGACGTCACGGTGAAGAACACCGAGACCAACAACCTGGTGACGTTCGAGCAACTGCCCGTCACCTTCTCGATCCACTTCGACGACGAAGAGAACGCGGAAACCCCTCCCGGATACCAGACCTCGACCTGCGCCTGCGACTCGCTCCTCTCGCTGCCCGCCGGCAACTACGTCGTGCTCAGATACCTGACCTACGACAGCGACGGCATCCTGCTCGAGACGAACAACAGTCCGGTCGAATCGCCCTTCACCGTCGAAGACAACCGCACGACCGAAGCCGACGTGGCCGTAACGCTCTACGAAGCAGACGAGTACATGAAGGATCACTATGCCCTCTATGCCATCTGGAAAGCGCTGCACGGCGAGGAATGGTCCTATCAGGGAGAGAACTACCCCATCGGTTCGAACTGGGACTTCAACAAGGATCCGGACCTGTGGAGCTACCAGCCCGGCGTCGAAGTCCACACCAACGGACGCGTGGCCAAAATCGACCTCAGCGGCTTCGGATTCTACGGCGACATGCCCAAGGAGATCGGCCAGCTCACGGAGCTCGTGGAGCTGTACCTCGGCACGCACAACGACGTGACGCAAGGTTTCGAGGACCCGACGCTGGACCCGAACCAAAGTATCGCGGAGCGCACGCGCAACCGGCTCGAGAATCACAAGAAATACCTGCACCTGCTGCATCCGGCGCAGCAAATGTCGTGGCCGTGCGCCTTCGCGCTGCGCGAACACAACATCCACATCCGCGCCACGGAGCTTTACGATCAGGGCTACACCGAGGATGAGATATTCGAAGCGGCGACGGGCCGCCAGCGCGACATCCGCCCGCTGGACACCTCGCACGGCAAACTCTGCAACGGCCTCAAATCGCTGCCCGCGGAGATCGGCAACCTGAAGAAACTCGAATACCTCTACATCGCCAACAGCGCGATCGAATCGCTGCCCGACTACGAGGGCGAAGGCAAGGAGGGCATGCAGGGGCTGGAATCCTGCACGGACTTCGAAGTCTATAACTGCCCGAAGATGGAGAAGTTCCCGATAGCCATAACCAAGATGCCGCGCCTCGTGGCCGCGAATCTCTCGAACAACAGGCAGTGGCAGGCACAGGACCTCCACGACGGACTCAAGGCGTTGGCCGAAGGACCGTCGAAGGAGTACATCCAGTTGCTTTACCTGGTGAACAACAGCCTCGAGGAACTGCCGGCGGAGTTCAGGAACATGAAGAGACTGAGCATGCTCGACCTCACCCAGAACCGGCTGCGCGTACTTCATCCGCTGGGTAGTGAGGTGGCGCTCGTGCAGTTGTTTCTCGACAACAACCGGCTCGAAGAGATTCCGACCGACGAAAACGGCATATTCTGCAACATAGCCGACATGACCGACCTCTCGGCGAGCTACAACAAGCTCCGAAAGTTCCCCAACATCTTCAAGGAAGCGAAAAGCGCCATCGCCAACATCGACTTATCGTACAACCAGATAGCGAACTTCACCGAAGAGGAGACCGCGGCTTTTCACGGCGTCTTCGTCGAAACGCTGACGCTGACCGGCAACACCGGCATCACGAAGTTCCCCAAATGGCTGGCCGACAGCGAATCGCAGGTGGCCTACATCATCCTCCGGGGCTGCGGTATCACGGAAATCCCCGAAGGCAGCTTCAAGGGCAAGTATTCGAACCAGTTCGTCTCGCTGGACCTGACCTACAACCGGCTGTCGAAACTGCCCGACGAGTTCAACGCCCTCCAGTTGCCCAACCTCTACGGACTGGACATCTCGCAGAACGCCTTCTCGAAATTCCCCACCGGTCCGCTGACCTGCAAGGGCCTGACCATCCTCGGCATCCGCGGTCAGCGCGACGCCGACGGCGAACGCTGCCTGCGGGAGTGGCCCACGGGGCTTTACAACCATGTGGGACTGCGCGGCTTCTACATCGGCTCGAACGACCTGCGCAAGATCGACGACACGATCTCGACGGCGATCTGGACGCTCGACATCAGCGACAACCCCAACATCACGTTCGATGCGTCGGGCGTATGCAGCGCCTGGCAGAGCGGAGCCTACGTGCTCATCTACGACAAGACGCAGAATATCGTCAATTGCGACGCGATGCTTGAATAACCATTAAGAACACGAAGGAATCATGAAACTGAAAAGCTACATAGCCGTATCCCTCTGCGCCTTCGCACTCGCCGGCTGCTCCGACGACGACAGGAAGATCGGCGTTACGGTCGATGGCGACGCGATCGAAATCGGCGCCGAAGGAGGAACGCGGAATATCAAGGTGACGGCCGACGACGCCTGGATCGCCACGACCAACGATCCCTGGATCACCATTTCTCCGGCCAACGGCCGCGGATCGGCCCAGTGCCGGATCATCATCGACTCGGCGCTGCGCAACGAACCCCGGCAGGGCATCGTGCGCATCCAGAACCAGAACGACTGGGAGGAGCGCCGGGATATCACCGTCTCGCAGGACGGATACGATTACGCCATCACGCTCGACGACAAGGAGATCAACGTCTCGAACTACGCGGCCTACGACGACCGTTCGTTCGACGTGCGGGTGAAGACCAACGTGGACTTCGACATCGAAATCCCCGAAGAGGCCCAGGCATGGCTCACCGCCGGCGACTACAAAGTGGAACTCGACCGGGGCCTCCGTCCGCGCGAAGTGACCGTCCGCTTCAATTGGGGCATCAATTCGCGCGACATCGAACGGAACGCCGTAGTGAAGTTCAGGCCGAAGGACGAAGTGACGCTGGCCCGTCAGGACGAACTCTCCGTAAACCAGAACGCCGCGGAACCGATCGAAGAGGACACCCGCGCCGGCGACTCGGTGGCCCTGCTGGCCATCGCCCGCTCGCTCAACATGTGGGAGTCGTGGGAGACCAACGAAAAGATGGACAACTGGGACAACGTCGTCCTCTGGGAGGAAGGCATGGACGGATACACGCCCGAAAAGGCCGGACGCGTGAAGTTCGCCAGATTCTCCACGTTCGGGACCAAAGAGGGCCTGCCTTTCGAAGTGCAGTACCTCACCGCCGCCGACGAACTGGTCTTCTTCTCGAACACCAACTGGACGACCTTCGACCTCTCCACGGGCGAGTACATCACCAAACTCGGACAGTTGCGGCGTCTGACCATCAGCGGCTACGGACTGGTGGACCTCGACCCGGACTTCAAGAACCTGAAGAACCTCGAGTCGCTGGACATCTCCGTCAATAACTTCGAGAAAATCCCCGAAGTGCTCACCAAGGAGAACTTCCCCAAGTTGCATGCCCTCTACCTGAACACCTGCCAGAGAGGGGTCATCTACGATCTGTCCAACACCACGACGACCCATTTCGGCGGTCTGTTCGAGGAGACCGACCAGACGCGCGAGTTCCCGCGCCGTCTGCTGGAGTGGGACAACCTCGACACGCTGACGCTCTCGGTGAACTACCTGCAGGGACGCATTCCCGACATGAAGGACTACGCCCAAAAATACACGCAGGCGGACATCAGCGCCGCCGACTCGCTGCCGCAGGCGCTCGTCGGAACGCCCAAGGTGCTGCCGAACATAAAGAGGTTTTCGATCAACCTGAACCGGCTCACGGGCGAGTTGCCCGAATGGCTGCTCCACCACCCGGCGCTCGACTGGATGGATCCCTTCACGCTGGTCTTCACGCAGGAGGGCAAGGACCAAGACGGCAAGCTGGCAGGCTTCACCAACGAGCCGGTCAATCTGGACGAATACTATCGGTTCTACGAAGGAAAGAAATACCTCGATCCGAACAAAACGGAGGAGTAACGGAATACCCCGACACCTAACAAACACGACAGGAAAATGAAAAGATCCATATACGGCATTTGCACCGCGGCGCTGCTCGCCCTCGGTGCCTGTACGACCGACGAACTCCCTGCGCCCGACAAAACGCAGCCCGACGGGACGGAGCAGACGAAGCCCGTCTCGGGCGAGGTGCTCGTGAAATTCAAGAGCTATGTCAGCGACATCCTCGACCAGACCGCGGCACGGACCCGCAGCGGCGGACCCGCGACCCGCTCGGGCATCCTCTCCGTGGACGAGGTGCTCGACCTGGTGGGCGGCTACGAGATCGAGCGCGTCTTCCCGGTGGACCCCCGCACGGAGGCCCGGACCCGCGAAGCGGGGCTGAATCTCTGGTACGTGGTGCGGTTCGACAAGGAATATACCGTGGAGGAGGTCGTCGAGCGGCTCTCGCAACTGGGCGAGGTGCAGTACGCCAACCCCAACCGGACGATCAAACGCGCCTACAACCCCCAAAAGAAGGCCGTACCCCTCACCAGGGAGCGACTCAGCGCGCTCACGCGGCAGACCCGCGCCGCAGCCGCGGAATACGGCTTCAACGACGCGCTGCTGCCCCAGCAGTGGCACCTGGTCAATCGCGGGACGATGTTCACCGGCACGGAGGCCTGCGGGGAGACGAAATCCGTCGTCGGCGCCGACGTGCAGTGCGAGGAGGCGTGGAAACTCTCGACGGGCGACCCGTCGATCATCGTCGCGGTGCTCGACGAAGGCGTCTGCCTGACCCACCCCGACCTGCAGGCGAATATCTGGACGAACGAGGACGAGGTGGACGGCTCGCGGGAAGACAACGACGGCAACGGCTATGCGGGCGACGTCCACGGCTATAATTTCGTGACCGACACGGGCGTCATCTCCTGGGACGACATCTCCGACACGGGCCACGGCACGCACGTGGCCGGCGTGATAGCGGCCCAGAACGACAACGGCGAAGGCATCTCCTCGATCGCCGGCGGCACGTCCTCGCAGCCGGGCGTGAAGATCATGTCGTGCCAGATCTTCTCGGGCGACAAGGGCGGCAACTCGATGACCTCGGTGAAGGCGATCAAATACGCGGCGGACAACGGCGCCGTCGTCCTCCAGTGCAGTTGGGGATATGTCTCCGGCACGGCCAACAGCTACGAATGGGGCACGCCGGGCTACGCGACCGAGGAGGAATGGGAGACGATGGATCCGCTCCAGAAGGAGGCGCTGGACTACTTCATCCACAACGCCGGATCGCCCAACGGCCCGATCGATGGCGGTATCGCCGTCTTCGCCTCGGGCAACGAGTACGCCAACTCGGCAGGCTTCCCCGGTGCGGCCGAAATGTGCGTTTCGGTATCCGCCACGGCGGCCGACTTCACGCCCGCCACATACACCAACTACGGGCCGGGCACGAAGATCGCGGCCCCGGGAGGAGACCGGGACTACTACTGGGACTATTGGACGGAAGGCGACAACGCCACGCGCGGCGAAACGGGCTGTGTGCTCTCGACGCTGCCGTTCAATGTCAGCGAAACGGGATACGGCTACATGGAGGGCACCTCGATGGCCTGCCCGCACGTCTCGGGCGTCGCGGCGCTGGGCCTCTCCTACGCCGCACAGCTGCGCCGCCACTTCACGGCCGACGAATTCAAGGCGCTGCTCTACGAAACGACGACCCCGATCGACGACCGCATGAAGGGCTCCAAGCTGTACTACCGCTACGCCTATGAAATGGGGCTCACCCACCCCACGCACCTCCTGCTCTCCGACTATGCCGGGAACAGGATGGGCGCGGGACAGGTGAACGCCGCCCGGCTGCTCGACGCGATCGGACAGAACGGCCGGCAGATGACCTTCCCGAACCTCTACATTCCGCTCGAAGGCGAGGTGACGGCCATCCCCGCCAACTACTTCCTCGGCGGAGAGACGCTCTCCTACACCGTGAAGATCGACGACGAGTCGGTCGCCTCGGCCTCGATGGACGGTTCCCGTCTGACGGTCCGCGGACTGAAATCGGGCGTCACGAAGGCGTCGATCACCGCCAGCAACAACGAGACCCAGACGTTCAACATCACCGTCCGCAAGTCGGCGAGCGGCGACGGCTGGCTCTGACGGATTCCGACGGATGAGACCCGGCTGGAAAACCACGGCACTTTGCCTCGGAGCCTTGTGCGCGGCATCGGCCGCCGCACCGCTCCGGGCGCAGGTTCCGCCCGTTCCGCAGGCGCTGCGGGACAGCGTGGCCAATCCCCCGAAAGCGCAGGGGAGCGGTGCGATGCGTTTCCTCGAAACGCACATCGACACCGGACGGATCGGCGAGGACGACCTGCCGCCGAGCTACACGTTCCGCTGGACGAACGACGGCGACGCCCCGCTCGTCATCACCCGCGTGGAGACCACCTGCGGATGCGCGGTTCCGTCCTTCGACCGGCAACCCGTACTCCGGGGCGGCGAGGGATCGGTGACGGTCACCTACCACCCCAGGCGACACCCGGGGAACTTCCACCGCCGGATTTTCGTCTTCACGCAGCTCTCCGCACAACGGCCCACGGCGATCCTGGACCTCACGGGACATGTCACGCCCTCGTCGGCCCTGCCCGCGGCGGACTACCCCTACGCGATGAACGGACTGCGGCTCAAGCAGCGGGAGGTTCGCATGGACGGAACGCAGCGCCGGACCGAACGGATCGCGTGTCTCAACGCCGGGCGGCAACCGCTGCGCATCTCGGCCGACAGCCTGCTGCTGCCGCCCTATGTGCGCTTCGAGTGCGAAGCCGCGACGCTGGAGCCAGGCGCGACCTGCGACCTGATCTTCCGCTTCGATCCCGCGAAGGCTCCGGAACGCCTGCCCGAACAGGTTCCCGTGATCCTGCGGGGACTGGGGCTTCCGCCCGTGCAAAGCACGGTGCGCATCCTCTTCGGCGAAAGGCCGCGGCCGGAGACCGAATACATGAAACAGACAGAAAAACAAAAAAGAATACCATGAAAAACTTTCTGAAATCCACCGTTCTCTCGCTGGCCGTCCTCTGCCTCTGCGCCTGCGACGACGACAAAAGTTACGAAGACCCCGGGCTGGAGGTGACCCCGCACAACATCGCGGGAACGTGGCAGCTCGCCGAATGGAACGGCGCGCCGCTGGCCGAAGGCAGTTTCGTTTACATCGAATTCACGCGCAAGGACAAACTCTTCACCATGTACCAGAATCTCGACAGTTTCGGCACGCGCAAACTGACGGGACGCTACGACATCGCGACCGACGTCGAGCTGGGGGCGATCATCATAGGACAATACGACTACGGCACGGGCGACTGGGAGCACCGGTACATCGTGTCGGACCTCGACGCCGACACAATGACCTGGACGGCACAGGACGATCCGTCGGACATCTCGATCTACGAACGCTGCGCCTCGATTCCCGACGAGATCACCGGCGCGACCGGCGAGGAGCCGGACACGGAACCGGACGGGGAGTGATTCCCGGCGGTCCCGGCGGCTTCACCGAAAAGCATTCGCCGGAAGGAGGCTCCCGGCTCCGCGGACCGGAAGCGTCCGGAGGCACTTCCCGACAGAGCCATCCCGGCCGCGGCCGTCCGCAGCCGGGATGACCTTATATATATATTGGGAGAGGAGGTCGTTTTCCGTCCAATCCGCCAACATTGCGCCCGAAAAAGTCTTACGCGAACGGCGCGAAAGGGATACCTTTGCCGGAAACGAACCCGAACCATGCGCATTCACCTCAATCCCGCTTCGGAGGCCCTGCGGGCATTCGCGGAAGGGCTTCCCGGATCCTTCGACCGAAGCGGAGAGACGCTCCATGAAGGACGCAACACGATCAAGGCATTCGAAGCAGACGGGAACAAGCTGGCCGTCAAGCGATTTCAGCGCCCCGACCCGCTGCGGGCCGTGATCTACACCTTCTTCCGCCGCAGCAAGGCGCGCCGCTCCTACGAACACGCCGAGCGGCTGCGCGCCCTGGGCATCGACTCCCCGGAACCGGTCGCCTGGAGCGAATACCGCCGCCACGGCCTGCTGTGCGACAGCTACTACGTCTGCCGCCGTTCCGACTACGCCCCGCTCTCGCAGGCCACGACCCGGTTCCCGGCTCCCGACACGCTTCCCGTGCTGGAGGCCTTCGCCCGCTTCGCAGCCGAGCTGCACGCGAAAGGAATCGAACACGAGGATTTCAATCACGGCAACATCCTCTGGCAGCGCGACCCCGCCACGGACCGGTTCCGGTTCCAGCTCATCGACATCAACCGGATGCGCTTCTCGGCGCGGGCATTGCGTCCGCGCCGGTGCATGATAAACCTGCGACGCCTGGCCTGCCCGGCCGCGGCGTTCCTCTTCATCCTGGACCGTTACGCCGAGGCGCGCGGCTGGAACGGGGACGACACCCTCCTGCGGGGCACTTTCTTCCGGCTCGTGTTCGGCCGTCGCCGCGCATTGCGCAAACGCTTCCGGCAGCGGATCTCGGCCCGCCGGAACGGAAAAACACGCCGAAAATTTGGATTCCCGGAATAATTCGCTACATTTGTCCTTCGATAAAACGATCCGGACGATGCGTTCATACGGCTTTGCATATTATTTCCATTACTTTTTCTTTTATCGCAAGAGAAAAAGCGGGACCGTATGCGTTTGATCCGACGAGGCGAAAAGCATAAGACGAATGAGACACGAAAATCCCGCTCCCGAAAGAGCGGGATTTTCCGATTTTTACACACCCGACATGAAACGAGTAGCGATACAGGGCATCGCAGGATGTTTCCACGAAACGGCGGCGCGCCGTTATTTCCGGGACGAGGCGATAGAGGTCGTCCCCTGCCGGAGTTTCGGCGAACTGTTCGCCCGGATGGCCGGCGACCCCGCGCTGCTGGGCATCGCCGCCATCGAGAACACCATCGCGGGCAGCCTGCTTCCCAACCACGAACTGCTGCGGCAAAGCCGCGCGCGGATCGTCGGCGAGCAGAAACTCCGCATTTCGCACGTCGCTGCGGCGCTGCCCGGACAGGGACTCGACGCCGTGAGTGAGGTGCGCTCGCATCCGATCGCCCTGATGCAGTGCGGCGACTTCCTGAAAGCCCATCCGGCGCTGAAGGTCGTCGAGCGGGACGACACGGCGGGCAGCGCCCGCGAAATCGCCGAAGGCCGCCTGTGCGGCACGGCGGCCATCTGCGGCGCCGACGCAGCCGAACTGTACGGACTGGAGATACTCGAACGGGAGATCGAGACCACGAAACACAACTTCACCCGCTTCCTGCTGCTCGCCGACGAAAGCCGCGCCGAAGCCTTTTCCGAACCGGAACGCATCGACAAGGCATCGCTGCTCTTCACCCTTCCCCACACGCAGGGCAGTCTGTCGAAGGTACTCACCGTACTCTCGTTCTACGACATCAACCTGACGAAAATCCAGTCGCTGCCGATCGTCGGCCGCGAATGGGAGTACCGCTTCTACGCGGACGTCACCTTCGGCCGTCGCCGGCGCTTCCGCCAGGCCGTCGGCGCGGTCCGCCCGCTCACGAGCGGCTTCCGCATCCTGGGCGAATACGCCGAATGCACGGATCCGGCCCTCTGAATCACGAAACGACAAAACGAAAAACATACTTCAGACCATGAACGACATTCAACCCATCGCACTCCCCGGAGTGGATCCCCGGCGGCCGCTGGTCATCGCAGGCCCCTGCAGCGCCGAAACCGAAGAACAGGTGATCGAAACGGCCCGCCTGCTGGCCGCCGAAGGCTTCCGCATCTACCGCGCGGGGCTGTGGAAACCCCGCACCAAGCCGGGCGGATTCGAGGGCGTCGGCGCGGCGGGCATCCCGTGGCTGCAACGCGTCAGGCGCGAAACGGGCATGTACGTCTCAACGGAGGTCGCCACGCGCGAGCACGTCGCCGCGGCGCTGGCGGGCGGCATCGACCTGCTGTGGATCGGCGCCCGCACGGCCGCCAACCCCTTCGCCATGCAGGAGATCGCCGACGCGCTCCGGGGACAGGACATCCCCGTACTGGTGAAAAACCCCGTCAGCCCCGACCTCGAGCTGTGGATCGGCGCCATCGAACGCATCCGCAACGCCGGCATCCGCCGCATCGGAGCCATCCACCGCGGCTTCACCTCGATCGACAAGAGCCTCTACCGCAACCACCCCATGTGGGCCATTCCGATCGAGCTGCACCGCCGTCTGCCGTCGCTGCCCATCTTCTGCGACCCGAGCCACATCGGCGGCAAGCGCGAACTGATCGCCCCCCTTTCGCAGCAGGCCATGGACCTCGGCTTCGGCGGCCTGATCGTCGAGGCGCACTGCTCGCCCGACTGCGCCTGGAGCGACAAGGCGCAGCAGGTGACGCCCGAAGCGCTGGCCTACATCGTCCGCAACCTGACGATCCGCGAACAGACCTCCACGACCGAGAACCTCAACGAACTGCGGGCGCAGATCGACAAGCTCGACGACGAGCTGCTCGAACTGCTGGCGCGGCGGATGCGCGTCTCGCACGAAATCGGGCAGTACAAGAAAGAGCACGACATGCCCATCCTGCAGGCGCAGCGCTACGAGGAGCTGCTCGCACGCCGCGCCGCACAGGCCGTCGAGATGGGCATGGACCGCGAATTCATGCGCACGGTGATGCAGGCCATCCACGAGGAGTCCGTCCGGCAGCAAATGCAGGTGCTCGGGAAATGACGCCGGGTGCGGGTTACATTTCCGTTAAAAATCGGCGCACGGCATGCAACATCGGCGAATGTTGCGTAATTTTGGGGCGAAATCCGATCCGCAAACTCCGACAGCTATGGCAAAACACAAGATTCTGGTGGTGGACGACGAAGAGTCGCTGTGCGAAATCCTGCAATTCAATCTCGAGGTCGAGGGTTACGAAGTGGATGTGGCGTACAGCGCCGAACAGGCCCTCGGGATGCACCCCGAACGCTATTCGCTCATCCTGCTCGACGTGATGATGGGCGAAATCAGCGGATTCCGGATGGCGCAGATGCTCAAGACGAACCCCGAGACGGCGAATATCCCGGTGATCTTCTGCACGGCCCGGGACAACGAAGACGACACCGTGGCGGGGCTCAACCTCGGGGCCGACGACTACATAGCCAAACCCTTCTCCGTGCGCGAGGTGCTGGCCCGCGTGCGCAGCGTGCTGCGACGCACCACCGCGGCGCAGCCGGCCGAAGACCGCATCGGGTTCGAAGAGCTGGAGATGGACCTCCGGCGCAAGGTCTGCACGCTCGGCGGCGAGGAGATCCCGCTCACCAAGAAGGAGTTCGAGATCCTGGCGCTGCTCATCGCCCACCGGGGCACGATCTTCTCGCGCGAGGAGATCCTGCACCGCATCTGGAGCGACGAGGTGGTCGTGCTGGACCGCACCATCGACGTCAATATCACGCGCCTGCGCCGCAAGATAGGACCTTACGGCGAATACATCGTAACCCGTCAGGGCTATGGCTACGGGTTCAAGGGTTAGGCTCTCCTACCACCGCCGCCTCTTCCTCGGGCTGCTCCTCTTCCTCTGGACGCTCGTGGGGAGTTTCGTGCTGTTCCAGTACGGCCGCGAAAAACGGTTCAAGGTCGAACGGCTCGACGACCGCCTGCAACTCGTCAATCTGCGGGTGCTCGACGCCTACGCCGCCGGAGAGGCCCCCGAACGGATCGCGGCCCGCTGCGGGGGGCCGTTCGACGACCTCCGCATCACGCTCATCGACCGCTCGGGACGCGTATTGTTCGACAACTCGCTCGACACGCTGCCGGACGAGAACCACCTCGGCCGCCCCGAAGTGGCCGCCGCCCTGCGCGACGGCACGGGTTACACCATCCGCCGCCACTCGGAGAGCACGCACCGCAACTACTTCTACTCCGCCATGGCCGACGACCGCTGGATCGTCCGCACGGCCGTACCCTATTCCGTGCCGCTCGCCGAAATCCTCTCGGCCGATCCGGCCTATCTGTGGTTCATGCTGGGCATGACGCTGCTGATGAGCGTGGCGGGCTACTTCGCCACCCGGCGGCTGGGGCAGAACATCACGCGGCTGAGCGACTTCGCCCGCCGCGCCGAACGGGGCGAACGGATCGACCAGACCGCCAGTTTCCCGCACGACGAGCTGGGCGACATCTCGCGCCACATCGTGCAACTCTACGCCGACCTCCAGCGCACGGCCGCCGACCGCGACCGGGAACATGCGCTGGCGCTGCACGAGGAGCAGGAGAAGATCCGCATCAAGAAACAGCTCACGAACAACATCAACCACGAACTGAAAACCCCCGTGGCGGCGATCCAAGGGTATCTGGAGACCCTGCTCGCCTCCCCGCGGATCGCGCCCGAACGCCGCACGGCCTTCCTCGAGAAGAGCCTCGCGCAGACCGAACGGCTGCGCCGCCTGCTCTCCGACGTATCGACCGTGACGCGCATGGACGAGGCGAGCCAGCTGATCCGGAAGGAACCGGTCGTGCTGAACGACCTGATAGCCGAAACGGCCGCCGACATGGAGCTGCGCCCGGCCGACCAGCGGCTCCGCGTCCACGTCGATTTCCCGCGGCGGGTCGAGGTCTTCGGCAACCCCTCGCTGCTCGCCTCCGTCTTCCGCAACCTCGCGGACAACGCCGCCGCCTACTCGGGCGGGCGCGACATCTTCATCCGCCTCGCGGAGGACACGCCCGAGGAGTGCACGGTGCTCTTCGCCGACAACGGAATCGGCGTGGACGAAGAGCACCTCCCGCACCTGTTCGAGCGCTTCTACCGCGTGGACAAGGGACGCTCGCGCAAACTCGGCGGCACGGGGCTCGGGCTGGCGATCGTCCGCAACGCCGTGGCGTTCCACGGCGGCACGATCTCGGTCCGCAACCGCGACGAAGGCGGACTGGAATTCCGCTTCACCCTGCGCAAAGTTTCATAGGAGAGCAACGTCCCCGTAACGGAATTGTAACATCCGTTTCGGAACTTTGCACCGTACAAACGTAAAAATACGGTTCCCCTATGTCCCCTCTCTTCATCGCGATCGTCGTCATCATGGCCGTTCTGGCCATTCTGGGCATCGTCGTGGGCGTCGCCAACGACGCCATCAACTTCCTCAACTCGGCCATCGGCTCGAAGGTCGCCCCGCGCCGCGTGATCCTCTGGATCGCCGCCGCCGGCATCCTGATCGGCACGCTCACCTCGAGCGGCATGATGGAGGTCGCCCGCAGCGGAGTCTTCTATCCCGGGCAGTTCTCCTTCTCCGAAATCATGATGCTCTTCCTGGGCATGATGCTGGGCAACGTGCTGCTGCTCGACCTCTACAACACGCTGGGACTTCCGACCTCGACCACCGTGTCGATGGTATTCGGGCTGCTGGGCGCCGCCGTGGCCACCGCGCTGTTCCGCATCGCGGCCGACCCCTCCTTCTCGCTGCACGACCTCTCGCAGTTCATCAACACGGGCAAGGCCATGGTCATCATCGCCGCCATTCTGGTCTCCGTGGTCTTCGCCTTCGCGGCCGGCACGCTGTTCATGTACATCTCGCGGCTCATCTTCTCGTTCCGCTACCACCCCGCATTCCGCCGCTGGGGCGCGTTCTGGTGCGGCATATCGCTCTCGGGCATCCTCTACTTCGCCCTTTTCAAGGGTCTCAAGAGTTCGGGACTGATCCCCTCCGACATCACGCAGTATGTCGGCGAGCACGTCCTGCTGACGCTCTTCGCCTTCTGGGCCGCGGCGTCGCTCATCCTGTGGATACTCCAGCGGATGCGGTTCAACATCATGCGGATCACGATCCTCTCGGGAACCTTCGCCCTGGCGCTGGCCTTCGCCGGCAACGACCTGGTGAACTTCATCGGCGTGCCGATGGCCAGCTACGACGCCCTGCAAATCGCCCGCGACGCAGGCAGCGAGTCGATCATGATGGACGGACTGGCCCATCCCGCCCGCGCGAACTTCCTCATTCTGCTCGCCTCGGGTCTGATCATGGTGCTGACGCTCTTCTTCTCGAAAAAGTCGCGCCACGTCGCCGAAACCGAGCTTTCGCTCGCCTCGCAGCACGAGGAGTCGGAGCGCTTCGGCTCGACCTACGTGTCGCGCAGCCTCGTGCGCGCCACGCTGCTGCTCAACAACCTCTGGTCGGGCATGATTCCCGCACGCGTTCAGAAGGCCATCGACCGCCGCTTCGAGCCGCTGCCCGCCGAAGAGCGCACCACGGCCCAGTACGACATGATCCGCGCCGTGGTGAACCTCACCGCCGCATCGATCCTCATCGCGATCGGAACCTCCTACAAACTGCCCCTCTCGACGACCTACGTGGTCTTCATGGTGGCGATGGGTTCGTCGCTGGCCGACCGTTCGTGGGGACGCGACAGCGCCGTTTACCGCATCACGGGCGTCATGGCCGTCATATCGGGCTGGTTCATCACCGCGCTCGGAGGCTTTCTCATCGCCCTGGCCACGACGGCCCTGCTGCTCTGGGGCGGATGGATCGCCGTCGCCGCGCTCACGGTCCTCTGCGCCTGGCTGCTCGTCCGCAGCCACCGCAAGACCCCGGAAGAGAAGGAAGCCGAAGCGGCCCGGCAGCCGCTCGACGACGCCGGAACGCCCGACGAAGTGATGCACGCCTGCATCGGCGAGGTGTGCACGACGATGCAGGAGGTGACGCGCATCTACAACCGCACGCTGGTCGCCGTCTTCAAGGAGAACCGCAAGGTGCTCAAGGAGATGGTGCAGACCTCGGACAAACTCTTCACCGAAGCCCGCGACCGCAAGTACGGCATCGTGACGACGCTGCGCCGCCTGCAGGAGTGCGACATCAACACGGGCCATTTCTACGTGCAGGTGACCGACTACCTTTCGGAGGTGACCAAGGCGCTCATCCACATCACGCGCCCGGCCTTCGAGCACATCGACAACAACCACAAGGGACTGTCGAAGGAGCAGATCGTGGACCTGATGCGCGTGAACGACGAGGTGGAGGCCATCTTCGACAAGATCAACGACATGCTCTCCTCCGAGAACTTCGCCGACCTGGATCTGGTGCTCGAAATGCGCGACAGGCTCTTCGACACCATCGTCGGGGCGATCAAGAACCAGTTGCGCCGCATCCACGAGGACCCATCGGGCAGCACGCGTGCCAGCGTACTCTACCTGACGATCCTCAACGAGACGAAGACGATGGTGCTCCAGGCTCGCAACCTGCTCAAATCGCAGCGTTATTTCCTCGACGTCGCCGGACAGAAATGATCCCGCGGCTTCCCGCCGCGACAACGCGAGCCCTCCTTTCCGTGCGACGGAAAGGAGGGCTTTTCCGTCCGCGCTCCTTTAGGAAAGCACGGGCGGGCGGGGGCAGCCCGCACCGGAAACGGCACACGACACGGAAACGCAACGGGACCGTCATCCGGATGAAACGACGGTCCCGTATATTTGCAGCGTGAAACCCGGAAACGGGGATTCACCGAGTTGGTTTTAGGTTACATAAGTTGGTGGGAAGATGCCGCGACGCGAGGTTGCCGCATCTTCGTTTTTTTGCGGCGCTCCGGCCGGCCTACCGTTCCATGTCCTTCAGGTGGATTTCGAGGGCCCGGACCGAAATCTGAATCTCCCGGATCGACACCCCGAGCGACCCGATCAGCAACAGCAGCGCAGCGCCGAAAACATAGGCCGAAAGCACGAGCAGACCCACATAGATCAGAAACATCGTCACGACGCACAGGAAAAGGCTCGACACCCCCAGCGCCTGCATCGTGCGCGTGAGGTGCAGCCGGCGGCGCAGGTTGTCGATCTGCGCCCGCGTCACGTTCGAAGGGTGTTCCAGGTGCTGTTCCTTGAGGGTGCGCACCAGTTGCGCATAGGAGAGGAAACGGTTGGTGTAGGCCAGAAGGATCAGCGACACGGCCGAAAACAGCAGTGCCGGAGTGGTAAGCGTCAGTTCTTCCATCGGAATCGGTTTTTCTCGGCGGCAAAATTACGAATTATTTCCGGAACGCCCTCGCCCCCGCCCGCCGGGAATGTCCCGCCGGAGCCGCCGTCCGCCCGGCGCCCCGGAG
>NZ_JAGQEJ010000003.1:0-313726 GCF_018101075.1 Alistipes sp. Marseille-P2263
TCTCTCATGGCTATCGTCGTTTTAGTTAGTAAAGGTTTTGCAGCTTTAATCTAACCAAAATCTCGATAGCTTTTTCATTTATCCGCTATCATCGCGGCTTACCCTGATTGTAAACATAGGGATTATTAATTCATATTATTTTGCATGATTTTTTCCGGAACACCTATCCGGCATAGATGTACTTGAGCTTGGGCACTCCGTTCTGGAGCACGGTGAAGGCGTTTTCTTCCACCTGCACGTCCTTTGCCTTTGGCCACCATAGCCACGAGAGTTTCCCGTCGGGTTTGAGGAATGCCACGGCATTACCCTGCACTTTCCCGACCTCACGCACGCCGAGGTCTTTTCCGCCCTCGAACAGCCGGACACACCGCCACTTCGAGCCAAGCGTCATTTTCCGTTTCACGTCTGCTAATGTTTTCATACTCATTGCGTTTTTATTATTGCATATAAATTCTGCATTTCCGGTTGCACCGTCTCAGGCTGTCCGCCGAGAGCGGATAACTGCGGTTCAAATGGTCGGGAAACCCTTCTCGGAACATCAGCTCCGCCGTAGCGTACTCCTTGCACCATTTCCGCCGACGTCTCCCACGGGCAGGTCTCGTTTCCGGCATCCGCCTTTTCGGAGATTTCGGCACACGCCATTTCCCACCGACAAACACCGCTTCATATTCCCGTTGTAACACGCCGCTGCAATACGCCGCCACGCTGACAGCGGGCACACTTCCGAGCTGTCCCGTCGCGGCAAGGCTGTCAAGCGTATCGGTGGCAGCCTTGAAACTGGCAAAGCACCCGTAACTGCGGGTGCGCTTTGCGTCAAACACTTCTATCATATTTATTCGTTTTATTATTGGCACATCCGTTCTCCGCTTCCCCGCATAGGATAACAGCGGAAGCACGGCAGGCGGTTCCGCAGAACGCCAGACCGTGCTTAACCGTGTTATATACAAGGTAGGCACAACGCCTCACGGCGCAAGGAAGTCATATCGGAGGGAATTTTAGAAAAGTGCGGGCATTTCAGGGTGCAATCCTGACACAGTGTATATCAATGCCCGAAAAAGCGCGCACGCCCCGCAGTTTCCGCAGCACGTATGCGCGTCATGTTACTCGCCATCGTCCCCGCTGTCAATTCCGGCGGTGATGTTGCATATCTCCTGCAATGCCGATTCTATCTGCACAAGGTCGTCGATGTCGAACTTCACGGCATCGCAGTCCTTCTCCCACACTTGGCGGGCTATGAAGACGGCATCATGCAGCGACCGCTCGGACTCTTCCAGAGCGGTCTTCAGGTCGTCCACGGTGTACTCCCCGTCCTGCGGCGGAGGTACAGTCCCGGCACCGTTTTTTGCCGGGAAATTCTTTTCGCCTATCACGTTACAGTTGCTTTCGCCCGAAATGAAAAGCGCGTATTCTTGGCATACGCCACAAGAACACGCACTTACGACGGCAGATACGAAAAGGGCAGGCAGTCCCACACGTTCAGCGGGCTGCCTGCCGTCCTTTTGCCTTTTTCGGGCAGGTTTCAGTTACTCCGTTGCCCTTATGCCGCCTTTTTGCTTTCATCGGCAACCGTTCCGGCAGGCTGTTCCGCCACCTTTTCAGCCTTGCCGGTCTTGGTCGTTTTCTCGGCAGGCTTTTCGAGGTTGGCGAGGTTCGGGGCGAAATTCATGGCGTTGCGGATAGCCTTTGCAGCGGCATGGATTGTCTTTTGGAAATCACGGTTTGACTTCTCGAGGTCTACTTTGGTCGGCACAAGACCGATACGCGCCCAAACGCTGTCGGTAAGGTCGTACTTCTTGATACGATTTCCCGACTTCTCGCAGATGATGATTTCCGCAGGGGTTGTGGCACGGAATTTCGAGCGTATGCCGTCGGCATCGGCACGCAGTTTCTTTTCCTCCGCAATGGTGTGCCACATAGTTGCGACCATGTTTTTAATCACACGGAAAATCTCGTTGTCCGACTTGTCGGCAGGCTCAAAGTCCGCACCGAAAAAGTGCTGTGCCGTCTGCACGAGTTCACCGTCCTTGTTGGTAGAGTTGTAAACCAACATGATACCTGCAAACGAACCGATGTTTGCATACTGTTCCTTGTTCAATTTAGAAGTTGCCATAATGATAAAATTTTAGAAACACTGCGCAAAATCACGCATTGCGGGCACTCGGGGAGTCGAACCCCGAACTCTGCACCATAGCGCAAAGTGTGGCATTTCCTGCCACGCGCCCAAAAATTTGCCGTGCATTTCACCCTGCACGGCAAAATTTTTCGTAACTTTGTCGCACTTAAAACGTACCCCATAGCAGGCTATCCAAATGAGCGCATTTTCGGCATATCGTGTATCGGCTTACTCACGCATCACTCGTGTCGTGGCTCTGCGCTGCTTTACTCCAATTTCGGCAAGACGCTTCTCTGGCACGTCCCGGATCTTTCCCAATCCGGCAGCTAACTGTAAGGTGAGGCATTTAGGCGTTACCACCGAGCTGGGTATTGGGTATAGCATTGGCATATACATTTACCAGCGTCCTCTATGCGGATAGTTTTTACCGCTATCGTGCATTTTATTCCGAGCGCACAAGGGCGCAATTATGGCATTATTCTTACACGTCCTTTTTCCATACAACTCTCGCACTCCCAAATTTGCGTGCTTTGCGTATGCGGACTAAAAACACGTTTTTAGCCGTTCCAACTTGCTACATTGGTCTGTAGTCCTGCTCGGTGTGGTTATTTAACACCCTATTTAATCGCTCCAAAGCGAACAGGCGAATTTTTGATTTTCCAAGCCTCAAAAATAGGTTTCCCACAAAAAGGGCTTTTTGTTTCTCGCTCTCGGCGGTCTTTGCTTTTCTGTTTTTTAATTCTGTTTTTTACTATCTATTTTTTTATTCGTTTTTCTCCGTACTTGTTTGCCGTTTGTTTGGCTTTCGAGTACATGACTATTATAAAACCGTTTTTCAGAACTGCAAAACTTTTTGAGAAAAAAAATTTGGAACGTTCCAAAAACAGCCTTTTTGCGAATATGGAACGCACGCGCGCGAAGTGAATTTGTAAATAGTTGAATATCAATAAAATAGAAAAAATGATTTTCTTTGAAAAAAATTTTTCCTTTGCAAAAATCAAAAAAGCCCCGTTTCAACGTATGTATAAAATCAAAATCAGTTTTGTCTATTGATTATCAGATTATTAGCTGCTTAAAATGGATAAAATAGGACTGAAAAGATTTTTTTACTTTCAATTTGTAAGCAAAGATAATGTAAAAGACGTTTTTAGGCTTACTTTATACAAAAGTAAACCTAATAAATTATTGATATTCAATGGTGTAATAAAAATAAAAAGATTGGGGAGGGTGTACCCTCGGGTGCGGATTCGGTCTCTGTCCTCGGGCCGTTTTTTCAAGTCCGGTTTTCCAAAACGGCTCAAAATGCGGCTTTCGGATTGAAACTGTAAGCAGGTATCAAAAAATATACAGTAAAGTACTTGTATTTATCATGGTTGCTTAAGGTGCTGGTGTTCACCATGTCCCATATTTTTGAAATATTCTCATTTGTGGATGCCTGTCCTTTCAATTTTCACGGGTGTACAGACTTTCTGCACGATTTCCGGGTTCCGGCTTGAAGCTGTTTTTTAGATACGCTGAAAACGTATCAAAAAATATATAGAGACACGTCGGTATATTGACTGTTCTTAACCGGATTGGACGACGGAAAAGGAGGATGTGTATTCCTGTCATTCAGTATGTTCGGATATGCTTTTCACAATCGGACAATCTTGTAATGTTTTGTTCCTTAATCATATAGAATATACAGAACGAAGCTATCCACATGGATTCCGACTTATTTGTACGGTTTTTGTGACTTTATACAGGAAACCGTGGAAATGCAGAAGAAATGGGGTTCAGTTACCTGCCTTTTTGGTGAATTATACGTATATTTGCCGTATTGTATCCACTTATGTATGAAGTATGGCATTTTGCTGTTACAGGAAATATCTGGATAAAGAATCGAAAGAATGGAATCATATCATAAGAAGAAAATCGGGAGTATTCCGAAAGACAGCACGGGTGGGTCGTCCATTCGCAAGGGAATGGTCGTCTTCAACGGTGGGACATCGGAAACCGGACTTGTGGGAGATGTCACGGGTAATTGCGTGTCGGTTCCGGTAAGGATGACTGCGGGCAAAGAACTCGTTACCGATGACGCGGTCATGTTTCTGAATGATTGCCGGGAAGCGAGCGCAGAGCAAAAGATTGCCCTCCAACGCCTGCTGAACGAAGGCCATCTTGCATGGGACAAGCGCCGGGGTGTATGTTCGGAATCTCTCTATGCTCCCAAAGACGGACAGTTGGTAAAACTCAGTATCCTGGATGAGCATGTAATACTGGGGGCTTTCAAGGAAATCGACGCAAAAGGACGTGTTGTGCTGTATTGCCTGCTGGACGAAGACGGGAGCCTGCGCTATTCCCTGCATGAAACAGTCGGGTACGCGGTGAATCTCCAGATACTGCCTATCGGAACCAGTGGCCGTAGCAGGCTTTCCGATGCTCTACGCCAGAAAGGGCTTGCATGGAACGGACGGCTGAAGGAACTCGAACGGCTGGCAACACGTGTCAGACGCGGTGACAAGTACTATTACCTGAATGACATACTGGAAATCCGTGAATGCAGGGACAACAACAGGCCGGCGGACAGGAAACGGTTGGAATGCGGGAACTATTTCATGGAGCGGAGGGATGCCGAACTGGTACGTGACTGCGTGCGCTCTGTCGTAAGGCTGAACCGCGACAAGGATGCCAGACGGTAAGAGGGTGACGGTATAAGGTATTCGTTCTGTTTCTCTCTCTTGTATCTGGGGAGGAAGTGGTCCTTTAATCCTCATCTTATCCGTTTTCAACACTTTCCGATTCAAAAAAACAAAAAAACAGACGGCGTGCCGTCTGTCATGATTTGTTTCTTTTTTGGTATCTTTTTTCTTTGCGTCAAAGAAAAAAGTACATCTTTCTTCTTTCTTCTTGTATAATACTACTTATAGTATTGTTGCTACATTTGTAACACCCCTCCTGTCAGATACACGGTACATTTGTACCACATTGAGGGGAAAGATGTGGCGAATTTCGCGTCTTTCCACCCAAATTCCACTATCGGGAGCATGAATCGCAAGCCGATGTTGCCGCTTCGGAAAATTGCAGTCGCCTTTTGCAGGGCAGCATTGCAAGAACGAAAACGGTCTGATTTTCACGTGCAGGAAAATAACCGCAAAAAGAGATCCGATAAAACATCTATATATGAAAAATATCCCCTATATTTGCATAAAATTTACATATAACTGCGATATAATATGATTATTCAGTTCACAGTCGAAAATTTCCTTTCGTTCAAGGAGCCGGCGACCTTGTCTTTGGCTGCTTCCGCGCTGAAAGAAAAACAGACCCGGTCCGATGAGATTGTTTTTGAGCTTGAAGGTACGAACCTCTCTTTGCTGAAGAGTGCGGTCATCTACGGGGCCAATGCCAGCGGGAAATCGAATCTAGTCAAAGCGCTCGATTTCTTCAAATGGTTTGTCATCAATTCCTCCAAAGGCGTGCAGTCCGGCGAAAGCATACGGGTGGAAAGTTTCCGTCTCAACCGGAGGACGGAACAGGAGCCCAGTTATTTTGAGGCGGTCTTTGCCGACGAAACGGTCCAATACCGCTATGGGTTTGAAGTCGATGAAAAACGTGTACACCGGGAGTGGCTTTATCAAAAGGGCAACAAGCGCAAGGCAAAGGAGGTGGAACTGTTCCTGCGTGACGGCGATGAGTATGAACTGCATCCCAAATTTTCGGTCGGCAAAGAGGTTGTCGCCAAAAAAATGGTGCGCGACAATGCGCTGCTTCTTTCCGTGGCAGCACAGTTCAACGAAAGCGTCTCGGTGGAAATCATGGGATGGTTGGCCAACACCACGATTGTTCTTGGCAGCAGCGACGAGCGGATTTGGGAAATGGCGATAGCCCAGATCGATGATCCGTCCATGAAAAGGCGTATTGTGGAGTTTGCCCGGTTTGCAGACTTCGGAATCGACGACATACGCAAGGTTGACAATACAGTCATCAGTTCACACCAGCAATATGACGAGGAGGGCAACGCCACGAAGACGGTCACTTTCCCGTTCCGCGTAAACGAGTCGGAGGGTACGATCAAATACTTCTCGCTGGCTTATCCTATAATCGACGCGTTGGATCATGGCAAAAGGCTGGTTGTCGACGAGTTCGACTCGAAAATGCACCCTCTGTTGACCAGTCGCATCATCGGGCTGTTCAATTCCAGAGTGACAAATCCCAGGAATGCACAGTTGATTTTCACGACACATGACACCAACCTGCTTAATGCAAGCCTGTTCCGCAGGGATCAGATCTGGTTTACACAGAAAGATTCGTTTGGAGCCTCGGAACTCTATTCGTTGGCGGAATACAAGGTTCGCAACAGTGCACCTTTCGAAAAGGAGTACCTGATGGGGAAATATGGCGGTATCCCTGTCATCGGCCAGTTTGAACGGTTATTTGACCTGAGGGAGGAAGAATATGGCAGCACGGACGAACAAGCGTGATCCACGCGCGGCACGGACACTCAGGCGTATCAGTTTTGTCCGTGAGGTCAAACAATCCTTCCTGATCATCTGCGAGGGGGTAAATACGGAACCGGATTATTTCAATGCGTTTCGCCTGACCTCCGCCAATATTAAAGCGGTAGGCCAGGGACTCAATACGGTAGGTCTTGTCCAAAAGGCTTTACGGATGAAAGAAGAAGAGCGGAAGAAAGGACGCGAGTATGACCAGTGCTGGGTGGTATTTGACAAGGATGACTTTCCCGATCGGGATTTCAACCGGGCTATCGGTATGGCGGAAGCCGGTGGCATGAGGGTGGCATACAGCAACCAGGCTTTCGAGTATTGGTTCTTGCTGCACTATAACCTGGTACAAGGCCCGATGCACAGAAATCAATATGAAACAAAGCTATCCGGCTTGTTGGGCTTCTCCTACAACAAGGAAGCCGGTACAGGCGGTCGTGTTTTCAGGGAGCTGGGCGGTAAACAGGCTCAGGCCATCACGAACGCAAAAGCCGTATTGCGCCGAATGGAGGGAATACCGCCGGCACAAGCGGAATCTTCGACAACGGTGCATCTTCTTGTGGAAGAACTGAATAAGTATATTTAGCATATTCTGTCGTTTGCCCGGATAATATTGTACCCGGCTACCACCTCCTTCCGGTTTTATCGGATTTTATGTCGCAAAAACACAAAAACAGACGGCAAATCACAACGATGCCGTCTGTTTTTATTCATTTACGTTCCGTGGACAGATACGCTCAAACTTTTCGGTGTCTCTCTTTCCATTGGCTGACCTCTTCGTCAGAGACGGATGCCACGGTCCTTTTTTCCACATCGAACATCCGATGACAGAATGCCCTGGTAGAAAAAGGATTTCCAAGTTCCGCCAATATCCCTACAAGCCGGTTGTAGGAATCCATGTGCCACAGGTAATCGTACATCCCGCTGACCGGCACCCGTTCAAGCAATCCCATACGCGTTGTCTTTTCCACGCACTTGTCGAAAATCCGCGAACCCATCTCCATGTTCTCCATGTAGTACCGCTTGCTGCGCAAGGTGTCGTAACCTTTTTCACGCAGGCGTGTACGGTCTGCCATGTACAGCATGAAGATGACCTCTTCCGGGGTGAACGCGCCGACCAGCCCGGTGAAGCATTTCATAAACGGTATCACGTGTTGCCTTTTGTCGTCATTCCCTTTCATGTCCGTTTTCGCGTTCGTTCGTCCGTAATGTTTCCGCTTCCCCGTCATCCTTAATCGACGGATTGACATAGAACTGGCATATCCTGCCGTTTATCATCGGTTTATACACGGCGTATCCCAGTTTTTTGGCGTAACGCCCCACGGATACGCGGTTGGCGAACTTGCCGGTATGTTCCGTCAGGTGTTCCGACATCTCCCCGACGGTCATTCTGCTTTTCAGTTTCATATCATTCGCGTTTAAATGTTTTCCTGATAAAGGATAGCCGCGACTAATACGAACTGTTTGCAAATGGTATGAATTAATAAGAGGCGGTTCCATGAAATCGGCAAAGGAGGAATCAACCGGTTATACTGATACTTCATTCATGAAACCGTCCCTCATCTATTTTCCCATTATCCGGACAATCTCCCGTATCGTGTCGAAGTTCCGCTCGTCCAGCCATTCTTTGGCCACGTTCCACGAGAGCGACATTCCGAACTTCAGGTTCTCCATGGTGATGGTATGGTGCGACAACCTGCCTTCAGTGGGCTTGAGCCCTGCCGCGTGCAGTTCACACAGTCCGTCCTGAAAGAACGTGCACCCGCCTGCTTCCTGTTTCGCCTGTACCATCGGCACGATATACGGGATTTTTCCCAACAGCAGGCCTACCGCCCACCGAGTGGGTGCAAGACGCTCCCTGTATCCGGCTTTCAGCAACCGGAGGATGTCTTCCGGCGTACCGAGGCACGGTATCCGGCATTGCTGCCTGCACAGACGGCAACGGCACTCTACCGGCCGTCTTCCTGTCTTGCGGATGATCCGCTGTAATGCCGTTTCCATCGCTATGCACCCGGTGGGCAGTATTCAGGGTTCCTCTTGCGCCACAGTTCTATGATACACTCCCGTCCGGCCTGTGTCCATCGTTTGGTGGATCCGAAAGTATATACCTTGCCCCGGCTGTTCTCCCACGTGTAAGGCACATCGCATTGCCAGGCCCGGCAGGAAGGAAAGACCACCCATTGCCGCTTCTCGTACTTGCAGATGCCCTCTTCGGCAAGGAACTGGTGCAACTGTCGCGGCGATATGCCGAGTTCGTCAGCGATGCGCGTGCTCTTGAACCAGTCCCTGTTCTCGATAAACTCCTCGTAGAATACGATTTTCGGCAGGGATTCACTCACCACCTTCCGCAGTTCCAGAATCAGTCTCGTCGCCGATTCCATATCCTGCGGCATGGGACAATCCATACAGGGCAGACCGGGTGCCGCCACCCTGGGGCGTTCGCGTACGATTGTCTTCCCTCGTTTCACGGAGAGTTTGCCGATAGCCTCGCCCAACCATTCCGCCAAAGACAGGTCAGGGGCGATCCATCTGGCCAACGGTATGACAAGCGGTGATTCCAACCAGGTCGCACCGTGCCCCCGCCCCCGTGTGGTGAAGACTTGCGACTCGTATTTCCCGGTATGTCCGTTGCCGGCCATTTCCCTGCGGAGCATATCCGTGGAAGCGATGCGTAGCCATTCAGACGGGATTTTCCCGAAGTGCATCGTGATCTGCGTGGCGTTGACCATCAGCTTGTCGCCGACACGCCGGAACGTGACGGGGAACCCTTCCTCGAAGTGCATGACGATGTCGTCCTGCGGGACGGCGTGCAGCTCCCCGGCTTCCAGTTCCAGAAGCTTGTTGCCCCACACTTCCAATTCATCAAGCAGGTCACGGGGTATAATAGTCTCCTTGCGTACCAGTTGTAAAAGCCGACGCATATCGATGGGACGGAAACCCCACTGTTCCCTGCCGTTTTTCCGGAAACTGATTTTCAATGCCGTCGGGCAAACACGGGCGATGGCGCCGTTTTCAAGCAGTTCGTCCCGCTTGAGTATATCGCATATATCCACGGCGCAGATATGGAGCTGGCCGTTATGGTTCCGGGAAACCCTTATGTTCCAGTCCCGGAACGGAACATTCCTATTTTCCCTCATAGGTATTTCCTCCTTTCTTTTGGTTATCAGACTTACGTTTGTTTTCAAGCAAGGCTCTCTTATGTGCCATCTTGCGCACCGGATAGTACGTGCGTTTCTCGCCGCAAAGGGCGTCATAATCTTTCAGCATCAGTGTGCCGAGGTCGGCCAGCTCGATTTCCACATCCGGATGCAGATGCCTGAAATAGAGTCCGCCGCTGCATACATACTTGCCCGTGCAACAGAATGAGATAGCCTGCAAGTTGCCTTTTGTCAATTCCGCCGCGCTGTGCAGCGAGCGCGTGACCGCTACAAGAACCTGTGCCCCGTTGAAGATGAGCACCATCTTGGGTCGTTTAAATGTGCTGCGTCTCATGTTGTTCTAAAATTTGCGTTAATTCCTCCTTTGTAAATCTAAGACCGGCAGCCTGTACCAGCCAAGTGTCTGAAACCGTAAATCCACCGGACAGCAGTTCGTCCACGCGCTCCAGAAGGTAGACACCGAACGCGGGATCGATGTAAACGACAAATAATAGAGCCAGACATTCATCAATTAACAGGTGTCCCGACGCCTCGTCACGGATGATCATCTTTTCCCTGTCTATTCCGTAGGCGTCTGCCAACGCCGTTGCCCAGTGATGGAAAGCGACACGGAAATCACGGACATTATGCCGGCGTGCATCTCCTTTGGCCTGGATGAAGCGTGTCGCGTCGAAATAGACCGGTCCGTCTTCCCGTAACGTTCCGAAAAGCAGATCGGGGAACTCCCTGTACCGGATTATCCGGCAGGGAATCTTTTCTTCTTTCATGTTCTCTTTTTCATTGTTCTTGGATTTGTATCTAACGTGGTGCAAAGATATATCTTTTTAATATGAAATACACTATAAATATATACATAAATTACACTTTTAATAAATTGTTAATTACTGATAATAAGATATTTACAACGCAAATAAAACCGAAATATCTATATATTTAAGTTGCATATTTCGGTTTGTAAATCAAGCATTAAGAGTCCCGTTCTCCATATATTCTTTTAGCCGTAAAAACCTCTCTTGAGGATTGTCTCTACTCTTTGAACAAGAAACAAAAAAATTATGGCTACATCGGACAAATCATTTAACGGGGAACTCTTGGAGAGTATTTTTAAGACCTCCAAAAAGACAATTCAGGAGTATGTTCGCGAAATCGAGCGCAACAACCGCTACCGTTCATGTCGTCAGGATACCGGTTCGGGATATATTCTCGATGACCGCGCCCGGCTCATTGACCTGTATGAAGCCTGCCTGCAACAGGACGCTCATATACGTTCCGTTGTCGAGACACTGGAAAGCCAGATTCTCGGCGACCGCTATATGCTTGCCCGTGTAAACGAAAAGGGAAAATACATCAAGGACGTGGCGAACTCCCTGAAGATACAGGGTTCGCAGTTCGACAAGATAATCAAGGGCATAGTGGAATCCAAACTCTACGGGTACACCCTGCTTGAAATCATGCCGCATACTGACCCCAGAACGGGCAGGCTGGCGGAAGTCAACATCATCGAACGGCGTAATGTGTTACCGGACCAGAAAACGGTACTGAAGCGGCAGGGACTGTGGGAGCCGCATTGGGATTTACATGACCCGGCATATTACCGTTGTTATGTACTGGTAAACTCCGGCGACTTGGGACTTTTTTCCGCCACGACCCCTTTGATACTGGCCAAGAAATTCACGGTGGCCAACTATGTGAACTTTTCCCATACTTACGGACAGCCGATTATCCACGGAAAGACGGTCAGCGAGAGCAACGCCGACCGCAAGAGGCTGGCTAACGAGATAGCCAACGCGGCACAGAACAAGGTGGTGGTTACCGGCATTGAGGACGAGGTCGATATCAAGACATTCACCATGTCCAACTCGGAAAAGATATATACCGGGCTTATCGAGTTTGTGAACAAGGAAGTTGCCAACCTCGTGCTCGGCTCCGAGTCGATGGCCGGAGGGATGCAGTCGTACGTGGGTTCCACGAAAGCACACCAGGACATTTTCCGCGACCGTATCGAAGTCTACCGTCGGTATATCGAAAACATCATGAACGAGGAGATAATCCCCCGCCTGGTGGCTATCGGGTATATCCCCGGAGGATTGGAGTTCCGGTATTCGAACCGGATAGAGATGAGCAACGAGGACCGCATCAAGCTCTATTCGCTGATCACGGACAAATATGAAGTGGCGGCCGATGAGATCGAGAAAGAGTTCGGTATCAATGTGGGCCGGCAGCTCAATGTTATCCCGGGATTAGGTTTCGGAGCCGAAGGCGGCTCATCCGGTCTCAGCCACAACGACCGGGGCATCATGTCGGACGAGGAGTATTTCCGGCGTTACGGACGCCCCCGGGGGGCGAAGGTCGGAAATTTTCTGCGGGGAGCGGAATAGAAGCCCGTCTTCCGCTCCCGGACAACGCTCCGTTCAGAGCTGTCAGGGCATCTGCAACCACGGAATCCGATACGGAAAAGGAGTATCGTGTCATTTTCGATGCATTCCGCAGGCTGATCCTCTATTGGGAGAACAGCGCGGAACGTCTCGACATTATAGAGGACATCATCACCCTGCGTGCCTCTTTCCTCATAGACCGTGCGCTGACAGGTCTGCGAATCGACATGGACCGGGCATTGGAGATACTGAAAAATCACAACTCCTTTACAACAGAGAGGGAACGGCAGCAGCGTGACATCCTGATTGCAGCCATAGACAACCTGGTGGATTTTGCCGCGGCAGAGGAGTATTCCATGCTCGGGGAACTGCCCGAGACAGCGGATGAACAGGACATGGAAGCACACGAAAAGATATGCCGCAGGTATAACCTCGTCCATGCGGAGGAAGAGAACAACCAGGTATTCTTCGCGGCCTCGATGGCCGCATGGTGGATGGCGGTGGATATGGATACCGTGCTTACCTACATGACACAAGGCGATGAACGGGTACGTGCCTGGCATCTTTCATTGGAAGGGATTTCCTTCCGCAAATCCGAGTTTCCTCCGGAACTGATACCGCCGATCGAATGGGGATGCCGCTGCTTTCTGGTCGCGGAGGGGTTCGCCGCTGTCCGGGCGGCTTTGCCGGATAAGGGAGACTATCTGGAAAAGGTGGATCCGGTCTTCCGGGAGAGCCTGGCAACCGGCGGGCGTATCTTTTCCGATGCGCACCGCTATTTCTCCGTCCCGCTTCCGGGTTACATGAATGATATTGTGAAACGCATTAAAGGAAAGTTCGCCTATGCCCAAGATAACGCTTGATGAGTTTTGCAGCCACTGGGTAAGCAGGACCAGTACGCGCGTCATGGCCAGCCGGCTAGAGTTCAACGTATTCGACTTCGCAACTGCTGCCGGTGACTATACCAGGCAGCAGTTCCTGTCCTCATTCGCTTCGGGGGGATTCAACGGTAGCAAATGGGCGCCTCGTACCTCCAAATGGGGAAAGAGGTTCACCCATCCTCTCATGAACGATACGGGGACTCTGGCCCGGAGCATACAGTCGGAAGCCGGCCGGACAGACATAGTGGGACGGCGTTCGGACCGTACGCGCATCTTCCGGAAAGGCGCCAGGTATTGCATGTGGACTACGGAAAAGAGCTTTCCAGTCAAGGGCAAGCGGGGACGCAGCAAGGAGCGTTACGGGCATTATGCCGCCATACACAATACCGATCCGAAGTTCGGGCTGTACACGGTAAACCAGTATTCCACGCGCCGTCCCGTACACCGGCAGTTCATCGGATTCTCACCGAAAACGGACGACTATATCGCCGTCCATTTCATAGATATGATTTTTAAAGGATTTCCACACCAGCCGCTATGATAAAAGACAAACACCCCGCACCACAGCCCGCACAACCGTCGGCACCGGCGGAGAGCCTGCCTGAAGAAGTTTCCGCGAACCCTTTCGTGGAGATATACCGGGCCGTTAAGCGGGCTGTCCTGACCCTGCGGGAGAATCCGGACGACCCGTTGTCGCCGCCCCTGTTCAAAACCGTCGCTATCGACAACGGCCAGTTCGCCCGCATTGTTCGTGACGATAACACGGAGTATGAGACTGTGTTCCCTGCCGTGTTCATCCACTTTATCAACGTGAGGTACCTGGTACAGCAACAGCGTATCGGTGAGGGACGCGCCACCATGCGCGTGCGGTTTATCCTGAATACGCTCAACAATGCGGACGAAGACAAGGAATGCGAGGCGTTTCTGGTCTTCCAGCGGCTCAATGTAGCCATACAGGATGCCAAGAACCATGAGCCGGCGCTGAGCGAGCGGTGCAACCTGACCTATTTCGACATGCCGCTTTCAACCAATATGTTGCAGGCGTACTGGATAGACTACGAGGTATGGTTCAGGGAATCTTCCGCGTGGAAATACAGGGACTGGGTAAAAAGGTATGTGGTCATGCCCCCGTTCACCCAACACAGCGATGCGCCGCAACATGACAGCGGCGGACACGGCTTCCATCCGCGTCCGGAACATGACGAAGTATCTGGTTTTTCGGATACCGGATCGAAAAATTGAAATCCATGCAGGAGATTTATCCGCACTGCGTATAAACAGACATGAATCAGCAGATAATACAAGACTCATGATACATTTTCTGTACTTGCTGAATTTAGAATGTTCAGCATGCCGGTCTTGATACAAATAGTTGCAACCGGTCTGTAATTTGAACAATCTATTATACTGTAAAGATAATCGCATTTCCATAAATGGATGGATTCTCATATTTCCACTTCCATAAATAGCAGTGCAAAACCTTTTCTTTTCCCACCGCCTACTCTTGTTCAAATAACCCTTGCATATGGATATGAACACACTTCAATATGTCGTCGGAGAGGCGAAGGCAGGCCAGCCGGCTGTTATCCGTTTCTTCGGTCGCGTGACGGAAGAGACGACCTCACGTTTCAATGACGAGTTCGACTTTTTGGAAAATATCATCCGTCCCTCCTGTATCCGTGTGTTGATCAACTCGGAGGGCGGCAGTGTCCTTTACGGCATGTCCACCTATTCCACCATCGCCAATGCCACGGTGGATACGGAATGTATCATCGAAGGGGTCGCGGCATCGATGGCCTCCATCATCTGGGCGGCGGGCAAGCGTTCTCTCATGCGTGATTATGCCATACTGATGATTCATAACCCGATGTTGCCGGACGATGACGGAGGGGAACCGTCGGACATGGTAACGGCTTTTACCAAACAGATCGAGACGATTTACCGGAAACGGTTCGGCCTGAAAGCGGAGCATGTGCGGGCCATCATGGACGGACAGGCAGGAAAGGACGGGACCTATTTCGACGCACAGGCTGCCGTCAAGGCCGGCATCATACCTGCGGAGCATGTCATCCATACCTCGAAGCAGCTTTGCCGTAAAGTGCATGACGAGATAGAAGGATTGACCGATACGGCCGCCATCCAGGAACTGATGAGCCGTGTCAGCGCGGGAAATAAACCTTTCAAAGGCATTGAACCTACTCTTACAGAAACGGAAAACGATATGGCAAACGAAAACAAGACACAAGGCTTTGAGTACGGGGCGATTGCAGCCTCGCTGGGCATGAAGGACGGTGAGGTCAAGGACGTGATGGCACGTATCTCTGAACTGGCCGCGATGGAACCCAAATACAGAGAAATACAGAAATCACTGAGCGACGCGCAGACCGTCATCGCCGGAAAAGACGCCTCCATCCGGAACTTGCAGACAGACCTGGCCGCAGCGACGGCACGCCTTTCCGCCTACGAGCAGAAAGAGAAGGACGAGCAGGCTTCCCGTATCGAGACATTGGTGGAGAATGCCATTGCAGAAGGCAAGATTGACCGTGAGGCGAAAACGCAGTGGGTGGAGATGGCCGGTTCCAACTTCGAGTTGGCGGAAAGCACGCTGGCTTCCATTCCCGCGCGGGAGAAAATCTCGAAGGAAATCGCCGATGACCCTGCCAACATCCAGGCCACGGCGGAAGCGACAAAGACCGCCGAACAGCTGATGGCCGAGAAGGTGGCGGAAGTGGTCGGTGCGGATTTCAAGTTCCGAAAGCTCTGACAGACTATCCGCGGGCGTCCGCCCGATTTTAACTGACATGCCGGAGACCGCAGTGTCTCGCGCGGAAACAGCAGGTATCCGCCAGTCGGCCGAGTTTCATTCTTCAACGGAAAACTTAAAACGACAATGGCTGATACAGTAAACTTTCTTCAAAACGGGTATAGCGGCGAAGTACTTGAGGACTTGCTGACCTATACCGTGCAGGGCAATGATACAGTCCGCGAGGGACTGATTCATATCAAGACGGGCATCCAGCACCGCTATACGCTTCCTGCCATCAAGCTGGGCAACATTATCCAGGACAACGTGCCGACCCCACAACCCATCCACGGAGCCAAGGGCGATGACGGCACGAACGAGTACCAGTTCACCGAACGCCATCTTGAGCCGTCCGATTTTATGGTCTATCTCGAGTTTAACCCGAGGGACTACGAGAAGTACTGGCGTTTCGCGCAGCCGGAAGGCAATCTCGTGTTCCGCGAGCTCGACCCGAAAATCCAGGCGACGATGCTCCGTCTCCTTATGGACAAGAAAAACGAGTATATCGGAAACGCCATCTGGACTTCCGCCCGCGGAGGAGAGACGGTGGCCAAGATTACCGCACCGGAAGGCTGCACGAAAATCGGAGCCAACAAGGAGAAATATTTTGACGGGGTCATCAAACGGATCCTCGACAATGTGAACTCCTCCGATGCCGAGGTGGTTGCCGGAGGGCAGTGCATCATTTCGGGAACGACCGAGCTGACGGACGGGGCCGCGGTGGAGGCGGCGCTCTATGCGATGTGGAGGAAATGTCCGAAGCAGATCCGAAAGAAGACATCTCTGACCTTTGTGGTCGGATGGGACGCCTGGGACGCGTATGACCAATATATCTCGGACAAGCAGGTCAAGTATTCCGAGAATACCGAGGTCAACCGCTATCGCTTCAAGGGCAAGCGCATCGTCCCGGTCGTGGGAATCCCCGAACACACGATGGTGCTCGGCGAGTTCTCCACCGGCATGGACTCCAACCTGTGGATGGGGGTGGATTACGCGAACGACACGGACATCCTGAAAATCGACCGTCTGCAGGCCAACTCCGAGCTGTTCTTTTTCCAGATGCGCATGAAAATGGACGTGAACATCGTCCGCCCGGCGGAGATCGTGGTCCATACCGCCTACAAGAAGAGCGAATAACACACCTTTCTTCATTCTCAATATCCACCCGGGGAGCGGAGGCAAGGCCCCGTTCCCCATTTTCATTCTACTGTTATGGCAAAGAAAATCAACACGGAGGAAACTCCGCAGACAGACAACAATAATATTCCTGCACCGGAGGCTCAGGCGGTGCCCGTTCCGGAAACGGCATCGGAAAACCTCGGGACAGGCGGCGAGACTGAAGACAGGCTGCCGGCCAAGACCGCGGGGAAAGGGAATGCAGGGTCGGAGGAGACGACAGAGCCTCACATCCTGTCCCTGTTGAAAAAGTTCCCGGCATATCCGTCGCTGTACATCGACACGCACGGAGGAACCTATGCGCCGGACACGGCGGCCGCCATCAGGGGCAAGGCCGTACTCTACAGGAATCCTTTCTACAACGAACTTAAAAAGAAATCATAATGGCACTCGGTAATGTATTTATCAAGGATGTGGACGGCAATATTCCTTACGATACCGGCTCGTCGGGCGAGAAGGTGACGGGACTGCTGTTCGACGTGTCCCTCCAGCCGACGCTTTTCACGGAGGGGTATGGTAAAACCAATGAGACCAGGCTCAAGCCTGGCGATGTCTGCTACATCACCTCGTTCAAGTCCGCCGTGAACGACTTCGGTATCATCGAACGTGTGGAGGCAACCGACGAGGAGGAGATGAATGTCAATTTCCTGCACGGCATCCCGGCATACCATATCCGTGAATTTTTCCGCATGTCCGGCAATCCGGGCGGTTCAGGAAAACTCTACGTGATGTTCGCGGACTGTTCGGCGAACTGGGATGCGCTGGAAATCATGCAGCGTGCTGCCGGGGGTATGATCAACCAGATAGGCATATGGACGGAACAGCCGCTGTGGAAAGCGAACGGCGCATCGGAACAATACAACCTCAATCTGGTAAAGGGGCTCAACGACGTGGCCGTGGGGCTTGCGGAGCAGAACCAGCCGCTCTCGCTCATCCTTTCCGCCAATCCTTCCAATACGGGGGCGGATACGACTGAGGGGCGTCAGATTGACCTGAATAAAATACCTTCATGCATCTGTGAATCAAGCCGTATCAGCTGTATATTCGGCCAGGCGCATCACGAAAAGATCTCCACGATGCAGATGTGCAACAGGAACCATACGCCCGTGGGATTTTTGGGAGCGGTTATGGGAGCCATAGCAAAGGCCAACGTGCACGAATCCATCGCATGGGTCAAGCAGTTCAATCTCTTCGCGGACGATTTCCAGGAAATAGAGTTGGGGTTCGGGGACATCAACCTCGACGAGGCAGAGGAGAACTTCCTCAGCCTGAACCGGTACGAGTCACTCTCCCCGTCACTGCTGGACGAACTCGACGATAAGGGGTATATTTTTCCCATCAAGTATGCCGGCCGCGAGAACGGGATCTACATCTCGAAAGACCAGACATGCTCACATGGGGATTTCCGTACCATTGCCCGGAACCGCACCATCAACAAGAGCCGCCGTGCCGTGCGTGCAGCCCTGCTGCCGTATGTGAACTCACCGCTGATGGTCAATCCTTCAACCGGGTTCCTCGCCCCGTCGAAGATTACAGCTTTCAAGACACTCATCGGGGATATACTGGCCAAGATGCAGGCGGCGCAGGAAATTTCAGGATACGCCGTCACTATCGACCCGAACCAGAACGTGTTGGTGGACGACACGCTGCGCATCTCCTATGTCCTTGTCCCGGTGGGCGTGGCCGTGAAGATTTATGTAGAGGAAGGACTGTCATTAACCGCAAATAAGACATAGCATATGGCAATAATCAACAATGTAGCATACTCGTGGTCGATGATAACCCTGTCATCGACCGCCCTGGGAATCGATGAAGGTTCCACGACCCTTGAAGGCGTGTCGGCCATCAAATGGTCGAAGAAGCGCAAGGTCGAAAGTAACTACGGCATGGGAGGACGGCCGGTGTCGAGGGGGTTCGGGAACATTACCTATACGGCGAGCATCACGATGGACTATGCCACGCAACAGCTGTTGCGTTCGGTGTACGGCTCGCTGCTCGAAATCGGCGAGTTCGACCTGATTATCAGCTTTGCCAACCCGATGGCCGGCGAGGACTGGACAACGACGACCGTAACGCTCAAAGGTTGCATCTTCACGGAGGATTGTCTCGAGTCACAGCAGGATGATACCAATATCACCCATGAATTCGATCTCAACCCGTTCGATATCCAAATCGGCTCGGGTGATACAATCTAAGCTGTCATGGATGTAACTTTCGAGGGGAAATCTTCTACCGGAAAGAACGAATGGCTCACGCCTCCCTGCCTGCTTCGGAGGCTGGGGCCGTTCGATTTGGATCCGTGTTCGCCCGTAAACCGCCCATGGGATACGGCGCGACATCACTATACCATTGAGGATGACGGCCTGCAACAACCCTGGTTCGGACGTGTGTTCTGCAATCCTCCCTATGACACTGCACTGATTGTCCGGTTTATCCGCAGGTGTGTCGAACACAGGAATGCCGTCGCGCTCACTTTTGCCCGCACGGACACGCGCCTGTTCCACGAACTGATATTCCCAAACGCCGATTCAATACTCTTTATCAAGGGACGGCTCAGTTTTTACCATGTTACGGGGGAACAGGGTGGTACGGCCGGAGCGCCGTCATGCCTGATCGCCTTCAACAAAGAAAATACCGCGGTTCTGGAAACATGCGGTATCGACGGGAAGTTGGTGAAGCCACGACTTCAATAGTCAACCATAAATTTGTTACATAATAACCCGTCTGTTTGCCGGATATTGACCTTGGCTGACAGACGGGATTTATGTATGGCAGACTTAAATCGAAATATGCGCTTCCTTATCGAATGACGTATGCTCGTTACTGAACACATAGCCCAACTGGTTGCATATGCACCGGGTGTTTCCGATGACCTTATTGATATTGCGGTGCGAGTGGCCATATATCCAGTATTCAATCGGGCTGTCTGCAATGAAACCGCCAAGCTCCACGGTAAATGCCCCATTGAGCGGACTGCCCTTGAACTCCGGCGCCATCAGTTCGAATGACGGTACATGATGAGTGGCGACAATGAGATGTCTGGCAGTACTTTGTTTTACGCTCTGTTCCAGAAAACGGAAACAGCGCGAATGTTCGTCATTGAACCTTGTCCAGTCCAGCGGTTCGCTGCCGTAACGCATCCTGCGGAAATCTGTGATGGCTGCCTCAGTTTCATAGGCATCCTGCAACAGGATATGTGACCACAGTGTGGTAGCGATCAATTCTATATCGTTACCCAATGGGATAACGGCATTATAGTGGCAGGTGATGTTTTCCCTGATTTTGAGCGACCAGCCGTTATACAGCTTGTCTATGTCGAACATCTTGTAAAACTCGTGGTTTCCGGGAACCACGATGACCCGGCTGTAATTTCCGGAAGCCCAGTCCCAGAACGGATGTCTGGAGTAGTTCTCATCTCCGATATATCCTATATCTCCGGCAAGGACAAGCACTTCTCCGGCAACAGCCAGCGGGTTGTGCTTCAAAAAACTGCTGTTCTCCCGAAACTCGAGATGCAGGTCGGATGCGTATTGGATTCTCATTGTTGTGTTATGAAATTGGCTTCAAGTTGTTCCAATAACTGTTCTCCGGAAATGCTTTTAAGTCCTGCCGATTTGAAAAAATCAGAGTTTGGCACTTCTTCTTTGACAGCCAGGCAAAACCTGTCAACATCTTGTTTAAGCGAATCAGGAACTTCGTAGGTGTCGGCAGGAGCAAGCATGGCAACCAGCCGGAATACATCTTTCTTGTGCTTGACGATATGTTTGCTGTCCACTTGTTCTCCATTGTTTTTCCGCTCGGTCATTTCTAAATAGGCCCTGCATTTCAGACAGATAAGACTTTCAATGTTCGCAATATGTACGCCCTCCTCCAACGTGCTGTGTTCAATGGTATAATTATAATAGTCATCATCCATCAAAATGGCTGACAGACTTGACAGGTCATCATCAACCGGAATGGGGGTAATGTGGGCATCGTCCGGGAATTTGACAACCCCGATATTTCGTGAAAAGAGTTCTATCTGATACGGGAAATCCGGATTTCCCGGTTCCTTGAACCTGTAATATTCATGCCTGCATTCCCCGTTCCCGGTTCCCTTATTCCTTTGTCTGTACCCTGCGGTTTTTACAAACTCCCAGAATTTTGCAGCAAAATCCGAAGACAGCGCCTCCACAATCAGTATAATGTCTATGTCCTTGGTCGCCCTTGGAGTTTGTGCATATATTTCTTCATGCATTTCACAGGCAGTACCACCTATGATGACATAGTTTCCTTCATATCCGGTGAAAAACTCCCTGAATTTATCAATTCCTCTTACCATATCATATTATTTATCATAGTTTCCAATTCTATTTGAATGCGTTCATCATCCATATCCTTCATGGCCAGAAATAAAGACAATTTGTCTACAATGCCGTTTTTTGAGAAAAAACATGGATTGTAACGCCATATCTCTATGCGGGTCTCGCCATATTCCTTGTCTGTCCGGATTTGCAACCGTCGAGCTTCTTCTTTTGCAATGGCATAAGTGTCATTTTTTTCCTTGTTCAGCATTGAATATTCCGACAAGGCATTTACTCCACTAATACAAAATACTTCATCAGGCAGACTATCGGTATATACAATCCGCTCGATGGGGTTCGCCAGGAACGGCAACATCCTGTCCCATAATTCACGCTTTTTGAACTGAAATATCATACTCTTTGTCTTGCCGCCGGATAAAGCGATAACTTCTTTATCTTTCAGCCATCTGACCGCCCGGTTTACATTGGCATACGACACGTTGAAAAGATCTGCAATATCATAAGTTCCTTTCCCTTCGAGAGACTTTACTTCAAGATGATAAAGGATTATGCATTGGGCAATTGCAGGAATCTGCGTTTCTTCACCGCCCCCGATATTATTTTTATGCGGTTTCAAATCTATCAACAAATCCGGTATGAACATTTGCTTTTGCGGTATGATGAAATTTACACGATGTCTGACAAGACGCCGTACATTATAGGCCGCCACTGTACGCAATACAAATATTACCGGGCATTGGGCTTTTCGCTCAACCAGTTCTTTTTGTTTCCGCATCTGCCCCGGAGTATATGCAGAACTGTCTGCACTATACAGAAGAACTACGTCATGCCCCAACAAGTTAGCCGTACAAAATGTATAACCGGCAGTAATATTGGCTGGGAATGTATGCAAGACATCCTTTTCGACCGGCCTGATGTCCGCCCTCAAATCAAGCAATTCAGCGATGTACCGGCTTGTCACATCTATAAAATCATCTATTTTGCACATAATCATTTATGTTTGAGAATATGCAAAATTAACGATTATATACTATATATCAAAGAAATATATGAAATATATTCAGCGAAATTTCCTTTAAAGACTGATCTGGGAATATCAGGAGCAAAGAAGTTTTTTGTATAACATATGGATTACAAGTGAATAAGAACCGTGTCTTCAACCTTTCCACGATTCTTTGTCCTACTCTTTCGGTGAATCAAAACAAATTCGATATGGACGAAAAAATGCTTTCATTGGAACAGGAGATCAAGATCAAGGAAAAAGCCCTCAAACTGAAAGAGGAGAAGAAACTCCGCAAGATTTGTCCGATGGTCGTTTTCGGAGACACCGCAAACGGCGAGAAAGAGATTTATGTGGCCTACATGTCCGAACCGAGCTTTCCGCAGTTCAGCAAATTCATGGCCGCTTCCAAAAAGGACGAGGTAATCGCCATGCGCACGTTGGCCCGCGACTGCTTCGTGGACGGAGATAAGGAACTCGTGGACGACGAGTCGCTCTTCCTGTTCGGTCTGATGGGACAGCTTTCCGAGCTGATCACCACCCGCCAGAGTGTCCTGGTAAACTTATAAGCCGGTGGGTAGTGACCGACGAGCAGCGCATCCGCCAGCGGATGATCTATGTCCGCCACTACTTTCCCGGCGTCAACCTCGACACGATTTCCGACGAGGAGTTCGCGATGCTTTCCGAAGAGGCGTTGTGGCTGCACGAGCAGATGCTCATCAGCCGTATGCCCGTTCCGATGTCATTGCCGGAGAGGACTCCTTGACCTGCCGCCGTAAGCTTCCGGTTTGCGGCGGCCTTCGTTTCATAATCTCCGCCCTTGCGGAAAGACTATTCTTTTAACGCAGTACCCATTACCATGGCTCAGGAACAGAACTATCAGGTCAACTACTCCATCAACGTGGATGCCTCTCAGGGCACCAAGCAGGTTATCGCCTTCGGTGAGGCGGTAGGCAAGCTGGTACAGGCGAAAGCGTCCCTGACTCCGGCCGTCACGAACATCAAGAATATGATGGACGAGATAGACCGCGTGTTCCGCACCAAGAACGGCAAGAAACGTAATTTCGATTACCGCCTGACCATCGATACGAAAAAAAGCGAAGAGAAGCTGGAACGTATCAAGGGGTTACTCACGGATATTTCCACGCTTTCCAAAGGCATCAGCCTGACCATCAATGCCGGTCAGGCTTTGGACAGCAAGAAAATCAAGGCCAACGCCAAAAGCCTTTACGAGAAAAAGGCTGCCGAGATGCGCAAAGCGGAGATCGAAAAGAATGCCGCCTCGTCCGTTGGCACGATGGCAGACGCGCAGAAACGCATTACCAAAGCCATCGGGAAAATCAACTCCGCCCTGGTTTCCATGGAACGTGACCGGGAACTGCAAATCAAGACCGGGACGGCGGAAAACAGGTTGCAGCAGATACTTTCCCTATTGGGTCGTATCAAAAGTGCTTCTGTCATTTCTTTCAACATGCAGGGAGGCATACCATCCGAAGGACTCACACCTTCCGTTCCGGTGCCATATGCTCCGCAGGCCTTCGTAATGCCCGAAAAGGCCCGGCAAAAACTGATGGAACGGCTTTATGCAGGACAGCAGCTGCATCGCCAGAAACTGGTCCACGCGGAGGAGCTCTTTACCGCAGACCAGCGCCGTAAGGCGGCTCTGGCAGAAACCGCCGCGGCGGAAAAGCGGCGTGCCGATGAAGCGCGGGCTAAAGAACGGGAGTGCAAGAATGCCGCCCGTGCTGCGGAGAAAATACGCCGGCAGGCAGAACAGGCACGCCGTAAGGCAGAAACGGAACGTATAAAGGCCGAGCAGGCTGCAAGACGGCAGGAACAGCGCAATGCGATGCAGTCCGTCAGGCTCATGCAGCGGGAACATACTGCAGCCGGTACGCTCTACCGCAGTAAACGCCGTGCCGCCATCAACCGTATCCAGTATTCGAAAGCGCCGTCACTCAGGAACCTCCCGTTCGCTTCGATGCTCAATGCCTATATGGGTTACAGCCTGATCCGTTCGGAACTGACGAAGGCCATCGACTATTCCAACATCATGGAATCGGCACATTCCATCCTCCGTGTGGCGGACAGCGACCTCAAGACATTCGAGACCCGTTTTGACAGTATGGCCCGTCATGTCCGTAAAATCGGCATCGACACGAAATACACAGCCGTGGAGATTGCCGGTGCCGTCAAATACCTGTCGATGGCGGGCATGAATATCGAGACAATCAACAAGTCCATCCGCCCGATCACGAACCTGGCACTTATCGGTGACAACGACGTGTCGTATATCGCCGACCTGGCCACGAACATCATGGCCGGTTATGATATCCATAACGACAGCATGGACAGCGTGGCGGACATTATCTCCTCCACCATTTCCCGCTCGAATGTGAATATCGTGGAGATGGCGGAGTCATACAAGATGGCTGCCGGTTACCTGCGTATGGCGGGCGTGGACTTCACGGAAAGCAGTGCCGCCATCGGTCTTTTGGGCAATATGGGTCTGAAGGGAACGCTGGCGGGAACCTCGTTGCGTGCTCTTTCCACACGTTTTGCCAAACCTACCAAGGAGGCACAGGAAGTTCTGGACCGCCTGGGCATCCGGTTCACGGAAATGCGCGACATCGAGGGGGTGCAGGTCGAGAAACTCCGTCCTATAGCGGACATTTTCGAGGAATTGAACAAGAAGGGCGCGTCGATGGCGGATGTCCAGGCAATCTTCGGGAAAATTGGCGGTAACGCGGCGATGATGTTCCTGAAGAACTACGACAAACTACGAGAACTGACTTCATATAACCGGGGGTCCCAGGGCGTTTCCTCAGAACTGGCATTGGTAAAGCAGAATACGACCAAGGGATTGTGGGCGCAGGTGACCTCCCAGCTGACCGAAGGGTTCATGCAGGCATACGAGGTGTTGGAACCCTCTATCCGCACTGTGCTCCGCACTTTTCTGGCAAAGTTCAAGGCTCCGGAATTTACCCGTGGCCTGGTGTCCATCGGGAATGCCTTGTTGGACATCTTCACCGTGATCGGCAATATCGGCGCATGGGTGACCCGCAATTTCCATTGGATAGAACCGCTTGTCTTTACAGGCGTTGTCGCGACCCGGCTGTTCAAGGTGGCGGGAGCCCTGACGAATATCGGCATCGCCATGGGGTTTATCGGCAAACAGTCTGCGGCCACGACATCAATCAGTGCCGTGCAGGGGCTGCTGGGGGCGGGTGGTATCGGTAAGGTTTCGTTTGCCCAGAAGCGGGCCATCGTGTCGGCCATGCAGTCCGCAGGCGTGGCGGGACGGGGAGCGATGAACCGCGCCTTGATGGCCGGGGGCGGTGTCATCGGAGCCAAAGGAGTCCTGCAGTCGCTGTTTGCCACACAGGTGGCTACCGGCAGCGGACTGACCGGTGCTGCCGCCTCGTTGAGTGCCATCAGTACAGGCGCGGTTGCCGCCACGGCAGGTATAGCCGCATTGGTCGGGACTTTGGGATGGGTGGCTTACAAGACCTGGAAGATAAAGGAGGCGAAGGATGCCGTACTGGAAGAGATCGAATCGAACCGCAAGTACCGTTATCCGTCCATAGAGGCACTTTACTCCTCCCTGAGCGAGACCTATAACATGGCTGTCAAGACAAAGCGTGCCGTGGACGAGGTCGTTGCCGGCAAAAGTATCGAAGAGGCTTCGGGACATAAAATCGGAGCCTTCACATCCAACTGGTGGGCCGGGTTCTTGGGGGAATTTGCCATCGCTTCATCTGAGGGGATGGTATCGCGAGACCATGTGTATAACATGGACAAAGCCCGTCAGGATGACATAAGGGATGCGCTTGTCACCCTTGCCAAACGCGACAGCCAGACACGTATCGATGCCGCGTACGCCGAGTTCGGGAAGATGGGTACGGTATTGGAAGTGGACGCTTTCCTCAAGACGGTAAAGGAGCGTTTCGGGCAACAGGAGAAGGATCTCGACAAGTCTTTGTGGCGTATGCAGGATGGCAAGGCCGTCTATGTGAATGATATCGGGGACAGGTCGGAAGCGGTTGCCGCCCGCACATACGACTATGCCCGGTACATGAACACGCAGACCGTTCCGGAGATTGTGCGTGCCGCCACCGCTTATCGGAATGCCATATCGAGTGCCGCCAATGCGCATGAGCTGATGCGTAAGGGAGGGTTCGACTTTGACCAGTTCAGGGCCTGGGGATTCGAGCAGGACGAAAACGGGCTATGGAAACAGCGGGCACTGGGGCAGAACGCCACCGATGCGCAGCGTATAGACAACATCGCGCATCGCAAGCTGGCACATACGACACTCGTGAAGTTCTTTTCATCGCTCCGGCAGACTTTCGGAGGTTCGGCGGAGGCAGCCGAGAACATCCTCCGCGTGGCGGGCTTCACTCCCGACCAGTACGGCAACGAACCGGATTCCAACGATACACGTCCGTTTGCTGCCAACCCGATTACCAACACGCATCTGGATGACGGAGGGGCCGGCGGCAACTATTCCGGCACGGGGCGGTTGTCCTCGGCGGCACCTAAACAGGTCATCGTGAACATAGAGAGCCTGCTCAGTGTCAGGACCATCGACCTGATGAAGTCGAAGGAGGGGCAGACGGAAGAGATACAGAACCTGAAAGAACAACTGGCACAGGCGCTCATCGATGTCGTGCATGACTTCGATGCCTCCTGGAACGCATAAAATGAAAGGATTATGGGAAGACTGATACAAATCGCGGCCTCGACTTTGTTGAGCGGAGGCATACTCAACCACGGTTCGCTTGGCGGATACATCAGCAACGCCACGCGTCTGGCGTTGGGCATGGGGCTTGCCGAATTGCAGGACGGGCAGGTACATTACTTCTCCAGGCACCATGACCTGCTCAAACGGGCAGCCATACAGGTTGCCTCGCAGACGGCTTACGGGTTGCTACGTTCCTATCCCCGATACCTCAAATACTGGGAACAGCAGGTGCGGGACAAATATCTTCAGACACAGTCGCAGTCCAGCCTTGCGAACAAGACCGGACAGTACTACCAGCTCATCAGGGAACAGCAGGCGGTGGCGCAGAAGAAAAACCATATCGATTCCATCGTCGGCCGGACAGTGGCGGATTTTCTGGAACTGTCCATATCAGAGGAGGGGAAGTATTATGACAACAGCGAGTGCAAGGTTTTGCCGAACAGCCGGTATGGACTGGTGACATTCGTGGACCTGGGACCGCAGGTACAGGTCAGCAGCCGGAACAATATCCTGCTGACCCGGGTACAGGGGCGGGACTATACCCGCAAGGAATATATATCCGGGGGTGACCTCGAGATTACCATCAACGGCAAGATCACCTCCAAATACCCGGACGTGTATCCCGAGGCGGAAGTGTCCAAGTTTATCAGGCTGGTACAATACAAGGGTGTCATCGATTGCGACAACACGGTATTGCGCCAGTTCAACATTTCACGGTTGATTATACAGGGCTATACCTTACAGCCTACGGATTGCCGGAACGTGCAGCCGTATTCGCTGAACTGTGTCGCCGTGGAGCCATCGGAAGCCGTGGAACTGAAACTGGCGGAACAGGAAAAGGTGGACACGGCCATCAAGCACACGAACAAGTGGATCAAGTATGTTAAATTCGGTACGGAGGTCATCGACCCCGCCTCGTTGCTTAAACTGACACGTTTATGGGTATAGCTGCAATGGATATCCTCTGCTGTCGCATCACCATCGGGGATGCCGACCCATCCAATCCGATGAGGATACAGAACGGCGTGGAGATTACGGAAGTCCAGTCGCTCGAAATCAACGAGAGTTACAAGAAGCTGATCGGAACGGCCAAAGTGATATTCCCGAAAGGGTCGGTATGCCGCTCCACGATTATCGGGAACGTGACATTGGAGGGCAAGGACGTGTCGAGGATAACGACGGAGGTGATGCAGGACGGTGTCATCATCGAGAAACGCAGCGCGCAGCGTCTGGTTGACGAGACGACATTCAAGGTCGGACAGCGCATCAATATCAAGCTGGGCTACAACGGCGTGCTGAAAAATATGTTCGACGGATACATTACCGGATACAATTCGGACAGCACGCTGGAAATCCAGTGTGAGAATATGGCCTACAAACTCAAACTGAAACAGGCACCTCATTTCGAGACCCCGGCGAAAGGGACGACGGTGAACGAGGTGCTGGAAGGCAAGTATAATATCCTGAAAGATACCGGCTTCAGGATACACTCGGATACGAAGCGGTTTGAGATACATATCGGCAAGGTAAAGGTCACGGACAACTTCACGGTAGCGGATATCCTTTCCGAATGGTCGAAGTACAAGGTCTACTGTTTTTTAAAATACGATGCCGATGATGACGGGGCCATACCGTCCATTGCCGTCGGGCGTCCTTATTCGTCCAGCAAGGCTCAGCCGGTATTCCCGGAGGATGAATCGACAGGACCGTACAGGATATACTTCAACGAGCATGTGGCGCAGAGCAACCTGAAAGTGGTCAAGACCGATCCGAAGTTTTTGGCGGTGACGGGCAAGGCACTCGGGACGGATGAAAAATTCTTTGAGGTGACAGTACGCATGAATCCTGAATACGACCCGGCGACGCCGGGCAGCAAGGAGTTTCAGACGGTCAATGCCACGCAGATTTCAAAAAAGACGCACAAAGTAACGGGCAACACGACGGCATCAGGAGCGAAGACCAGGACCAAGGTGGATTTATCCACATATACCATCGTACCATATATGTCACCTCATGTCGGAATCAATTCCGACCGGCTTGTAGAAGAGACGACGGAATACTTTCGGAATTACAATCTGAACGGAATCACCGGCAATGTGACAGTATTCGGGGATTTCGGACTGTCTCCTGCCGTACAGGTGGAACTGATCGACTACCGTAATCCTTCCAAGAACGGCGTATACCTCGTGGAAGAGGTAACGACTACTTTCGGGGTGGGTGGATACAGGCAACAACTGAGTATTCCGTATAAAATTAGGAAATAAGATTTACCGTTATTCAACAGGAGGAATTTCTATCAATGGTTCTTCGTTTATTACCTTGATAATATTCGGAAGTTCGCTATTGTATTTATCGTCAGTAGAGCAATCAAAACCTTTTCTTCCACTAATGAAATCCGGTGTCGAAGTTTCAAAAGACCCTTTGCGTACAACCGGTATAAATTTAGTGGTTCCCTGATTGTTATATATTTCATGTGATATTATACCCCCTTCATAAGCGGCACCTCCTTTACCGGATTCAGCTTTCTCTTTATACTTTGGAGTCAGAATGCACAGAACTTTAGTTGCCTTACGGATGCTTTCAAGCATAAATTTAGGCAAGTCAGTTCCATGAGGTTGATACTGGTCTATTTGAGCATCAATCCCTCGTCTTCGCAAATCTTTGGCGAAAGTTTGAATCCAATTCATAAAGACATTGTCTTCTACCTCCCACGCATACGAAATCAACACAAACGGCTTGTTTTTATTCACAATTGGTTCTTCCGCCACTTTATTGAGAATTTCAGGCAGAGGCGTATTATCGATTGTAGGAATGTCTACATCTGCCCAAGGATTCAAAGCTTCTTGTATCGCATCTTTTGGAGTATTCATTAGCAGCAGCCTGTTTATTTTGATAGACAAATCTTTGAGGAATTTTTGTACATCATTCTCATCAAGAGCTAAAAATAAAGTCCTATACCATTTAATTCTTGATGTAAATTCTTCCTTTTCCCGCAATTCTGCCATATATTCCCCATATGTATGAGGTAACGACAATGTTGTTAAATATGGCCTGATTGTATTATAAAACAATGGTCCATCTACATACAGCGGCGCATAATCATTTTCTTTGTTCGATCCGATAATATTCCAAAGCTGTTCATATATATCTGATCTACTGGTCTCTTTTTCATAAATTGTCCGCTCAAGGGAAATTTTAGGAATAACACACTCTCCCCCATTTATAACATCGGCACCATTCTCCGTAAGAGCTATAAAATCTCTATCTTTTAAGTAGAGATAGCCATTATCAATGAGGGTATTTACCAGGAAATACAATATACCCAATTGATTACGAGTAAATTGCTTTTCAGCTGCAAATCTAAAATTTCTGAGCATGTTACCTTGCCCGGCTTTAAAGCATCTTGATTTTTGAAAGAAATCAAATATATATGTAATATAGGATTCTAAAATTTCTTGTTTCATAAGTAATATCATTGTCTTTGCAAAAGTACAAAATAATTGGCAACCAATAAACTATGCTCCTCCTATTCTTTCAAAAAACTCATGTCTTCAGACAAATCCAACCAGTTGCTTATCCGTGAGGCTATCCGCAAGATAGCCTTGGGACGGAGTATGGAGCGTATCAATCTGGCTCCCGGAGGCATGTCCGGTATCGGTACGGCCCGCATGATACACGGCTATGTCGCCAAGATACACGACAACCCCTCGGACGAGGAGTTTTCCGACTACGGCGGTACCATTGATGTCGGCGAGTACCCGGACGAGACGGCCTCCGCCGAACCTGTTATCCATAAAGGCGTGTTGCTCTCGGCCGCCACCAACAGCGAAGGCGGCTTCCTGATCGTCCCCGCACTTTTTTCCGACGTGACCATCTTCATGGATGCCGCCACCCGTTATGCCTATGTGGTTAACTTCTCCCATGTGGATATCCTGCGGCTCAATGCCCGCACGGAAACCGTCATCGGCGTGACCGAAATGGAGGAACTGGATCCGGAAAACGACTCTTCCCCGGACTACGACGAACTGGAAACCACCGGTAACGAGACCTCCACCCACTATACGCCGACGGCCGTCACAACAACCGTTAGGAATGACAAGGACAAGGAAGCGACAACCGTTATCGATGCGGAAAGCATCACGCATACGGTGGACAAGTCTGAAGTCAGACAGACAGCAGATAAAGTGGTACAAAAGGTCAATTCCACGACCGTTGCCGTTGCCGACAACAAGGTGACGCTCGGTGACGAGAATGCCACCGAGCCGCTGGTTCTGGGTAATGAGCTTGCCCGGCTGATGCTCGACTTCCTGACGGAATGTTCGAAAATCATGACTCCCACACTGATGGGCACGATGTCGCCGATCAATATGCCGAACTTCATCTCGCTGACATCACGTATCCAGAAATTTCTTTCCAAGACCAGCTATACCAAATGAGCGTACAACTGCATCCCGATATAGAAACCCTCGACAAGGAGAGCCTGTGCTATTCCATCTATGCACAGCTGTACCATAACTTTTTCAATGCCCAGCAGAAAAAGGACGACGAGCATCCTTACGGCATCGAGGAAGGCGACGAGACCAGCCTGAGACTGAAGAATACCGCTTACGGTTTTGCATCCGCCATTGCCGGAGCCGTTACGGGAGAAGGCGGTTCCGGAAGCGGTGGCTTGCTGTTGGATTACCTGAAGAAATCGGGCGGTGACATGACCGGCAAGCTCAGTGCCAATTACGGTTTCGAAGCCGGCATTGGAAACACCCGTATCCTGGAAACCTATTCGCAGGACATTACCGATCCGGAAGGTGTGGTAACTGCCATCGAGTACGGTATCAGGATTACCGGCAACCTGAAAGTCGGGGGCGACAGCCTGCATATCGGCGGCAGGCAGTTGCTCCGTTACGACGCGGACAAGGCCACCGCTACAATCAACGCTTCCCATATAGACTTTCTGGATGCGACGGTACATTCCAAAGGGGCATGGATTATCGGGGACGAGGATACAGGAATATCCATCTCCCCGACACGGCTGGCCGTGGGCGGGCAGGATGTCTATCATCGTGGCAACGCCAATACGGACACGGTGGATTGGACGATGCGGGACGGCATGGTGAGACGGAATCTGACGGTGCGAGGGAGTACGGTCATGGATGGCGGACTGAAAGCCTTGCAAGGCGTGGAACTGGGCGACAAAGGGAAATGTCTGCTTTCGTTTTCGGAAGAGGATGTCGCGCTCGGCGGGTTCCTCTCGTTCCTGGACGGATTCGGCATCCGGATCGGAGATGTTCCCGTACTGCTCTGTACCGACAAGGACAAGATACAGTTCGGGAGTATCGGCGGTGACCTTCTTTTAGGCGGCGACCATACCCCGAAGATACGCCTGTTCTCCGGCATATCGGACGTGGACGGCGAGTGTCTGATGCTTTCCCCTTACGGAAAGGCTTGTTTTCCGGGCTCGCTGACTGTCCGCCACAACTACGGCGCCGACCTGCTCTCCTCATACCGGGTAGACACTTCCGATGAAGGTATCGTTATCCACAAGCGCTTGCGGATGGGCACAGCAGAGGGATTTATGTTCACAGGCGACAGGGAGCGCGTATCGCTTTCTTCCGAGGTAATCTACGAGGAAGAGGACGTAAGGACGGCTATCCCTCACAGCACGGATTTTTCACACCGTCCGTCCGTGAGCTGTTATGCCCCGCAGAACCGTCACAGCGAATCGTTCCATATCCGCACCGATGCCGATTTCGTTACGGTCGCTGTTCCGTTGGAAGCAGCCGGGCATATCGGAATCCATGCGTCGCCCACCCGGATTACTGACAGAATCCTATACTTGACAGAGGCGTTACGCCTGCAAGCGGTGGAGGACGGTATCCGGCATTACGGAAACAGCGTCTTTACCGGGTCGCTCTCTTCGGAGTTCTTTTCCCCGGGCCTTTCCGGAAGCGGATGGGCTGTCCGCCGGAACCGGACGACAGGAGGCGTCTCCGCCACATTCGACGAGGTGGTGGCCCGCCGTAAGTTCCGCGCCTATGAGTTCGAGGTCGAAAAGACTTCGGTAACCAACGGTTCCTTCTGGATCAGCGACAGCTGTTCGGGAGACACCGTGGAAAAACTGTCATAATCCATGTCCGTATTCCGTTATCCGACATACAAGATCCGTATTGCCCCCGACTCGCAGAAGACACAGGGACTGCAAGCCGGGGATATCATCCGCAGGCAATATGCCGAACGGGAGCGTACCGTCTATTCGCTGATGTGCGTGACAGAAACCGGAACGGAGCTTGTCGGAGACAAGGACGCCCCTTATTTCATCGGGGCATTGCTGGACGGGGACGAACCGCAGGGCGGTGAACTGCTGGACTTCGTGCGGATTACCAACCTGTTCGATACGGCACGTAGCGGCGCCTTGTACCTGACGGCTTCTGACAGCGATTCACCCTATATGGATGTCATCGACGGCATGGCGACCGAACGCTCCCTGTGCTATCCCGTCATGGACGGAGGCATGGCGGGAGTGCCGGACAAGTCCAGGTACGCCGTTTATGGCAGCATGCTGCAAACGGAATATCTGGATGCCGATTCGGAAGCGACACGCATTGTCCGCATTATCCGCAACGCGGAACCGGCAGGAAACGCTTCCTTCGGGCTGATGCTGACATTGGAAGAACCGGTCGGATACCCGGAGCGCCTGCTGGTATCGTTCAAGGTCAGGTCTTCCAAAACATCAGGTTCCGTACCGATCCGATTCGGCTATACGAACCGTGAAAAGACGGATGCGGAAGATGAAATCTCCATCGGCCGGGAATGGAAGTACAAGTTATGGGTCATCACCGTGGATTACCCGGCACAGTACAGCCGGAGCCTGTTTCTTGACCTGACATCAAGCCTGGCCTCCGAGGGGGACTGGTGCGAGGTCGCCGACCTGAACATTGTTCGTCTTGCCTCCGTATCCGCTTTCAGCGAGGCGAGCAAGGCCCGTGTGGGAAAGGTCAGCGGCATCATCGATCCGGTCTTCGGCATGTTGGATGGTTACGGGGCCTATTTCCAGAATCTCTATGCCACACGCAATGTCAATATAGCCGGCACGCTTACCGCGGGAGACGAGAACGGTTTTTCAAGCACGTTTTATGTGGGCAAAATCCACAAGAATGTCATACCCGACAGCCTGTCCTGCCGGTTCAGCCATTCGGAAGAGCTGGATGAAACATCTCCCGCCGGACTCGGGCGGTGTGTACGGATAGCCGGAGACAGTCTTCTTGGTGCGCAAAGTGCCGCCTGGCGGGAGGCTCATACAGGAGTCTGTTATTGTTTCTCAGTCTGGATAAAAGCGGAAGATACGGCAGCCATCCGGTTCTATCAGGATGAACATCTTGTCGGTGATCGGACGGTGGCTGCCGGTAAAGGATGGGTCCGTTATAATGTCCCGTTCCTCATACGCGGGTCAGATTCCCCCGTCATGTGTCTCGGCATTGCCGCTTCCGTCCCCCTGTCGTTGTCCGCCCCTCAATTGGAGGCCGGAAGGAACGTGACCCCCTATCAGGCGACCGATGAAGCCTTGTCCTACACGGACGATTACGGTGCCTGGTTCAATAAGGGAGGTATCGGGGGTACCATACAGAATCCCCTGTTGCGGCTGAACGAAGACGGCTCGATCGTTTCACGGGACGGTTCTTTCGTCATCCATCCGGACGGGACGGGCCATTTCGCCTCGGGACGGTTCAAGTGGGGCAAGGATACCATCGAACTGCGCGATGTGACCATCCGCTGGGAAGACCTCGATGAGGAGGCGCAGGAACTGCTCAAGCCCCGTTCCGTCTCCCTGACAGGCGGCACGGCGTTCCATTTCAAGGACGAGCTTTCAGGCGCATGCGAGCCGGAGAATATCCCGCTTGTGGCGACCGAATACAATTTCGAGCCGGAAAGTCGGCAGTGGGAATACCTTGCCGTTGACGGCATATGGAAAGATGCCGGATGCAATGCCGCCGTATTTGAAATGACACCCCCGTTTCATGGCTGGGAAGGGCGCGACGTGCTGACCCTCCGCTACACGGCAACATACCGTAATGAAAAAATCAGTGCGACCCATACCTTTTTCAAACTTTACGACGGATCTCCCTCCTATACTGTTTATGTGGAGTCTGAAAACGGCACGACATTCCGCAACGGAATCGTCTCGACGGTACTCCGTGCCAGGGTGTACAGGGGCGGTGAAGAGATTACATCGCTCATTCCCGACGGCAATTTCCGCTGGATACGGACGAGCCGCGATACGGAGAGTGACAGGATATGGAACGCCGCACCGCGTTACGGCAGGGAGATAGAGATAACCGGCGGGGACGTGTGGCGCAAGGCCGTTTTCGATTGCGAAGTGGAAATAACAAATAACCGATAATCTATTATGGCAGTAAAAGTAGCCCGCGGGCAGGTCACCATCATCGACCAGAACGACGCGGTATCGTTGCAGGCATTCATCGGCTCCTCGCAGCCCCTGACACAGGTGTACAACAGAGACAACAATGCCTATGCCCCTTCGTGGGCGGCTTCTCCCTATCTGGTACTTACCCCTTCGCTCTTCGTCAGCGGTCAGGCGGCGACCGACCAGATCACCTCGGTAGGCAATGCCGCGACGCTTACGGCAGGCGTGAAGAGCGGCTCGGCCAAGTGGTACAAGAACGGTACGGCGATCGTCTCCGGACAGGACAGCTGCACCATCGGCGCGGCATCGGCCAAGTATGCCCTTACCGTCAAAGCCAACCACATGACCGTTTCCGCTCCGCAAGTGCGTTATACTTTCGAGGCGGTTTACATCGACGCCAACGGGCTGGAGATTCCGTTCCGGGCGGAGATTCAGTTCACGCAGCACCTGAACGCCGGAGCGATGATCGCCGCCGTGGCGTATGCACCCGACGGCATCGTATTCAAGAACGACGAGGTGGCGACGCTCAGGGCGCATTGCGACCTGTGGCGCGGAGCCTCTATCGACACGACGAACGTCACCTACGCGTGGGGCATCAAGGATTCGGCGGTATTCGCGGGCACGACACTGACAGCTGCCGCGGCAGCCGGAGCCACGACCATAACGGTCGCTTCGGTAATGAACATGGAGGCGGGAGGCAGGATAACCATAGGATCGGCACAGTACACCATTTCGGCAGTCAACGCCTCCACGAAGGTCGTGACGCTGACCTCCGCACTGAGTGCCGCAGCCGCATCGGGAGCCGCCGTTTCGTGTCCCTACTACAACTCCATGCTGGGTGCCGGCTGGGCATGCCTTACCTCGACCAATCCTCGGGGCGTGACGGCAGGCTGGACGACAAACGAAATCACGATTACGGCAGATGCCGTTCTCAACTTCGAGACCTTCAAGTGCGCCATCAAGGATACGGACACCTCGGCGGGCAACGCCTCGGCGAACAAGGTCGTCTGCGACATCATCTCCTTCACGGATATGTCCGACCCCATCACGGTTGATCTGGTCAGCCAGAAGGGGTTCACCATCAAGAACAACGGCAATGACGTGGATGCCAAAGCCGTGTTATACAGGGGCGGTGAGGAAATCGACACGGGCGGGACAGCTTATACCTATACATGGAAACTGTGGAACTCTGCCGGGACTTCCGTCGTGAAGACCTACACGGGAAAATCCATCACGGTCTCGAAAGCCGATGTGACGGGGAAAGGCGTGCTGATGTGCGAGGTATCGAAATAAACGACATGTCTTACAACGAATACGAGGGTGCCAAATACTTTTTGGGACACCCTCATTGCGTCTGACGTGTTTCCCGACAGGAAAGTCAGTCTCTTGGCATGGATTTCACGATCCCGCTCACGGGGTCGAATTGTACGGCGGCATTGTTGAACAGCCGCTCGATATGCCCGCTGCGGATCATTTCGGAGGTCGGCAGACAGTGAAGGACGGGCGTATCGATAAGGGCTATTCTGTCACTCAGCGAGAGGGCTATATCCAGTTCGTGAGTGGAGAACAGAATGCATTTGCCCTCAGCATGCGCTAACCGTGCGAGCAGGGAACACAATTCGTAACGGTTGGGCATGTCAAGAAACGAGGTCGGCTCGTCCAACAGGATGACGGGCGTTTCCTGAGCCAGAGCACGGGCTATCATAATGCGCTGGCATTCACCGTCCGACATCTTATCCATCGTGCGGCCGGCATACGCCTCCATTCCGACCGAAGAGAGCGACCGCATGACGATTTCCCTATCTTGAGGCTGCATGCGGCCGATCCAGTTGGTGTAAGGGGCGCGGCCGATAGCCACGACATCCTCGCACCGCAGGTTGGCGATGCGTGTGCGCTCGGTCGTGACAAATGCCAGTTGCCTTGCCTTCTCCGGAGTTCTCATGTTTGCGATACAATGTCCGTCGAGCAGGATTTTACCGCAATAATTATGATTCAGTCCGGCTATGGCACGGAGAAGTGTAGATTTCCCCGTGCCGTTCCTGCCAATAAGGGCAGTCAGCTGTCCTCTTTTGAAAGAGGCATCGACCTTATCGAGAAGCCTCTTCTCTGCGTAGCCTATGGAAAAATCGCACAGTTCTATCATACCGTCATCGATTTATTGCGTAAAACCACCCATACGACTATCGGGATTCCCAGCAGTGCGGTAATGGCATTTACGGGCAAAGTGAACATTTTGGAAACGATATCGCAAAGAAGCAATACCGCCGCCCCCGAGAGAAGGGTTCCCGGCAGGAGCACGCGGTGGTCGGCCTCGCGGAAGAGCATCCGCGCGACGTGAGGCATGGCAAGACCGATGAAGCCGATCGGGCCGCAGAAAGCCGTTACCGTGCCGGCCAGCAGCGTCGTCGAGAGAAACAGCAGACCGCGCGAACGGCGGATATTCAGTCCCATCGTTACGGCATATTCCTCGCCGAAGAGCAGGAGGTTGAGCGGTTTGATCGTCCATACGGCCAGCAGCAACCCGACGATGACCGACGGAAGGAGGATGGCGAGCTGCGGCACCGTCACGTCGCCGAGCGACCCCATCGTCCAGATGACGAACGCCTTTAACGCCTCCTCTTTGCTCAGATATTGCAATATCTGCACGACAGCGCTCACGCCTGACGAGAACATCATACCCAAAATCAATATCACCATAATGTCCTTTATGCGGTGTCCGACGGCAGCGATTACGAGCAGCACGACGGCCGCACCCAGCCAAGCCGCTCCGGCGATGCCTATCGACGAGCCGACGCCTGCCAGCACCACGAGCGCCACGCCGAGGCTTGCACCCGAGCTGATGCCCAGCACGTAGGGGCCGGCCAGCGGATTGCGGAACAATGTCTGCATCTGCAAGCCGCTGACCGATAGCGCCGCCCCGGCCAGCAGAGCCACAACCGCCTTTATCAGCCGTATGTTCAGTACGATTTTCGCCGTAGTCCGCGGGCAGTCGCCGCCCGTCAGGGCCGCCCATACGTCGCCGACGGGAATGCGAACCGCGCCCACAGCCAAATCCAACAGGAAGAGGCCGACCGTAAGCACGGACAACGCGGTGAACAGGATGACGGGGCGTGAACGCATCTATTTCAGTTGTTTGTAGTATACGAAATCTTCTTCGACCAACTCGGGGTGGAATATCTTCACGAGGTCGCGCAGAAGAAGGTCGGGATTCACGACGGCCGATTCGTAGTAGTCGTTGCCTCCGGCGGCATTGGTGCGGGCGTTGTTGTTATAGACATAGCCGTTTCGGACGCAGCGGGTATCGGCGAACTTCGGGCAGGCGGCTTTCAGTTCGTCGAGTGTGTTCGCCATGCCGACGTTCAGCCACATATCGGCCTCCGAAGCGAGCAGGTATGCCTCCTCCAAGTCGATAGGCGTCGAAGAGTTGCCCGTGTTCTTCTTGTAGATGTAGTCGCCTCCGGCGTCGGTAATCAGCCGCACGGCATAGTTTTCCGTCGAGGGCATGAACCACGAATCGCCGTAGGGCGTATTGAGCATGACCGACGGGGCATCGAGAACGGCACCGGACACTTTCTGTTTCAGCGCATTGTATCGGATCGGAATATCCGCGAATACCTTTTCGCCCTTCGCGCGTTTCCCGACGACCTCCGAAAGCGCCACCAGCCATTCGGCTTTGCCCAGCGGAGATTCTTCGAGATAATCGCCGACATACATGAACGGGATGCCGAGCTCCTTGAGTTTGCTCTCCATCGCACTGGCCCCGTTCACGCCGAAAAGCAGCACAAGGTCAGGGTCGAGCGACAACAGAAGTTCATAATTGATATTTCCCTCGTAACCCACGTCGCCGATGCTGTCGCGGCGTGCCTGAATGTCGGGATTGGAGATATAGTCGAGTCCCGAAACGCCGACCACACGTGCCGTCTCGCCGATGGCGTCGAGCATGGCGATATGGGTCGAGGACATCGCCACGATGCGCTGCGCATCCCCTTCGAGGACCTGCCCGTCGAAACCCTCGGGAACGGGTTCCCCGTTACGGGAGATGAACAACCGGGTGGTGACGCTATCCGCGCCCTGCCACGGATTCATGACGGAAACCAGCACGCTCTGTCTGCCGTCTGCTCTTTCAATCTTGAATCCCGAGGCATATTCGGGAGCGTAAAGCTGTTTGTTGAAATCGGCAAGTTGGGAACTCTTGCCACGACAGCCTGCAAATGCCAGCGCAAGCAGCACCATCAGGCTCAAATTCTTTAATACTTTCATATCATTACCTTATTTACGTTTACATTATTTTCTGCTTTTCCCGAATTTCGGGGTGATGCCGATGAAGAACTCGAAGTTGATGCCGGGCATAGGACGCGACAGCACCGAGAGATAGTCCTCGTTGAACAGGTTATTGACGGCAAGTTTCAACTGTACATCCAGCGGTTTGAACGACAGCATTTTCTCCAGTGAGATATTGCTCATGAAATACCGGGGCAGGTGGCCTGTCAGCGTGTAATCGTTGCTCGACATGGTGAAACGTTCCGAGTAGTAAGCCCACTTGTAGAGGAACGCCCACGTCCGCCATGACAGCCGTCCTGTCAGCGAGGCGGAGTGCTCCGGCACGTAAGGCAGTTGTTTTCCCACCGACTGGTCGGCGGGCGACATCTTTTCGCCCTCGTTGATGGAGGGGGTCCACGAATAGGAACCGTTCAGGTCTATCAGCCAGTCCTTTGCCGGCTGCACGGCAAGGTTGGCCTTCACTTCGACACCGTAGGCATGGACTTTCTTCACGTTGCGCGGCGAGAAGAACCCCTTGGTCGTCGGCAGCCAGATGATCCAGTCGTCGATGTAGGAGTCGAACCAGCTTGCGCTGCCGCCCAGTTTATATACCCCCTTTTTGCCGACATCGAAACTCACTCCGGCGTCATAGCTGAAGCCGTGTTCGTTTTTAAGGTCGGGGTTGCCGCCCGGCAGAAAGTAGAGGTCGTTCAAAGTCGGAAAACGATAGTTGCGCGATACGGAGGCTTTCACCATCACGTTCCCTTTGCGCGAAATCAGTCCGTCGATGAAGAATGCCGGGATGAGCGGAGCCCATTTGTCGCCCGACATCTCCTCGCGCAAGACCAGCGACAAGCCCAACGGCTCGACAGGCTGCCATTTGGCCGATACAGAACCGGAGAGCTCGACACGCCCCTTGTCATATCCGACGACGGCTTTGTTGCCATCCTGAAGGATGATGTTCTTGTCTTCGCTGCGCACGAGATGCTGGTACACGGATACGTTCGAGGTGAAGAACCATTTCCTGCCGGGCGAGTATTCCGCTTCCGCCTGTCCGTAGAACGTGTTTATCTTGCTCCGCGAACGGGTCATGGAGGCCCAGTTGTCCGGCGCCACCTCACGACGGTAGTCGTAGGCCATCCACGTATGGATATAACCGCCTTTCACGCCGACTTTCCATTTCTCTTTGATATGGTCCCATGACAGGACACCACGAAACGTCTGCTCCCGCTGGCGGTTCTCGAAGGCGGTCTCATCGCCGTAATCGGTCGTGAGCATCGGCAGTTCCCGGTTGGAGTTGATATACCATGCGTTCAACCCGAAACGGTCGCCTTTCAGGGTGTTGTAATATACCTCCTGCAACAGGTGCAGGTCCTTGAACGAACCCGATCGGTTGCGTTCCTTGGGATGATACTGTCCGATGATGTTCTTCTCCTCGTCGTAGATATTTATCTTCTTGTCGTGGTTGGTGTACTTGTAATCGTTGGGCGACGACGAATAGACCGCGCGGGTCGAGACCTGCCATCGGTCGCTGCCGTAGGTGAAGCGGGCGAACTCGTCGAACGTGCGGAACGACCCGATGCCCTGCACGTATTGGGCATGGAAGCCCTCGCCGACCTGCGGCGTAGTACCGAGTTTGACAAGTCCGCCGAGTCCGCCGCCCGTTTCATTCACCGACGACGTGCCATGAAGCAGCGAGGCCTGATCTATGAAGTAGGACGGTATGGTGGAAAAGTCGGTCATACCCAGCATGGGATTGTTGATGCGCATGCCGTTCCACGTCACCTGCGTGTGGCTGGGCGACGTGCCGCGGAAAGCAACGGTGGAGAGCGTGGCGCGTCCGTAACTCTTGACGAACACGGACGAATTGAACGTCAGAATGTCGGCCATCGATAAGGCAATGTTCTCTTTCAGTGCGAGCGAGTCGAACTTCGTCTTCTGCACGCCGATTTCTTTCATCGGGCGTTTGCCCCACACCGTGACCTCGTCTATCTGGTGGATGCGTCGTGTGATTCCCTGCGCGGACAATACGGACGGACAGACGAGCAGTAGCGAGAAAAGTATGTATTTCGTATAAATCATTTGATTCCGTTTTTAGGGTGGGTATTCGCGGAAAAATGTACCGTGGAGGATGCCGGCACGGACGTTTGATGCGGGTCGAACCCATTCTCTTCAAGCAGTTGTCCGTATTCTTCCTCGAACGAGATCTCCTGATGGATTGTATGCTGCTCCTCGATGTGCCGTCTGAGCCGGTGAAGGTCGCTGAACGACACGCTGAACGAGTCGAATCCGGCAGCCCAACCGGAGAAGTCGGCATATTCCGGGGTTTTCTGGTATACCGTTCCCGTGGCGCCTTTCACCTTGTTCACGATCTTGCTGAAATCCCCGGAATTCGGAATCTCGACAAGTACATGCACGTGGTTGAGAAAGGCATTGGCGGCATGTACGCGGCAACCTTTCCCTGTAAAAATCCGTGTCATCCGCTCGAGCATCAATCCTTTTCCCGTTGTCGGAATCGTCATCTTGCGTCCTTTGGTAACGAAGATGAGATGGTATAGGTGTCGTATCCTGCCCATCACTTCCAACAAAATGCGCCGGGGATTATCCCGACATAGAATTCATCGATCAGTTCACCTTCGGACGAGTAGCGGTAGACAATGCCCTGCTGCTGGTAGTCGATGGCATCGGCCACGTAGACATCGCCACGCACGGGGTCGACGGTCAGGCCGTAATAAATCGTACCGCTGTATTCGAGGAACGGGCGCACGGGAACACGTTCCGCATCCACGTCCATCGACCATATGTCCTTGTTGATCCAGTAGAGCTTGTCGCCCGTACCGTTGAGCTGCACCTCCGAAGGCCAGTCGCCCATCTTGAACTTGAACTGCTTCTCTACGGTGAACGTCTCGGCATCGATGCGGTAGAGAGACGGGGCTTCGTAGCCGTAGGGCGAACCCTCGTACCCACCGTCGGTGATCGTCCACATCTTGTGGTTCTTGTCCATTACCAGCGAGGTGGGCTGGATGCCGACTTTCAGTTCTTCTACCACCTGATCCGTTTCGGTATCGATCTTGATGATGCGGTTTTGGTACGACCAGCAGTTGCAATAGACATATTTGCCATACTGCACCATCTGCTCCGTGGAGCCGCTTTCCATCGTCATGTCCGGCACCTGGATGTAACCGGTGATTTCATATTTCTTGGGGTTGATGATGAAGATGCGGTTGTCCCACAATTGGGTGACATAGGCTTTCTCGTCGCTGAGGAAATGGATATAGCGCGGCGAAGTCAGGTTCGTGATACGGCCCACCTCTTTGAACGTATTGAGGTCGATGGCGAAAATCACGTGGGAATTGTTCACCACGACCCAGCCCTTATTGTCGTGGATGCACATCGATTGCGCCACGTCGCCCAGCTTCATGCCGTTGGCACGGAAGAACACTTCATTCTGCACCTGTTGGGTTTCGGGGTCGTAGTACGACAACGTGGCATTGCCGTACTGGAAGTTGCCCTCGTTGGTGATGAACAACCCGGCTCCGGTAGCGTTGAAATCTTCCACCGCATCTCCGTAGTCCCACTCCATGCAGCCCGCCAGCAACAGCGGCAACCCGCATAGAAGAATGATATGTCGTATCAGATGTTTCATTGGCTTGTTATAAACGGGAAAGAGTACCGGTCTTTCGGCCAGTACCCTGTTCCCTTGTAAAATAATGGGTGTTACTGCTGGGTATAGCGACCGGCTTGCATATCCTCGTAGGTGGGGTTATAACCGCAATTGGTTACAAGCCAGTCTTCTTTCTTGATTTGCTCTTCTTCTACAAAAGATTTGAAGAACGTATAATCAACAAACCGTGTCAACCGGATAAATCGAACTCCTGAGAGTTTTGTTAAAGTTGGCATATTGAAAGTCGTAAGCGATGCTGCATTTGCAGCACAAAGTGTTCCATCAATGGCCTGCAATTTGGGGCATGAAATAGTTTTTACGGCACGAACAGTCATACCAACACCCCCGACATGTTCCAATGACGGAAATGTAAAATCTTTATTTGATGCCATAAAATCTAAAGAACCATATAAAATATTATTAATCACCCCTTCTTTGATATATTGAGGATTGCTTGAACAACCGACTGACTTTAAATTCGTAAAATCATAATCATAGTTAGAAACAGCGTTCAGATTACCGATAATACATAACTGACCTCCGACAATTTCCAATTTCGGGAACGAGATATTGTTTGCCATTGTAGTTTCGATGCTTAAATATCCATCTACACTTACCAAGTTAGGGGCTGAAACGCCTTTTTTTGAACCTCTTATAATTTCCATATTCCCGTAAACTCGTTCAAATTGGAATACAGGATCTGTTGTCATATTGCTAGAATACTTAAAATTCTTAATACTCTTAAAATTCAATTCTGGATCTATTCCAACACTTGAACCGGTAATACCGCTCGGAGCTAGAAACATGCTAACTTGCGACATATCCTCTTTTGTGATAATTTTTGAGAATATAGTCCCGTCTGTAATAGAAATTAAAGGTTCGTTATCCTCAAAAGGTACAAAATTTACTTTGCTCAAATCTAAAATTCGATCAGAACACTCCAATAAACGCAGCAAGGTCAGTCCTCCGAGTTGTTCTAATTTACTCCAATCCGGTAATTTTTTCAAGACTTGGAATTTAGATATTGTCAATGTGCCTTTAACAATCGACAAGTTAGACAGTCCATCTATTTCTTGTAATTTATTATTTCCCGTAGATGTAAAAGCATCGGACGCAATATAACTGGAAACGAGATTAAGGTCGCCGTTTACTACCGATAATTCCGGCAATGAAAGGGTCTCCAACGGAATCGGTATAGAAGCAAAATCCACACTTCCAACTTCTTGTAATTTCGGAAATTCCAAAGAAATCATTTTGCCTAAATTATTAACCCCTAAGCGACCGTTTACTTTTGTCAATTCAGGAATTCTCAAAGATGTGATTTCTCCTCCTGGTTCTCCGTCACTTGTCAGACACTGGAGATCAAAATCCTTTACGACAGTGGTTAATTTAGGGAATTCAAAACTTTGTAGAGATGAAGTCCTGAATATTATATTTCCATCAATCGTTTCAAGGTTGTCGAATTGCACATATGCTACTTGATTGTTGCAGACAACGATGTCGCCAGTAATATGCTGCAAAGATCTCATACTGACCATCTGCAATTTACTGTTGGTCGCAAAGGCAGTTTCAGTTCCTATTTGCAAACCTCCAATTGAAGTGATATTATCAAGTCCCGTAAGATCTTGTCCAACATAACTTTTCCGAATGATGATGTTTCCTTCGACTTCCTTCAATATTTTTAATGCGGCGATATCCGACAATTCTTCTGCATCCTCAGCATCCGACCCGATAATCAAATCACCTTTGATAACCGTTACGTCCGTATCAATGAAAGCCGTAACATCCGCTGTTGTCTTCAATTCCACATCCCCTTCATAGCGAATCTCGTCTTTAATGACTTTATATGTATAATCATTCGCTTCTCCATTGTAAGAGGTTACACGAAACGTTCGTTCCGTATCCCAGTCAGTAATGCTTGCCGGATCGGGAATAATTGTTGCCGAGGATGTGTATTTGAATTCGACTTGAGCATTATTTAACGAAACAGTATATGGAACTGTTATGGTAATTATATTGTCAATTATTTCCGCTGTATAGGATTGACTTGCCACAGTCATCACGACTGATGTGATAAAATTGTCATCGGCATCAGCAGGACTTTCTGGAGTCTGATTATCTTCTGAACATGATAAAAAAAGAAATGGGGCAATGAATAGTAAAAGCCAAAACTGTCTCATATTATTGATTATTAGTTATTGATAAGTCTTCAAATGAAAATACTTCTGTGGATATCTCTCCAAGCCAACCACTTTTCGATAATACTCCACACTGAACTTTGATAAAGTCTATATATTGCAATTTTACTGGAGTCCCGTCATGATATATTGCATTGGCTATTTTGAATCCGTTGCGCTGACCGCTACCATCAATGACATTTCCTCCTACCAGATTATCTGAACCCATATTATCCACATACCCCCACTCATAAGCGTTATTCGCCCAATATCCTGTAACGGGATCTTGATTGTTGCGAGGAGTCAGACGCGTCCCATATAATGTATAGCTATCTTCTTTAATCCAATTGGGATAATAATATTCTTGGCCATGGTATGCATTCATATCGACAGAACCTGAATTACCTTCACTATCTACCCACGGAGTATGTGCTCTGGGTGCAGGTCTATAGTAAGTTACTTCGTAGTCTTGTATTGTACCATCGATGCCGGTTTCAGATCCTTTTAATTCATACCATTCATCGTCTGGCTGGCCATTGCCATTTATATCTTGCATTACCCAAACAATGCCCGGCTCATTTGAGCCACCGCTCGAACTGTTAAAAGCATTTCCTTGTATTGCAAAATCGTATTCTCGGCCACTCGGAGCAATACTATGGTCAAAACCGATGATGATATAACCACCGAAAGATCCCAGTGAAACATGCGCTTTTTTGTTCAATCGTTTCGTTGCATACTCTATGGCTTGTTGGGGCGTCGTTTCATTTCCTATAAATCCGGTATTTTGGGATAACTCATTAATAAACTGTCCGGGAGCAGGAATGAATTCATAAACCTTATCCCAAATACCTGAACTTGTCGCTGTCGCTTGCCGATAGCGTTCTTGTTCCGTTTTTTCTTCACAAATAACCTTAACTGTCGTTGTAATTGAAGTATTACTACGTGTTATGTTACGTGAAAGTGGCTGTGTGTTGGGCATTTTTTCTGTAACAGTAACAGCAACGAAATATTCTCCAGGAGTCGTCGGCGTGAATTTAAAAACCCTGTCGGTAGCGGCTTCCATAATTTTTCCATTGACCTGCCATTGATACTGTGGATAATCGAAATATTCCAGCAAAGGCCGCAAATATACAGGACGCCCTGCAAAAGTATAACGATCCGTAGAAGTTTGTGTATAGGATGGTGTCGGAAACCGTACGGAATAAGGCATTGTTTCCACAACTTCTACGTCGAAATCACGGATTGTTTCTCCGTCTATATTGGATGCCCGGATTGTTATCGAATATGTACCGAGTTCTTTTTCGTGAAACGTATATGCTTTTTCTGTTCCGACGATTTCTCCATCGCGTACCCATTCAATTCTAAAATTTTCAAGATCGTCATGTTGAATATCTGGAGATAAAATATAATCCGTGTTTTGAGGCACTTTTAATCCTTTAGAGGGGATTATGATTGAAATTGTAGGTGGAGTTAACTCCAATACTTCTACTTTTAACTCTTCTTCCGCATAACCCTCTGGTGTATCAACTCGCAATTTGATATATAGATGTTGTTCCTGATTCCATGTATACTTCAATATTGATTCAGATGAAAGAAGTTTTCCATCTACTGTCCATGCATAAAGTGCATTATTCGCATATTTATATGTCGGGGCAATTGTCAGTTCACGCCCAACTTTGATAGTGTAAATGCCAGTCTCACTATCGAGTTCAATTATAGGAGCTTGTTTTATTTCTTCAGTAATTACATCGTTCTTATTACAGCTTGTAATAAAAAACAAAAGTACAAGAATACTAAATATGAAAGCCTTCATAATAAAAAAGGCATAGAACTGATTTCAGTTCTATGCCAAACTATATTAAATTGTTATTCTATTGTAACGTCGTCTATACAAAGATACGCCGGAGTATTGAGTCCATATATAGGATCGACATCAGATCCTTCAAAATTGAATTTTACACTTTGCACATCCGCTACATTAATATCCCAATATGTCCATGTAGTTACGGGGGACACTGTTGGTTTATCATATCGGTAGTCGGCCAACAATTTCGATACAGTGGTGATCAAATTTCCATCTACGTCATAACATTCGATGTTGACTTGGAAATATCCTATATTGTTGCCGTCAGAATCTTTCAGATTACTCAACGGTGTTGCAACACCCGATGTTCCGAACTGATTACCATTTATAATCACACCATAGGTATATGCTGTGTTACAATACCATAAACCCTTGAATTTGCGAGGGGAGTCAAAATAGAATTCAGGTTTGGCCATCCACTCCGTATTTCCGAAATCAGAGTAGCCGTATACAACAGCAAAATTGGAACCGCTGTGACCTGCCCCTGTATTGGCCCCATCTGTGGATGCTGTATTATAGACACTACATTGATTCTCCCAAGTATACCACCAATTAGTTCCAGAAGTCTTGCCGGCAGCAGAATCAGAACGATAATTGTATTTCGACAACGCAATGGCACCACTGGAAAATTCAGTATACGCTCCATAAGAATTGGTTACAGTATTCATGTCGGAGACAAACACAAAATCGGGATCGTATATTTCCCTGATTTGGTTCTCTGCAGTATATCCATAAAGCGTGTAGTAGTTCTCTGCTTTAGGCGAAACCGCCATGAATGTTTCATCGAAGTCATCGAATGTAATGGTTGTAGTGCCATCATCATTAAAGTTGGCTCGGGTTTCGGGAGTTACTGAATCAGTTTGAGGATTCATCAAAAAGTCATCGTCTGAATTACAGCCGGTGAACAGGGCGGTTGCCGTCAACAGGAAAGCTCCCGCCAGAAAGCGTAAATTTCTTTTCATAGCTTACTTGTTTTTTAATAAAACATATTTTTAACAAACACAAAAAATCCCGTTCGCGCAGGTTTACACGAACGGGATTATGTTTGTCTTCAAATATGAGAATGACTCCTACGGCATTCCGTATCTGATCGCAACCCGATTTTCTCCCGCGGGTGTAAATCCTTTTCCGGTCATGGCAGGTCTTCTGACTCGTCCCAGTCGTCGCGCCTTCCCAGCATTACACCAGTGGCAGGTTGCGGCAACCTTGAGGGGACTTACAGCAGCGGGTACTGTCCCGGATTCTCACCGGATTCCCTTTTCATCCGTGGCGGCGAACCGCCCGGAACCATTTCCAATTACAAAAATACAAATATTTTTTATAATAATATCATTTACACGAAAAAAAATCCGCAACCTGCCGGAATCATTCCGCACTATACTTTCAGAAAAAGGTTTCATGGCAAAGATTCTCATCGCCCGGGGACAGGCGACCATCTATGTCCAGAAGGACGGGTATACCATAACCCAGTCTTTGGGTGAATACGTGTTCCCCGCGGATGACACGGGGAAGATTCTCTCGTCCGTCACTCTCACCTCGACCGTACGGGTGATGTGCGGGGACGAGGAACTCACGGCCTTTACCATCGGTGCGGTGGGTAAGCCGGCGGGATTCTCATCCGTTACCGTCAATAACGGCACGAAGACCTTAACCTACGTTATCACCGCCGGTACGACGACCCTCGCCGACCACGGAACAATAGATATTCCCGTGACAATTTCCGGTATTGTCTATCATCTGTCGTTCGTCTGGTCGAAAGCCAAGGCGGGTATCCCGGGCAAGGACGGGGTCGATGCCGACATGCTCGACTGGGTCAAGGAGTGGAATACGGGTAAGACGCTCATCAACGGCAACACGGTCATCACCCCCAAACTCTTTGCGGGCACGAAAAACAGCGACGGCACCGTCTCCGGGATAGCCATAGGCTCGTTTACACTCAATACGAAGACCTCCTCGGGAACGATCGCCGCAGAGGCGGTAAACGGCATCTATGGATTTAGGGATGGCTACAAAACCTTCTATGTAGATAACGGCGGTAACGCCCAGTTGGGTTATGGCGACCAGTATGTCAGGTATAACGCCACGACAGGCAAGGTCGAGTTCGGCAGCGGAGTGAGTCTGAACTGGGTCGGTGCGACCTACATCGACAAGGACGGCGTCTTTACCGGAACACTCTCGGCCGATACGATTAAGACGATTTCCATCAGTGCTTCCCAGATCACATCGGGGATTATCGCTGCGGCACGCATCGACACGGCGGCGTTGAAAGCCTCCTTGATTACCGCCGGAAACATCGAAGCTCTGACCTTGAACGTTACAAAAGGGAAAATCGGCGGCTGGACGGTGGATGCCGACTCCCTTTACCGGGGTACGAAGAACAACACTGTGGGGAGCTGCACCTCTGCCGCAGGTAGCATTACGCTCGGCTCGAACGGTATCCGGGGCTATAAATGGCGGCTGGATGCCTCGGGAGCCGGAGCGGTCGCGGGCGGCAACATCGCGTGGGACGCTTCGGGCAACGTCACGTTCGCCTCGACGGTCAGTGCCTTGTGGACGGCACCTATCGGCTCCCTCACCACGGCTTTGGGCGGCAGCGGCTATCCCAAGCTGACGAAGATCACGGCCGACGGAATCTATACCGGCAGTATCACCGCCTCGCAGATTACCGCAGGAACCATCTCCGCCGACCGCATAGCGGCAGGCAGTATAGCGGCCTCGAAGCTCGATGCCGCCAGCATCAGGTCCTCCATCATCAACACGGACTATATCAACGGCCTGAGCTGTACCTTCACCAAAGGAAAAATCGGCGGCTGGATGATCGGGGCTTCGGCCCTCACTGCCACGCATATCTCGATAGACAGCGGCAACAGACGCATCGCGGTGTACGGGGCCAATTCGGGTGTCGCTAGCGGGCAGCGGGTGCAGCTCTACTACAACAGCGACACGGACTTCGGGCTCTATACCACGGACAGTGCAGGGTACTGCGTGGCACAGCTGGGTTCGAGCAACAGCATAGCCGGCTGGACGATCGACACGACTTCCATTCGCAAGGGCAACGTGTCGCTGGGCAGCGACGGCTCGATCATCAACTCCACGAAATGGAAACTGAACAACGACGGTTCGGGGCAGATCGCCTCGGGCAACATTGCATGGGACACTGCCGGGAACGTTACGTTCGGGGCTTCCGTATCGCTGCAATGGAAGAACGACATCGAAGCGGCCAAGGTTACGAACTTCGGCTATCGATATTACAAGAAACTCATCATCAACGGCGACGAAGCGACCTATTATCCAGTCGTTTTCAAAGGTGGCGACCAGAACATCAAACGTACCATTCTCGTCCGTCGGGGATATGCCGAGCAGGCTCCGGTCTCGTGGAACACATCCACGCACAAAGGAGGTCTGATCGTACTTATCAAAACCAACTTCGGCGGTTGGGGTGGCATTGCCTATTCATGGGATATCTATGACCTTTCCGAGACCTACTGCCGGATGTTCGCCGGGGCGCAGCTGTGCGGCAACTACTGCATGTTCGCCGTCTTCCTGCGTGGCGGCGGCGATACGGGTGCCGTGTACCACCTCTACTCCGACCAGCCGATAGAGAGCAGCAGTTATAGTCCTTCGCCGATTCCGGCAGCTCCGCAAATCGCTTACGGCAACGACCTTATCTTCCAGAGCGGTTCCACACAAGCCTATGCCCCCGCGCCGCGCACCCTCACGGCTGCCGTCGAGGAGGAGATCCGCCGCCATCGGTTCATTGCTCTGGCGCAAAGCACGGACAGCACGCTTGCGGCGCACCCGCTGACCTATATCGGCTCGACAGGGATTTACACGGGCACCCTTACCGCGGCGCAGGTCAACGCCGTGGCGATCGATGCCGGCAGTATCAAGACGGGAACACTTTCGGCAGACCGTATCGCCGCGGGCAGCATCAGCGCCTCGAAACTCGATGCCGTGGGTATCAAGTCGTCCATTATCAATACCGATTACATCAACGGTCTCAGCTGCACGTTCACGAAGGGCAAGATCGGCGGTTTCTCCATCGGCAGTGACAACATGACCATAGGGAACGTCGGAGCTGTGGGTGCCATCCCGTTGCAAATCCGTTCCGCCTCCACGGGCAGCGGTTACTGGTACACGGGAGCCTACAAGCCGCTGGGTATATGCCTTACGTGGTATCAGAGCAGCAATGCAGGGCATATCGTCCTCGGGCAGGTGGCGGCATCCGGCAACAGTGTCAAGACCGGATTCATAGGTCTTCAGATGATGTCATGGGACAATCTGGAATACTTCTGCCTCTCGGTGAACTATACCAAAAGCGGCAGCAAGGAGGTATACAACCGTATCGCGGGGTGGGCCTTCGACCACAACCATATCTGGAAAAACAACATCTCGCTGGGCAGCGACGGATCTATCGCCAACTCCACGAAATGGAGTCTGAACAACGACGGGTCTGGGCACATAGCCTCGGGTAATATCTCATGGAATGCCGCCGGCACGGTTACCTTTGCCGCATCCGTATCCGCCCAGTGGACTACGGGCATCACGACGGCGCAGGAACTCGCTTCGGCCATGGCGTTCGGGAAGATGCTCTACCGCGACCCGACTTTCTGGAACGGAAACAACGGTGTCGTGGTTTACAACAACTCCCAGAACGGTATGGTGACCGTTACCCGGCAGCAGGATGCCACGGCACCCAATGACAGCAAGTATGTCCTGAAAATCCAGACCAGCGGCAGTGCCAGCCCTCGCAACGGAGGCTTCTATTTCGGGGCGAAATGCGGTTACCGCAAGGTGCTCGTCGCCCGCATTATCGCCAAGATCCCCGCCGGCAGAAATCTCTGTTGGGCGACGAACAGCGTCGGCACGGGAGGTTCGCACCGGTGGCTTACGTCGAACGCCGGCACGGGCGACTGGAAAGAATACGTCTACAAGGTCGTGTGCGGCACCGCCGATTTTTCCAGCACCCATTTCTTCTACGTGGACGGCACGCAGGGGACTTCCGATACGCCTGTCATCTGGTATGTGGCCTATGCCACGGTCTTCGACCTTACCTCCACGGAGAAATACACGACCACCATCGATGCCAACGGCATTTACACGGGAACCGTACGCGCCAACCAGATTATCGTGGATTCCGCCCTGACTGTCGGAGGGAGCAGCTATAACGGCAGCATCTCCGTCAAGGATGCGAACAATAGCGTAAAGGTCACGCTGGACAGGAACGGTATCACGGCCGTGAGCGGCAAGATCGGCGGCTGGATTCTCGGAACAAGCGCCCTGACCGCTTCGGCTCCGGCCTCGGGGCACCGCATCGTTATGGGGGCTTCAGGATATATTTACCACGACAACCCTTCCACCGGAGTAAACTATTGGGCGCTGAACACGGACGGTTCCGCCACGTTCGGGTGCGGGAAAATCTCCTTTGCCAATGACGGATCGGGTTATCTGGCCAACCAGAATATCAAATGGGACGCCTCGGGAAATGTCACGATGACGGGCACCATCAACGCCAATGCCGGCACCATCGGGGGATTCGTCATCGGTCAGGGGCGCATCGGCTCGACGGCGACAGGAACCGGCTCAGGCGGCGGCCTTGCCATCTACGACGACCTGTTCCGCGTGGGGGACACCATTTCGTATGTCCTGTTCGGCAGCAACACCATACCGGCATCCGCCGGCGGATCATGTGCCACCGGACGTATTGTGAACAACAAGGTGAACAGCATCTTTAATAACAACTACGGGCTTTATATCGATGTCAAAAACGGTAACCGTAACTACGGAATATGGTCCAATGCCTCTGTTATAGCCCCTGCCTGCATCGGCAACAAGATCAAGAATGTCTATTTCACAGGCAGCGGTTACACGATCGATTTCTCGCAGTTCAACATCTTTTTCGTTTATGCCAACCAGAAGTACAGCGTGACCCTGCCGTCGGCATCGTCCGTGGCCACCATGTTCGGTTACTCGACTCTGCCGTCGGACTTCGCCTGCATATTTACCCTAATTTACAACTACAACTGGGGGAATAGCCTTGTATTCACCAATATCCGTAACCACAACGGGGATCTTGCCAGTTACACGTTAGCCAAGGGAGACTCCATTACGGTATTGTGCGCCAATTACCCCTCGTTCCATTACCAGATATTAAATCACTCTTATTAAAAACTTTTCTGCTGGGAATATCCCTACACTTAATAAAAACAGAAGCGAATTATGAACATCACCAACGTAACGGTAACCAAGGTTGCCGAAGAGAGCACGGAGAATGCCGACTACCAGTTGGAATATTCCATCGTCAATGACGCGCTGACCCGCGTCCACGCCTCCATCCGCAAGAAGGATACGGATGGCTCGGGGAACGCTCCGCAGATAGGTATCATCTACATGGAACAAGGCGTTATTTCATGCAACATTCCTATGGGAGAGCCGCTTGCACCCCTGTTTCATGATTTCGATACCATGATCGACGAAATAAAAAAGAGTAACGTACAAAATGCATAAATAATATGGAACTGTCAGTCAAAGACCGCCTTTACCTGCCGTCCTTTTTGCCGGCACGGGGCAACTTCAAGGACTTCAACCTCAAAAAAGAGATTCTGCGCAAGATCGCCATTCCGGACGAGGAGCGCAAAGCCATCGGTCTTCACGAGAATGCCGAGGACAAGCGCATCGAATGGGATGTGGAGAAGGAGAAACCGCTTGCCGTGGAGTTCTCGGGGGACGAGATGGAGTATCTCCGGAAAGCCTGCGAACGCATCTCGGACGAGGAGCTTCCGGACGATATGTGGGCTACCGTGTCGCGCATCTACGATTTCATTCAGGAGAAGTAAACCATCCTTTCTTTCTGCCGCTACTCTTTTGAAAAGAGTGCCCGGTCGTACTCTGATGTATGGTCGGGCTTTTTGTTGAAGTATCGTTCATGGCAAGACAGGACATAACAATGGACGCCGAATACGGTGAGGTGGAGACTTCCGGCAATATCGCCGGCAAGAGTTTCTACGACTTCCGCCTGCTCGATGCCGTCGCGGGTGCGGACAACGACACCTTCCGCTACGGAGAGATTACCGTCCCCGTCGGCTTCGTGTACACGTATAACGACGGCAAAGGGTTCCATGTCAGGATTCCCTATACGCCCGACATGCGCCGCCTGACGGTCCGTCTGGTTATGGAAAGCGGTTCGGGCGGCACGGAGTACCTGAGAAATCCTGCGACGGGCAAACATTGGTTTCCCGTCGTGGCGGAGACGGAAGCCGGCACGGCCGATATCGCCCTGGCCGCATTTTTCTCCCTCAATGAGAAGGGAGTCTACAACCTGCTGTCACGGGACGGTTACCTTGCCGTGTACAGCGGCTCAGAGACCGACTTCGAAATAGGAGCCGCCAAAGCCCAGAACGAGACGTTTCTGCTGAAAGCTTCAGCCGGAAATCTCTACCAACATTCTACGACAGGTGTCGGCCTCGTCGACTACCTGCATTCGAGTCTGGAAAACAACGGTCTTGCCGCCAAACTGCAGTCGGAATTCCTGTCGGACAAGGTCGTCATCAAGAATGCCTATATGGATTCTGCCACGGGAGAGCTGCTTTTAGAAACCGAGGAAAAGGAGGAGAACGATGGGTAAGTACAGGGTCGTAGCCGGACAGAATATCTACGATGTGGCCCTGTACCTGTACGGCAGCATCGAGGGAGTCGTGGATTTGCTCATCAACAACCCCGATCTCTCCTTCGCCACGACATTGACTGCCGGCCGGGAACTTGTCTACACGGACGATTTCGTTATCCGCGCCGATGTAGTCGCCTATAACGGGTTGCACGGCATCGTCCCCGCTAACGGTGAACGGCATGTCTATCCCAAAACGTTCACCTTGCCGCTTGCTGTCGTCCTCACGCTCGCTGCCGGGATCATCACCGTGCAGTGTGCCGTTTCCGGTGCGGGACAGCTGGAAATCGACTGGGGCGACAACAGCGACACCGAGACCGTCCTCCTCGCGGACACGCCGCAGCTGCTCACCCATACCTTCGACAACAAAGTCAGGGACAGGCGTCGTATCCGTTGGTTTACCGATGCCTGCTTCCGGAGTATCGACTGGAGCGGGCTCAAACCGCGGTCGTTGGTACTGGTGCAGACACTGCCGGTGGAGGAGCTGACGCTCACGCACGCCACACTCTCCTTGGAGAGCCTGCGGCTGCTTTCCGGAACCTACAGCCTGAACCTGTCGAATTGCGCGTTGGCCGATCTTGCACCGCTTGCCGAATGCCGGGAACTGATGACACTCGACCTCTCCGCCGCCCGACTGAAACCGACAGTCATAGATCATTACCTGACAACCCTTGTGGAACATTACGGCGACCGACGGAATTGCACGGTCATTTTACCTACAGCCCCGACGGGAACCTATCGGGAGCCGGACCGGGATACCGAAACGGGGCGCTACCGTATCGCCTCGGGCATGGAAGCCGTATGGGTCATCCTGCACGAGGAGGCCTGGAATGAGGGTGGCGCGTGGAAATTCATTATCGACGATATAACCTATACAGTGGAATGAGCCGGACGATTAAGGAGATATACAATGAAGCCGTGCAGGAACGCAACCGGCGGCTGGAACTGACGGAGTTCGCCAGCGACTCGAAGCTGTCTGTCATGAACGGTATCCTATGGACCGTAGCCGCTGTCATCTACAGTTTCGAGACGCTGCTTGATGTCTTCGCGGTGGATATCTCGGAAGCCATCAACAACCGGATCAACGGCACGCCGGACTACTACGCCAATGCGCTGCTGCAATACCAGCAGGGCGACGAGCTGACCGTCCGCGAGGACGGACTGGCTTTCGGGTATGCCCAGGTCGATGAGACCAAACGCATCATTACGCAGGTCTCCTATGTGGAGAGCACGGACGACAGCAACCTCGACAGCAAGCTGGTACTGAAAATCGCTACCGGCACGAAAGGACATCTGGAAGCTATTCCCGCCGAGGAGCTGGTGCCCATCAATGCCTATATCGGCAAGCTGAAATTCGCCGGCACACGCATCGAGGTCATCTCGACCAAAGGCGACGTGCTGGTGCCGCGTCTTACGGTCTTCTACGATGGTGCCGTTCCCGAGGCGGAGATGTACGACAGCATCGAGACCCGTATCCGGGACTACATTATGGGCATCGACTTCGACGCTGCGGTCTATGTCTCCCGCCTGACGGATGCCATACGCCGTGCCGAACACGTTACAGACGTCTATATCGACGAGACGGCAATCCCCGAGCAGGGCGTGTTTATTGCTTGCCACGATACGGACGGGCAAATCCAGCCCCTGCAACGTGTCGGCCGCATGACATACACCGCCTCGGGCTACCTGAAAGAGTCCTCGCGCAAGGACGAGGAGTCGGAACTGCCGACCTTCCGGGAAGCCATCACGCTCAAAGTCGAAAACCATGAGATATAAGCTGCCCATAGACCGTTCGGTGAACCGGCTCGTGCCGCACTACCTGTCGGGACGGCGGTTCATCCTCTTCGTGCAGAGCTGCCTCTATCCCTTGCAAAGCCTGAACGAACGGTTCCGTACGTTTGCACGGGAACGGCATATCGAGGTGCGCATGACCTCACAGGTCATCTATTTCGAGTGGTTCCTGAACTACCGGTTCGGTAAATACATCAAGGACGGCAAGGACCGCATCTTCATCAAGGACAGCACGAGTGTCGGTGTGGACCTGTACCACGAAGGGGCGGAATACCAGCGTCCTTTCACCGTATGGTACAACGGGGAACAGGTTACAACGGACAATGAGGCGGAACGCCCCCGTCCGTTCTACCTGCTGGCGGAAGAGAAGCTGATCAACAAGGTCAGCTTCATGGTCTGCGTCCCGCCCGTCACCATACCTCCGCGGGAACTGGTCTATATGCTTTCCTATGTGGTGAACACCTATAAGACAGCAGGCAAGACCTACCTGATCAAGATCGACGAAGACGAATACACCCCCAATAAGAATACAGGACAATGAAAGAATATATTGCGGAAACCGGCGGACGGTATACCTACTCGGACGATATCCTGAACTTGCAGGAACTGGCTCTCAGCATGAGTGCCGTTTTTGACGGCTGCTCGGACTTCATCATCTCCGGATGCGAGATCGAGGGTCCCCGCGTCTCCCCGGGTTATGTCTGGCTCGGCGGAAAGGTACGCCGTTTCGACGGCTGCGCCGATGCTGTCTATCCCTATTATATATACGAAATCAACCGGCATGAATCGGTGGTCTACGCCAATGAGGTCAACAAGCGCGGGCGTACCTGTTATCTCTGTGCCGGAGCCAAGGCTGTCCCGGATACGGTCGATCCGGTTACTGACAAACTGCCGGCGGCCATCGAGGTGACGGAGAGCTATGCACCCCGGTTCATCGACAAGTTCTTCGGCCGCTATGCTGTCCTGCTCGATACACCTTTTGCCCGGCAGACCGTCAAGAAGGATCTGGTGCTGGCCGGAACGTTCACCGGGCAGAAAGAAATCAGCTCCAAGACCGCCGTCTCCGTCAGCGGCGGGAACGGCTACATGCTCAAAGGCATCGTCAAGGCGGACGGCCATGCCGCCATCGGTGCCTACCTGCACGGTCTGCTTGTCAACGAGATTGTCATCCGGACGGACGGCACGTTCAGTTTCATGAAACAAGGCAAGGAACTGGCCAGGGTTACGGAAGACGGCATATCCTGCGGTACTTCGCTGAATGAAAACGCCCGGATCGGGGCTGTCCGCATCAAGGGATACGACATCTATAACACCTCGGATGTGACGGATGAGGGTTGTATCCGTATCAATTACCACGGCACGGAGGGCGGCGGAACAAAATACCGTGACTTTGCCGTGCATGACGGAAAAGCCTGCACCACACCTGTTTTGAAAGTCATCGGGCGTACCGCCACCCTGCAGGTCGGCGGACTGCTCTCCCTGCAAAGCACCGGACGGGGTATCGATATTCAGAATACCGCCTATACGAAAGACAATGCCAGGCTGACAAACCTGATTACCTGGCGCGACAGTGCCGCCGCGCTGCTCGCCACCGTCGGCTTCGACACCGCTGACAGTTTCCGTTTTGCGCTGAGGAACGCTCTGGGCGACATCGTGCTTGCCCCTTTGGGAGCGGTGGATGTGCTCGGTACGCTTAAAATCAACGGAAAATCCGTGTCCGACACCTATGTGACCGTCAGGGCCTTTACGGAGGCGATGGGAAAGAAAGTGGATGTGGTAGAAGGCAAACAGCTCTCTACCGAAGACTTCACGACCGAATACAGGAAGAAACTGGCGGCTATCACTACCGGAGAACTGACGGAGGGCGGCGAAGGTTATGTCACATCGGGAACCGTCGCGGCGGCTTTGAAAATGAAACTCTCCGCCGACGGGAACCTTTCCGATGTCATGGACAAGGCTGCCGCCCGGAAGAATATCGATGTCTATTCCAAAGCGGAAGCCGGGGAGGTATTTCTGGAAATCTCCGAAGGATTGAAGGAGCTGGTGCGCCTGACGGCGGACGAGATCAGCGGGCTGACGGCAGAGGAAGCCGCCGAACTGAAAGCAAAGCGGCAGGCGGCCGTCAGGGATACCCTCGATGCCGAAAAGAAAGGTACCGGGGAGCTGAAACTGGCCAAGACCTCGAACCTGTCCGACCTTCCGGACAAGGGCAAGGCACGCAAGAACCTCGAAGTCTATTCCACGGCCGAGATAGACCGGATGATGGACGGCAAGCTCGGGACTGACTCCGCTTACGAGGGCATTGTCTTCACACCCGAACTCAGGGACAAACTGCTGGAAATCAAGACCGGTTCGTTCGCCTACATAGATGAAGGCGGCATTTCGCACGCGCAGGTCGAGGGATACGTGATGACCTCGCAGGTTGTCAGGGAACTCAAGAAAAAGGCGGAGCGGCTGATGGGCGGCTACAACGCTTCCGAAAAGGATACCATCGCCACCAACCTGAACCTGTATACCAAGGCCGGGGCGGACGCCCGCTTCGCCGCGCTTGAAAACCTGTTCCAGGATTACATCGACTTTTTGACCGGGCAAGGAAAATCCCCCATGGAAGCCCGGCAGCTCCTGCGGAACAAGTTGGACGTGCTGTCCAAAGACGAAATCGTCAAGGACTACCTGCGCAAGGACGGCAAACTTTCCGACCTGTCCTTGCCGACAGCGGAGGCGAAACGGCAGGCCTGCCGCGCTATCGGAGCCGCCTATGCGGAAGAATACCAGCCCCTGCTGGCGGATACGGGATGGATGCACATGGAGAACAGCGGCTCGGGAACAGATACCCAGGGGCTGTTTATCCGCCAGATCGGGAATATCGTGTCCATACAGGGGTATATCAATACCGCACGCAGGGACGGCAGCAACTGGGGCGGCATCGTTGCCGTCATCCCGAACAAGATACAGCCCCCGAGATACAGCGTGCGCTGCAGCGCCGCTGACTGGAACGATGACCACAAGTACAACCGGGGCTCCTCGTTCACCATCTACGGCGGTTCGCGCAGGATACAGCTTTACGAGCGCGGTATGTACAATGTCAATGTAGAACTCAACTTCACCTATTTTGTATAGTCATGAAACATAAACTCAATGTAAACGGCGATATTGAAAGCCGCCGGAGGATTGCGGAGCGCAGGAACGTTCCCGTCCGTGAAACCGTACAGCAAACCATTCAACCGCAACATCATGAAACAGAAGAAAATCAGGCGGCAGCCGCAGAAGAAACCGTCTCCCCGGCAGCAGAAGCCCCGAAAGCGAGAAGACGGAAGACCGCAGGGGACGCTTAAGCGCTTTCCTTTCGACGAGACACGGATAGGCTTCATGCTCCGGTATGAGATGCCGGTAGTCTATCATCTGCTCCGCAGGTTATGCGCCACGCAGCAGCCCTTCGAGCCGGACTGGCAGGTCATACGGTCGGTGGCGGAGGCATCGAAAGACCCTTCCTGCGGCAAGGCGAAGTTCCGCCGCTACCTGGACGAGTACCGCCGGGACGGGGTCTATTGCCGGCGCGGGAAACGGCTCACGCCGGAGCGCAAAGCCTACTATGAAGGCATATGCCGCCGCAAGAGAGAAGAGTATATCCGCCGGAACCGCAGGAGGCTGCTTGCCGAAGCGCGGAACGCGCCGGGCGGCGACAGACTGCTCGGAGAGATTAAAAGCATTCTTAAAATGAAACGGTAATGCGCTGAAGGACAATGCCGGTGAGAAACATTCATGTACATGTATGGCTGTTCCGGGTAATTTGCCTAATTTTGTATTCCACGGTCGCTGCAAGACCTTTCCATATTGTCAAATGAGTATCCTCTTTCGGGATACGGTCAGCGAGACATCCTCTCCCAATTTTATCAGTTGAACGCGGACGGTGCAACCGAACCCGTCCGTCCTGTTACCAGTTTCTTTGCGATGCGGGTATACCGTGTCGCATTCTTCGGGCATTTTTAAATCCATAAAACAAAGCGTTTATGCAAGAAGAAGAAAAGAACAACGGCATGGAAGGCATGTCTGTCGAGGAAATGTTCCTCGGCGTTCAGGAATCTTATCAGGAGGCACAGTTGCGTGCCCAGGAGGAGAACAGGGCGTTCGCCCGTACGGAGTTCTTCCGCATGGACAAGTTCGGGACTTACCGTCTCCGTATCCTGCCCATCGCTCCCAATCCGGACGGCTCGCCGACACGTCCGGGCTATGAGTATCCCGTCCACCAGCTGCTTCTGGAGCTGGAGAAACCCGCTACGGGGAACAAGCCCCAAAAGATGTATGTCACTGTCACCCGCGCTACCGATGCCGGATATAGCGTTGATCCCATCGAGACTTACCGCCGCATGGCCGTCGAAGCCGCAAAAGAGGACGGGGACGACAAACTGGCGGAAAAGATTGCCGGGGGCTCGTTCGGAGGCGGTCTGAAATACAGTTACGGCCACTGTCTCTATGTATTCGACCTGGGTGAACGAGCCAAAGGCGTGCAGATGATGACCCTTTCCCATGCCCAGTTCAAGGATCTGGATGAGAGGAAGTTCAAGCTGTGGAGCAAGAAACTGGCCAAGAATCCGTCTTACCCGTGCCCGATTTCCTCGGTGTATGACGCCTATCCGGTGGAGATTGAAAAGCGCAAGAACGGAGCCAAGACCGAGTATGTCATTTCCATTGACAACGAATCGGAACCGGTACCGTTGACCAAGGAGGAGCTGACCGCCCTGATGGGTGCGCCGCGTATCCCGGAAATCATCTACCGCTACACCCGTTATCATCTGGGAGCCACCGTCGAGTTCCTCAAACAGTGCGACGGTATCTACGGCATGTCGCTCATGGAGACGGATGAAATGAAGACGGTCATCGACACGCTGGACGGTGAACTGCCCAAGGAGGATATATCCGCGTTCTCGTTCGACCGCCGTACGAAAGATAACAGAGAAAACGGGCGTGAAGGCGGAGGCATCTCGCTGGACGACCTTTTCGAACGTTATGACGAGCTTCAGCGGCAGGAACTCGGTGAGAAGACCGAGGAAGGCCAGGAGCTGCGTGCGATGATCCGCGGCTACATCGAGCAGGAAGGGCTCTCCGTGCGTGTCACACGCTCCACGAGCAACCGGGAACTACTCGACCTGATCGAAAGCGAGATGGAGGGTCCGAAGCCCAGTGACGAACCGGAGGATGTCCCCGGGGAGGAAGAAGAGCAGCCGGAGGAAACGGAAGAGCGTGCCGGGCGTCCCCGCCACCGCAGATAAGCCTTTCACAAGTTCTTGAATTCTAATCCGACGGGAGGCATCCGGGCCTCCCGTCCTAATCACAATCACTTAGTATGAAAGAGAACAAACCCTGCCTTTTGTTATTGAATGACATCCACATCTCGAAAGACAACATCCCTGCATTCCAGGCCAACTGGCAGGAGGCCATGGGAATTTGCAGGGAACGGGATATCCGGGAAGTGGTTGTCGGAGGAGACCTGTTCTTTTCCCGTGCCGCCCAGACACTCGATGTCCTGCTGGCCGTCAGGGATATGCTTGTATCCGCCGCGGACCATGACATTCATGTCACGCTGGCGGAAGGGAACCACGACAAGGTGAACCAGGAATCCCTGCGCGGATATTGTCATGTCTTCGACCGGCATCCGAATGTGACTGTCGTGGATGAGTACCTGACCCTGTGCCGCCCGGAATGGAAGTTCGCGCTCCATGTAATGAGCTATTTTCCGGAAGACGGCTCTTTTGCCGAAAGGCTCGGACGATTGGCTGCGGAAGCGCTTTCCGGAGAACCGGAGCACTTCCTCTACATCCATGAGGGTATCAACGGGGCATTGGCACAGCCTTCGGAAAAGGAACTGCCTGCCAGGATATTCTCTCCTTTCGACAAGGTCTTTGTCGGCCATTACCACAACCGTACCGTCATTCCGGGGACGGGAATCGAATATATCGGTTCCTCGCGCCAGCATAACTTCGGGGAGGACGAGGAGAAAGGATACACGGTGCTGTATACGGACGGCACGTACGAGTTTGTCAAGAACCGCGTGAACATGCGGTACCGTGTCATGGATATGCCGGCGGAACGTGCCGGGTTGCACCTGATGGACGAGCTGCGTGAAATGGAGGCCGATGGTCGCTACAAGGTCAAGGTGCGTGTCCATGCACCTGCCGCCGCGATGAAATCGGTGGACAAAGCCGCCTTGCTGGAAGCCGGAGCGGCGAAGGTAGAACTGGTTGCCGATGACGAGCAGCTGCCGGAGGCGGTATCCTCTTCGCTCTTCGAGAAATTCGACAGCCGCCGCATCCGGGAAACCTACGAGGACTTCTGCCGGGAGAAACAGATCGAGGATGTGTCGATGGGATTGGAGTATTTATCTAGAATAGAAAACAGATCATGTGGAAATTAAAGACGATAGAAGCCGAAAATCTCTGCGCCTTCCGTTCGCTGTCCTACATGCTGCGGCAAGGCGTGACGACATTGATTTTCGGCGATAACCGGGACAATGAGTCCCAGCAGTCGAACGGGGCCGGCAAGTCTGCCCTGTTGGAATGCATTGCCGTGGGTATCACGGGCAGCCCGCTTAGAAAGATACGCTCGGAGGAGATTATCAACGATGCAGCGGAAGAATGCCGTATCGCTTTGCGTTTCATCAACGATTCCGCCGCCGAGGAACTGCTCGTCAACCGCCGTATCCCGCGCAAGGGGGCTTCCTCTGTCAGCTGTACGCTTTACCGTGGCGGCAAGCAGGTGGTAACCGATGAAGCGGTACAGCCTTCGGTGGATGCCTATAACCGGTATATTCTTGACAAACTGGGTATCACACGCGACGAGCTGCTCAACAATTTCATCCTTTCCAAATACCGGTATGAGGATTTCCTCTCGTCATCGGACAAGGAGAAGAAAGAGGTCATCAACCGCTTTTCCAACGGTATCCTGGTGGATGAAGCCATCGCCAAAGTGGAGGAAGACATCGTGCCGCTCTCTGAAAAGAAACGGCAGGTGGAACTGGAACTGGCCGGGTTGGACGGGCGTATCGGGATGTTACAGGAGCAGATACGCAAGGAGGAGGAAGCCGGAGCCGAGCGGGGGCGTACCCGTGTGGAACGTATCATGGGACTGGAAACGGCCATAGCGGCCAAGAGGGAGCAGATCCGTACCGGGCACGAGAACGTGGACAGGCTTGAGGAACAGCTTGCCGGAGTGCAGCGGGCGGACGAGGCTTTGCAGGAACTGGAAGCCGGAGATACCGCATTGGAAGCATGTCTGGAAAAGATAGCGGAAATGATGTCCCTCTTTCCCGATGCCCGGCAGACGGACTGGGACAAGGTCATTGCCGAAAAGAAAGGACGGTTACAGACCGCCACAGAGCGGCTGAAGGATTGCGATGCCGTCTTGAAGCAGGCGGAACAGGAACTGAAAAACAGGACTGACGGCTGGGAACAGTTCAAGAAGGAGTATGCCGCATTCTGTGAGGCATACAGGGATCAGTCCGATACGACTGCGGAGAGACTGCGGGAAATCGACATCCGTCTGCGCGACCTGTCCGGCAGCATCGAGGAACTGCGTCATAAACGGCGTATCGTTTCTGCCGGTATTGACGGCCTCTCGAACAAACTGGCCGGCTCCATCACCTGTCCTTTCTGCGGGCATGAGTTTCTGGTGGCAGAACCACAGTTCGACATCGAGGCCGGCATGAAGGAACTGAAGCTCCGTCAACGGCAGCTCACGGAAATCAACGGCCGTATCGATGAGAAGCAGGAGGAGACGGATGCCGTGGAGTTGCAGCAGAACCGGCTGAACCATGAGCGCCGGATATTGGAAGGCAGACGCACCGGATGGGAGGAGCAGCTGGCCGGGCACGAACGGGCCATCAGGAATGCCACCCGCCACGTGGAAGAGGTGGAAAGCGGGCATAAACGCATCGCTTCCGAAATTACCGCCCTGCAAAGTGAAATCGAAGGTGTCCGCCGCAAGGTATTCGACGAGGTGTTCGGATTCATAGACGAGCGCAATGCCGCACTGAACCGCGGCATACGGGTAGGCAAGGAAGATATACAGGCTGCGGCCTGCGCCATCGACACTTTGCAGGCCACGATCCGGGAGCTGGATGAGGCGGCTTCACCCGACCTCATACAATCGCTCAAGGACACTCTCCGTGAAACGCGCGGGAAGTCCAACGAGGCGGCAGGGCGCAAGACGGCCGTCGATGCCCGGGTCCGTGCCCTGGAGATACAGCGGGAACGGTTCGTGCAGTTCAAGACCTATCTGGCCAACACGAAAATCGAGGCGCTCAGCCGTATCACCAACGAGTTCCTGCAAGACATCGGCAGCGACATCCGTATCCGCTTCGACGGGTATACCGTCCTCAAGAGTGGTAAGGTAAGGGAGAAAATCTCCATCTCACTGCTGCGCGACGGCATGGACTGCGGCTCGTTCGGCAAGTTTTCGGCAGGCGAAGCCGCCCGTGTGAATTTGGCGACCATCCTTGCCATGCAGAAACTCGTGAACAGCAACTGCGACGGGGACAAGGGACTGGATCTGCTCGTGCTGGACGAGATACTCGAGGCGGTCGATGAAGCGGGGCTGGCCTCCATGTTCGAGGCGCTGAACTCGCTCGGCGGTACCGTGCTGGTAGTCTCGCACGGGAATGTGGCTGAAGGCTATCCGCATAAACTGGTAATCGTGAAAGAGAATGGCGAATCGAGACTCGGAGAATAGCGTACTGACCCGGGAGCAGGTACTGGCGCTGGACATCGCCACGCATACCGGATACTTCTCCCTGCATGAGGCCGGGACATGGAACTTCACCGAAAGCAAACGGCGCAACGGCAACAAGATGCACGGCGCTTTCAGGACTACGCTGCTCTCGCTGCTCCGTCGTTACGGCATCCGCCGCGTCGTGGCCGAGGATGTGAGCGTGAACCGCCATTTCTACGACATGCGGCGGCTCTCGGAACTCAGGGGTATCCTGCTCGAAGTGTGCGATGAACTGGATATCCCGGAACCGGAGTTCGTCAACCCGGCTGTCCTCAAGAAATGGGCGACGGGAGACGGACACGCCACCAAGACGCAGATGGTCGCGGCCTGCAAGGACAGATACGGTATTGTCCCGGTGGATGACAATGCGGCGGATGCCTGCCACCTCTTCTACTATTACATCCGCAGGCACAGGCTGTGACAAGCCGACAACGGTTTGGATTTTTTCCGGGCGGCGGTAATGCTGCCGCCCGTTTTTTCAATTGACGCTCACGGTAGCTGACAGATTAGGACATGAGATTCATTATCAACCTTTTCAGTCAGTGGAAACGTGGAAAAGAAAGATGTGTTTATTGCGGTTCTCCAGCCTGAAGACGAATCCGCGAGACAGAGGGCGGAACTTCTCAGAAAATATGTGATGCCGCACAAGAATCTGATATACAGCATTTGTATCAAATATACCTATAACCAGGAGGACATCGAGGACAACTACCTCGAGGCGTTGGCCAACTTCTTCAAGTATATGGACAGTTATGACCCGGCCCGTCCGGTAAAGACCTGGATCTATGCCGTGACCAAACGGCTTGTGGCGGACCTGAACAACCGCAACAGGAACCGCATGCCCCCGGACGACAATATCGACATTTCGGAAATATCCTCTTCGCTGTCGGATGAGGACGAACCGTCGGGAAACAGCATGGGGATGGACAACTACCGCGAGTTCTATAACGATGACATCCTCTGGGCACTGGACCGGCTCAAACCGATTTACCGGGAAGCCCTGCTCTTGCAGCAGGCTGGTTACAAACTCGGGGAAATCATGGAAATCACCTATAACAACGGTACTTTGCAGACCAGGAACGTAGAAACGGTAAAAAGCCGCATCTTCCTAGCCAAGACGCAGCTGCGCAAACTATTGACACGCGATGGAGAGAAAAGAATGGATTGACGGATGCCGGAGGCTCTTTACACGGCTGGTCCGCACCACGGTGTGGGCGGATTTTGTGTTCCCTACCGGCGGCAAGTCGGACAGGCAACTCGGGATGTGTTTCGACGGCTTGTGCCGGGAGGTCGTCTCCGTCAGTGCGGAACGCCTGTCCGACTTCTGTATCTGCCAGACATATGCCATTTCCGGATATGATACCGCGTATCGCAGGAAATGGAACGTCTCCCATTCATTCGGAAAGAAAGCCATCGGCCGCTATCTCCGCTCGGGAAAGGAACGCCGCTACCGGGAGGACCGGTGGCTGAAGAGTTTCGGGCTGTCACGGCATGATTTGGCGCGGGCAGTGGAAGACCGCCGCAGCCATCCGTTCGGGCGTTTTATTTATCCGGAATACGAGGAGACGACCAAGCGGCGACTGCTCTCCACCGAAGCGGGATATCTCGTCTGTGCGCTCTCCACGCTGATGTGGACGCCTTTCTCCCCGTCATGCTCAAAATGTGCGAAAGCGGAGCCATGCCGCAGAAGGACACAGGCGCGCTATCCGGAACTGTACCGTATCCGCTGTGAGGCGTGGCGGAAAAAGGAGGCGAAGCCATGAGTGCCGTCAATCCGCTCAGTGCCGAGTTCCTGTATGAACTCTATGCCACGGCGCTCAGACAGGAACCGTTGTGTGCTGTCCTAGCCCGGCATATGCGTAAGGAATACCTGCCGGACCGTTCGTTCCAGCAGGTACAGGAGGCGATAGCCGTACACTTCAAGACATACAAGACACCGCCGTCGTATGCCGTGCTGGCACAGACCTTCCATGAGGATTACGACGCCATCGAGCTGATAGACACTTTCCGGGAGTATGACGAGGGACAGAGTGCCGAGGTGATGACCGACATGCTGGAGTCCTACATCAAGGGGGTCCGGTTGCAGTCGGTCTATGCGGAGGTCGGAAAACTGTATAACGAGAACAAACAGGACAAGGCGGAGAAGACTCTTCGGGAATATGCCGAGTGGCTGGCAGGGTTCACGCTGAAGAGTTCCTCGTTCGTCGATGTGGCCGCGACTTTCAAGGAGCGTTTCGAGAGGAACCGCCGGCGCGAGGAGGAAGAGGAACGCTCGGCCGCCCCTCGTGTGTCCCGCTTCTACATCCCGTATCTGGATGCGCTCAATGCCGGACGTAACCTGCGAGGTCAGCTGACCTGTTTCCTGGCCAGCACAGGCGTGGGAAAGTCGCACATCGCCAAATGGATCGGTGTCAGGGCGGACATCGATGACGGGCTGCATGTGCTGCATTTCCAGCTGGAAGGTTCGGAAGAAGAGGCGTTGAACGCCTATTCCGGCGGACTGATTTCCAGGAACGCCTACTATTACGAGCGGGGAAAGATTTCGGATACGGAGATGAGACATCTGGAAAAACTGGTCGCCTCGTATGCCGGAAGCATCACGGTGCGCAGTTACCCGCGTTTCAATGCCCAGGTCTCGACACTCGACATCAAGAACGGCATTTCGGAATACAGGAAGCTCAAAGGATATAATCCGGACATCGTGATTGTGGATTCGATGGACTTGCTGACGGATGCCAACCGCCGTTCATGGGGAGCCGACCATGAACGGGCGAAGCGTATCGCGGTGGCTAATGACCTGAAGGACCTGGCGGCGGACGAAAAGGTATGGATGGTGGTGACTTACCAGTCTACCATCGAAGACCGGGAGTGGCTGAATGACGAGCGGAACGTGCTGACCGAGTACAACTGTTCGGAGGCCAAAGGTCTGGCCCGCCCGTGCACGCACCTTGTTTCGCTCAACCAGTCATCGGCTGAAAGAAAGGAGAACGTTATGCGCCTGCACGTGGCCAAAAGCCGGTTCTTCAAGAAAGGAGACACTATCAGGATTGCCACCGACTACGACAATGAGGTGTTCTATGACGGGCAGAGGACACTGAATCTGAACAGGGAATAAAAAGCCATCGATCCGGATGCGGCGTGTCGGTGGCTTTTTGACTTGTAACGACTGGAATGTTGAGAATATATGGCAGCTTACATGCGTAAAACCAATTCCGGACAGATACGATTTTTATTGTATGCCCTTTGTATTCCGCCATATCGTCCGTTCCCCATGTTATCAACAGCAGGTTTTCACATTTCAATTCCTCTGCCGCCTCCAAGGCTTTCAGTTTCCGCTCACGGGTCTTGGCGTTCGAGATATCATACGACCTTTGTTCGAGGAAAGTTCGAATGACCTCGCAAATACAAATCCGTTATTTGTAGTAATTGGAAAACGATACTTTTCATTCAGTATGTTTATTGTACTGCACAAAAAATACGCTTTTTTTATGTAGAGAGTGATCATTTTAGAAAAGTACATCTCTACACCTGATAATCAGCCAATGCTGATTATCAATCTCCTTATTTATATATTGTTTTATCGATTAGACAAAAGCAGTCATTTTTTGTCCAGCCGGGAAGACAATTTCTCTTTTCCTTTGGGTGGAAAGACCTTCCATGATTCTGCCGGTCTATTTTTATTGGGCTAATCCGGATTCTTTTTCCAAACATTTCAAACCAACCTGTAGCGGTCACGACTATACCTTAATATGGAACTGTCGGTACAGGAATATCAATATCTGGTTTCGGAGATAACCCGCGAGACGGGTGCCAAACGGGACGGGAGCGGTAAGAACCTTATCGTTCCGCGCTGCCCGTTCTGCGGAAAGTCGGGCGGTAAGTTCGGTATCTACATCGGCAAGGCGACTGCCCACCGCCGGCCTTTCATGGCCCACTGCTTCTCCTGCGGGGCATCCACCCGTACATTGGAGCAACTTCTGGCGGCTATCGGTCGCATGGACCTGATGGTTTTGCAGACAGCTGACATTGCCGCACCGTTGAACCTGCACCTGCTGGAGAAGGACGAGGCGGAAGAAATAGACGACGAACTGGTGCCGGTCGAATTGCCGGACTTTTACAAGCGCACTTTCCGGCATCCGTATTTGCAGCGGCGCGGCTTCTGTTTCGACGATTACGAGTATTTCCCGGTCGGGATAACCGGCAGGCTCAATCCGCGCTACGCGGACTATGTCGTCTTTCCGGTCATCGATGACTGTACGGTTGTCGGCTATGTCTCCCGCCATACCTGGCCGAAAGAGGATATAGACGCCCACAACCGCAAGACCAGACATAGCGGCGGGTACAAGATCCTGCGTTACCGGAACTCCACGGAAAACGACTTTTCCAGACTCCTTTATAACTACGATGCCGTCCGTATGGATGAAACCGATACGGTCATCCTCGCGGAAGGTATTTTCGATGTCATCGCCCTGACCCGCAGACTCGAACTCTATGACAATTCCCATGTCGCAGCCGTGGCCACTTTCGGAAAGAAAATATCCGATGTACAGATCTACAAGCTGCAATCGAAAGGCGTCAGAACCGTAGTCATCGGTTACGATGGTGATGCCGTCGAGTCGGTAAAGCGGACGGCTGAACGGCTGAAACCCTATTTCGAGGTTTTCATCGCGGACATTGCTGATGCCGCCAAAGACTGGGACGAACTCACGGAAGCGGAAATCTACGGGATTTTCGCCTGCCGCCTGCTGTCCGTCCTTGAATACAAACTCAAAAAAGTACAGGAAAGATGATACAGGAACTTTTCTCATGGCTCGATGCACAACGGATAACCTATATCCCGGTCGATACGGAAGTGGTGGATATTCCCGGCTTCGGGCGGCTTTTCACGGCCGACCTGTCGGGAGTGGAATCCATCTTCCGCGGCGACGGGGACAAGCTCGTGTTCAACCTGATGGAAAGTCCGGATGTGCTGATGGAAGAAGGAATCTTCCATGTGGCCTTCCCGTTCGGCAGGAACTGGTACTACTATGACCTGCGGGAAGAATTCCGTTTCAACCTGCTGAAATATATCGGCCGGCCCAAGCCTCCGGTACATGATGTACCTTTCGTGAACCTCGGCATCCATACCTCCTACGAGCTGCTGAACGCCTGCTGCTCGCCGGAAGATTTGTGCCGCAAGGCGAAATGGCTCGGGCATACGGCTGTCGGCATCTGCGACCGCAATACAATGGCCGCCACGCTGAACCTTCAGAAGGAGTGCGCCAATACCGGGCTGAAACATATATTCGGCTACTCGCTGACAATGATGCACGAAGAAGAACGTGTCGGGCTGAAGATTTATGCCTTGGATAACGAGGGGCTGCATAATCTGCTGCGCATCCAACGGGCCGTCATGGTCGATTCGGAAGACAACACCCTCCGCTATGAACAGCTGCTGATGTATGCCGCAGGTTGTGTGGTGGTTTTCGCCATCCGTTCCGTCTACTGGATGGCCGGACACCCCAAACAGGTGAAGCGTATCCGGAAAGGTGCCGAAGCGGTCTATTACCAGGTCGACGCCAACGAATACAAGGCGGACCGCATCGACAGGGAGCAACTAGAAGCCCTGAAATATTATTTCGGCAACTGTTATGATGCCGACACGGATTCATTTACAGTAGAACCAGTCCTGATTCCGGACTGCTACTACATGGACAAGGACGATGCAGGGTACAGAATCGTGGTGAACAAGATTGCCACGGGAGCCGCCCATGAACAGAGCGATGACCAGTATTTCAAGACAGCGGATGAATTGTATGACACGCTCCGTCCTCTGTTCTCCGGGCAATGGGACTTCGATTCCCTGTTTAGGCGCATGTGCCGTCCCACGGTGGAGATTGCCGGACGTGCGGACGCCTCATTCGAGACCGGGCGAATGTTCATGCCGGAATACCGTATGCGACCGGAAGAGCGGGAACGGTATGGTGACCGCCGTACGATGTTCCTCCGACTGCTTGACGACGGGCTGGACCGGAAAGTGCCGGAACCGGAGCGGGAACGCTATCGGGAACGGCTGGACGAGGAAGTCTATATCATTGAATCGACCGACAATGTGGACTATTTCCTGGTGCAGTGGGATATGGTGCGGGAGGCGCACCGGAGAGGCATCGCAACTGGTATAGGTCGCGGTTCCGCCGGGGGCTCGCTGGTTTCCTACTTGCTTGGCATAACCTCCATCGACCCGCTGAAATACGACCTTATCTTCTCGCGCTTCCTCGTGCCGGAACGCTGCGGGCTCAGCTGGAAAGACGAACTGACGGTGCTTGCCCCGGACATCACACTCGGCAAGGGCGAACGCTATGTGGAGATGGAATCTGAAGGCAAGACTTACCGTCTGTGCACGGATGCCCGGATGCGGGTAATCCGTAACGGAGAAGAGCGGACGATATACGCAGATGAATTGATGTGTGGCGACGAAATCCTTTTTGACCGCCGAGATTGCTTGTGGAACCTAAAGGAACTCGAAACCCATGAATCCGACCTACGAACACCACCGTCCCTATGACGGTTGCGACCTTTACCGGGGCGATGCACTCGATGTGCTGCCCCTGCTGGCTGAAGAAGGCATCACCGCCGACATGGTATTGTCAGACCCTCCATACGGTACGACACACTGCCGGTGGGATGCCGTGATAGACATCCCCGGGATGTGGAATGCCGTACAGGGCATATCCAGGCCCGACACTCCCGTACTGCTGTTCTGCCAGCATCCTTTTACGAGCCTGCTGGGCAGTTCCAATCTCCGCAGGCTGCGGTATGCCTGGGTATGGGAGAAGACGCAGGCGACAGGCTTCCTGAATGCCGGGCGTATGCCGATGAAGGCGCACGAGGACATTCTGGTCTTCTACGACAGGTTGCCGAAGTATCATCCGATCAAGACGGACGGGCACAGGCGCAAGGTCGTGATGGCCGAACACCAGCGGAAATGCGATGCCGGCGAGATATACCGGAAGCACGACAATTTCCGGGATTACATATCCACGGAACGCTATCCGCGCAGCGTGCTGAAGTTCAAGACCGACAAGCAACGCTCCTGCCTGCACGCGACACAGAAACCTGTCGCCCTGCTGGAATACCTGATACGCACCTACACCGATGAAGGGGACATCGTCCTCGACTTTGCGATGGGCAGCGGCAGCACGGCCGTGGCCTGCCGGAATACGGGACGCCGGTTCGTCGGCGTGGAGATAGACCGGGAAATTTTTCAGACAGCACTAAACCGTATAACCCATGGCTGACACCCGGGAAATCTGGGTGGATATCAAGAACTATGAAGGAAAGTACAGGATCAGCAACCTCGGGCGTGTCAAGAGTCTGGAACGGCAGGTTTCGCATGACGGCATTACCTGGATACAACCCGAACGCATTATGTGCCATTGGTGCGGGACGACTTCGCTCTATGACTGTGTCCGGCTCTACAAGGGCGGTGTCGGGAAGAAGTTCTCCGTGCACCGTCTGGTAGCACAGCATTTCCTGCCCGACTGGAATCCGGGACTGGAGGTGAACCATATCGACGGGAACCGCGACAACAACCGTGCGGATAACCTGGAGATGTGTACGCACCAGCGGAATATGGAACATGCCATAGCGGGTGGCCTCAAACGGGATTACGGCGAAAAAAGCGTGAATGCCAAACTGACCAACGGGCAGGCGGAAGAGATACGGGTGAGATATTCTTCCGGCCAGGCTTCCCAGAACAGCCTGGCAAAACAGTACGGCGTCAGCCGCCAGACGGTAAGCGCGATAATACGATACAAGAAATATATACGATAATGGACGAGGAAGAAATTTGGAAAGATATTCATCATTACGAGGGAATTTATCAAGTAAGCTCCTGCGGTAGAATTAGAAGTGTCGGAAGATATGTCCGTAATGCCACATCCCAATATTGGAGGAACGGACAAATCATCAAACCGTGGGTCGGGGGTACATCCCCGTATTACAATGTTTCTTTGGCCTCTGACGGAAAAATATGTAAAAAATTAATCCATAGACTTGTCGCAGAACATTTTCTTGATGATTGGAATGCGGCAAAGGAGGTTAATCATAAGGATGGCAATAAGCACAATAATCGAAGTGACAACCTGGAAATGTGTACCAGGCAAGAAAACGTCATGCATTCTATGGTGCATAAACTCAGGGATGATTATGGAGAGAACAGTGTGAACGCCAAACTGACAAATGAACAAGCGGATCATATCAGGCGGTTACACCGGTCGGGAGTCATGCAAAATGAACTGGCTGAACAATTCAAGGTTTGCAAACAGACGATATGCGATATCGTCCACTATAAAAAGTATAAAAAATGAAAGTGACAAACGTAACAATTAAAAAAGCGAATGAAGCATTCACCGTAATGGATTCGTTCGTGGGGAAAGGACTTGTGGAGGGCGGACATTCCGCCCTCCCGTAAGGCGGATATAGATGTCGACTATGCCTCCGACCGGCGGCAGGAGATCAAGGATTACCTGGAAGAACGGTACAACGCGGACGGCCGCCAGCGTGTCTTTTCCGCCGGCACCTTTACCACGATGAAACTGAAAGCCGCCTTGAAGGACGTGGCACGCGTACACCGCGTGCCTCACTCCATCGTGAACTATATTACCGCCATGATAGATGACGGCACGGACTGGACAGGACTGTTCAGACAGGCTGCCTCCAACAGAAAACTTCGGGACTTTATCCAGACCTATCCGCTGGTCATCGAGGACGTGCAAGGATTGCTCGGACAGCCCAAAGCGGCCTCCATACACGCCTCGGCCATCGTTGTCACACCGGACACGCGGGACGGCAGGCCCGCCGAATGCTTCGATTTCCTGCCGGTCCGCAAGATGGACGGGGCACTGGTATCGGAGTTCGACGGCTATTCGGTCGATGAGATCGGATTGTTGAAGGAGGATGTGCTGGCGACAAAGGAACTTGCCAAACTGAGTGCCGTCATCGCGTTGGTCAACCGGAATTTCGGGCAGGAACTCACCATCGGGCGTATCACGCAGGATATGCTGGAAGACGGGAAGACCTACCGGCTGCTCTCGGACGGTAACACGCAGAATGTGTTCCAGTTCTCTTCACCGGGCATTACCCGGTTTATCCAGGATGTACAGCCGGAGTGTATCGAGGACCTGATCGCCGTCAATGCCCTGTACCGCCCCGCCACGCTCGACATCGGCGCCACCGATGATTATGTCCGTTTCAGGCGTGGCGAGGTGGCCCCGGTCTATAACTACGGCTGTTATGAAGCGACGAAGAACACTTTCGGAATCATGGTCTACCAGGAGCAGTTCATGTCCGTCGCCCATACGCTCGGGGGATTCGACCTCGGGAAGACCGACCTCCTGCGCAAGGCCATAGGAAAGAAGAAAGCCGACCTGATGGCCACGCTGAAGGCGGATTTCATTGCCGGAGCCGTCGGGAACGGATGCCCGGACTATGAGGCGGAGGAAATCTGGCACAAGATAGAGGTGGCCGGGAAATATTCGTTCAACCGCTCCCATGCCGCGGCATACGCCCTTACAGCCTATTGCGGGGCATGGCTCAAGGCCAATTACCCGTCGGCGTTCTATACCGTGGCATTGCAATGGGCGGACGACAAGGAGATTCCTTCGCTGATGGCGGAGATGGAACGCTGCTCGCCGGCCAAGATCGTGCCGCCGGACATCAACCGCTCCGGGACGGAGTTCTTCACCGACTATGCCACCGATGAAATCTTCTGGTCGCTTACCCGAATCAAGCAGGTCGGCCTCAGGACAGTGGAATACATCGTCACGGAACGCGACCGGGGCGGGGCATATACGGGTATCGAGAACTTCATCCACCGCATATTCCGTTACAAGCTCAAGAAATACAGTTACTGGGACGATCCCGACAACGCGGAAGAGGCCGTGAAAGTCCCCGTGAACGCCCGGCATGTCAAGCACATGATCCTTGCCGGATGCTTCGACCGCATCGAAAAAGTCGGGGCGGTTACCGAACGCTGCGCGCTGCTCGAACGCGCCGCACGTGAACTGGGATTCTCCCTTTCCGAAAAGGACTTCCCGCAGGACATGCGCGGGCGGCATTTCTTCTGGTCGCAGCAGCAGATTGCCGTGTCGGGTATCGGCAGCATCGACTACCGCCGCATCTTCGACAATTCGGAAGCCAGCGGGCAGGTCAAGGGAAAAGCCTCCTACCTGACCCTGGACGAGGTGGCACGGGACGAGAATGACGGCAGGCGTGCGGCTGTCTGCGCCACGGTGGTGGATGTAGCCGAGCATACCTACAAGGACAGGGAGACGGGAAGCCGGAAGCGTTTCGCCAGGCTGACACTCTCCCAGAACAACCGCCTGGCGGAGTGCGTGTGCTGGAACGACTATTACATGGAGCACCGCACCGAGATCCAGTCGCTTAAGGACCGGGTGGTCATCCTCACGGCCGTCATCCGTTACAGCGACTACAACGGCTGCAATACATTGCAGACCTATAAGAACTCATTGTTATTCATCCAATCCTGAGAAGATATGGCACCACAGACTGAACAGAAAATATATGTAGGCATCGGGCTGGATTTCGAGACCGGAGGGCTGGACTGCCGTGAATGCGCCTGCACGCAGATCGCCCTGCAGGCCGTCCGTTTCGACACATGGCAGGTATTCGACCGCTACCAGGCGTATATCGCCCCCTACGGGAAACAGGACGCGGGACTTCCCCGGCGCAAGGTGTTGCGTACCCGCCATGAGCAGGCGAAAGGACAGGAATATGTCCCGATGAAGTACGAACAGGCGGCATTGGACTATTCCGCCATTACCATGGAGATGCTGCGCACGCAGGGTATGGACATGAAGAAGGTGGCCGGAGAAGTCATCGCCTTCGCCAAACGCGCCACCCTCTCGAAGGGCAACCAGTGCAAGCCCGTGCTGGTCGGACAGAACATCGCCTTCGACATCGGATTCCTGCAACAGCTGGTGAACTATGCCGGACTGGCCGCCGAGTTTGAAAAGACCTTTTCCGGGAGCAGGGACTATTACGGCAACTTCCAGCCGCACTACATCGACACGCTTGCCTTGGGGCGGCTGGCTTTTGCCGCCGATCCGGAGGTCACCTCGTACAAACTGGAACTGGTAGCCTCAAGGTTGGGCGTGGAACTGGACGATGCCCACGATGCGGCTGCCGACGTGACGGCCACGCTCGACATCCTGGGGGTCTATACCTCCCGTCTGCGCCAGACGGAAGGGACGGCAACCGCCATGCAGAAGAAAGAGAAAACCCGTAAATATTTCAAGATATGAGTATGGACACGAATAAGGAAGCCCCAGGCATTGACCGGGAACGGATTCCCGAGACCATCACATTCCGCACGGCGGACCGGATGACCTACGGGGCGCTGGGCTATGACGGGAACGAACTGATGGCGTTCATATCGGGCTACGACCTGGAAATCAAGTTCAACCTGCGGCTCATCAACTCGCTGGCGGACGCGGAGGCGTGTGCCGATGCGTTGGCCCAGGTATTCTATGACGCATTAATGGAACAATTGTTATGCAACGAAAAGGCGGGTTTTGTAAAACCTCCGGGACACAAACCCGCTACTCTTTCAGAAAAGGAAGGAAGAAACGATGTCAGACAAGATAGCGAACACGCAGGATAGGCCGGAAGAGAAACCGCTCACGGAGCAGGAGCTGCAATTCTGCAACCTCTATGTGAACGGCGGGCTGGAGTATGCCGGACGGCCGAAAAAATGCTTTGTGGAGGTATTCGGTGAGGATACGGTGAAGAATCCGTACGCTTCGGCCAATTACCTGATGAACAAACCGCATGTGCTGGCGCATATCAAGGCGCTGCTCTCCTCGGAACGGTTCGAGATGGAGACGATGGCCGTGAAGCTGCAGGTGGCCGAGACCCTCAAGGCCGTCATGGACGAGACGGCCACTTCGGACTATACCGACCGTTTCGGAGTGCCGCTTTCCCCTGCGCCGCTCAGGGCCGTGTCGGTCAATGCCGCCAAGGCGCTGATGGATATCTTCCCCATCAGGCACAAGGAGGAGAACCGCCTGCGCATCGAGGGCAGTGACGGCAATGTCATCTTCAATGTGATCGTACCCCAAAACCCTATGACAGATGGTGAAAAGGAAACATAAAGTCACCAGGGAAGAAATTGCCTGGTGGATATATCTGGTGATAATGGTCGCGCTGGTCATCTACGGATTCCGGGACAGCGCGGCGGCTGAGGTTCTGATAAGGGCCATCAGGGAGGCATTCTCACTTTTAATGGAATAATGATATGGAACAATTCAAGGAATTTGTAGTGAAGTACTTCAAGATTATCGTCGTGGTACTTTCGTTCTCGCTGACACTGTACATACAGCATGTGAACAACACGGCCCAGATTGCAGAACTGGAGACCAAATGTATCGGTTTGGAAGTGGAAATCAAGAACCAGTATGACCGCATCAACGCCATGAAGCTGGACAAGTCCGTGTTCGAGGCGACCATGATGCAGCTCAACACGGTGCAGAATGACCTGCACGAGATCCGGGCCGACATCCGGGAGCTGCTGAAATGCCAGAACCTGCATAAATAACCCGATTTTTAAACTGCCGGTTATGACAAAGAATACTTATGTGAAAATCATCGCTTCTCCGGAACTTTCCCGCATGAAGCTTGGCGGACTGGCCGGCCGGAGAGGGCTGGTCGTGGAGGACCTGTCCGGTGAAGACAGGAAAAACAAGGGCGGGCTGGTTCTGTTGGAAGAGGCCTACATGGATGAGTTTGTCTGGTTCATTCCCGAAAAATCCGTGACATATGAATAGGCTGGACAAAACACTTCTGATAACCGTGCTGCTGCTCGGCGGCATCCTCTGGTTGCAGCACCGGTGGACAATACGCCTCACGGAAGAACGCGACCGTTTCCGCATGAACAGCACAGCCCTGCTTTCCGATGTGAAGCGGATGCGGACCGATTCAGCGACGATGGCCCTCGATGCCAAGGCACTGCGGCTGACCATAGACGAGTATGAGGAGTTCCGTGCCGAGGATGCCGAAACCATCAGGCGGCTCGGCGTGAAAATCAGGAATCTCGAAGCGGCGGCCCGGCATGAGGTCGAGGTGAAAGCACCGATAGACGCCGCCGTCCGCGACACGCTCATTGTCCGTGATACCGTCCCGCTACTGCGGCAGAAAGTGGAGATGGTCACGCCGCATATACATTTTAGCGGACTGATTGAAGAGAACCGTCTCAAAGGTGACATAAAGATACCCGTGACGCTTAACCAGGCTGTATGGGTGGAATACAAGGGATGGTGGTTCTGGAAGAGGGTCAAAGCTATCCGTCAGACCATATCCAGCAACAACCCGTATGTGGAAATCAGGTATTCGGAATATATAAAGATAGACAAAAAATGATGGTGGACTGCAAGCGTTGGATAGGGTGTGTTGATTGAAGCGACATTTACTCCGGACCGGGATGTATCTCAAATGATGGTTTCAGATACATCCCGGTCCGGAATATTTTAGCCCGTTGCCTGATATGGCCATTTATAACGGGCACGAGTGGGCCTGGTCCAGAACAGTAGTTTGGAAAACCATCCAATCCACAGATTTGACATCCGCCAGACCCATTGTGCCGGTAAATCCTGCCATCTGTACAGCTATACGGTTGTTTCCGGCAGCCTGCGCCGAACAGGAAACATTGCAACAATTCTGCATTACCGATGACTTATCCGGCCATGTCCGGATATTAAATGAAGATTGGCGGGACCGGCTTTCCGTTTCATCAAGCGCACCATTTCTATATCTTTCCATTCCATAACAGGTAGAGGCATGCAGTGCGCGCACCTCTTCCGTTCCGTGCAATAATGACATTCTTTCATGTCTCCGCCATATCGAAGTAAAGAAATGTTAAGCAAGGTGGATTTTCTCTCATTTTACGATTGAGAAACATTATTATAGTAATATTTTTCCGGACTACATCCTTGCCAGACTGTTTGCCATATTCTTTAATGACAGAATATCAATCATTGAAAATTAAGTAATATGGCAACAGTAAAAGTTAAATTCCGGGCCTCTTCCGTCGAGATGAAGGAAGGCTCGCTCTACTATCAAGTGATTCACAACCGTCTGGTAAGACAATTGCATACCGGCTACAGGCTTTTTCCTTCGGAATGGGATGCCGGCATTTCCGAGGTCGTGGTGGCTTCCGGCACAGAAGAGGGACGCAGGAATTACCTGCTCTCCATGAAGACCGCCATAGCAGACGACCTGTCCCGGCTCCGGAGCGTCATCGCACGGCTCGAACGTTCCGACACGGGATATACCGCCGACAAGGTGGTGGAAGTGTTCTCCTCTCCGGCCGACTGTGGCGGTTTCCTTTCCTTTGCACGACAACTCATACAGGAACTGAAAAAGATAGGCAAAAGGCGCACGGCCGAAACATATACGACCGCCTTGAACAGTTTTTTGCGTTTCCGGGGCGAACGGGACCTGCTGTTCGAGGAAGTGGACTCCAACCTGATGGTGGAATACGAGACCTTTCTGAAAGGCATCAATGTCTGCCCGAACTCCTCCTCTTTTTACATGCGCAACCTGCGCGCCATCTATAACCGTGCGGTGGAAAGGGAACTGACCGTGCAGCGCTATCCCTTCAAACATGTCTATACGGGCGTGGACAAAACAGTGAAACGTGCCGTCCCGCTGAAAGTAATCCGCCGGATACGGGATCTGGACCTGACGCTCAGTCCTGTGCTGGATTATGCGAGAGATCTGTTCATGTTTTCATTCTACACCCGGGGAATGGCATTTGTGGATATGGCTTACCTGAAAAAGAAGGATTTGCAGAACGGAGTTCTGGTCTATCGCCGCCAGAAGACGGGACAGCAGCTTTTTATCAAGTGGGAGAAACCCATGCAGGAGATTGTCGGCAAGTACGATACGTCCGCGACTCCTTATCTGCTGCCGATCATCCGGGATATGGATACGGATGCCCGAAAGCAATACAAGAACGCCGCCCATCTTGTCAATGACAAACTGAAAAAAATAGGCCGGCAGTTAGGGCTTGCCATACCGCTGACAAGCTATGTCGCGCGCCACGCCTGGGCTTCCATCGCAAAGAGCAAGAACATTCCGATTTCCACCATCAGCGAAGCGATGGGACACGATTCGGAGAATACCACGCGTATCTACCTTGCCTCATTAGACACATCGGTCGTGGACAAGGCCAACAGCCTTATTCTAAAATCACTGTAATCGGGAGAAAGATTTGCATAATACCCGCACACCGTACGGACAGCAAAAAAGCCATTCGGAAAATGGCTATAGAAACTGAAAAGTTGTGCAATTTAAAACATCTCTTTTTAAGAGAAGTATTTTGCAAGTGCAAAGATACGCAAAAATCAAATAAGCGCTTCACGATTAACGAAATTTATTGTCCGTCAGAATGAAAAAACAGATGAGCCGTTAAGCGGGCATTTGCGATTTGTTTAGTAAAAATTACCGTTCAAAAAATAAACAGTAGAAAACCAGGTCTTTTCCTGAACGGTATTTTTCTTAAAAAGAGACAGACAGGAGACGGAATGATTTGACAGGAATCATGCAACCGAAAAAATGTTTTGCCAAACTTCAGAGAGCAACCATTGGAGTTTAAAAAACAAGTCGTTGAAATAGTGCGGGAAAATCCCGCCAAGGCGATAAACTGTTGAGTATTTGCCCGTTTCTCTCCGAAAGAGAAGTATTTGACGGTGCAAATATACGTATTTTATTGATTATAACGGCATAAACAGCTTGTTTTTTAAGTCTCAATCCGAGTTCTAAACCGGTTCTACTTCAATGAATGTTAAGCATTCCCAGTCGCTCGAACCGAACATAATCTGTTTTTCAGCCACTTATCATCAATGTTATACGCTACCACTTCTCTTTCGGAGAGAAGTATTGGTTTGGGAGTTGACGTGCCGGTTTTCCGGCCCGAATGAGATAACAAGAATAAGGAAAATATGAAAAAATTGATCTTCGGTGTTTTTCTTGCGGTTTGTTGGTGCACGGGCACTGTCAAAGCGCAGGATATCGCAGTAAAGACCAATCTATTGTATTGGTCAAGTACCACGCCCAACTTGAGTCTGGAATTTGGGCTGGGCAAACGCACGACCCTCGACCTCACGGGTGCCTACAACCCGTGGACGCTGAATAAGGACAAGAACAAGAAAATCAAACACTGGATGGTAATGCCGGAGTTCCGTTACTGGCTCTGCGAACGCTATAACGGCCATTTCTTCGGCCTGCACAGCGGTTACGCGTTCTACAACATCAGTGGCGTGAGAATCCCGTTCCAAAGCAAGTCCACGAAGGATCACCGTTATCAGGGCTGGGCTACGGGTCTCGGATTGTCGTATGGCTACTCATGGATTTTAGGCAAACGCTGGAACCTCGAAGCCACGATCGGTCTGGGTTACATCTACACGCAATACGATAAGTACGAGTGTGCCACTTGCGGCAAGTTCAAGGGCAACAAGGACAAGCATTATTTCGGCCCGACCAAGGCGGGCATCTCCCTGATATATATAATCAAATAACAAGAAAATGACTATGAGACGCATATACATCCTATTATTGCTGATATTGGCATGTTGTCCCATGATGTTGCATGCCGAGAACGAAACCAGTTACTTGCCTCTGATCGGGATTCGTCAGGGAGGGGTCGTCAAGCAGGGCCGCACGGTAGAGCTGACGATGTCCGTCGATTTGAGCAAGGCGAAAATCCGTACGCAGCACACCGTAGCACTGACACCCGTACTCATGTCGGCGGACAGTAGCCGCGAGGTGACCTTTCCCCCGATAGTCATCGATGGCAAGACCCGCCACAAGGTTTACTTGCGGGCGCAGCGGCTCGAAAGCGTGGAGCTTCCCCCTTTCCACAATGATTCCGCACAGGTAATCATACGCCACAGCAGCAAGGGGCAGCATTACGATTATGCGGCCACCGTGCCCTACGAGCGTTGGATGCTCGACGGGCGGATCAAAATCCGCGAAGAGGTACACGGCTGCGTGAACTGCGACAAGGGCAAGGCGGAGCAGTCCTTGTGGGCGGGCATACTTCCTGCCTATGTCCCCGATTACAAGCTCGACAGCATAGCCCCTGAACCTGAACCCGTGAAAGTGCGTGCCGAAACCCGCACCGCCCGGCTGCAGTTCCGGCAGGACAGTTATAATATATTGCCCGGATTCAAGAACAACCGTGCCGAACTGGACACCGTTTCCAACTCCATCGAGCTGGTAAAGAAAAATACCGACGTCAGGATTATCGGTATCTACATCACCGGTTACGCTTCTCCCGAAGGCAGCATGGCGCACAATATGGCCTTGTCCGAGAACCGCGCCAAGGCGCTGGCCGACTATATCCGCCGTTACGACGCTATCGCTCCCGAGATGCTCCACGTGGACTGGAAGGGTGAGGACTGGGAAGGTTTCGTCCGTGTGCTCGGCGACTTCCCGAACCTGCTGAAACGCGACGAGGTATATGAAATCATCGAACGTTACCCCGACGAACGGGATTTCTGCGAGCTGCAACTCCAGAAACTCGTGCCGCCGACCATTTACCACAGGCTGCTCACCGAGATATACCCCGCGTTGCGCCGCAACGAGTACCGCATCGAGTACAACGTGCGCAACTTTAACCTCGAAGAGGCTCGCCGCATGGTCGATGAGCGTCCCGACCTCCTGAGCCTGTCGGAAATGTACAAGGTGGCCGATTCCTACGGGAAAGGCACGCCCGGGTACGACAAGGTGATGGCCACCGCCTTACGCTATTTCCCCGCTTCGCCCTCCGCACTCAATGAGAATGCCGTGAACGCCATCTCCCGTGAGGAGTATGCCAAGGCGGTGGAGCTGCTCGAGAAATCGGAAGTCACCGCGCGGTCGGCAGAACTGCTCTCCACCCTCGGTGTGGCATACGCCGGGGCCGGACAATACGACAAGGCGGAGGATGTGTTCCGCCGTGCTTCGGAGGCAGGCTCCGCGACTGCCCGGCATAACCTCGAAGAGGTGCGGCAGGTCATCGACCAGTTGTAGACAAAATCCATAAGCGAGAAGTTATAAAAACCTTTTTACTAATTTTTAAATAACAAAAAGATGAAAGTCAAGAGTTTTTTATTGACAGCTTTAGCTGCTTCAATGACGTTTGTTGCATGTGACAACAAAGACGATGAAATGGGACAGTTGGACAACACCCCAAAGAGTGTAAGCATTGACCTGTCTAATGTGATTCCAGTAACCAGAGGCGCCGGTCAAGAGGTAGAAGACAACTCAAAGGTTTCTTTGACAGATTTACAGGTATTCTTTACAGACGGAACTACCCTGTATAAAGGAAAAACAATCGAAGGAACTGAGGCAACCCACTACTTCAGCAATAAAAGTAATTTTGACGACCGCGCAGATAAGGTATTCCATTTTTTACCTGCTGAGGTGAACAAGGTAATCGTTGTAGGTAACAACGGTAGTCAAATAAATGCATCTACTTATGTAGATTTGAAAAAAGACCTGATAATCGCCGAACAGCAAAATCCGACTGATCTAGACCTTTATAAAGAAGTCGAGTTGACTTCTGTGTCCGGTCAAGACGAGGCAGGACACCCGCTTTACAAAGCGAAGGTAGTGCTTGAACCGCGTGTATCCAGAATTGAAATCGGTAAATTTGAGTATACAGCTCCTACTCAAGGTCAGCGTAAGTACAAGAGTATTGAAGTTCAGCAGGTCATGTTGAACAACTATTTCGGGAAAGCAGACCGTCAGGGAGGAACAGCCAGTGACATACAGAACTCCGATATTAACCCCGGTTCTATATTCGGCCTTTTCGAGACAGCTGCTGATGCGTGGTATAACGATGAATTTACCTCAACAGAGAGTCCTGCAACCACCTTGCCTTTGGTTACATTGGATGAAAATACACAGTATAAGCATTCCTACGAGAAAGGCAATGTCCGTCCTGCATACCACTTCTTTCCTAAAGATAATAATATTGGAAATACTAACCATCCTCAAGTTCTTGTAAAATTGATTGGTACAACAAATGAAGGAACTAAGGTTCCTCTTTACTTGGCTACCAGTACATTCACTCCTGCTGTTACAGCAGATTTCGCCAAGATTTACGTCATGAACTTTGCATTTAGCGATGAGGATTTGGATAATCCTCAAAAATGTGTGGAGGTAACTGTTGACGTCATGAGCTGGGATGTAGTTCCTGTCACACCTGAATTTTAATTGATAACCCGATAGGCAGGGCGAAAGTTCCGCCCTGTCTATCCTTTAACACTTCAATCACATATATATGAAATTGACGAATATTGTTTTCTGCCTGACGTTGCTCGCCGGAGCCGCCACATCCTGCATCCGTGAGGATCTGGACGACTGTCTGAGCACGAACACGCTGTTGCTCAGCTACAAGGGCGACGGCACCACGGAAATATTCCCCGACAAGATCTGCCGGGTGGAGATGTTCGTATTCGATGCAGAAAATCGATGCGTCAATTCGAGTATCTTACCAGAGGAACAGGTCAAGGACCGCACGGCTACGCTTCCCCCGCTCGCTGCCGGAGACTACCGGATTGTCTGCCTGGGGAACACCCACCACACGAAGGTCGATGGCATCGCCACGGGCGATTTCGGCCGGATGCTCTTTGCCGCCGGGGATTATTTCGACGAGAAACAGGTTGCCGGCAACGATTCACTTTACTATGCTACGACCTCTTATACCGTACTGCCTTACAGCGGTGATGAAGAGGCAAACCAGACCAAAACCATAGAGTTCGCCAGCTCTCACTACGATCTGTCGGTGGAAGTGGCCGGAGTTCCCGCCCCGGGAACCCGCGCAGGCTCGCTGCCTGTGCTTGAGATATGCGGAGTCTCGCCCTGTACCGATTTTGAGAATCGGGCCTGTGGGGAGGCAACCGACTATTTGCTTGAAACCGAATACGAAGCCGGAAAAGCGTTGCTCACGGCCCGTACCAACATAATGCGTCACAAGAACCACGAGAACGTGAACATCCGCCTGAGCGCCGCCCCGAACGGGGAACCGCTGGCCGAAGTCAACCTCGCCAGGTTCCTTGCCGACAATCCTATTATAGACTGTTCCAAACATGAAGTGCTCATCCCGATACGCATCGAGTTCAAGTCGGGAGAAATCACGGTAAGCGTACCCGAATGGTACATCGAACAAGTGAAACCTGAGTTTTAGACCGAACCGAAAAGAATATGCTGAATACAAGAAAAATATTATACTGGGCAGTTACAGCAGTGTGCTGTGGCCTGTTGCCGTGCGGGTGCGTCAAGGAAGATGCCGCATCGCTCGGGGAACGGCACGATGTGGCAGTGCGGCTCAACGTAGGGACATGCGCTGTCGGCGAAACCGACGGCACACCGACCGGCGAAGAATCGGCCATTCACTCGCTTCGTGTCTATGCCTTTGTAAAAGGACAACTGGCGGGCCACGAGTTCCGGAGCGGAGACATGGAGACTCCGGCTACATTCTGGATGGATCTGACGATGACTTCCCTGACTACCGAAACGGTAGACTTCTACATCATCGCGAACGAGAAGGCCATGAGTACCCCAGGTGCCGAGAAAACCTTTACGGAAAATACTACGGAAGCGGAACTAAATGATTTCACGTTTACCACGCTGACACGAGATGTCCAAGCCTACGGACTTCCAATGTTCGGCAAGGAATCCAAAACAATCGACTTCTCGAAACTTTCTAACCGTCAGCCGATCGACCCCGGCCATTCGGGGCATACACCGCTGGAAGATGTCTTGACGTTCCAACTGAAGCGTCCCATAGGCAAGTTGGGCGTGTTCGCGGCCAAAGAAGCAGGTGAGGCAGGAGAGCTGTGTGTAACGGACCTGACCTTGCTGGAAGCCGGAACGCGTGCGTATAATTACCTGATGCCACAGACCGACGAAACGCTGAAACTGGCAGGCGCCACTGGTACCGGCGAGTTTTCACTCGTCCCCTCTTCAGCACCGGTAACGAAGACGCTGGCCACGAATATCACGCCCGAAGAGAGGCAGAACCCCGAAAACTACACGCCTGTACTGGGGGCTCCTTTTTATCCTTTCGAGAACCCTTGGGGCAGCGATTCGTGGAACACACCGGGTGATGAGCATGGAAACATCCTCAAAATCGGCTACACGTTCGACAGCGAGCCGCGCGAAGGTCTGGTCTATATGCCACGCATTGAAAGGAACAAGTATTATGCGGTATGCTGCCTGATGCACAACAGCGGCAAGATAACTGTCGCATACGATGTGGCCGACTGGGAGGACGGTGGAGATTATCAGTTGGAGTTCGATTACCCTTCCTATGAACTGCTGCAACCTTTCGGTGGAGGGACCGCCCCCTACGCGCAGCCGACGGTTTACTACAATGGCGGCGCATCATCGACAGCGGGAACCTACTCTTTTAGGTTCACCATCACAGGTCCTGTGAGACAGGAATGGCAGCCCACGCTGTTTGATGCCACAGCCGCAGACTATGAACTGACGGTATATCAAAACGTGGATGGTGTCAACACACTCGTGACACCGCCTTATGTGGCTTCCGATACAGCGTACGAAATCCGGGTAAGGGCACTGAAAGGCGAGAACGTGGACAAGCAGTTCTCGTTGGGCATCGCCTATACCCCGAAGTGGGATCCTTCGGGAAGCTCGCTCCTGCTGATCAACATGCAGAGCGGAGCCACGAACTGGACAGGAAGCGAGAGCACCGAGAAGATTGTAATCAAACAGGTTGACATACCTACAAACTAACAAGCGATGAGACGGATTATATACAATATGATGATTTGTTGTGCGGCGGCATGGCTTCTTGCCGCTTGCAGCAAAGATGACGATCTCCCCGGCGGGCAGACAGGAGGTAACGGCAACAGCATTATCCTCGACATCTCGTCGGGAGCGTTGCCGGTGAGTCGTGCTACCGTACCGGCCGAAGGGGCGGAGGTCGCAGTGAGCCATATCGACGTGCTGATTTTCAACGATACCGACGAGAAAACGAAGGTGTGGAGCGACCGGGTGAACGCGTCAGCCAATGAAACGGGACGGATTACACTGCCCGTAAAACGGTCGTCTTTTACGGAAAATGAGAGGTATTGGGTGTATCTGATCGCCAACAGCACCCACCCGGAAAAGGATTTTGAAAACCTCGCGAACCTGAACGCCTTGAAGGCGATGACGCAGGAGGACGAGAACATTCACCTGACAGGGAAAGACATTGAAGGTGTCCCGGGAACATTCCTCATGGACGGCATAGCCTATCCCGAAGGGAACGATGAACCGGCGGTTGCTGCTCCGGTCGTCCTCTACGACGGCTCGCAAGGGAATGACACGCGGCTGGCGGTCACGCTGCGCAGGGCAGCGGCAAAAGTCGTGGTGACCATCAACAAAGGCCAAGACGTGACTTTTGATTCCAAAGGCATAGGTTACTACCTGCGCAATATGCCCTATACCACATCGGTAGTGGCGGGTGCGGACGGTGCGGCAAAGCTGAGGAATACCGCCCAGACCTCCGGCGGCTATCTTGAGTGGACGGCGAACAAAATTACCGTAACGGCTTACATGTATGCCCATGCTTGGGACAATGGAAGTTCCATGGAGCAGGAAGTGCGCCTGGTGATGAACATTCCCCTGACTTACCAGAAGGATACCGACCCGCAACTGCGTCCCGATAACTACTACCAGATTCCTGTCTGTAACGGCAAGGCCCTGAACCGCAACACCTGCTACAGGGTAACGGCAACGGTCAATGCCCCCGGAGCGGAAAATCCCTCCACACCGGTGCAGTTGACGGATTTGAAATATACCGTGGAGAATTGGATAGACGAGACGGTAAATGTCGGAGGCGGGGACCGCCCGACTTTCCTTGTGCTCAACCGGTACGACCTGGAAATGCACAACAAGGAGGACGACCGCACCAGCCTGATCTTCACCTCCTCGTCGGAAGTGACGGCACAGATTACCCGGGTTTACTATATAGACAAGTTCGGAAGGGAACAGAACTTGGAGAAAAGATACCCCGATAATCCAAACGATAACGAATGGGGAGTGAGTACCGGATACAGATGGCGCAGCCATGGCAACATCCTCATTACTCCCGACAAGGGGCTCAACGGCAAGCTGGATGTACACAGCGACCTCCCCAGGAACAATACGATACGTTATATCGAAGTCCGGGTAACAAATGAGGACGGCAACGAACGTACCGTAACCATTGAGCAGTATCCGTTGGAATATATCACGAATATCCAGGGGTGGTACTCGTACCGCGATGATTTCAAGAATTCAGATCCTAACCCGACTACCTATGAATATGTAGGTGATAAAATTACCGGAATCGCCCTTGCCACCAGAAATATCTCCAGTTGGAACGGAGAATATAGATACCTAACGGGGACAGATGGTTTATTTGGAGGTCCTCCGGACGGATTCTTCGTTTCAAAAGTAGCAAAATTGAGGAATGATGGAAGCGGACAGTCTGATTTATATGAATACTATTACACATCAAACTCAAACAGACTTCGGGAATCCCGCTATAGCGAAATTAACGGCAGAATGTACACCATTGTATTGACAGGGACATCCAGTGAATATACTCTTGGCCGTCCACGTATGGTCCAGGATACATACCATCCGGAACTTATGGTTACGGATCCGGGACAGGACAATGCCCAATTGGTCTCGCCGTCATTCATGATAGGTTCCTGTGTAGGCGAATTCCAAGTTGGAGGAGGAAACCTGAAGCTGGACGGGAGTGACAACAGTGTCCGCGTTGCACGCGAGCACTGCGCGCATTATGTAGAAACGTATAAAGACCCGAAAACCGATAGGACGGTTACCTTGGATGACTGGCGCCTGCCCACAGAAGCCGAACTTAAAATCATTTTTAAATTCCAGGGCTCGAAAGACCAGGATGCAGACGCCATAGACTACCGCTTGAACGGACAGTACTATTACAGCGCAAGCGGAAGATTTTATAATGAGAAATACACCGTTAGCGGTACCGGAGTGGCCTGTGTACGCGATGCCTACGGTAAAAAGGAATAAACGTAGAAACCTGTCAAAAAGAAACGAAATATGATAAAGGAAATAATAGACAAGCTTGTCGCCCTGCTTGCGGTATCGGCCCTGCTCGCTTCGTGCAGCGAAAGCGAGTTGTGGCAGAATCCGCAGACCGAGGCACGCGACGGCTACATCATGCTGAATTTCAAGACGGAAATTCCTGCGATGCAGGAAGTCGTCACCCGTGCGGTAGACCCTGACGGTGGCGGAGTGCAAGATATGACACTTTTCTGCTTTGACAGTTACGGGCTTTTCATCTCTACCGTCAAGGCCGGTGTCACGGTGCAGAAGCCCGGCCCGGGGGAGATGGAGGGCACATTCAAGGCTGAGGTGCCCGAAAATACCCGGACCATCCATTTCCTGGCCAACCAGAATATGGATGAATTCAAGGAGGACAGTTTCCGCAACAAGTCGGAGTCCGAGGTCATGGCAGTGTTGGAGGGCTCGTCCGGACGCATGATCTATTGGGGCCGTTTCGCCTGCGATGCAGGAAACGACAGCAATATAGCCGAACAGATGGCCACCTCGGGCAATTCCGTCAAACTGATCCGCAACCACGCGAGAATCTCCGTCGACAACCCGGACAATAACGGGCATATCGTGATTACGGGCTTTGCGGTCTGCAACACCAACGCTTTCGGAACGGTGGCCCCGCACCACCCGAAGAAAGGCTTTGATTTCACGTGGCCTTCCAGCGACGACCCCTTCGTCACGCTTCCCGTGAACGATGCCAAGATGAGCGATATTACGGACGTGACATCCAGCATGAACCAGTATGTCTTCGAGTGCGAGAACAGTGCCGATGCCCCTGTCAGCGTAATTCTTCGGGGACATCTTCCGGATCAGGACGAAGAGAAATACTACCGTGTCCTGCTGGTTGACGACAAGGGCGAGCAGCTCCTCGTGCGCCGGAACCACCATTACAAGCTTCACATCGAGGGCGCGCTATCTTTCGGTCAGGCCTCCTTTGCCGAGGCGTTGGAAGCGGCAGCCACGAACAACGTATGGATTTCCATTTCCGATGAAGTGAACGAGGTGGAAGATACGGACTATATCCTGACAGTAGAGAAGACTTTTGTCGTACTGGACGAGAGCTTTACGGAAAACGGAGGCAGCTACACGCTCAATTATACCATTAAAGGAAAAAATGACAAAGCCATCACCGAAGCCGATGCCGCAACGGTCTCCTGGATAGACAACGGGGTGGCGACGCAGACATTCGAGACGAAATTCGAGGTCGTGAACGGTGTCGGACAGGGACATATCCAGATACACCTGCTTCGTTTGGAAAATAACGAGAAACTGGAAGGTACGCTGCTTGTCAAGAAGGGACGGCTGCAACGCAAAATCAAGGTCATCACGATCAGGAAGCAGTCTTTCGTGCCTGCATGGGTCGGGACGGAAATATACGGTAATTTAGGGAACGGTGCCAACAAGAACAACCGTGCCCATGTTACGGCCATGTTCACCATACCCGAAAGCTGTCCCAAGGAGCTGTTCCCGATGAATGTGTACCTTTCCGTTGGCGATCTGGATATCCGCAACGCTTCGGGCATGGAACTGCCCGTGGTGCGCGAGGCGGACAATGACTGGTACAGCAGCGGTGAAATCTCTTCCGTCTATCAAGGCAAAGAGCCGGATTACAAATTTGTCTACACGGCCGATGGTCCCGGCGTCCAGCGTGTCTATTTCGAGAACATATTGAATCAGGAAAACGGCTACGAGGGCACGCTCTATATCGAAGCCGAATATTTCGAAACGATGCGGCGCAAGTTCAAATACTCCACCAATCTCGTATCCATCACGGTGCAGGGACTGAACAAATACGATGCCGTAGGCTCGGGCGTACAAGATGAAGTGATATACTATCGTCTGGTTCCACAGAAAAAAGGAGCCAACGTGCAGTTTGACATGCTGCTGGCAGAGAGGTCCGACAATGATCAAGGGACAGGGAACGACAATCCTGCCAATGCGCAAGGCAAAGACGAATTCCTGCTCTACTCGCAATACCTGGATTATTACGAGGACGGTGAGGAACCCGATGCCGGAGTGACTGCATTCGATTGCAAATTCTATCCCGATGAATCGAACAATTGGTGGCAGACCAACAATCCCCAAGGTGGCCGTATGCTGATGTTCAAACCGAGAACTGAAGTTTTGAGCAGCCCGTCGCAAGGTACCGGAAGATATTCCATCTACATGAAGACCAACCGTGCCCGGAGCGCCGAGGTGATCCACATCGCCTCCAACGACAACCGGCTCGGACCGGTATTGCCGGAAGATGCAAACGAGGATAATCCCGGTATATATGGCGGCCGATCATACCGCAGTACGACTTTCGAGCTGGCCAACTACACCCCGTTCCGGTTCGGAGCCCGCGTGAAGTACGGCAACAACGACTGGCAGGGAGAGGCCGACGAGCCTGACCGCACGGTAGCATCCGGTGCCATACCGGCAGACATACCGGAAAAAGTCACCCCGTTGGAATGGACATATCAACCCGACCAGCGGGTGGATATCGGCATCGATGTGACGAGCTTTGCCGGTTTTGACAACAAGTCGGTGGATCCTTTCGGCCAAGCGTTCGAAATCTATATCGACGCGCCTATGCTGAAAATCGATGCCGGCCGTCTTGCGGAAAACAGACTGGACGGAACCAAACTGAAAGCGCATCCCACGATTCCCGGGCGTTTTGTCTATACCGTGGATGCCAAGCGGGAGACGGAACGGCGATATGGTACGGATGATATTGCTAACACGGACAATATTGCCTCCAGTCAGCGTGGGGAACGCAAGACCCTGCCGTTCCTTGTGAATAGCGTCGTAAGTGCCGGGGACATCGTGATTTCGTCCGATGAAAGCCGGGTAGTGTATTATTCCAAGACTTTCCGTGTGTCGAACCAATCGATTGCCGGGACGCTTCAATATAAAAATACCGCCGGCGTGGTGCAAAACATACCGAAGGATGCTTTCGTATCCTTCGAGCGTACCCGCAACGGAAGCCGTATCGGGTCGGTAAGCGTAACAGCCGACGGCCAGTACGAACTTCGGCTTCGCAAGGAATATGAGTTTAACTGGTACACGGACGAGGTGGAACTGCATTACACAGGTGACGGAGGCATGGTTTATCATGCGACATACCCGAGCCTGTCCAGCCTGTTTGCCAGTCCGCACATCGTACTTGAACCGTCTGCCGGCGAATGAGATTTTCCGAACCGGTATATGCAACGGCACCGGACGTTTCCACATCCGGCGCCTTTTTAACAACATAAGATATGAAGATGCTGAATCATACTTTTTTCGCCTGTCTTTTGGGCATGAGTCTCGTTTCCTGTTCACATGCCCAACAGCAGAAAACCAAGGAATTCCGTCTGCCCGACGTGCCTGTCACGCTGACGGCGCCTGAAGACAGGGCGGCGTACTTGTCCCTGCATTACTGGGACCACTTCGATTTTGCCGATACGTCGCTCATCTCCCGTCCTGAAATCACCGAGCAGGCCTTTGTCGATTTCCTCGGCATCCTGCCCTATACCGACCGGGCACAGGCTGCCATCGATACTCTTTTCCGCCGCGCCGCAACCGGACAGGAGATGCTGTATCACTTCATCGGGCTGAGTGACAAGTACCTCTACGAGCCCAATTCGCCCATGCATGACGAGGAACTGCATATCCTCGTATTGCGGGCACTGCTGGACAACCCCTGCCTGTCCGATACGGACAAGATACGTCCCCGCTACCTGTTGGAAATAGCCATGAAGAACCGTCCGGGAGACGTGGCGGCGGATTTCACCGTCACTTGCCGGGACGGCAGGCGCAGGCAGCTCTCCGGCATAAAGGCCGACTACGTGCTGGTTTACTTCAACGACCCCGATTGCGAGGACTGCCGCCGGGTGAAGGAATTGCTCACCCTGTCCCCGGTTGTGAACGACCTGTTGGAGTCCGGCCGTCTGAAACTCCTCTCCGTGTGTGTGGAGGGCAAGACCCCCGCGTGGGAAAAGGCGGAATTTCCCGCCGGTTGGATAGATGGTTATGATGCCGATCAGCGGCTTACCCGCGAACAGGTGTACGACCTCAAGGCGATGCCCACCCTTTACCTGCTCGATGCGGAAAAACGGGTGATACTCAAGGACGCTTCGTTCGAGCAGGTGGAAGAACGGTTGTCCTGAAAGATGCCTCATGAAAGCCTATGAAGACATCCGGAAAAGACAGTAAGGAGAGCAACCGTTTCAGGGGCATCAGGCCGGAGACGGAGGAGAAATACCGCCGAGCGATCGAGATGTACGCTTCCACGGAGCTTTCCGGCTGTGAGATATGCCGTATCTGCGAAGTGACAGAATCGGGTTTCCGGTGTTACCTGACCAAGTACCACCGTGAACTCGTGCTGGCCCGTTACGCTATACTGTGCAGCAAAGAAGAGGCCGGGCAGATTAAGTTGGGACAGCTCCGGGGACAGTTGCCCGCTACCCGTGTCAAATACAAGGATACCATCGAGGCGTGCGGGAGCATGGAGCATATCGGATTGCACGTAAATTCGGGTTGGAAGGCACGAATCTGGGCAGGCAGCCGTGTACGCACTACCCCGAGATAATCGAATGGCGCGAGAAGGTGCGCGATTGGCTGGGTATCGGTGACGGGCTGCCGCGCGGCACGCGCCGCTCCTGCAAGGAATAGTATGCTGAGGCCGTCAGGCTCTTGCAGGGTAACTCGTATGTCACGGTGCCGGAGGTTGCCGACTCCTGCGGGCTTTCCTATACCGGACTGGAACAGCACCTGTTGTTCTACCATAAGGATCTGGTGAAGCGGCGCATCAGGATACGCAAGAAGGCTCTCCGACGGCAGCGGAAAGGGGAAATCACCGGTCGGGGTACCGTGCACGCCCCCTCTCCGGAGTTGGTGGAGAAGTATGCCGAAGCGGTGCATCTGTATGCCACGACACCCATGTCGGCCGCACGGATAGCCGGGAAGACGGGAGTGTCGAAGAAGGGATTCTACGAGCACCTGCAAAGGTGGCATCTGGACCTGGTATGCAGGCGGAAGAATATCCCCTACGAGGAAGGGCGGCTAGTGGACTGGTCTAAAGTCCGGAAATACAACCCCGCGACAAAGGCCAAATATGCCGAAGCCATCCGCCGGCTGAAAGAAAGCGGGCTGCCGACGGCACAGGTCGCCGCCGAGTTCGGGCTGCAACCCGAAGCGTTCCGCAGCTACCTGAAGGAACACGAGCCGGAACTGTATGCCCGGAAGGGAATGGTCAGGACGGATACGGGCGGCGCGGTGTCCCGCCGCAGCATGGAGAAATACAGCGAGGCCATGCACCTGTACGGCACGACAACCGAAAGCGTGAAGTCGTTGGCCAGGCGGTTCGGGTTCAACGACTGCTCGTTCGGGCAGTTCATCAGAAGGAATTTCCCCGAACTGGTCGAAAAGCACAACGAAATCGTCCAGAAAAAAGGAAAACAAAATAAATAACCGGCTTTCGTATGCCGCTCCGTTGCGGAAGATAAGCTGTCATAGACAGTCTGACAAAATTCAATTAGGATACCTACTATCAAAATGATTTGCAGGATTATCCGATTCTGTCATTTTTCAATACACTCTCTCTAATAATCATCAAGGTTAGATGGACATTCATCGCATTTTTTTTCTGTCTTTTAATCCTAAGTGTTGCATAATATCGGATAACGATTTAGGTTCAACGCAGCTGACAATCTTATTCAATCGACTATCAACTTTTGGGGAACCCCCAAGCATCATGGACATTTTTTAATATCCGGTTGCGATAAATACAGATAAATACTACATCTTCTCTCAAAATACTGTTATTGGGGACCCAGCATTATACCTTGATTTATAAAAACAAGGAATCTATATACCAATTTACTGTCAACCAACTTTCTTCCAACTTCGCCATACTTTCTCTATAAACAGATAGAGTTAAGTTACTTACTATCTGTTGGGGAAAACAAAAATTTTTTCTCTGTTTATAGAGGAAATAAGCAATTAAATGCGGGTAAAAGAAAACTTGCTCCTTATCTACAGAACGTAGCCCATTTGAAACCCGTTTAGACTTACTTAGCATGAAGTGACAAAAATTTGGCATGAAAACAAGTATCCTCGTCATGCGCTGTAAAGTGGTACATAATATATAGTATGAAAACGTCTAATTATTGGGAAGTGTATGACCGATAAGTTCAGACTAACAATAATGAAGCAAAAAAGGTTTTGTTACAAATAAGTCTGAGTGTAAGTTATAGAGAGATTGTTCGACAAAAATTCCGTTCTCTCCATAAGAGAAGTATTTGGGATACAAAATTATACAATTCACTGAAAATAACAATATAAAAATGATATAATTTTCAACCGAGTGCCTCATTTCAAACAGATGTTATAGGTTTTACTCAACAGTTGTTAAGTGAATCGTCTTCCAAGCAAATAAAACAAATATTGTTTACTAGCTGATTACAACCAATTTTATATTCAAATACTTCTCTTATGGAGAGAAGTAGCAGAAGATGGAGCCGGAAACGGCTTCAGAGATTTTGTGCATGTGTGAGATAACGGAATCTTTTATGGTGTAAACATGAACAGATATACTGACATGGGAAGTTATTCTCCAGCTTTTGAAAAGAATGTTTGTAACTGCTTGATATGTAGTATAATTTACAATCTTGCAGGATTAGAAGAATTGTCCTAAATCCAAAATATGGCTACTTCGGAAGGTGAAAAACAGACATGCTGGTACGTGATGCGCGACCTTAAACGGGCCAATGCCAAGTTGCCCGCATACAAGCAACTGTTGAACGAGCATTTCGAGGTGTTCACTCCCATGAAAGAGCAGTTGAGTGTTCATGGCGGCAAACGGACTCGGGAAGAAGTTCCCTTTATCCAGGATTTGCTTTTTGTTCATGATACCCAGGAAGCTATTGATCCGTTTGTGGAAAAGTATCCCACGATACAGTATCGTTTCCAGAAGGGAGGTGGTTACAAAAATCCGATGACTGTCGCTGATGCGGACATGGAGCGGTTCATACATGCTGTAAGTGTGTCGAAAAATCCGAAATATGATCTTCCTGGCGAATTGACACCCTCTATGTGCGGACGGCACATCCGTATTGTAGGCGGTCCTTTGGACGGTTATGAAGGAAAATTGCTGACTGTACGCGGGTCGAAAACGAAACGTCTGTTAGTGGAGCTGCCCGAGTTCTTTTCCGTAGGGGTGGAAGTCAATCCCGAATATATCAGGCTATTATAAAATAATGATATGTAAGCCCGACTCTATTTTGGATGATATATGGTCCAAAGTTAAAGCGGTGTGCATTGATTATGACCTGCCGGACGAGCTGCGGATATTAAAGGTTATGCTCCGGAACAAGATGAGTACTGGTTTCTGTTATCTGTTTTGACAAATGCATCTGTACAGAACAGCCCGGCGCATGTTACAATGAGGATAAAACCTGCATTTCTGGCTTTGTAAAATTGAATATACGCTAATTCCCGACAACGGATGAAACATTTTTGAAAGTAATGAATGGTTACAATTCCGGAACTGAGCCTTGCTGGATGCCATTGATGGAACTCATCGAAACATGCCTGTTCGACATCATTCACACAGAAGATACAACCGGACGATTCATTCGTCTGTATGGAGCAGGTGACTATTGGCACGCATTCGAAGAATCCGCCTACCAATTGAGTCAGCTGTTCGTGACACACGATGTAACTGTACTCAGGCATAAAGTTTACCCATTTCCCGTTTTAATGGTCAGCATCTCGGATGACGAACTCCAGGCTTACGGCAAAAATCACATCTTCAGAAAGAAAGTATCAGGGTACAGGGAACTTGTTGGGATAGGAATCTCGATGAAGCGGTACAAGGAATGGCACAAAAAAGAGGTGATGAAATTCTCTTCTCTTCCATGACTTTGCACAAGTAAAGAACAAATTCTGACATAATATGATTTTTTGGATAGTTAATTGCAGTATTGCATTCCTGATCTGTGTGTTCTGTGCGGGTATCATCATTCCCCAGATTTTGTTGATCGCTTTCCGCAAGCGGTTATTCGACCTTCCCGACGAACGGAAGATTCATCATTGTGCCGTGCCCCGGTTGGGCGGCATCGCATTCAAGCCGGTAGTGTTTTTCACCGTAGCCTTGTTGCTGGGGATCAATATGGTTATGGGGCATTCGGAGATGTTGTCCGAAATCGAGAACGATGTTCGGCCCTTGGCTTTCGCCTTCTGCTCCATCATGGTTCTGTATCTGGTTGGCATGGCCGATGACTTGATCGGCATCCGTTATCGAGCCAAGTTCGTTATCCAGATTCTGTGCGGCATGATGCTTATCGCCGGTGGTATATATATCGATAACCTGTACGGCATTCTAGGCATTCATTCGGTTCCATTATGGCTGGGGTATCCTCTGACCATTCTGTTCGTGGTCTTCATCATCAATGCCATCAACCTGATCGATGGCATTGACGGACTGGCTTCCGGGCTATGCAGTATTGCCTGTTTGCTTTATGGGTTGACTTTTCTTATGTTTCACCAGTATATATATGCCATGCTGGCGTTCGCCACATTAGGGGTGTTAGTGCCGTTCTTTTATTACAATGTTTTCGGGAATGCCGAGCACGGAAAAAAGATTTTCATGGGTGACACAGGCAGCCTGACCGTTGGCATGATGCTCTGTCTTCTCAGTCTCAAGTTGACTATGTGTGGGACAGATGATAATACGGTACATATAAATCCGATGGTGCTGGCATTCTCCCCGCTGCTGATTCCTTGCTGTGATGTGGTCCGGGTTTATCTGCATCGGGTACGCAACGGAAAGAACCCGTTCTTGCCGGATAAGAACCATATCCACCATAAACTACTTGCTGTCGGAATGCAGCAGCGAAGTGTCATGATTATCGTCATATCCGTATCGACCGTATTCATACTGTTTAATATTCTTCTCTCCCTTTATCTGAATGTAAACTGGATCGTACTAGTCGATATCCTGATATGGACTTTCACCAATATCCGACTGACGAAACGTATCGGACAGCTTCAGTCGAGACAGGCAACCAACAAATAAAAATCAATGAAATATGAAAATCAGATACATTTTACTCTTATTGACCGTGGCTTCCCTGCTAGGATCATGTGCCGCGCCGAAAGTCGCTTATTTTACGGACCTGAAACCGGGTATGGCAGAGCAGGTTCTTAATCCATTGGAAATCAGGGTACGTCCCGAAGACAAGATTTCCATATTGGTCAACAGCAAAGACCCTTTGTTGATGGACCTTTTCAACCTTCCGATTATATCCCGACAAATCGGTATAAGATCAGAAGCATCCAACAATCAAGGAATGTCAGGATACACGATAAACAAGGATGGAAATATCGATTTTCCCGTGCTGGGGCATATCCATGTGGCGGGAATGACACGCGAGGAGATTGCCTTGTGCATAAAAGAAGAGTTGATCTCGAAAAACCTCGTAAAAGATCCGGTAGTAACAGTGGAATTCATGAACCTGACCGTTTCCGTGTTGGGTGAGGTCGCCAACCCCGGACGTTTCAATATCGACAAGGACAGGCTGACGCTCCTGGACGCTTTAAGCATGGCCGGGGACCTTACCGTCTACGGGAAACGGGAGAACGTGCTGGTACAGCGGGAGGAAAACGGCAAAAAGACCCTGTACCGGGTCAATCTGAATTCGGGATATGACCTTTATGCTTCTCCCGTGTACTACCTGCAACAGAACGATATTGTTTATGTCGAACCTAACTCGGTCAGGGCAAGACAATCGACAGTCAATGGGAACAACGTGCGGTCTACCTCTTTTTGGTTATCGTTGGCCTCGCTGCTGACCACCATTACCGTGTTGATCGTGAAATAAATATAGAATCTGATATGGCCGTAAATCAAAAGAATACAAAACCGGGACAGCCGGATGATTTCCTGCGGATACAGGATCTGTTGTACCTGTGCCTCGCGAGGTGGAAGTGGTTCGTCCTGTCTTTGGCGATAACGACAGGTGTTGCTGCTGTCTATCTGCTGTGTACCCCTGCCGTATATACACGCACTGCTTCGGTGTTGATCAAGGAGGATTCCAAAGGCAAGTCGGTTTCCCCGGATCTGGAATCCTTTTCGGAGTTTGGGTTGTTCCAGTCCAGCACCAATGTAAATAACGAACTCATCACCTTTCAGTCGCCGGCTTTAATGACCGAGGTAGTTAAACGATTTCGTTTGGATATGAATTACTTCGTTCCGGGGAAATTCCACCGTCAGGTGGCCTATGGACTGACATTACCAGTGGATGTAACGATAAGTGACTTTCCTGAAAACGAATCGGCTGGGTTTACATTGGAAGTACAGCCAGACAGCACATTACTCTTATCCGACTTTACACGTAACGGGACGGAGCTCGACGGAAAGGATATAAAGGGCCGCTTGCTCGACTCCATCACTACGCCATTAGGGAAAATCATTATCCATGCAACCCCCAATTATGTGAAAGGCGAGACATACACATTGTATGTAGGTAAATCCAGTTTGTATGATGCTGTAAACTCCTGCTCGTCCAATCTGTCCGTTTCATTGAATAATGAGAAAGCGTCAGTTATCGACCTGTCATTCAGGGATAATTCTGTACAACGGGCGGAGGATGTATTGAGCATGTTGATTTCCGTTTATAATGAGAACTGGGTGAAGGACAAGAACCAGATCGCTATCAGCACCTCGATGTTCATCAACGAGCGTTTGGGCGTAATCGAACAGGAACTGGGCAACGTGGACGAGGACATTTCATCCTACAAGTCCGAACATCTGTTACCCGACGTGCAGGCGGCTTCGAGCATGTATATGGCGCAGAGCAGCCAGACGAATGCGCAGATTCTGGCTTTGAACAACCAGCTCTACATGACCCGCTACATCCGGAACTATTTGTCCAATGACGCCAACCGTACCCAACTGCTTCCGGCCAATTCCGGCATTGAAAGCGCCAATATTGAATCGCAGATTGCCGAATACAACAAACAACTGTTGCAGCGCAACAGCCTGGTTGCGAACAGTAGTACGGAAAATCCGCTGGTCGTTGATATGGATCAGGCCCTGGCATCCATGCGTGGGGCGATAATCAGGTCTATCGACAATCAGATAGTAACCTTGAATTCGCAGATAAAAAGTTTGCGGCAGACGGAGCAACAGACAACATCACGTATAGCAGCTAACCCTACACAAGCCAAATACCTGCTCTCGGTGGAACGCCAGCAGAAGGTAAAGGAGGCTCTTTATTTGTTCTTACTGCAAAAGCGTGAGGAGAACGAACTCTCACAGGCATTTACGGCCTACAATACCCGTATTGTTGCCCCGCCCCACGGTAGCATGTTGCCGATGTCACCCGTGCGCAAAAACATCTTAATGGTCGCGTGTGCTTTGGGACTGCTTATTCCGGTAGTCATTATCTTTATATGTGAGAACATGAATACCCGTGTACGGGGAAGAAAAGATCTGGAAAGCGTAACCGTACCGTTCATCGGTGAAATTCCGCTGTTCACAAGAAAGAAGAAAGGAATATTCAGAAAGAAACCACAGGAAGTCAGGGCCATTGTTGTCAAGGAGGGCAGCCGTGACATCATCAACGAGGCATTCCGTGTATTGCGTACCAACTTGGAGTTCATGACTGGCAAGGATAAGGCATCGAATGTCATCATCGTGACCTCGTTCAATCCGGGCAGCGGCAAGTCGTTCCTGACCATGAATATCGCCGTGAGCTTTGCCATTAAAGGGAAGAAAGTGTTGGTAATCGACGGTGACCTGCGTCACGGCTCTGCGTCATCCTATATCGACTCTCCTACCAAGGGGTTGAGCGACTATCTTGGCGGCAGGATTGACAATCTCAATGAAATAATTGTCACCAATCCGAAACAGAAATATCTGGACATCCTTCCTGTCGGCACCATACCTCCCAACCCCACCGAACTGTTGTTCGACGACCGGCTGAAACAGGTAATAGATACCGTAAGGGAACAATACGAATATGTGCTGATTGACTGTCCGCCCATCGAACTGGTGGCCGACACGCAGATAATCGAGAAGCTGGCTGACCGTACTATTTTCGTGGTTCGTGCAGGATTGCTTGAACTGAGTATGCTTGCTGAACTGGAGAAAATCTACGGGGAGAAAAAATACAAGAACATGTCCCTGATCCTGAATGGAACCGAGGGAAGCGGTGGTCGCTACGGATACCGTTATGGCTATCGGTATGGTTATCACTATGGTTACGGTTCGGAATATCACTATGGTTCCGATGAAAAATATATAGAGTAAATCGTTGATTATCAAGCAATTAAATACGGAGTAAGAATGTAAATTTGATTTCCCTATTGTTTCACTAAAAATCACAACTATGGCACAGAACGATTTTACAGAAGACAAAGCGACCTTATTCGGTGCGGGTATGGTTACTGTAGGTGTATTTGGTAAAACAGCATTGATTACCAAAGGAGTCGGAGTGGTTGCCGCAACAAAAGCCGGAGTATTGGCTGGTGGATTTATCTGTCCTCCTGCGGCTATCTGTATCGGTTTAGCTTGTGTTGGGGCCGGGTTGATAAATCATTTCGGCAAGCGAAACTGGTGGTGAAGTTTATCACCGGGACAATCAATTCATTCCCGGATTCCGCATATATGTCATGTGGAATCGGGAATGATTAAAAAGTTTTATGTCATTATATGTGGTTTTTTAAAAAAAGGGAAAAACAAAATATAATAAAGCTAATCGGTTTTACAGACTATCATTCGCATATTCTTCCGGGCGTGGATGACGGTGTACAAACGATGGACGAATCTTTGGAAATTCTACGTTTGTATGAGGAGCAAGGGATCAAATCCGTATGGCTCACACCGCACATCATGGAAGACATTCCCAATACGACTGCCCATCTTCGCGACCGTTTTGCAGAATTGCAGGCTGCTTACACAGGTGGCGTACAACTGCACCTTGCAGCGGAAAACATGCTTGACAATCTCTTTGAGGAACGGCTGGGAAAGAATGACCTGCTACCTTTAGGCGAGAATGGCGACCACCTGCTGGTGGAAACCTCTTATTTCAGTCCTCCGATGGGCTTGAAAAATATCCTGCTTCGCATCAAATCTAAAGGATACCACCCTGTTCTCGCCCATCCGGAGCGTTATGCTTATATGGATGAATCGGATTACCGACAGCTAAAAGACATGGGTGTGAAATTCCAGATTAATCTTCCATCAATAGCGGGTATGTATGGCAACCGGATTAAGAAAAAGGCCATGTTTCTTATGAGAGAACAGGCTATTGCTTATATAGGGACAGATATTCACAGTTACAGTATATTTCAAAAGTTCATTTGTACAAGCGTTACAAGAAACGTACAAAAACTGCTTGATTTATAGTCAAGATTATTGCGGCTATGGATAGCCAAGCTATAACAAAAATTCCTATTAATAAACAACAAGATGACAAGCGGAGAAAAGGCTCTTTATCATTCCATTATAGAGCAGTTAAAAGATAAGGAACTTTCCGATAGCCAAAAAGACAATTTTGTGAAAAAGCTGGATGAACTGTTCAAAAGTATGAATGACCAATCAAAAGAATTTCAATTAAACTCAATTTTATGAAAGCATGTTTTATGGGCTTGGGCTATATCGGATTGCCTACAGCCATTATCGCAGCAAAGCACGGAGTACAGGTAACGGGTGTTGACATCAACCCCAAAGTTGTAGAGCTGACCAATCAAGGTAAGCTCCACATCATTGAACCGGGGATGGAAGAAATGCTGCAAGAAGTTGTGAAAAACGGGACATTGCACGCAAGCACGAAGCCGGAGACAAGTGACGCTTACTTTATGGTTGTTCCCACCCCGTTCAAAGGTAATCATGAGCCTGATATTTCGTATGTAGAGGCGGCAACTCGTGCTGTACTTCCTTTTCTCAAGGAAGGTGACTTATATGTAATTGAAAGCACATCACCCGTTGGTACGACTGATAAAATGCGTGACTTAATTTTCGCTGAGCGTCCTGAATTGGAAGGTAAAATTTATATCGCCTATTGCCCCGAGCGTGTACTTCCGGGCAATGTGATTTATGAGTTGGTACATAACGACCGTGTCATTGGCGGTATGAACGAAGAAAGTACAACAAAAGCAATCGAGTTCTACTCGCAGTTCGTACAGGGGACGCTGCATCGGACTAATTGCAAGACCGCTGAAATGTGCAAACTGACTGAGAACAGCAGTCGTGACGTGCAGATAGCTTTTGCCAATGAACTTTCATTGATTTGCGACAAGGCAGGGATTAATGTTTGGGAACTTATCAGGCTTGCCAACAAACATCCGCGCGTAAATATCCTGCAACCTGGCTGTGGAGTCGGAGGTCATTGTATTGCTATCGATCCATATTTCATTACAGCGGATTTTCCGGTTGAAAGTCGCATAATTTCTACAGCACGCGAAATCAACAATTATAAATCGTTCTATTGTGCTGAAAAAGTAAAGAACGCCATGTTTGAATTTGAACTGAAAAATCACTGTAAGCCTGTGGTAGCAATGATGGGGTTGGCATTCAAACCGGACATTGACGATTTGCGTGAATCTCCAGCAAAATATATCACAACTAAAGTAATGCAAGGATGTAATAATGCCAACATTTTAGTGGTAGAGCCAAATGTGAAAGAACATAACGTGTTCAAGTTGACAGACTATAAAGAGGCTTATGACAAAGCCGATATTGTTGTGTTCCTTACAGCCCATACACCTTTCAAAGAACTACCGTGGAAAGATGATAAAGTGATACTTGATTTCTGTGGAATATTTAAGCAATAGAGGTAGACAATCATTAAGTTTACCAAGACTTACCCTCCCAATAAACGTACACATATACTGATTGCAGATTTACAGAAAATCTATTGCTTTAAGAAGATGACATTAAGCCAAGTTTTCAAATCAAGATTGTTGTCAAATATTTGGAATCAGTTTCTCCTTTATGGTTTCAGTAGCATTATACCAATTCTACTAATTCCATATTTGTTGAACGTTATAGGAGTAGAAAAATACGGTCTTGTAAATTTTGCCATTATATTTAGCTTTTACTTTCAGATATTCAATGAGTTCGGTTTCGATTTATCTAATGTCAGGCATGTCGTCAATAATAGAGACAATCAAGAAAAATTGGGAAGGATAGTTTCTTCTATTCTGCAATGTAAGTTTTTTCTCATACTCTGTTCTCTATTTGTTTATATTTTAGTTGTAGGGTTGATTCCTTCACTAAGGAATGAACTCACGCTTTATATATTAGCCTTTATTCGTTTGATAGGGGTTGTCATTGCTCCCTATTGGCTTTTCCGTTCAATGGAGGACATTAAATATATAACACGTATCAGCGTGCCAATAAAGCTATTATGTATATTGCCTATTTTTTTAATCGTTAAGTCTACTGATGATTATGCATTGGTGATGTTGTGCTATGCTCTTGAAACATTTGTTTCAGGTATTGTCGCTTTATTCATTGCCCAAAAAAGATACGGGATCAAACTTCAAATAGTCTCGGCACAAGAAGTGAAATTTTATCTTAAGGATAGTATTCCGTTTTTCTCATCAACTTTTTTGATGAGAGCCTATAAAACAATGAATACCTTAGTGCTTGGCTTTATTCTTGGAGATTTTGCAGTCGGATTATATACAGCTGCGGAAAAACTTCATAATGCGTATTCATCATTTGTTTCTCCGCTTTTATCTCAGATATTTTACCCATATTTCACAAGGATAAAAAATATGGGTAGAGCGACTAAGATGGTATTGCTTTTATGTATTGCCAATACAATCGCTTTAGCTTGTATATATTTCTTATCACCGTATCTTATACCGATTTTTATTAAGACTGAAACAGCAAGTATAACCACGTATTTCAACCTATTCTTGCTTTTATTGGCGATTAGTGTGCCAGCTGACATGTTCGGTTTCCCTTATTTGGGCGTACTTGGAAAAATCAATGAGGTAAATATGACAACCATTTATTCTGCAATCATATACATCATTGTTGTCCTTGTCTTGATTCTTACTCACAGTATTAGCATAGGAAGTGTTATTTGGGCTTTGATTATAGCGAACGTGGGATGTTTGGTTTTGCGCCTATATTTAGCCAATAAAGTAAGAGTTGGTAATGTTGATAAACAATAGGATATACAATATAGATACTAATTCTCGACATTGGGCTATTTCTTTAGCCTTAATTGTAATCTTGTCTGTAATAATGACATTTATTCCTTTTGTAGGACTGTGTTTGTCATTAATGTTTTTCAGACAAAGGTTTGCCCCCATTCTATTTATTATCTTTTCTTTCTATTTTGGTTGGTTTTATGAGCCACAAATGGATTTGTTGGTTCATTATGAGCATTTTCATCGTATTGCCGACAAATCATTGGTTGAGCAATGGATGGACTCTGGAACATCAAAATATGGCAAAGAAATATATCCTGTATTATTTAAATATTTCATTGGTTTAATTGCTGATAACCGGAATTTTTTCTCTGCTTGTGCGTGTGTGGTATATACTTCTCTATTTATATTTGGAGTCGTAAAACCACTCCAGCCATTATATATGCAGAAAATGTCAATTCCTGCATGGCTACTCTTCCTGGGAGTGATTTTTACTGTAGAATACTATTGGTTTCTCGGTTTTCGCTTTTGGAGCGGAGCATTTGTTTTTACTGGCTTCTATTTGAGATACCTTAATTCAGGAGCCGTTAAGTACCTTTGGTTATCTGCGTTATGTATTTGTTTTCACTATTCACTACTCGCCTTATGTGTCGCGGCTGTATTAAACCTACTCTTGCGATATAGGTTTAAAGTGTACTATTTAATTCTTATCGTATCATTCATCGTTCGCTTTGCGAAAATCGCGTTTGTCACTAATATCGCACAATTTGGCATATTTGAAAACTACGTCAAAGAGAGCGTTAGGAATCAAAATATCATACAGTCTGTTGGAAAGTATGCAGAGGAAATACGCGAGTATGGTAATCAGTTCTATTTGCTTCGTGAAACAATTGCCGTTTTCGGTGTCTTGGCTGTGATCTATATACTATATAAAAAAATAGGGAAAGAATTTTGGGAGCAGAATGTCAAATTCTGGGGGTTCTGTATTCTCCTATTGTCTTTTGCCAATTTCGGATATGTCAGTTTGACTTTTTATGATAGATTCTTCAAACTTGCCGTGCTATTCTTATATGTTTTTACATATATGTGGGTTATGGATATTCAATCCAAATTGAGTTTTAAGTCCCAGCTACTAATAACTATGGTTACAATTATACCGGTATTGTATTTCATTGTTACACCATTAGTTGAACAGAGGCACATGTTGTTCCAACTAAACTTATGGTTTAGTAATCTATGTTCATGATGAAAAATTTTGTAATCTGAATTTCTCATCGTGCTGATGTATGGTCTATGGATAGCTACCAATACGAACAACCAAAAAGGCATAACATCAGAAAACGAAAATAGATTAACCGTTGATGTTCAATGTTCTTAATTATTTTAATCATATCAATTGAAACACTAACAATGAGGGTATTAATAACTGTTCCCACTAAATCCGGATATGGAGGAGTAACTAATTATTATTTAGGGATTAAAGAGTATTGGAAAGAAAATATTGAATATTTTTATTTCGGTCGTAAGCCTTGGCGTAATATATTTTATCCATTTTTAATTATCCGTTTTATAATCCGATTGATTTGCTTTAAACCTGATATAGTACTACTTAACCCATCGCTTGGAGATAAAGCCTTAAAACGAGATTTTATATATTTAAACATTTGCCGATTTTTCAGAAAGAAAACATCCGTATTTATTCATGGTTTCAATTTCGAGTATGCTAAAAATGCAGATTGGAAATGGATAAGTGCCAATTTGAATAAGGCCTTGTGTATTTTTGTGTTATCCCAAGATTTCAAGAATGAATTGATAAGGAGGGGGATAAAATCTGATATACATCTAACTTCGACAAAAGTACCCGATTATTTTATTTCAGGTTTTGACCTTTCGATGAGACAAGGAAAAGCCGAAAACATTATGTATAGCGGGCGAATAGAAAAGGCCAAGGGTGTATATGAAACAGTCGATACATTTTCAATACTTAAGTCACAATACAAGGATCTGACATTGACCTTTGTCGGTGATGGCTCAGAACTTCCTATGTTGAAACAATATGTTGAGAATAAGAAAATAAAGGATGTCCGTTTTACTGGAGAGTTACGTGGGGAAGATTTTAAAAAGGAATACATTAACGCCGATATGTATTTGTTTCTAAGTTATACGGAAGGTATGCCAACTGTGGTTTTGGAAGCAATGATTTTCGGACTCCCTATTTTTACCAGAAAAGTGGGTGGCCTAATAGATTTCTTTGAAAATGGAAAGATGGGATATATATCAAGTTCGTTAGATCCGGCAGTTTTTGCAGAAGCAATGAAACCATATATCGAGAATCCTGCTAAAATGAGGAGTGTATCAATATATAATTCCGAATATGCGAAAACCCATTTTGTTGCATCCGTTGTTGTCCGAAAATTTGAAAATACACTAAAGAAATATATTGAGCTATGAATATTCTGAGAATCAAGAAGCTAATATTTTTACACCTCCAACATCTACCCATGAAATCAAGGGCATGGAGACCATTAGTTTGCAAATGGGGTGGAGTGCAGATAATCAGCCCCAAAAGAACGTTTATCGGTGAGGGCGTCATATTTGACACAAATTATCCACAAGATATTTTTATCGAAGAAGGTGTTCGTTTGACATCGGGGGTGAAAATAGTAACACATTTCATGAATCCTAATACTGGAAGTTACGACAGGGGGAAGGTTCATATCTGCAAAGGCGCCTATCTCGGAATGAATACTTTGGTGGTAAAACCTGTAACAATTGGAGAGCGAGCTATAATTGGAGCAGGTTCTGTTGTGACCAAAGATATACCAGCCAATGAAGTTTGGGCAGGAAATCCCGCAAAATTTATAAGAAAACGGTAGGATTAATTCATATGGACATTATATCATTCTATAGGGTAGAACGTTGGCTATTTGAACGCCATATTCCGGTTTTGCCCAAAATCGTACAACTATTGATTTTTCTCATTTTCAATTCAAAAATAACCGCTGATTCAAAAATAGGAAAAGGGTCATACTGTGTGTGCAAAGGGATTAGCACTGTCTTAATACCGGGAACAGAAATCGGAGAAAATTGCGTATTAGGATTGCGATTTTCTACTGTACGGCAGTTTCCATATAAAGAAGTTCCTTGTCTAAAGAATAATGTTTGGGTGGGACCTAATGTTATTATTGCTGGCCCTGTTGTAATAGAAGATGATGTGGTAATCGCTGGAAATTCATTTGTCAACCGAAGTGTTCCCAAAGGTGCTATTGTAGCAGGATGTCCGGCAAAGATTATTGGCTGGAGAAAGAATCTTGATTATGCGATTGAGACAAACCCAAAGTATAAAGATGGCCGTATGCCATTCTTGACAAAATGAATAACACCAATGAATGATATTGCAGATGCTTTTTATAAGCTAAAAATTTATTGTGAGACTGAACATTTCAAGGGTTGGGATCCGTATGATGGTCTCAACTCTAAAATTTTTCAGGCAATTCCGCTGCTGAAAAAGTCTGTATTGTGCAGATTGATGGTCATACAAGGTTTCAAGCGTTGCCCTTTCAATATGAGACGGATGGCTTTCGTTCCGAAAGAGTATAACGCAAAAGGTATCGGGCTGTTCTTGTCCGGATATTGCAATCTGTATAAAGTTGTGGAAAATCATCCGCAATTATCCGAAAAAATGGGAACGTTGGAGATGATAAAGGCTCGGATTGAAGAATTGGCAGAGTTGCTTATATCCTTACAATCTAAAGGCTACAGCGGTGCTTGCTGGGGGTATAACTTCGATTGGCAGGCACGCCGTCTGTTTCTTTTTCCCAAATTCACGCCCACAGTAGTTGCTACAAATTTCTGTGCCACGGCACTGATGCAGGCATATGAAATAACTAGGAACAAACACTATTTGGAGATTGCATTAAGTGCAGCGGATTTTGTAATAAAAGATTTGCATCGCACGCCGTATAATGGTGGCTTTCTCTTTTCTTATAGTCCGTTAGAGGGTAATGACACTGTGTTCAATGCTTCGCTGCTCGGTTCTCGATTGTTGAGTTATTGTTTTTATTATACACAACAGGAGGAATACAAAAGACTAGCGGAGCTATCCATTAAAGCCTGTTGTTCCGGGCAACGGGAAGACGGGGCTTGGGTATATGGAATGCTCCCCGTACAGAATTGGGTAGACAGCTTTCATACAGGATATAATTTAGATGCGCTGATCGCTTATCAAGAGTTGACAGAGGATCATGCTTTCAATGGTTACATCGAAAAAGGTTTCGACTACTATGTCAATCATTTTTTCGAAGCGGACGGAACTCCTAAATATTATGATAACCGAATGTATCCTATTGACATCCATTGTCCAGGGCAGCTATTGATAACATTGACCCGCCTACATAAGATGAAAAAATATGAGGAACTTGCCAAAAAAGTATTGCAATGGACAATCCGAAATATGCAAGATAAAAAGGGGTATTTCTACTACCAATTAAAACCTGGCATCAGTTCTAAAATCTCGTATATGCGATGGAGTAATGCATTTATGTTTAATGCAATGTCGCATTATTTACTCGCAATATAAAATTTCCAACATAAATGAATAAAGTTTCTTTAAACGGAGTCGAAATATATCCGTTCGATTCCGAACAGTCTTTGTTGTCTTTTGTAAACGATAATAAGGGCATATTAGTAGCCATAAATGCTGAGAAAATTTTACATGCTACAGATCAGACACGAGGAATTATCAATCGGAACATAGGGTATTGCGATGGAGCCGGCGCACAAATGGCTCTCAAACAAAAAGGTTTTGAAAATGCGTGTAAAATTCCCGGTTGTGAGTTGTGGCTCAAAATTGTAGCTCAATTTTATAGAGAAAAGACTTTTTATTTGATAGGTGGTAAACCTCAAATCATAGAAGAAACTGTGTCTAAACTGCGTAAAGAATATGCAGGGATTCACATTATCGGTTATCGGGATGGATATATCAAGGCAAACGAGGAACGGGAAAGACTTATAAAAGACATAACCGAAAAAAGACCTGATGTGGTATTTGTGGCTATGGGGTCTCCTAAACAGGAATTACTGATGGAAGAAATACAGCATAGACACAAAGCCATCTTTCAAGGATTAGGCGGCAGCTTCGATGTATATACTGGCCATGTGGAAAGGGCTCCTAAATGGTGGGTGAACCACAATCTTGAATTTGCCTATCGGTTGCTCAAAGAACCGAAAAGAATAAAACGGCAAATTCACTTGATAAAGTATGCCTGGTGGCTGATAACTAAAAAATTATAGAACAATGAAGAAGGTAATGCTGGTCTTCGGGACTCGTCCGGAGGCCATTAAGATGGCTCCGTTGGTGAAGGAGTTCCAAAAAAAATCAGCAGACTTTGAAACAATCGTCTGCGTGACGGGGCAGCATCGTGAAATGCTCGATCAGGTGTTGCAGATATTCGATATCAAGCCGAATTATGACTTGAACATCATGAAGCAGGGGCAAGATCTGTATGATGTAACCGCCCGTGTGCTGACCGGGATGCGTGATGTGTTGAACAAGGCGAAACCTGATGTGGTATTGGTGCACGGTGACACAACCACTTCTACTGCCGCCGCACTCGCAGCTTTCTATCAGCAGATCCCTGTAGGTCATGTAGAAGCGGGCCTGCGTACCCACAACATATACAGCCCTTGGCCGGAGGAGATGAACAGACAAATAACAGGGCGCATTGCCACCTATCACTTTTCTCCGACCGCTTTAAGCAAGAAAAATCTGTTGACGGAAGGTGTGCAGGAGGACAAGATAACCGTAACAGGGAATACGGTCATCGATGCCCTTCATATCGTTGTTGATAAAATAAAGACTGACGGAGCTCTACAACAAGAACTTGCCGGGGTGCTGGAAAAAGCGGGTTACGATACCTCACGGCTTGCTGATGGCAAGAAACTCGTTTTGATAACCGGACACCGACGTGAAAATTTCGGAGACGGATTCATCAGCATGTGCACAGCCATTAAGGATCTGACGGCAAAATATCCATATGTGGACTTTGTCTATCCGATGCACTTGAACCCCAATGTCCGCAAACCTATCCATGAAGTATTCGGGGAGAATTTGAATAGTTTGGGAAATATGTTCTTTATCGAACCATTGGAATATCTGAGTTTCGTGTTCCTGATGGAAAAAGTGACCCTTGTCCTTACCGACAGCGGTGGTATTCAGGAAGAGGCTCCGGGGTTAGGCAAACCGGTACTGGTGATGCGTGACACCACCGAACGTCCGGAGGCGTTGGATGCAGGAACGGTAAAATTGGTAGGAACCGATTATAACAAAATTGTCTCCGAGGTATCGATTTTATTGGATGATGCATCTGCTTATGAGCAAATGAGTAAAGCCATTAATCCTTACGGTGACGGAAAAGCGTGTATGCGTATAACGCAAACACTTAATGTTCGGTTGTAACTTTTGTATTTTCTTGACACATTCACCAGAAGAAATATGTTAGTACCGAAGGTGAATGTCGTATTGCAGGCGGACAAAGACATCGGCAGCATAACAGAGGCAGACATTTGGCTCAATTGTATGGACGGCAACGGTAACTTCTTGTCTGTGGCTGCGGAAGACCATACCGGCGACGGACATTACATTGCCACCTTGCCGTTAGACTACAGCCCGGTAGAGCCTTTCATCCAAGTTCACTTGAATGAAATGGTCTATGATTACCTGTCCATTCCGAATTTCAAAGCGGGACAGGAATGTCAAATCTCGCTTATACTCGGTACGGACGGGCTTCGCACACCGGGAATAGGAGCTGAAATCGACGACTGGGAAGTTGTGGAAGGAGATGTCACATTCGTAAAATGACAAAATATAATAAATGACGCCTGCTGGTTTTGTTATCATTGGCAGGCGTTTCACTTTTTATCCCTCATTCAGGAATCCCGGCATTTACCGAGTGTTCCGCTTGTTCTGCACGTCTTTTTCCCATTTCGATGTGAAGGATTTACCACAAAGGGCTTGGAGAAGAAGAAACACATAGCAGAACTGAAAATCCGACCTAGCTAAAAAGAAAAACAGATTTCTTATTTATGCCTTCAGACTCCGGACAAATTAACTCTATAGTTTTTTGAGCATTCCTTCGTTCGTATTGGGATTTATGGTTATTTTTGTAATTCAATCAATAATATGACGATAATGGCAAAGACATACCAAAGGACTAAATTACAAGAAGTCACGATCAGAGGATATAAATCCATAGCCTATGACAGACCTGTGACCTTGAAGCTGGGTGATGTCAGCATCTTGTTGGGTGCCAACGGTGCAGGCAAGAGCAATATCATCAGTTTTTTCCGGATGCTGAGCTACATGATGAGCAAGTCATTCGGGAGATATGTGGAAATATCGGGCACGTCTCATGCCTTGCTGCATTACGGCATTAAACGGACACCGGTCATGTCCGGAGAACTGAAGTTTGCCGACAGCAATTCCATGGATGTTTATGGCTTTTCATTGGCCAATGCCACTCCCGACAGGCTGATTATCACGGAAGAGCGGATTACATGGCATCGCAAGGGGGAGAAAAAGCCCTATGAGATAGCACTGGAACCGAATTTCAAGGAGTCCGCTCTCGCAGAGTGTGAGGATCCGGTTGCCAAAACTATTTTCCAGATGCTTTCTTACTGCAAGGTATATCAGTTTCACGATTCATCGACAGAGGGGCCGCTACGTCAGGCTTGTCCCGTCGAGACGGCCAATTACCTCCAGTCGCACGGAAACAATCTGCCTTCTTTCCTGCTGTTCCTGCGGGAGAACTACAAGGATGCCTACAACCGGATTGTTGACTATGTCCGTGACGTAGTTCCCCAGTTCCAGGACTTCTATCTGGAGCCCGTGGGTGGTATCATTTCTCTCCGGTGGATAGATAATTCTGCCACGGACTATCGTTTCAATGCCTACCAGTTCTCCGACGGATCTATCCGTTTCATTGCCCTGGCCGCCTTGCTTCTGCAGCCTGCCCAGACAATGCCCAACGTCATCATTTTGGATGAACCGGAACTTGGCTTGCATCCCTATGCCATCAGCCAGCTGGCAGAAATGATTAAGGATGCGTCCATACACGCACAGGTCATTATTGCCACGCAGAGCAAGGATTTGGTCGATCATTTCGACATCGGCGATATCTCTGTGGTGGAAATGAACAAGGAAACGCAGGCAACCTCTGTCACTCACCTTGACGCCAAAGAATATCATCTTTGGCTTCAGAACTATACGGTGAGCGAACTTTGGGACAAAAACATCATAGGAGGACGTCCCGTATGAAAGCGAAGATTATTCATGTCCTTTGTGAGGGACAGACGGAACAGGGATTTGTGGAGGAAGTGTTGCGTCCCTACCTGCAAGCGCAAGGTGTGGCAGGTGTAAAAAGCATCCTGATTACCACTAACAAGAAAAAGAATGCCCGTGGTGGAATGCTGAGCTATGCTCAGGCGGTGACAGACCTAGAACTGTTGCGGAAAATGAAGATGGACGGCGAATACGAACGTCATGTTTTCACAACGATGTTCGACCTCTACGCATTGCCGGATGATTTTCCCGGTTATGAAGCAGCCAAAGCAATCGGTGAGCCTTACGCCCGTGTCGCAGCATTGGAAACGGCGTTTGCTGAAGCAATCAACGATAGTCGTTTCATTCCCTATATTCAGCTGCATGAATTTGAAGCTCTGCTCTTTTGCGGTATTGACTATCTGGCAAAGCGTTACCCCGGTTGTGAGAAACGCTGCGAACAGCTGAAAAAAGACCTGGAGAAAACCAGCAACCCCGAGCTGATAAACAATAGTCCGGAAACGGCTCCGAGCAAACGTATTATCAAGGCGATAGAAGGAGACAAAAAACAGCATTACAACTACAATAAGCCGGCTACCGGCAAAGATGTTACCAAAAGTGTCGGCATGGATGAACTTCGTGCCCGGTGCAGTCACTTCAATGAATGGATAGAAAAGTTGATAGACTGCTGATTCTGTAATCAGATAATATCAAGGTTCTGACAGACAGGTTCGAGTGTTTATCTCAAAAATGGAAGAGATGGGGATTATACAGAAAGAGGGTGTAGGAAGAAATACTCGCTATATAAAGACTGCGAGTTTCCCATCTTTTAATTGAGAAGACAATTTTTGCTCTGTCCAAAAAACAAGTTTTTGGTCAAAAAACAGCACAAATAACTGATTATCAATTATTCTTTCAATGCCCGAAAATCTGTTTTTTTGTACGAAAGAGTTCTTTCACTTTTCTATCCCTCATTCCGGAATTCCGGCATTTACCAGATATTACTAATTAAAAAATTTAGATAAGTAACGAGATGCTAGATTTGATTAGTTGCTCGTAAGGTATAAGGCATCGACATTCTTCTGTTATTTAGTCAGTTGAAAAAATGTAACAATTATTTCTCTGATACCTAATACTTTTTCTATTTACACCATCCACGGATTCTTATACGGATCATAATCCGTCTGGAAAGTAGCCAGTTGCCAGTCGGTGACAGGTTTCTTCGAGTCATCGACTTTGCGGGGAATCTGCGGATTAAGCCGTAGTTTGGCGGCATCATTGAGCCATTTCATGCTATCCTCGTAATCGCGCATGCGGACAACACTGACATTATTCGGAGCAATGAGTTTCGTGAGTTCGTAGATGGCCAGCCGGACCATGTGCTTCTTGAGATTGTAGTTGCGGGGGTCATGCAACGAGAGGTTCTGCCCGACTTGCGGTGTGTCCGCGTTCACATCCGTTTCCGGGTAAAATACCCGTCCGTCATAAACGACATATTCGTGTTCCGACAACTCATAGGCATTGTATGATGAATCGTAATCGGCTATGGCTCCCCAGCAGTCGGAAACCATCGGGTCAAGATTGTAATCGAAACCTTCAAGCGTCATCAAAGTATAGAATGCTCCTTCATACTCGACGACTGCCCACAGAGGATACTCGACAGGCTGCCATAACGAGGCTTCCGCCTCGATCCAACCGCCGACCAACGGGATACGGACATCATCGAACTTGTACCCGTTTTCATTAAGACAAGTATAAACAATGCCGTTATAATTCACTTTATCTCCCGGATAATAGGTGTTGAACTGGGAATAATTTACAACTTGTCCCGCATCGACACGGATATCAGAACTCTCTTCCCAATAGACAACCGTTGCCGGCTTGCGATAGCCGCTGACGGAGCGTATCACCTCATGGATTTGTCCCTCGAAATAGACATGCACACCCACGGGATAGGTAATCCGACGGTCGTATTCGGCGATATATTTTCCTTTTGCAAGTTCCTTTTCAATCTCGTAGTTCTCCGACAAATATTCCACGATACTCATCTCCGTCGATTCTTCCGCCTGGATGAATCGTGCATCATTGCCCCGCGTGAGTTGTGCCAGGGCTTCCGGAGTAATTATCCCAAGATAGTCGTCATTATTGAGAAACCGTCTGTACATATCCTTGTTCCGTTATTAGTATGAAAATCCTTCCTGAATTACCGATGTGGATACCACATACCCGTTCCCGTCGCCTCCGCTCTTGAACTTGTACCAGCTGTCACGCAGGTAGTAACAGAGCAGGTAGTCAAGGCAGTCGGACAAGTGCCCGTACCGTTCATATTTGACACCGGTTTTCGGGTCGGTGGTCTTCTGTTTGCTCTTGGTACCGTCCTCGTTACGAAGCTGGTAAATCAGATCCTGGGTAAGTTTGCGACATTTGATATCGATTTGTATCTCCCAGCCTTCATAGCCCCCGAATACCTCGTTGACGAACTCGCACCGTGTAGCCTGCGGAGGCTGCTTGCGTAATAGCTTTACCTTCGGTCGCAGGATTCCTCTGCCGAAAGTGTCCGTGATGATGGTATAGTTGTTGATGCCGTCCTCGTTGGTGGTGGAGCGTTGTAACCCGGAAGGGTCACCGGTCACATCCACTCCGCCGATATGCTTGTCCCGGTAAAGTTTTAAGCGTACTTTCCGTGCCAACGCAGGTGTGTTGTTCTCCTTTTCCTCCGGCTTGCCGAGTATCTCTTCCAGTATATAGACCTTCCTGTTTTCATAGTCTATTTGTGCGGAGAGCACCGACATTTGGGGGGCAACATTGAAGTCCCACACCGTGATGAGCGGCTTGGTCGGATCGTATGCTTTTTCTTTCAGTCCGGTAACGAGATGCCGGGAGCCGTCGAAACTGTTATAAATCGCCATATCGTTGGCTTCCACGAAATCCCAGTTGCCATAGAGCAGGCGTTCCTTTGTCGCCTGATCCCGGATCTTGTTCAGGGCCGCCTCGTACACCTGACGGAAAGCGATATTCGGGTTGTCAAACACGGAAAAAGGTATATACGCTTCACCCTCGCGGCAGATGACCTTGTCTCCGTTTTCGTCCTGCACGAAGCGGGAACGCACCCAGTTAATCGTCGGATTGGTGGTGAGCAGCATTCTCGGAGTCTTGAATGTCTCATGGGTTCTCCAGCGGAGACGGGAGAACAGCACTTCGACGGCCCGTTCCGAGATTTCCGACACCTCGTCCACCATGGCGATGGTGTATTCCGAAGAGCCGAAACGCTCGAAGTTGGGGTCGCTGGGGATATCCGCCATCTCCTTCATGATGATGACCGAGTCATTCCAGAATGTGAGCGTGCCTTCGAGGTTGTTTATCTTGTAGTTTGTATCCTCTTTCAGTCCCCAATCCTTCAGAATCGACTTGATGGTATTCCATGTCGATTCCTTCAACGACTTGAGTGTCTTACGGGCCACCACCGCACGGATATTCTCGAACCGGATACATGAAGACACCAGCCAAACGCTGCCGATATACGATTTTCCGCCGCCGGCCGCTCCGCCTCCCAGTATCAGCTGCGGCAGGTTCTGCGACTTGCAATGCCTGCATTGGGGCCTGTACTGAGGGTTGCCTTGCTGGTCATAGCCGATAAGGATTTGCTCGATCTCCCCGCCACAATGGGGACAATAGTTCGGTTGCAACAGTTTCCAGAGTTCATACTGCCGTGGGGACGGTTTGAACTCGATGCGCAGGTTTCTGGGTGGTTTGAGCCTGTTGACCGCCATTAGATTTATACAATCTGAATGGTTATGTCCCTTTCGGACTCGAGTATAGCATACAGTTTTTGGAATGTAGTACGGGATTCCAAAACTTTTCCCTTGACCGTATTCTTTCCCACGATGATACAGCCGGCGGAATCGACTTCGGTATTGCCGGAATGGATCAGGATGCCGAGGAAATGCGGCACATCATGCAGATATGGCATTTTCTTCTTGTACCTGGGACTGTACTGAAGAGTGACTTTATAAGTCCCGGCAGGAATGGCAGTCTTGGCATAGACCTTTTCCTTGCAGGTACAGGAACGGCCGCGAGGAGTATCCGGACAGGTTGCCGGAAGTTCCCTCACGGCATCTTCGATGGTATTACAGAAAAATTTGCCGTCGATGGACAGGTCACCTATGGTATAGGTCTGACCTTTGAATTTGCGGTTGAGTGTCAGCTTCATACTTCGATACTATTTGTATCGAAAGAGTAGAGACGGACGCCGGCTAATGTTTATTATATGTGTTTGTAAAAGGAGGATATTTCAGGAAATGATGTATCTTTGTGAACGGATTGACAGTATTTAATCAAGAGTTAATATGACAAAAGCGGATATCGTCAGGGAAATAGCAACGCAGACCGGTCTGGAGAAGCAGGTCGTGTTACAAGTTGTCGAAGGATTCATGGATAGCGTAAAGTCTTCCATGATAAACGGCGAGGAGGTTTATCTTCGCGGCTTCGGCAGTTTCATCATCAAGCACCGTGCGGAAAAGACAGCACGCAACATAAGCAGGAATACCACGGTGATAGTGCCTGCCCACAATATCCCGGCATTCAAGCCGTCAAAAGCCTTTGCAGGAAGGATGAAATCAGACAAATAAGGTGATTATATGCAACAGGAGCGTTATTCAGATGATCCTGTTACTTTATACAGGGCAACGAGGTTGGCATTGTCCGATTGGAACAGGAAACGGCCGTTGCTTAAAAGGCATTCGTGGATGGTGTTGTCATTAGGATCCGACTCCAATAAAGCCCCCGCCTTGTTTTCATCGATAAGAAGCATTTCTATGCCTTGTACGGTGGCGGCAGTTGCATCAGCAGGAATTTTCAAAAGTTCATCCATCAGATTCATGTCGTTCATAATATCTCCGTATTTGGCTTGAGTCCCGTCAAGCATTCAATGTACCAAGACCAAAAAGCGTGGGACATAACCCGTAGCACCGAGGTTCTGGTAAACCTATCCGCAAACAAGTTAAGCCCACGCAAAAGCATAGGCGAAAACTGTTTGTCCTGCGGATAAGTGAAATTTACCAGATTTCGGTGCATGACAAAAGCTAACGCTTTCCGTATTTTATTATGTCGTTCTGCCAATATGGTTTTTATGCCGCATCTGCAGAAGAACCGGCATTATGTGATAACGACCGGACGTGTAAAGGCTATTTCTTGGATTCTTCCAAGGAAACCTTACGAAACTCTTTCATCAGTTTTTCCAATTCCAACGAAGTCTTGCGGGCACGGGTACCTGCGGCCTTGTTGCCTTTTTCAATCTGAAGTGCCGCATCCGTGGAGAATGTAGCATATACTTCCTGTATCTTTGAAACCAACTCTTTCATATAAATATTATTTAAGTTATTGACTACAAAGGTAGTGAAAATAATCAAGAATAAGAGCGATTCTGTCAATATAATAAATATCACATTGGTAATCAATGACTTTTAACAGCCATTATACCGTATGATTTATCCATCAGAGAAATTGTCAAGGTGTTTACAACTTTATGGATATGTCTGGTCAGAACATTTCTTCCATCTGCCGCTTGATTTCTTCCCGCTTTGTATTCTTGTAGTAATGCTTATAGATGGTCAATGGGCTGTTACCAGCCATCTCTGCAACCACATACGGATTATTACCGGCATCTACCATCTTCGATATGAAAGAGCCACGGGCGGAATACCATGTGATGTTTTCTTTAATGCGCAACATCTTGCATGCTTTCGTCAAGGTTTGTGAAAGGCGTGTGGAAATTTGCTTGACACGTGTAGTCTTCTTGGAAGTGGTCGTGTGTTTATGAGTAAAAACAGGAAATACATAATTTCCATAACTTTGCCCACGGTATTTATTCATGATGGCTTTTGCTTTACTGAGTAATTCCGGTTTGGCTGTTTTGGGAAACTTGATACGTTCATAGACGATGCGGTCTTCCTGGACCAAATCCCATGTCAGGTTACATACATCGACATTCGCCATACCTCCGGTATAGTAGCTGAACAGGAACAAATCAAGATGCAACTGCTCTTTTTTCGTAAACAAGGTACGGTCAACATTTGCGATTTTAGCTATGACTGTTTCCGGAACTGCTCTTGAAGTGGTTTCCGGCCAATTAATATCATCACCGAGACAGAGGAAGTTATCCATATTCACCCCGTACATCTCTTTCTTTTCTGCCTGCCTGCATACGGCACGGAGCAACCTTAGTTTGTGTGTAAGTCCGGCCTTGTTGCCATTTCTGATACCTCTTTCTTTAAGCCAAAACGCAAAGTCAAGAAGAAACTCTTCTGTAATATCCGTAAAGAAATAAGAGGAAAAGGCTTTTTCATATTTTTCCTTTGTAAACGCCTGCAGTTCACGCTTGAGATAGACATACCGTTTAGCATTGGTCGTGCTGTCGACAATCTGACCGTTCTTGATGCGTTTCTTGTTTTTGAATGTCTCTTCAAGATAATCGATCATCTGCTGGACACTCTTTACTTTGACCTCGGGTTTGGCCGCCTTGATTTCATCGAAGCAATGTGATAGCTGGACGGGCGACCAGTTCCTGCCTTCCATCTCCCAGGTATCGGCGACATGCAGATATTTGGTTCGCAAATCGAAAAGCAGTTTGTTCTTGGTAGTGGCCTCCGCACTCCCTACACGGAAACTCTGAGACTTGACATCCCAGTCTTTTAATAGCCCTGTGATGTTTATAACCTTCGGCACACGGGCGTAACCGGTCTTGAAGAAAATTATCTCCAGCTTGACCATCTTGGTGTCTTTCGGGTTCTGCTTACCCCTGATGTTAATCGTGTACATAGACTGATAACGAGTTAGTTAATGACTTATTATTAATTCGCATTAGTAGGAATCAATTGGTATTAATTAACCTACATAGAAACCTACATGAAAAGAGTAGTTTCCTTAGCGAAATAATGTTTATACGGATAAATCCGTACTTGTGTCATTTACTAACTCGTTATCAATCAACTATTTTCCCTAATCACAAAAGTTGTGTCCGAAAAAAGGGTGTGCCAAAAGGTAATTCCGCCTTTTTTCGTATCTTTGCGCTCCGGAACAAGCAATCGACACCCTATGTTTGAAAACTTAACCGACAAACTCGAACGGTCGTTCAAAATACTCAAGGGCGAGGGCCGCATCACGGAGATCAACGTCGCGGAGACGCTCAAGGAGATCCGCCGCGCGCTCATCGACGCCGACGTCAATTACAAGGTCGCCAAGACCTTCACCGACGAGGTGAAGCAGAAGGCGCTGGGCCAGGACGTGCTCAAGGCCGTCAAGCCGGGCCAGATGATGACCAAGATCGTGCGCGACTCGCTGGCCGAACTCATGGGCGGCACGGCCTCGGACATCCGGCTCGACGGCACGCCGGCCGTGGTGCTCATCGCGGGTCTGCAAGGTTCCGGCAAGACGACCTTCTCGGGCAAACTGGCTTCGTTCATCAAAAGCAAGAAGGGCCGGCAGGTGCTGCTGGTGGCCGGCGACATCTACCGCCCGGCGGCCATCGACCAGCTCAAGGTGCTCGGCAGCCAGATCGGCGTGGAGGTCTATACCGAGGAGGGCAACCGCAATCCGGTGGAGATCGCCGAGAATGCGATCCATTACGCCCGGCAGAAGGCCTTCAACGTCGTAATCGTCGATACGGCGGGCCGTCTGGCCGTGGACGAGGCGATGATGCAGGAGATCACGGCCATCAAGGCCGCGGTGAAACCCTCGGAGACGCTCTTCGTCGTGGATGCCATGACGGGTCAGGACGCCGTGAACACGGCCCGGGAGTTCAACGACCGGCTCGATTTCGACGGCGTGGTGCTCACCAAGCTCGACGGCGACACGCGCGGCGGTGCGGCGATCTCGATCCGTTCGGTGGTGGACAAACCGCTCAAATTCATATCCAACGGCGAGAAGATGGACGCCCTGCAGGTGTTCCACCCGGAGCGCATGGCCGACCGTATCCTCGGCATGGGCGACGTCGTGTCGCTCGTGGAACGCGCCCAGGAGCAGTTCGACGAGGAGGAGGCCCGCCGCCTGAAGAAGAAACTCGTCAAGAACCAGTTCAACTTCAACGATTTCATCGCCCAGATACAGCAGATCAAGAAGATGGGCAACCTGAAGGACCTCGCCTCGATGATCCCCGGCATGGGCAAGATGCTCAAGAACGTGGACATTCCGGACGACGTCTTCAAGCAGACCGAGGCGATCATCTCGTCGATGACCCCCGCCGAACGCGAACACCCCGAGATCATCAACGCACGACGGCGGGAGCGCATCGCCAAAGGCTCCGGGACGACGATGGCCGACGTGAACCGACTGATGAAGCAGTTCGAGGACACGCGCAAGATGATGAAGGCCGTGGCGGGCGGCAACATGAAGATGCCCAGAATACCGGGCCGGCGATAGCACCCGGCCCGACGCACGAATCCCACATTCCGGAAATGTGGGATTTATTGTGTGCGCTCCGCGGCGAATCTTCACGGATTCTTCACACCGCCTCGCGGAGGAAATGCGTACATTTGCGGCGACGGAAACAGAGACACTCCTTATTAACCAATTTTATAACCATGCAAAAATTCTGTTTTTGGAAACGGACGCTCCTCGCGGCTGTCATGCTGACGCTGGGAGCGGGTCTGGGTTCGTGTTCGGACGACGACACGAACGACGACACCACGATCCCGGAGATCGAGGTGACGCAATCGCTGCTCTTCGACTGCGCCGAGACGCAGACCAAAGAGCTCGAAATCAAACTCAACGGCAAGATCGACTGGAAGATCGAAACCAACGCCGACTGGATCGAAACCGCCCCCGCGAGCGGCAAGGGTTCGGCGACGGTGAAAGTGACCGTTCCCGCCAACGAAACGTCGCGCACGGGTGTCATCACGGTAACGGCCACGGGGTACATGGGCATCACCGACGAGGGCAAATGCACCGTGAAGCAGACCCCGGGCGGCGTGGACGAAGGCCCTGAGACGAACGTGGCCGAAATCCGCAGCCTCGTGCTGGAGAACGAGCCGGGCGGCGACGAAACCGACCTGTCCGACGAAATCCGGGCCAAGAGCCTGCAAGGTATCGTCGTATCGGACAAGGGGGGGGGAAACCAGCAGCCCTTCATCGTCAATATCGCCGATGACACGCAGGAGGGCGGAGCAGGCGTAGCACTGGAAATCAGCCAGAGCAACAACACCTTCGAGCCGGGCGACGTGATCGCGGTTTCGCTCTCGGACGCCACGGCGCAGCTCTTCAACGGTCTGCTCCAGATTTCGACCCACAACAAACCGGAGCTCGTCGAGCGCATCGAACCGCTCGATCCGGTAGTCATCACGGCCGACAAGATCGGAGCGTACGAATCGCAGTACGTGAAGATCGAGCACACGCAGCCCGAGGCAAGCGAATCGGGCACGTGGAACAGTTCGAGCAACAAGGGCAACGTCTCGATGGAGACCCTCGACGGCCAGTCGTATAAAATCCGCACCATACAGAACGCTTCGTTCGCCTCGGAACCCATTCCGACCGACAAAAGCGGCTCGATCGCCGGTATCGCCGGCATCTACAACACCACGTTGCAGCTCTCGCCCCGCAACATCGACGACATCCAGCTCACCGAAGAGCGTTTCACCGTGACGGGCTCCGACGCCACGCTCGAAGAGGTGCTCGCCGCCGAACCCGGATCGACCTTCTCGGTGAAAGAGGCCACGGTCATCGGCCACAACGAGCAGGGCGTGCTGCTCCAGCAGGGCGACGCCCGCATGTACGCGTTCAAGGGCGCGGCTCACGGGCTGGAGGACGGCGACATCGTGACCGTGACGGGCAAAACCGAAAGCCGCAACGGCCTGTTGCAGTTCGGCAAGGGCTGCTCGTTCGACAAGACGGGCCACGACGACAACCCGGCCCGACCCGAACCCGCCGCCTTCTCGGCAGCCGAAATCGAAGCCTACATGGATGCTCCCGAGGTGAAATACGTGACCTATACGGGCGTGGTGCTCGTGTCGGGCAACTACACCAACGTCGAAATCGAGGGGACCTCGGTCCAGGGAAGCCTCGACTACATGAGCGAAGACTTCAAAAAGAAATACAACAACCACGAGGTCGAGATCACCGGCTGGCTCTTCGGCTCCTACAAGAGCTACATGTACACCATCCCGGCAGAGGTCGAAGACCTGGGCGAATACGAGGAGGTGGTTCCCGAAGGGGCCATCTATTACAGCACGTTCGACAAGGAACTGGCCTCGCAGACCTACGGAACCGGTTCGTCGTGGCCCTACCTCGACCAGTTCGACGGATGGATCAACCACAAGGGTTCGGGCGCAAACGACGTGACCTACGACTTTAAGAGCATGTCGGTACGCGCCAACCAGTCCTCGAAGGGCGACCTTTCGCTCTACGACGGTTCGGGCAAGAACAACATCTTCTTCAGCACCGCACCCAACCATTTCACGATCGAAAAGATCGCCGTGACGGACCGCAACCTGCAGCTCTCGTTCGGCGCGCAGCGGTATGCGCAGGGCGCGTCCAACGCCTTCCTCAAATCCAACTTCGAGGTGCGCGTCTCGCAGGACGGCCAGACTTGGTCGCAGGCGCTCGAATACGACTTCGACGTGGCCGACGATCCGGGCCAGTGGCGTCTGGCCAAGGCCGACTTCACGCTGCCCGAAGGCGTATCGACGCTCTATATCAAATTCGTGGCCGTCACCAGCAGCGTGAACCGCATCGACGACGTGCTGCTCAAAGCCGGCAACGGCGGCCAGCAGATCGTTTTCGGCGGCAGCGAGGAGATCGAAAAATCCACGATCGCCGACGTGCTCGCCGCACCGACCGACAAGAAATACGCCATCGAGGGACAGGTGATCGCCACGCACACCAAAGGGTTCCTCGTAAAGGACGCCACGGGCACGATCCTCGTCTTCAAGAAGAACCACGGCACCGAAATCGGCGACAAGGTGGCCGTTACGGGCCCGACGACCGAATACGGCGGCATGAAGCAGTTCGACGAGACGAGCGAAATCGAGACGCTCGGCAAGGGCTCGTTCACGCAGCCCGCGCCCGATAAGTTCTCGGCATCCGATTTCGACGCCTATGTGAAGAATCCCGCAATCCGGTACGTGGAGTACGTGGGTACGCTGACCTCCTACCGCGACGAAATCTACCAGATGCACTACAACGTGCTGGTAGATGGAACCGCCGTGCAGGGTTCGGTGCTCTACCCCAACGGCGACCTCAACGTGGAGGCGCTCGTGGACCGCGAAGTGAAGGTGACGGGATACGCCATCGGCGTCTCGGGATCGACGACCAAATACCTCAACACGATGACCGTATCGCTCGAAGCCACCGAACAGGAGACCATGCCCGACGAGAGTACGGCGCTGACGGTCAGGGAACTCAACGAGAAGCTCGCCTCGGCGACCGCAGGCGACAAGCTGAAAGACCTGGTGGCCGTAAAGGGTTACGTGGCGGCCAACAACGAGGGCGGCAACCTCTATCAGGTGATCTCGCTGGTGGACAACACGGGCGAAGCCAAGAGCGGCATCATCATCAAGGGAGAGGACCACACGGAAAAGACGCTGCCCGTCGGCACGAAGGTCGTGGTCAGCCTCCGGTATGCCGAATACGACAATTACCAGGGACTTCCGCAGTTGCTGAAGGCCACGGTATTCGCAACGGAGGAGAAGGCCGAAATGAAGGTCCCGGAGATCACCGACGCGGAAGCCGCCGATTACCTCGGCCAATACGTGACGGTGAAGAACCTGACGCCCGCCAAAGACGCTAAGACGTGGGTGGTGGACGGCCAGACCACGACGACCGACTTCACGGGCGAAACCGGCAAGACGATTCCCGCCCGCGTAACCCGCTACGCGGAGTTTGCAGACGAGAAAATCGCCCAGAAGACGGCGAACCTGACCGGCGTGATGGAGGTATATAAAGGAACCTACCAGCTCTATCCGACCAGCCGTGAGGACGTAGCCGGGTTCAGCGAGAAATAGCCCCGCACCGGGCGTATCGGGGAATGCCCCGCACGTCCGCCGAGTTCCGGCGGCCGTATGCAGCTACGAAGCTCATACGGCCGCTTTTTCATGCCCGGACGGTCGCCGGCGCCGCAATTTGTGCGGGCGAACGGGCAAATTATCCCCCGAAGCGTTTGCAGGGCTTTTATTTTATCGCTACCTTTGTCCGAATCATATCCCGAACAGCCCCATGCACAAATCCGGCTTCGTAAATATCATCGGCAACCCCAACGTCGGGAAATCGACGCTGATGAACGCCCTCGTCGGCGAACGGCTCTCGATCATCACCTCCAAGGCGCAGACCACGCGCCACCGCATCATGGGCATCGTCTCGGGCGACGACTTCCAGATCGTCTATTCCGACACGCCGGGCATCCTCAAACCCACGTACAAATTGCAGGAGTCGATGATGAAGTTCGTCACGGGCGCGCTGACCGACGCCGACGTGATACTCTACGTCACCGACACCGTCGAGCAGAGCGAACGCGCGGCCGGGATCATCGACCGCATCAACCGCAGCGGCATCCCGACGATCGTGGTCATCAACAAGATCGACCTCTCGACGCCTGCGGCGCTCGATGCGCTGGTCGGGAAATGGCGGGCGGAGATTCCCGCGGCGCGGATCGTGCCGGTATCGGCCAGGGAGGGCTTCAACGTCGAGGGCGTGTTCCGGACGATTCTCGACCTGCTGCCCGAAGGCCCGGCCTTCTACCCCAAAGACACGCTCACGGACAAGACGCTGCGGTTCTTCGCCTCGGAAATCATCCGCGAAAAGATCCTGCGCTTCTACGACAAGGAGATACCCTACTGCTGCCAGATCGAAATCGAGAGCTACCGCGAGGAGCCGGCGATCGACCGCATCGCGGCGACGATCTACGTCTCGCGCGAGTCGCAGAAAGGCATCCTGATCGGCCACAAGGGCGAAAAGCTCAAGCGTGTCGGGCAGGCCGCGCGCGAGGACATGGAGCAGTTCCTCCAGAAGAAAGTGTTCCTGCAACTCTTCGTCAAGGTCAGCGAGGACTGGCGCAACGACGACCGCCAGTTGCGGCGCTTCGGTTACGAGCTGGAATAATAAACGAACAGAAAAGCACGTTTGGGAAGCAGCATGAGCGAAAAATTGCGGAAACTCGTCGTCGGAATCCTCCTTGCGTGGGCGCTGCTGTGCGGTGTCCGGGCGCAGGCACAGTACAACCGGGAGTATTTCTTCTGGGTCGGGCGGTCGTGCATGATGAACAACGACTACCAGGAGGCCATACGCACGCTCAACACGCTGCTGCGCTTCGACGAAAAGGCCTACGAAGGCTATTTCCTGCGCGGCATCGCCAAATACAACCTCGACGACCTGCTGGGCGCCGAGGCCGACTTCTCCACGGCGATCCGCCTCAACCCGGTCTATACGCAGGCCTACACCTACCGCGCCATCACGCGCTCGCGGCTGGGGAACTACGACGACGCCCTGCAGGATTTCCGCGAGGCGATCGAACTGCGGCCCGACCTGCCGGGCCCCTACTACAGCCGCGGCGTCACGCGGCTGCTCAACCAGCAGTTCCGCGAGGCGATCGACGACTTCGACATGTTCATCCGGCAGGAGACCAAGGTGGCCGACGCCTACATCTGCCGGGGCCTGAGCTACCTCCACCTCAAAGACACCACGCGCGCCTACGACAACTTCAACCTGGCGATCCGCACCAACCGCGAAGACCCCAACGGCTACAACCGCCGGGGCGGGCTCCATCTGGAACAGGAACAGTACGAAGAGGCCGAGGCGGACTTCAACAAGGCCATCCGGTGCGATTCGAACTACCTGCTCTCCTACTTCAACCGCGCGCTGGTCTATAACGCGACCAACCGTCCGATGCAGGCCCTCGCCGACTTCGACAAGGTGATCCGGCTCGATTCGACCAACTCGCTGACCTACTTCAACCGCGCCATGCTGCGCACGCAGATCGGCGACTACAACCGCGCGCTGGAGGATTACGACCGCGTGGCGCTCTACTCGCCCAACAACGTGCTGGTTTACTACAACCGGGCGGGGGTTTACGCCCAACTGGGCGAGCTGGAGAAGGCCGTCGCGGACTACACCTCGGCCATCGACCTCTACCCCGACTTCGCCAACGCCTACATCTACCGCGGACGGCTGCGCGAGGTGCTGCGCGACCCGAAAGGGGCCAAGCGGGACCTGGAAACGGCGCAGCGCAAGATCGCCGAATACCGCTCGCGGCTGAGCGACAGCACCTACTCGATCTACGCCGACACGACGCAGCGCTTCGACCGCCTGCTGTCGTTCGACAGCAAGTTCGCGGGAGGCAGCTTCGACCGCATCACGGGCCACAACGGCGGACGCGAGGAGATGCGCCTGCTGCCGCTGTTCAAGTTCACGCTCATGCGGCCCGACACGGCGGCCGCGCCGAACCCCTACCGCTTGCAGCGCGTCGAGGATTTCCTCGCCCGCGTCGGCGACGGCCTGCTCACGCTCTCGTGCCGCGAAAGCAACATCGCCCCCGACTCGCTGCTGGCCATCGACCGCCGGCGCGCCGAGGAGCTCAAAGCGGGCGACGCATCGTGGATCACCCAGTTCGAACGGGGCGTGTCGCAGGCGCTCATCAAGCAGTACACCAACTCGGTGAACACCTACACGGCGGCCATCGACCGCAACCCGTCGAATCCGTTCCTCTACTTCAACCGTTCGACCACACGGGCCGAAATGATCGACTTCATCTCCTCGATCGACAACTCCTACCAGCGGATCACGATCGACTCCGACCCGGCGAACCGGCTCAACAACAACTCCAAACGCACGTACAGCTACGACGAGGCGGTGGCCGACCTGAACAAGGCGCTCAAGCTCTTCCCCGACTTCGCCCACGCCTACTACAACCGGGCCAACCTGCAAGCGCTCTCGGGACGGCTTCCCGAAGCGTTCGAGGACTACACGAAGGCCATCGGACTGAACCCCTCGTTCGCCGAGGCATACTACAACCGCGGCATCGTCCAGATCTTCATGAAGGACACGCGCAAGGGCTGCCTCGACCTCTCGAAGGCCGGCGAGCTGGGCATCACGGAGGCCTACGAGGTGCTGAAACGCTATGCGCAAACCCAGGACTAATCCAACAACGATAACTTTATGACAGAAACGATCCAACGAAAAATCAACGACTCGGCATTCGCGCGGTGGACGGCGCTGGTGCTGATCGCCTCGACGATGTTCTTCGGATACATGTTCGTCGATGTGCTCTCTCCGCTGAAAAACCTGCTCGAAACCTCGCGGGGCTGGAATTCGACGGTATTCGGACTCTACGGAGGCTCGGAATTCATTCTCAACGTGTGCGGATTCCTCATCGTGGCGGGCATCATCCTCGACAAGATGGGCGTGCGCTTCACGGGGCTGCTCTCGGCCTCGCTGATGGTGGCCGGAGCCGCCGTCAAGACCTACGGCATCAGCGAATACTTCTGTCAGGGAGGATTCGGATTCGAGTTCTTCAGCTCGTTTCTCACGGACATTCCGGCCAGCGCGAAACTCGCCTGCCTGGGCTTCATGATCTTCGGCTGCGGAACCGAAATGGCGGGTATCACCGTCTCGAAAGCCATCGTCAAGTGGTTCACCGGAAAGGAGATGGCGCTGGCGATGGGTCTCGAAATGGCCATCGCCCGGCTGGGTGTCTTCGCCGTGTTCAGCCTCTCGCCGTGGGTGGCCGAGCTGGGGTCGCCGAGCGTCGTGCGCCCGGTGGCCGTGGTCGGCGTCCTGCTCTGCATCGGCCTCCTCACGTTCCTCGTCTTCACGGTCATGGACCGCAAGCTCGACCGGCAGACGGGTGCAGCGGCCGCAGCGGGCGAACCGGAGGAGCAGTTCAAGGTCAGCGATCTGCGCAAGCTCTTCACCAGCGGGACGTTCCTGACCGTGGCGGCGCTCTGCGTGCTCTACTACTCGGCGATCTTCCCCTTCCAGCGCTTCGCCACGGACATGCTCCAGAGCAACCTCGGCATCACGGCCAAGCAGGCCTCGGACATCTTCCGCTGGTTCCCGATCGGCGCCATGGTGCTGACGCCGCTGCTCGGCTCGTACCTCGACCACAGGGGAAAAGGCGCGACGATGCTCCTGCTCGGCGCGATCCTGATGACGGCCTGCCATCTGATCTTCGCGCTCGTGCCGCTGACCCCGCTGATCGCATACAGCGCGATCATCCTGCTGGGCATCTCCTTCTCGCTGGTTCCGGCGGCCCTCTGGCCCTCGGTTCCGAAGCTGATCGAGAACCGCCTGCTCGGTTCGGCCTACGCCGTGATCTTCTGGATTCAGAACATCGGCCTGATGGCCTTCCCCATCATCATCGGCTGGTCGCTCAACGTCTCGAACCCCGGCGTCGCGGAGCAGATCAAGGAGGGCGTCGAAGGCGCAGCCTACAACTACACCGTCCCGATGCTCATCTTCTCGTGTCTGGGAATCGCCGCCTTCCTGCTCGGCCTCTGGCTCAAGGCGCAGGATCGCAGCAAGGGATACGGACTGGAACTGCCCAACATCAAGAAGTAGCCCGAGCTACCCCGAATAAATGAAGAAGAAGGGCCCGGCGCATGCGACATGCGCCGGGCCCGCTGTTTTCTCGGCGGCAGGCGTCCCGCTCAGCGCTCCGGAGTGCCGGAAACCGACCCGTAAAGCTCCGTCACGCGGTCGCACATCCGCTCCCACGAGAAGCGGCGGCGCTCCCCGACGCAGTTGCGGCGGAAAAGCGCCAGCGTTCCGTCATCGGAAATCCGTTCGACGGCCGCGGCGATCGCCTCCGCGGTCGGGGCGCAGACATACCCCACCTTCCCATCGGGCACGATCTCGGCCAGGCCTCCCACGTCCGTCACGACCATCGGCGTACAGAACTGGTAGGCGATCTGCGTCACGCCGCTCTGCGTGGCCGTCTTGTAGGGCTGCACGACGAAATCGGCCGCCGAGAAGTAGTCCTTCACGCCGGCGTCGGGAATGAAGCGGTCGTGCAGCAGCACCTCCTCTCGCAGGCCGCTCGCGGCGATCTGTTTCAGATAAGGCTCCTTCGCGGTGTAGAACTCCCCCGCCACGATGAGCCGCCGCCCTTCGGTCCGCCCCCTGCGCTTCAGAAGCGCCCATGCTCCGAGCAGCAGGTCCAGTCCCTTGTAGTCGCGGACGAGACCGAAGAAAAGCACGTAGCGCAGCGCCGGGTCCAGCCCCAACCGTCCGCACGCCTCGGCACGGGGAACCCGTTCTCCGAAGTTCTCGAACAGCGGATGCGGCGAGAAGAGCGCCGGCGCGGCGGTATAGGCCCGCAATTCGCGGTGCACCTGTTCCGACATGTAAATGAAACCGTCCACGGACGAAAGAAAATAGCGGTTGAACGGCCGGTCGGAAAGGTGGCGTTCGTGCGGTTCGACATTGTCGATCTGGCACAGCACTTTCGTATGTCCGTTGCCGCGGGCGAGGCGGGCGATCGTCCCGAAGCAGGGCGCCATGAAGGGCGTCCAGTATTTCAGCAACACGAAATCGGGCCGTTCGCGGCGGATCGTGCGCCCCACGGACAGCCAGTTCAGCGGATTCACCGTATTGACGCACCGCCGGATGCGCAGGTCGGCGGGCGGAGGCGTCGCCACGGTCTGGCTCTCGCCGGGAAACAGCAGCGAGGGATATTGCAGCGTGAAGGTCTTGATGTCCACGTCGTCGCCCCTCCGCAGGAAAGTGCGGGCCATGATCTCCAGAATCGAGGCCAGACCGCCCCGGTAGGGGTGTGCGGGACCCAGTACGGTAATTTTCATAGGCTCCGGATACGGCCGCGGCGGCGGTTCCCGTCCGGAACCCGAAACCCGCCGCAGACGGTTTTCCGTTCACAAATATAACCGAAAAAACGGAATCCGCCGCACGGGATTCCGTTTTTCGCTTCGCGCCCGGCCGGGCAGGTCCTTCCGGGACCCGGAAGGTCAATCCTCTCCGCCGCTGCGGCCGAAACTCCGGGAAGCCTGCTCGCTGCCCGCCGCGGATTGCAGCGCCAGATACTCCCCGCCGTAGTCGATCAGGTTCTGCAGCTCGGTGCGGAACGTGTCGAGGTGCCGCTCCTCCTCGGCGATGATGTCCTGAAACATCCTGTGCGTCACCGCATCCTTGCACTCGGAGGCGATGCGCGAAGCCTCGTTGTAGGAGTCGATCGTGCTCTGTTCGAGCTGCATGGCCAGGCGCAGCATCTCCTTCGGCTCGGTGATCCGACGGGTGCGGAACGAGGGATTCATGTCCACGTCGCCCTGCAAAAAAAGGATACGGTCCGAGAACTCCTCGATGTGCCGCATCTCGGCGATCGAAATCTCGCGCAGGATCCGCGAAAGATAGCGGTAGCGGTCGTCCTCGAAATGGGTGTGGAAATACATGTATTGCAGGGAGGTGGCGATCTCCTTGCCCACGGCATCGTTCAGCAGGTCGATGCTCACCCGGTACTTGTTCTCCGTCTTGACTTGAGTTTCCATAATAAAACAGGTTTTACGGCACGAGCTGCAAAACCCGTTCCACGCGACCTCCGCACGGGAACTGCCGCGCCCTGTCCGACGGGAAAGCGCGCATTTCGGCCGGAAAGGGCCATCCGCCGCACGGGTGCGGCCGGTTATTTCCACTCGACCGAGGCGCGTACGGCGGCCGGTCCGCCGTCGCCCGCGATCTCGAACAGCGCCGAACGTTCGCGCAGTTCGCAGCCGACGGCGAGCGTCTGACCGTAGCGGCACTCCTTCAGGAAATGGATGTCCAGCCGGACGGGATCGCCCGAGGTCAGCAGCTCGAGCGGCAGCATGTCGAGCATCATCTCGATATAGCGCATCGTATTGACATGGCGGTTGAAGTCGATGTCGCTGTAAACGACCCGGTGCTCGGACCGCTGCGTGGGGTTCACCTCGCGGATCTTGCGGGGGCGCTCCGTCGGCGAAGGGGCATCGACGATGGCGTCGGCATGGGCGTCGCCTACCCACGAAAGATCGACGGCCGAACGCGTCCGCAGGTCGATCATCGCCCATTGCGACACGGCGCGGCCGAACTCGCGGCCCGAGGCGTCGGTGAGCGTGAAGTTACGGGTCGAGAGCACCCGGCCGTAATCGCTGATCCACGTGGCGACGGTATAGTCGGTGTACTGCACGGGCTGGAAATCGAACTCGATCGCCATGCGCGAAAGCACCCACGAGTGGTTGTCGGCATTGAGCGCATCCACGCCGAATCCCTTGCCGTGGGCGTCGATGCCCGCCGTATTGAGAATCGCCGCACCGAGCGACGGAATCGTCGCCCGCAGGGTGAAATCCACCTCCTGCGGCTCGACGCGATAATTATAGAGCGATTTTTCTGCCATCGGTCCCGTTTTTTCGTTTTCGACAGGAACAAAGATAGGAATTTTTCCTATATTTGTTTTCGCAACCCTTAAAAACGAACGACTATGGAAACGAAAACGCTCGACTTCTCCGAAACGCTGCGGGACTCGCTCTGCATCGGCATCAAGAACGCCCCCTCGATCATGGCGGCCGTCGTGCTGTACCTCGTAACGATCTGGATTCCCTATATCAACATCGGTACGACGATCGCCATCACGCTCCTGCCCACACAACTGGCCAAGGGCGAGGTGATAAACCCGGCGAGCATCTTCGACAGCAAGTACCGCCGCTACATGGGCGAATACCTCATCACGACGGGTCTGATGATCCTGCCGATCCTGATCGCCTTCGCATTCCTCTACATCCCGGGCATCGTGCTCTCGCTGGCCTGGTCGCTCTCCTACTACTTCCTCATCGAGAAGGGCAAGAACCCGATGGAGGCCATCAAGGCTTCGAACGACGCCACCTACGGCAGCAAATGGACCATGTTTTTCGTGATGCTGGTCTTCTGCATCGTATTCGGCGTCACCTTCGGCATCCTCGGCGCGGTATGCAGCCTGATCGACGTGGGGTTCATCACCTTCCTGGTCATGTTCGCGCTCGTCGTGCTGGCCGTCTCCATCGACATGGCCATCGAAGCCTCGATCTGGAAACAGTTGAAGGACAACGTGGAGTAGAGATTCCCTCCCATGCAACCGCAAGACGGCCTTGAGGGTCGTCTTTTTTACTCCATGAAATAAAAAATTATCGAAAAACGATAAATATTATTTGTTTTTCGGAATCAAATAGCTATATTTGCCCAAGAAACAGACGAACAACACCGAACATGCAGAACAAAAAAACACTCCTGCAACGCCTGCTGGTCATCTACATCACGTTTTTCATCGTGCTGGTGGCGAGCATCGCGCACAGCGTCCTGACCGACTTCACGCGGGGAGCCGCCGAGGGGGTCGAACTCGGCGAGGACATCGCCGAGAAATGGAGCTCGGGGACGCCGCGCATGATCTACATGCTGGACAACATCCGGATCACGGAGACGCCCGACGACGCCATACGGATCGCTCCGGCGACACCCGGAGCGGAGGTCCGCGCCGAAGTCAAACGCCTCGGACTGGTCGTCGAGGAACCCGCGCCCGGCGCATCGCCGCTCTCGCTGGCGTTCCGCTCGATCGGCGGCAGCGGATGGCTTTACGCGCTGGTGCTGCTCGGACCGCTCTTCTACGCCGTAATCATCGTGCTCATGTTCATGATAATCCATTCGCTGCGCCGCTCCATACGCGAAGAGCGCACGCTCGACAGGCGCAACGTCTGGTATCTGCGCTCGATCGGCCTGCTGACGATCGCCGCAGAGCTGATCGGCTCGGCCGTGGACTGGGTGATGAGCCGCCGCGCCGCGGAGCTGCTCGCCGGAAACGGCTATGCCGTGGACACGGGATTCCACGTCTCCTATTCCATGGTCATCATGGGGATTCTGATTCTCTTCGCCGCCGAAGTCTTCGCCATAGGCCAGAACCTGAGCGAGGAACAGAAGCTCACGATCTAATACCGCAACGACTTATGCAATCCGTACGAACGACAAACGAAGGGGGGGGGAAGAGATGGCTATAATAATCAACATAGACGTAATGATGGCCAAACGCAAAATGTCGCTGGGCGAACTGGCCGAACGCGTGGACATCACACCCGCCAACCTCTCGATCCTCAAGAACGGAAAGGCCAAGGCCATCCGTTTCTCGACGCTCGAGGCGATCTGCCGCGAGCTGGACTGCCAGCCGGGGGACATCATCGAATACCGTCCCGAACCGGCCCCGGAAGAGTAAGAAACCCATTTTAATACCAATGCCTATGAAAAGATTACTGATGCTGGCCGCAGCGGTGTTCGCCGCAGGCAGCGCAATGGCACAATTCGATCCGATGCAGCCGATACCGGCGGACAAGGAGGTCCGCACGGGCAGGCTCGACAACGGATTGACCTACTACATCCGGCACAACGAAAAGCCCAAGGGGCAGGCCGACTTCTACATCCTGCACAACGTGGGCGCCATCCAGGAGGAGGACGACCAGCAGGGTCTGGCCCACTTCCTCGAGCACATGGCCTTCAACGGCACGAAGAACCTCCCCGGAAAACAGCTCATCGAGTACCTGGAGACCGTCGGCGTGAAATTCGGCTACAACCTCAACGCCGGCACGAGCTGGGACCAGACGGTTTACAACATTTCGGACGTCCCGACCTCGCGCCAGGGAATCATCGACTCGGCCATGCTGATCCTGCACGACTGGTCGCACTTCATCGCGCTCCGGCCCGAGGAGATCGACTCCGAGCGCGGCGTCATCATGGAGGAGCTGCGCACGCGCGACGGCGCTTCGTGGCGTTCGACGATGAAGCTGCTGCAAGCTTTGGGCAAGGGCACGCGCTACGAGCACCGCAACCTGATCGGTTACCTCGACGGGCTGAAGAGCTTCGAGCACGACGCGCTGGAGCGCTTCTACAAGAAATGGTACCGCCCCGACTACCAGGCGATCGTCATCGTCGGCGATCTGGACGCCGAGGCCACGGAAGCCAGGCTCAAGTCGCTGATGGCCGACATCCCCGCCCCGGCGGCCGACGCCGCCCAGAAGGAGGTGATCGTCGTGCCCGACAACGAGGAGCCGATCGTCAGCATCTACACCGACCCCGAAATGCAGGGTTCGCGCGTGCAGCTCTTCATCAAGCGCCCGGCCATGCCGACGCAGATGAACGACAAGGTGGCCTGGGAAGTGGTCAATGTGATCGAATCCTTCCTGACGACCATGGAGAACGCCCGCCTGCAGGAGATCGCCATGCAGCCCGACGCACCGTTCCTCGGCGCCGGCATGGGCTCGGGCGACGTCATCGGCATCATCCCGACGCTCAACGCCACGGCCTTCACCGCCATGACGCAGGACGGCAAGCTGGCCGAAGGCTTCGAGGCCCTCTATACCGAGATGGAGAAGATCCGCCGCCACGGATTCACGCAGAGCGAGTTCGAGCGGGCGCAGGAGAACCTGATGCGCCAGGTGGAACGCACCTACGCCAACCGCAACGACCGCACCAACGAGCAGTTCGTGAACATCTATCTGGAGAACTACCGCAAGAACGAACCGATGCCGGACGCCGAGACCGAATGGAAGCTCGACAGCATGCTCATCAAGATGCTGAACGTCGAGACGGTGAACGCCTTCGCCAAGGAGACCATCCAGCCGACGAACCAGGTGATCGTCATCACGGCTCCCGAGAAGGAGGGCATCGAGAACCCGACCGAGGAGGAGATTCTCGCCATCCGCGAGAAGGTGACCGCCTCGGAGATCGAAGCCTACGAGGACGACGTGGTGAAGGAGCCGCTGATCCCCGAAGGGACCCAGCTGAAGGGTTCGCCCGTGAAGAAGACCGTGGAGAACAAGGAGTACGGCGCGACGGTGTGGACGCTCGCCAACGGCACGCAGATCGTCGTGAAGCCCACGAAGTTCAAGGCCGACGAGGTACGTATGAACGCGCAGTCGAAAGGCGGTCTGTCGATCCTGCCGGACGCCGAGTACTACATGGGCGAGATGATGCCCGCCGTAAGTTCGATGTCGGGCGTGGGCAAGTTCTCCGCCACGGAACTCCGCAAGCAGCTCTCGGGCAAATCGGCCACCGTACAACCTTCGGTGGGCGAATACGCCAGCGCGGTGAACGCCTCGTGCTCGCCCAAGGACATCGAGACGATGCTCCAGTTGGTTTACCTGAACTTCACGCAGCCGCGCTTCGACCGCAACGACTACGACAACCTGATGAAGATGCTCCGCACGCAGCTCGAGAACGCGAAGTCGAACCCCGACTTCCAGATGCAGGAGAAGGTCATCGACGTCCTCTACGGCCATAACCCGCGCCGCCAGGTGATCTCGACCGAACTGCTCGACGAATTCAGCTTCGAGGCGCTGCCCGCGATCTACAAGAAGCTCTATCCCGACGGCAACAGCTTCCGCTTCACGTTCGTCGGCAATATCGACCCCGAGACGCTCAAGCCGCTCGTGGAGAAATACATCGGCTCGATCCCCGCCTCGAAGAAGCCCATGACGTTCGCGGACGACAAGGCCTATCCGGTAAAGGGCGAAGTGACCGAGGATTTCAGCACCCCGATGCAGCAGCCGAAGGTTTCGGTCAATTACACCTTCACGGGCGACATGGACTACTCGCTCGAAAACAAGGCGGCCCTCTCGTTCCTCACGCAGGCGCTCAACTCGCGTTACCTGGTTTCGATCCGCGAGGAGAAGGGCGGCACGTACGGCGTGCAGGTTTACGGATCGACGGATTGGATTCCGCGCGAGACCTACACCATGACGATCGCCTTCGACACCAACGCCGAAATGGCCGACGAGCTGTGCGAAATCATCCTCAAGGAGCTGCGCACGATCGCCGAGGAGGGTCCGCTGACCGAGGACATCGAGAAACACCGCGAGTTCATGCTCAAGAACTGGAAGAACAGCCTCGACGAGAACGGCCCGTGGATGCAGTACCTGCAGGCCAAATACGGCTCGGGACTCGACTACCTCGCCGGACAGGAGCAGGCGATCCGCTCGCTCACCAATGCCGACGTGCAGGCGCTGGCCAAAAAGATCCTCGACGACGGCAACATGGTGAAAGTCGTCATGCGCCCGGAAGCGAACGAAGATAAATAGAACAATTTTCCGAACCGAACGAAGAAGGCGGCCTCTGGGGAGGCCGCCTTCTTTGCGCGATCATCGCTACCTTTGTACGGCCAACAATTCGATACGATATGCAAAAAAGCATCCGGCTGGTTACCGGCCTCTATCTCAAATTCGCCCTGCTGACCGTCGTCGTCGGGCTGCTCCTGCGCATCGTCCTGCCGTTCAACGCACAGACGACCGACACGGGATTCGCATTCGGCGAATGGTGCGAAATCTTCCTCCTGGGCGCCGTGAACGACCTCTGCGCCGCGACCGTGGGATTCGCCTTCCTGTGGCTCTTCACGATGAGCATCTCGCGGACGAAATACACCCGTCCGTGGGGATATATCACGCTGGGCGTACTCACCGCAGCATTCTGCTACGTGGCGTTCTTCAATACGATCTTCGACGAATACGGCAGCGTCGCGCCCCAGATCGCAATGGGCGTACTGGGCTATTGGGCCGCCTCGTTCGCCCTGCGGCTCTTCCTGCCCGGAATCCGGAGCCACTGGACAACGGTATGGTTCGCGCTGATCGTCGTCCTCTGCGTGGGACTCACGATATTCAACGGCGTGAGCGAGTACTTCTTCTGGAACGAGTTCGGCGTACGCTACAACTTCATCGCCGTGGATTACCTGGTCTATACGAACGAGGTGGTGGGCAACATCATGGAGTCCTACCCCATCGTGCCGATGGCGCTGGGAATCGTGCTCGTGACGCTCGTGGTCACGTGGTATCTCTTCCGGCGCGACATCGTGCGCGCCGACAGCCTCACGGGCTGGAGGTGGAAGGCCGCGGCAGGTCCCGCCTATCTCGCCGCGCTGGCGGCCGCCGTCGGGCTGCTCCACTTCAACACCCGTTTCCAGGACAGCCCGAACGTTTACGTGAACGAACTGCAGGCGAACGGGCTTTACAAGTTCTACGACGCCTTCGTCAAGAACAGCCTCGACTACGAACGGTTCTACCTCACGCGCCCCGAAGCCGAGGCCGAACGCTTCGTGCACAAGGTGTACGGCAGTACGGGCGAGAACCTGCGCCCCGTACGGGCCGAACGGGGGGGGGAGGAAATCCGGCGCAATATCGTGCTCATCACGATCGAGAGCATGAGCGCCGCGTACATGGAGCGTTTCGGCAACGAACAGGGGCTGACCCCGACGCTCGATTCGCTCTATCGCACGGGCCTCGCCTTCAACCGTGTCTATGCCACGGGCAACCGCACCGTCCGCGGGCTGGAGGCCGTCACCCTCTCGCTCCCGCCCTGCCCCGGGCAGAGCATCATCAAGCGGCCGAACAACGGCGGCATGTACTCCACGGGAGCCGTGCTGCGCGACAAGGGCTACACGGTGAAGTATTTCTACGGAGGCAACAGCTATTTCGACAACATGGAGACCTTCTTCTCGGGCAACGGCTACGAGATCGTGGACCAGAAGGACTATGCCCCCGAGGAGATCACCTTCGCCAACATCTGGGGCGTATGTGACGAGGATGCCTACCGGAAGGTCATCCGCACGCTCAACGAGGACGCCGCCTCCGGGAAACCCTTCTTCGCCCACGTCATGACCGTCAGCAACCACCGTCCCTTCACCTACCCGGCCGGAAAGATACGCATACCGCACGATGCCAAATCGCGCGCCGGAGGCGTCATGTACACCGACTATGCGCTGGGGCGGTTCTTCGCCGAGGCATCGAAGCAGCCGTGGTTCGGCAACACGATCTTCCTCATCACGGCCGACCACTGCGCGTCGAGCGCAGGCCGCACGGAGATTCCGCTGGAGAAATACCACATTCCGGCCGTGATCCTCGCCCCGGGGCTCGTAGAGCCGTGCGAAGTGGACGGAATCGTCTCGCAGATCGACCTCATGCCCACGCTGTTCTCGCTGCTCAACATGAGCTACGACTCCCGGTTCTACGGTCGCAGCGTCTTCGACCCCGACTACACGAACCGCGCCTTCATCGCCACCTATCAGGACCTCGGATACCTCGAAGGCGACACCTTCACGATCCTGTCGCCCGTGCGCCGCGTCGAGCAGTACCGCGTGGTTCCCACGGAAAAAAATCCGCACAACCTCGAACCGGCCGCAACGACCGACGAGGAGCAGGTGAACCGCGCCATCGCCTATTACCAGACCTCGTGCAAGTGGCACAAGCGGTAGAACGGGCGGCGGCGCATAAGCCGCGCAGGCCAGGACGGGAACCGCGCGGAACCCGCACACTCCAAACAAGAATCGCGGAGCCTTTCGAAGGCTCCGCGATTCTTGTTTGGGCCTGCGACCGGCCCGCTATTCGTTCTCGTAGTCGTCGCCGCCGACCTTCACGGGCGGCTTCAGCGATTCGGCCGGGGTATTGGCCTCGATCCACTCTTCGGTAAGCAGCGAACTCTCGGGAAAGTCGAGGTCTTCGAGGCGGCTGACCGAAATCTGGTACTGCGCATAATCGTTGGCCCCACCCGTAAAATTGCTCCGCTGCGAGTAGATGCCGTAGATGCCCAGCACCGTGCCCGTCGTACCGTCCTTCGGGATGGGCCTCATGGCGAACTGCGAATAACCGCTCGTGCGCACCGTATAGATACCCGGATCGGAGGTGTACTCGGCCTCGTCGTTATAGGAGATCATCACCGAACCGTAGAGACGGACGTTGTTCCGGTTGTAGGCCCAATAGTACCACGTACCGAACTGCGCGTCGCCCCAGTCGGTCACGATCCAGCTCGGATAGGGATTCTCGTAGGAGCCGTTCTTGATCGCGGAGGGCGATTGCTCCACCCCGTTGTCGTCCTTATACGTAACACCGGCATAGCGGACCTTCACATCCTTGAAACGCACCAGACGGCCGAGGTCGTCCTTGCCCAACTGCGTGTAGGTTTCGGGAGTGACTTCGAGGATATCCGACTCCTCGAGGGTCGTCTTTTCGCCGGCGAAGACGTTGAGCGACGCCACCTTCGGGTCGTCGAGGTTCGAATTGGCGTAGAACTTGTGCCGGCCGGCCGTGTTGTAACCGTCCGACGGCGCGCCGCCGATCGAAAGCATCATGCGGTAGTTGCCCAGATAGAGCCCGTCGAGGCGCACGTACACCCACTGGCTGATCATGTCCTCCAGATCGAGGTAGAAATCCATGAACAGGCCGCTGTAAAGCTTCAGCTCGATGGCGGCCGTGCCGTCGTAGATGTGGAGCGACTTGTAGATATTGCCCTGCCGGTCGCTGCTGATCACCTTGCCCTTGATGTAGAAGTTCGAGGCTTCGGGCCATTCGTACAGCCCCTCGAAGTCCTTCTCGTCGGTCGTCTTCGTGCCGAACTTCAGCGTCCGGGTCGATGCGAAGTCGCTGTTCGTACCCGTACCCGACAAGCCCCCGCACTTGGACTCGAACATCTCCTTGACCTCTTTGATCGTCACATGCTCCAGTCCCAGCACCGTCATATCCTCGTCGGTAAAGAGTTTCTTGGGAGCCGGAGTGTCGAAGTCGTTGTAGCACCCCGCGGCAAGCACGCCGACCGCAAGAGCCAATAATATACGCAATCTTTTCATAAATCGTGATCTTTCTCGGTTAGAATCGGAAATAGACATTCAGATAGTAGTTCGTACCCAGCATGTAGAAATACTTCGAATCGAAACGGCTGTAACGCGTCTCGCCGTTGCTGGCGCGCACGCGGTTCATACGCATCTGCTCGTAACCGCCGGTATGGATATCCTGGTTGTTGAGAATGTTCTTCACCTCGAGGCTGAAGCCCAGCATGTAGTCGCGGCGGATATACCAGTTCTTGCCCACGCTGGCGCTCAGCGTATAAACACCGTCGAAACGCTCCTGCGCGCGGATCGTCTTGATCGACCGCAGGGCCGACACCTGCTGTTCGGTAGTGGAGGTCGAGCTGGAAAGGATGTTCGTGTAGTATTCGATGGCCTTGGCCGTGCGGTACATGGGGTTCATCGAGAGGTAAAGGTCATCGTAGTAGTTGAAGTTCACCGAGGCGAACCAGTTCTGCGGACCGCGGTAGTCCAGTCCGACGTTCAGCGCCAGTTGCGGGGTGCTCTCCACGTGGTAGCCGTCCCACGACACCTTGTCGCGCAGCACGATCTTGTCCACGTTGTCCACCGTCTGCACGAAGTCGGGATTCGACGTATAGGTGTAGTCGCCCCAGCTCATGGCGCCGACCACCGAAAGGCCGTTCCAGACGGGAACCGAGAGTCCCAGCTCGAGACCGTAGTGGCGCTTGTCGATGCCGCTCATGGCGAAGTTGGTGAACGAGCTGCGCGTGTCGTCGTAGAAGGAGATGACCTTGGACTGGTCCTCGAAGGTCGTATAGTATCCCGAAACGCGGGCCTTGACATACGGCAGATTGAGGTTGTAGGTCAGATCGACGCCGAAAATCTTTTCGGCCTTCAGGCCCGGCGTGGTGGTGTTGCGCGTACGGGGCGAAACGAACGCCGTGGCGAACTTGGGAGCCTGCTGCATGACGGCGACGTTGGCCTCGAGCGAGTGGGCGCGCGAGAACTTGTAGCCGAAGTTGCCCTTGGCCGTATAGGTCAGGTAGTCGAGCGTCTTCGAATCGCCCTTCGAGTTGTTCGGGAAGAGCCCCTTGCGCCAAAGACCCTCGCGGTACATCGAAGAGTAGCCCAGCTCGCCGGCCACGCTCATCGAGAAACCGCCGGTGCGCCACGAATAGAGCGCCCAGGCATTGCCCTCGAACAGGTGTGCACGGTAGTTGTAGCTGAACTTGTCGCCTTCGCGGGCGATGCGGGCGTGGCCCGTGGCCTCGTAGTAGTCCAGATCGTTCTGGGCCGCCAGGGTGCTCGACATGTCGCGCTCGGCGAATTTGTCGATGTCGTACCAATAGTCGCCGCCCATCAGGTCCTTGATCTCGTCGTAATACCACGTCCGGTTGGCGCGCAGGTTCACGCCGCCCAGAATCCGCATGTCGTTACGCATCTCGTGCTGCACGCTGGCGGCGAAATTGTAGTCGATCTGGTCGGTATGACGCTCCTCGAGGATGTAGTTCGAGCGGTACTGCTTGCCGGCCAGCTCCTCCAGCCCGGGGATGTTCTTCAGCTCGGTGTCGATGTACTTGTTCTTCGAATAGAAGTCGTCGAAGTCGAGCATACCCGTCCACGCCATCGCGCGCTCGAGCGCCTTCTGCGTATCGAAATAGATCGTCTGGTCCGACGTCTCGCCCGGAATGACCTGTCCGAAGGCGTACGACGGCAGGTAGCGGTAGTAGTCGCCGCGCGGGTCGGGTCCTCCGTTCCATGTCAGTGCCGAATAACCGTTCTTGCCGAAGCGGAGCGACGTGGCGGCGTTCAGCCGCGTGCGCTCGGACATGTCCCACGTATAGGTCAGCATCACGATCGGCTCGTGCATGTCGCGCACGCGCGAGTTGCGGAGCTTGCCCGCCTGATAACCCACGTTGGGATTGTAGTAGTTGTTGCCGAACAGGGCGTAAGCCTCGTCGGTCGAGGCCTGCTGCGCACCGCGCTCCGTGGGCGAAGCCATGATCGTAAGGCCCAGCCGGTGATTGTCGCCGAAGAGCTTCTCGGCCGACGCGAAATAGGAATAGGCGTTATAGTAGATTCCGTCCACATAGCCGTTGCCGCCCTGACGCGTTCCGAACGAGAAGGCGTACGACCAGCCGTTGTCGAGCTGTCCGGAAGCGTAGGAGACCATCGCCCGGAAGCGGTAGAGCTGGTTGGCGTTCGACACGCTCACGCGGAATCCCTTGCGCATCTGCGAAGCGCGGGCGTTGATGTTGGTCATGCCGCCGATGCCGCCGATGCCGTAATCCATCATCTCCAGCCCCGTGACATTCTCCTGGTTGCGCGTCGCGTCATTCAGGCCGCTCCACAACGACCAGGGGCCGTAGCCCGTCATGGCGTCGTTGAAACGGATGCCGTTGAGCATGATGTCCGAATACTGCGCATCGAGACCGCGGACGTTGAAACGCATCTCGCTGAAACGGTACGAGGCGATATTGCTGAACAGGTCCTTCGACGAGGAGAGCTTTCCGGGCAGCGCCTGCATGTCGGACACGGCGTCATCGTCCGACTCGGCGAAAACCGCTCCGTCCACGGTGGAGAACATGCCCGTCGGCACGATCACCACCGACTTGAGGTCGCGGACGAACTCGTCGCTCACGCGGACCATCACTTCGAGGTCCTCGAACTCGGGCGTCGAGAACTGCACCGTATAGTCGCCGGCAGGCAGGTTCTCGAAGAGAAATTCACCATCCCGGTTCGTCCGGGCGGTGAGGCCCAGCGATTCGATGGTCACCTCCACGTCGCTCAGCGCCGCGCGTCCGTTGCGCGAAACCACCTTGCCGCGGATGCCTCCCTCCTGCGCATAGGAGGAGGCGGTCACGGCCGCGAGCATCAGAAAAAGGAAAACTTTCAGTTTCATACACATATTTTAGGGTGTTATTTTGCAATGTAGATATAGGCCGGAAGGTGGTCGCTGAAACCGCCCTGGAAATTGTTGCCCACGAACGTCCGGAGCGGATAGCCCTTGTACTGCCCCTCCTTCTGGATCATGTAGGGACGGCGGAAGATGCCTCCGTAGAACTTCGTATCGCCGACGGGCCGGATCTTCAGCTCGCCGGTCGAACCCGTGGCCAGGTTGTCCGAAACGATGATGTTGTCGAACAGGTTCCAGTCGTCGCGGTAGGCCAGCGAACCGTATCCCGCCTTGAGCAGCGCAATGAAGGGGTTGAACATGTCGCCCGGACCGACCTCGCCGATCCGGCCCTTGGCACGGAGTCCCTCGACGATGCTCCGATCGGTGGCATCGTCGTTCAGGTCGCCCATCACGACCACCTTCGTGGCGGGATCGGCACGCTGCACCGAATCGACGATCGCGCGAACCTGCTCGGCGGCGGCCATGCGCTTGGATGCCGAAGCGGCCTGGCCGCCCAGACGCGAGGGCCAGTGGCTCACGAGGAAGAAGAACGGCTCATCCTCGATCGTGCCCCACATCGTCACGAAATCGCGCGTACGGAAATCGGGCATGTCGGGCATCCGGAACGGAATGGCTGCGCTGCCTTCGAGTTTGAAGACGTCGGGACGGTAGTAGAAACCCACGTCGATACCGCGGAGATCGGGCGAATCGTAGTGCACGATCCGGTAGTTGCCCTTCGAAAGCTTCGGGGTGGCGATCACGTCCTCCATCACCGAGCGGTTCTCGACCTCCGAAACGCCGATCACGATCGGGAAATCTCCGTCCGCGGAGGCGATGTCGAACAGCACGCGCTCCAGGTTGCCGATCTTCTTCGCGTACTTGTACGCGTTCCACTTCTTCGGCCCCTCGGGCGTGAACTCCGTGTCGTTCACACCCGGATCGTCGATCGTGTCGAACAGGTTCTCGAAGTTGTAGAAGACCACTTTGTAGGGCTTCTGCGCAAAGCCTGCCGCGATGAGCACGGCAAACAGACCTGTCAAAAGGATTTTCTTCATAAAGCTTGTCATTAAGATTTGTCGGAATTATAATCGGATCTAAAGGCCGGGCCAGTCGCCGGGATCGTAGCTGCCTTTCACCTCCCGGGCCACGTCGGGGTCGAGGTTGCGGAAGAACGTGAATCCCGTCAGCTTCTCGATCTCTTCGACCGTGCAGGCCGCTTCGCGGAGCGAGGTGGCGGCGCCGTCGCTGTCGTTCGTGAAGAGGAATCCGACGGCCTTCAGCTCGTCGGCCGAGAAGTCCGAAATCGGCCGGTTCTCGTTGCCACGCTGGCGCAGCATCACCTTCCAGCAATGCGACGGCACGGCGATCGGGCCGTTCCGGTTGTCGATCGTCTTGTCCGTGAGGAACTCCGTACCCGTCACCACGTAGAGCGTATCGTAATTGAGGTATTTACCGCCGGTCTTCTCCCGTTCCGGCCCCCAGTCGCGCTCCTTGCCTTCGAGCGTCGCCCAGATACCCTGGTTGAAACGGCTGCTCTGCGGCATCATATTGGTCGCGTAGAAGGTCATCGCATTGGTCGCCCGCGTATTGTAACGCGTCGCCGAGGCCAGCATGTGCCCCCGGTCGTACCCGTAGGAACCGTAGCCCTTGAGAATATACTGCTGATCCTCACGGGGAATCTCGGGCAACTGGTCGTTGGGGTCGAAAGCCCAGTCGTTCGTCCGTTCGAAGAAGGGCGTCGTGTAACAGTAATGCACCGGATAGGCGACCCAGCGCGACACGTGTTTCGCACGGTCGTAGCAGATCGAATAGTTGCGTCTGTACCCGCCCGTGGCGTATTCGGTCGTGGCAAGCGTCGTGTAATAGGTTTTGTAGATGAAATCGGCATCCTCCCGGAGAACGGGCTGTTCGGCCCAGGAGCGCTCGTAGTCGTAAACGATCGTCGAACCGGCCGACCGCTGGGTCATTTCGAGCCGGACGGCGTATCCGTCGGAGAAGGTCATGTCGATCCGGGCCGTACGGTCCTCGTCCGTCCCGTTTTTCTGCAAGTAGATGAAGACGGGAGATCCCGCCTCGCCGCCCGTTTCCGTCAGCGGCTCGGTCAAAGCGAACGAACACCAGGCGGCATCCTCCTCCGCGGAAATCACGGCACGGAAAGTCACCCCGCGGGCGCCTTCGGTCGTAATGCTGTTCGTCGTAGTCGAATAGTTCACGGTCTCTGCCACGAGCATCGCACGGGACTCCCTGTCGGTCCCTTCGTCCTTGCCGTCGCATCCCGCGAACAGGATAAGCATACAGGCGGCAAACAGCCACATGCCTATCATTTTACTATTCAATGTCATCCGGAAAATTTCGCTATTTCAGCCTTCGCATCCAAAGAAACCAAACTCTTGGCGGGACCCTGCCCGCCAAGAGTGGTTTTCTACAAAAAATCAATCAATTAATAGATTTGCAACCCAATAATAGCCGCACGACTCTTATTCGCCGAATCCGATTCACCCTTAAAATTTTCCGAAGTCGAAATGGTAATCGTTGATTCCGCAGTTAATCCAGTCAATTCCAGCGTATGATAATCATCATCGGTCAAAGTCATCGTAAACGAATTGCCTCTACCAGAATAACCATCATTACTGATTGCCGTAACAGGAGAACCGGAGACGCTCCCCCCCCCGTTTACACGGATATATACCGTAGCATCTGCACCTTTCCAACCAACAGCATAGAATGACAATTTCTTGTCTCCCGTAACACCAAGAGCAGGAGTCGTGTATGCCCCGGCATATTTACTCTTACCTAAACGCAACATGGGAACTGCTTCCGAGCCATTAGCGGCAACTTTCGAACTGGAATAGTAATAGTTCTCTTTCGAATCGTCCTTAGTAGGAAGCAAACCGTTCATCCAAGTATATACTTTCTCCTCGCCCGAAGAAACGCTTGATTGCTTTAACTCGACAGATGCCAGCGTTTTGCCCGCAACTTTCGCTTCCAAAGTAGCCGTGTAGGCGGCATCTGTTTCGTTATTTCCGGCTGCATTTACGACAACATCCTTATCGGTATGGCTTACGACCGTAAACTTGTCGGCATTCGTGCCCACAATCTCAAAGGTAACCTCCGAAGCTGCAACATTAGCCACAACATAGGGAAGCGTCTGCTGCTGCGGATCCGTTGCGGCAAAAGGTTCCGGCTCCTTCGTGAACGTCACGGCCGGAGTCGTCGTATTCGCATCAATCTCACGAAGCAGGATGTTCAGTTTGGAGCTCGAAGTATCGTAACCGAGAGCAAAACCGGTGGCATCCACCACATCCCCGCTCTCGAGTCCCTCGAAATAGGAATCCAGACCGTAAGCGAACGCCACGGTCTTCACCGTCGTCAGCCCCGGAATTTCCAGCGTATAGGTATTGTAAGAAGCACCCTTCTCGATACCGAGGATACCCGAAACCTTCACGTACTTGTAAGCGGCCTTCGATTCGTCGGCCTTGATCTCCGAAGCGTATTTCTCGATGGCCTCGGCATCGAACGTCTCGGGCTCGGGCAGAGCGAGCGAAGAATCGCCGCCCGTCGTCACCTCGAAATTCGAGAACTGGTAGAGACCGTAGCGCAGGGCGCTCTCACCCTTCACGGTAGCGGTCTTACCGACAGCGCCGATATAGGGATTGGCGGTCTGATCCTGCCAGTTGTTTTCGAAAGCGAGCACATAATTGACCGTCCCGGAGTTCTCCTGCGCGAACATGACGGCCTTCTGGTGAACACCGACGATGGTCGCATCTTCGATCTCGTAGTTGCCCTCTCCGAGCTGGTCGATCGTCGTCTTGGTATATTCCGTGGAGACGGTGAACAAGTCCTCGGTCATACCCTCCAAATCCGAAGCATTGCGGGGCGAAATATTGCCTGCCCCCTGATTGATCGACACACAGCCCTTGATGTAACCGGCCTTCGCGGGAATCTCGATGGAATTGGCCCACGATGAGGAATAACTGTTGAACGACAACTGGAAAGTCGAACCGTTCTTAGTTTCAAAAACCCGGTTCACATATCCAGAAGAAGCGACTTGAGGATCGTAATATTTTTCGCCGCGGATCGACTCGATCGGCTGCGAATAGACCTTCACATACTGCGACTGGTAGTCGATCAGTTTCGCAGGATCGGAAACCTCGATCGCCTCGGGCGTATTGTCGGAAGCGTCGAGAATCTCGATATCAGGATCGGCTTCGAACTGCACCTGATAGGTGTCATAATATGACTTCGAGAAACCGCCCTTCAGATCGAACGAAACGATCGAACCGCGGGTCAGGTGATAGTCCGTATCCTTATCGCCCACATACCCCTTGAAACGAATCATCAGACCGGCCCCCGGCTCGGCGGTGTCGTCCGTCAGCATGATCTGGTGATTGTTGATATTGTTGCCCACATAATCGGATACGACAATACCGGTAATCACCATCGACTCGGTGATCTCCTTTGCATTGGCCGTTCCACTCGCGTTGTCCACCGGGAAATCCAGTCGATCGCGGATCTCCTTGACGTTGGTTTCAACCGTCGTCGTACCGCCCTCGTTCTGCTTGACGGTGATCGAAGCCTTCTTCGTTACGGGAATGCCCTCGACATAACCCGTGGCGGTCAGCGTGATCGAAGCCTGGCGCTCGGTCTCGGCCGCGGCGAGCGTGAACGAAAGCTGCGTCGTGCCCGTCTTGCCCGACAAGGCGCTCGGCGTGCACCATGTCTGGTCGTCCGCCTTGTCGAAGGACAGGGTCCAGTCACCCTTCGAAACGACCTCGACGGACTGCTCGATCTTACCTCCGGCGAGCGACCCTGCAATAGTGGCCGCCCCCCCCCCATCGACGGTGATCTCGGGAATACCCTCGTAACCGCCGTCATTCGTGTCGTCGTCCGAGCATGCGGAGAAGGCGGCAACCGCCATCGCCGAGCAGAACAACGTTTTCCAGAAACTCATCTTTCTCATAGGGCTTAAAATTAAGTTAAAAAAGCATGTCGTATTACGCATATAGCTATCAAATCGTTACATAACAGCGATATTCAGTCGTAAAGTTAAAGTTAATTTCCGAATCCGCAATATCCGTAACACAAAATTCACACCGAACCGGCAAAATAACGGAGACAAAAGCCCGGAGCACGCCCCAAAGGCATGATCCGGGCTCGGAAACGGTGCGGGTCAGCGAATCCGGTCGGCGGAACGCACGAGCAGTTCGTCGTGGAAAATCGCACGTGCGGCCAGAAAGGCGAAGAGCAGCGCCACCAGCGGCAGGGCGATCGCGGGCTTGAAGCCCTGCGTGTGGAACGCCATGCCGGCGAAAAGACGGCCGCTCAGAAAATAATAGACGCCCTCCATCACGACCGCCCCCGCGAGCAGCACCATCTCCGCCACGCAGAGGCGGATTTGCAGCAGGCGGCGGCGGTAGAGAAAGATCGTCACGAGCGGCAGCGCGGCGGCGAGCGCCAGCAGGATGCCCAGATAGAGGGTCGGCTGCGCGAGCGTACCGTCGGCGCTCCGCAACGAAAAGGCGTACAGCCCGTATTCGCCGGCCTGGCCGGCGAACCACGCCAGCGGCGCGAAAAGCATGACGGCGACCAGGGCCGTCACGATCAGCAGATAGAGTGTTTGAATGCGTTGTATCATTTAATCCAGCGTTTTGTCGATCAGGTATTTGTTGCGGTCCGAAGAACCGCGGTTGATCAGCTCCCCGAGGAATCCGGCCAGGAAAAGCTGCACGCCGAGAATCACGGCGAGGATGGCCAGATAGAAGAGCGGCTGCTCGGTCACGGGGCGCAGCGGCAGCGCGTGGGCCTGCTTCCAGAGCTTCCCGACGATGATCCACACCGTCGTTCCCCCGCCCAGCAGGAACATCAGCGTCCCCAGCCCGCCGAAGAAATACATGGGCGAGCGGCCGAAATGGGACATGAAAAGAACCGTGATCAAGTCGAGGTAGCCCTTCACCATGCGCTCCATGCCGAATTTCGAACGGCCGTACTTGCGCGCATGGTGATCGACGACCTTCTCGCCGATATGCCGGAACCCCGCCTGCCGGGCGAGCACCGGAATGAAGCGGTGCATCTCGCCGTAAACCTCGATCGACTTGACGACCTTCGACCGGTAGGCCTTCAGGCCGCAGTTGAAGTCGTGGAGGCGGATACCCGTGGCGGCGCGGGCCGTCCAGTTGAAGAACTTGCTGGGCCATCGCTTGCCCACGGGGTCGTGGCGTTTCCTTTTCCAGCCCGACACCAGGTCGTAACCCTCCTCGAGGATCATGCGGCGCAGTTCGGGAATCTCGTCGGGCGAATCCTGGAGGTCGGCGTCCATCGTCACGACCACCTCCCCCGCCGCCGCCGCGAATCCGCAGTAGAGCGCCGCGGACTTGCCGTAGTTGCGGGCGAAGCGAATGCCCCGAAGCGCCGGATAGCGCGTCTTGAGCCGCTCGACCTCCTCCCACGAAGCGTCCGACGAACCGTCGTCCACGAGAATCGCCTCGTAGGACAGTCCGTGCCCTTCCGCCACGCGGTCGATCCACGCGACCAGTTCGGGCAGCGACTCCGCCTCGTTGTAAAGCGGCACGACGACCGATATGTCGGGCCTACTCATCCGACGAATCCTTACGTTCCGCGGAATCCTCCGCATGCTTCACCCAGACGACGTCCCGCTTGGTGAAGGCCGAGACGAACAGTCCGAAGAAGCAGCCCTGCACGACGGCGCCCAGCACCGAGAGCACGACCACCCAGATCGGCGAGAAGAACATCGTCCGTGCCATCGAGACGGCCATTTCGAGCTGCGCCTCGCTGTAAAGCGACGCCATCGCCTTCAGGCTCTCGCCGAGCAGCGTCTCATAGCGCGATGCGAAAAGAACGTTGCGCGCGACGATCTCCCACGCGCCGATCAGCACGCCCGAGAAGCACATCATCCAGAAGATGTATTTCATACACTGTCCGTACCCGTAACCGTTCTCCCCGCGGCCGTAGAGCAGCACGCGGCGTTTGGTGAAGAAAAAGAGCAGCACGACGAACACCGCCACCGACACGAGCGACAGCAGCGACGAACGCCAGAAAAGCCCCGCCGTCGTGAAGACGATCTGTACCAGCGCCATGACCGCGCCCCACTTGGCGGCATCGTTCCAGAAATTTGTCTTTTCCATGTTATACCGTTTGATTTCGATTGTCCTACCGTAATTCGCCCCGCCCCTCGCGCAGCACCTCGGGTTCCCCGCCCGTGAGGTCCACCACCGTCGTAGGCACGCAGTCGCCCGTCCCGCCGTCGATCACCAGCGACACCTCGCGGCCGTAACGCTCGTGGATGAGTTCGGGATCGGTCGTGTACTCCGCCTCGCCGTCCTCGCGGACCGAGGCGGTGACGAGCGGACAACCCAGCGCCGAGACGACCGCCCGCGCCACGGCATTGGCCGGAATGCGGACGCCGATGGTCTGCCGCCGCTCGAGGGCCTTGTCCGGCACGCGCGACGAAGCCGCAAGAACGAAGGTGAAAGGGCCCGGCAGGTTGCGTTTGAGCGTCCGGAAGGCGGCGTTGTCCACGCGGCAGTACTCCGCGATCTGCGCGATGCTCCCGAAGACCACGGCCAGCTCGCCGCTGCTCTTTCCGCGGATGCGGCGCAGACGGTCGATGGCCCGGGGCGAACGGAGCGAACAGCCGAAGGCATAGACGCTGTCGGTGGGATAGATGACGATTCCGTCTCGCTCGAGCACGTCCACGACCCGCTGCAACTCCTTCTCCGAAGGGTTCCGTTCGTATATCTTCGTAAGCATAGGGGAACAAAGATAGGCAAAATATCGGAAATACGCACGATTCGGCGGCGTTTTCTCTCCGCAGCGCCGGCCCGGATGCGGGATTCAGGCCCGCTCCGGATGCGGAGGCCGGGAAACGGGAGGAACGGGCCGGGCCGCAGGACGGACGGAACAGAACGGCCCCCAACGATATGGGACGGCCCCCGGGAGAGACGGCGAATGCCGCCGCGGCCGGAGGGAGCGCCGGGAAAAATCCGGCAAAGGACCGGAGGGGTTTCCGCGGAGCTACCGGATCTTCCGGCGGTTCAGCTCGGCGCTGTAGGCCCGGGCGTTGGCATTGTGCTCGCGGAGCGTCCGGGCGAAGTTGTGGTAGCCGTCGAACGCGGGCCGTGCGCAGAAGAACAGGTAGTCGTGCTCCTCGAAATTCAGCACGGCGTCGATCGCGTTCTTGCCGGGCATGCAGATCGGGGAAGGCGGCAGCCCCTTATTGACATACGTATTGTAGGGCGACGGATACTTCAGATGGCGGTAGAGAATCCGGCGCAGGCCGAAATCCCGCATGGCATACTTCACCGTCGGGTCGGCCTGCAAGGGAATGCCCCGGCGCAGGCGGTTGATATAGACCCCGGCGATGCGGGGCATCTCGTCCGTCTTGCGCGTCTCCTCATAGACGATCGAGGCGAGGGTCATCACCTCGAGCCGCGACAGGCCGCTGCGCGCCCGCAGGGCATCGCGCTCCGGAGTCCAGAAACGGTCGTACTCGCGTTTCATGCGGCGCACGAACTCCTCGGGCGAGACGGTCCACCAGACCTCGTACGTGTCGGGAATGAACATGGAAAAGAGCGTCAGGGTGTCGAAGCCGACCTCGGCGGCCAGCTCCTTCGACGCGAGCGCCCGCATGATCGCCGCGGAATCGGCGTCGATCTGCCGCGCGAGTTTCCGGGCCAACTGTTCCGGAGTGCGCACGTTATTGACCGCGATGCGCACGGGCGTCTGCAACCCCAATTTGAGCATCCGCGCCACCTCGACGACACTCATGCCGGGACGCAGCACATAGTGCCCGGGACGGAAGGCATTCTCGAGATCGAGCCGCCGGGCGTAACGGCGGAAGGCCGCCCGGTGTCTGAGACGGGGCATCAGCGAATCGGTCAGCTCCCCGTACGTGGCACACGACCCGACGAAGAGTTCGCACTCCTCCGTCACGGCATTGCCCCGGAACTGCGACCATCCCACGCCGAAGGCCGCCGCTCCCAGAACGAACAGCGCCGCAGCGAGCCAAAACAAAGTTTTTTTGCGCATCTCGGAAAAAATTTTTGCAAAGATACAAAAAATTCCTACTTTTGCAGCCGGGTGAGTCTTATACGACCAGCTCCTACAGAATCCCCCAGGCGAGGAATCGAGCAAGGGTATGTGGTCGTAGCGGTGCGATATAAGGAGCTCACCCTTTTTGTTTTACCAATAAATCGAAAAGCCATGATAAGACTGAACGTATTTATCCGCACGACGGACAGCAACCGCGAAGAGCTGATCTCGACGGTCAAGGAGCTCGCAGCCGCTTCGCTCAAGGACGAGGGCTGCGTGGCCTACGACCTGTTCGAAAGCGCGACGCGCCGCGACGTGCTGATGATCTGCGAGACGTGGAGCGACGCCAAGGCGCTCGCCGCCCACGAGCAGGCTTCGCACTTCACGACCCTCGTGCCGCGCATCCACCAGCTCGGCGAAATGAAGGCCGAGAAGTTCGTCTTCTGACGACGCCGGACGACGAACACGAACAGAAAATCCCCGATGCGCATTGCACCGGGGATTTTTCGTATCCGGAGTCCCGCCCAACCCGGCGTCCGGCGTCGGGATCACTCTTCGATCGCGCGGAAGGCATCCTTGTAGAGGCCGCACAGCGGGCAGGTCCAGTCGGCGGGAATCTCCTCGAAGGGCGTGCCCGGTGCGATGCCCGTTTCGGGATCACCCTTTTCGGGATCATAGACATAGTCGCACGCCGTGCACTTGTAACGCTTCGGGATGCAGCGGTCGGCCACCTTGCGCCAGTCGATCAGCTCCCAGAAGGCCGCCACGAAGTCGGCGCGGCGGTTGCGGTAGTCGATATAGTAGGCATGTTCCCAGACGTCGATCGTCATGACGGGCCGCAGACCGTCCGTCAGCGGATTGCCCGCATTGGACTTGGGCACGATCGAGAGTTTGCCCGACTTGTCGGCCGCGAGCCATACCCATCCCGAACCGAAAAGTCCCACGGCGGCCTGGGTGAACTGTTTCTTGAACTCCTCGACCGATCCGAAATCCCGCGCGAGGCGCTCGGCGAGCTTCCCGGGCACGGGATGCCGGTCGGGCGTCAGCATCCGGAAAAAGAAGGTGTGGTTCCACGTCTGCGCGGCGTTGTTGAAGATGCCGCCGTCCGCCTTGCGGATGATCTCCTCGAGGGACATCTCCTCGTAGGGCGTGCCGGCGATCAGCCGGTTCAGGTTGTCCACGTATGTTTGCAGGTGTTTCCCGTAGTGGTATTCGAACGTCTCCGCGCTCATCTTCGGAGCAAGTGCTTCCAACGCATAGGGAAGCTCGGGCATTGCATGTTTCATAATATCTGTGTGTATAATGGTTTTCCGCAAGACAAGATAGTAAAAAATCCGGCTCGTTGTACCGACGAGCCGGAAATACCGATCTTTCGGACGTATCGGGCCATGCCGCGCGACGAAGCGGCGGCATCAGAAATTGGCCTTCACGCCCACCGTGAAACGGGCCCCCGACTCAGGGAACCACGGATATTCGTAAAGTTCGCGGTCGAGCAGGTTCCGGCCCTCGGCGAAAATCGCCACGCGGCCCGACACCTTCCAGTCGAAATCCACGCGCAGATCGACCCCGAACGGCGCCTCGAACGAAGAGACGGAGACCGGACCCGCATCCGTTCCGGAGGCCGGACCCGAGGTCAGAAGCATCCATCTGCGTTCGCTCTGCATCCGGGCCTCGACGCCGAAGCCCACCTTGCGGCCCTCGTACCGCACGCCGACGTTCCCCGCGAAGGAGGGCGCGCCGTTATTCCAGTCCTCCTCGTCGTTGTAAAGATAGCCGTGCACGCCCAGATCGAACGTCAGCACGCTCAGCGGGCGGTATTCCACCTCGCCGTTAAACGAAGTGACGGTCTGACGGCCCGTGAGCGGCAAGAACACCGCCGGAAACGCCTCCCCCGTGCTGCCGCCCGCGCCGTCGTCCGACAGTTCGCGGTATGCCGCCCAGTAGAGACGGTTGTCGTGGATCGTGACTCCGGCATAGAGCCGATACCCGAAGCGGTTGCGCCACAGGCTGCCCCCGAGGCCGAACCGGCCGCAATAATCCACCGAACTCTTGTCGAGCCACTGCGGAGCGGCATACGGATTCTTCCGCATGAGCGACCGGAGGCTGTTGTCCGAAACCCCGCCGTCCACCTCGAGAAAGGGTTTCAGCCCCGGCGTACCGAGATTGAAATCGAAGTGCGCGAAGGGAATGAGGTAATTCCCCGTCGTGACGACCGGCTCGGGATCGGCCGCCGCCTCCACCCTGTCGCGGTAGAAGTCCGCCCCGACCTCCAGCCGCACGACGCCGCCCGCGAAACCGTAGCGCAGCGCGACATGCAGCAATCCCTGGTCGTAACCGGAGGCGGAGCGCTGTCCCCGGAGGTATTCGTAGCCGAGAGTCGCCGAGAGGCTGCTCCGCCCGAATGCACGGGCGATGCGGCCGTGTCCCTCCAGCGTCAACTGCCGGGCATTCTCCCCGTACGCCTCGGGCCATTCGGAATGGTCGAAGAACATACCTCCGCGGAAGGCCACCTCGAAATTCGTGCGGCTCAGATCCTGAAAGTCGTCGCCGATGCGCAGGTCGATGTTCGCGTCGCCGAAATCGACCGCCGCGCCGGGCACGAAGAGCGATTCGGCATCCGGCGAGACGAACGCCCCGTAGCGGTGGTACATGCGGTTGTCGTAGGAAAGCTCCCCTTCGAGAACATGCCTGCCGAGGTATTTGCCCGCGGCGACACCGGCGCGGTTCGTCATGCGCACGGAGTTGTTTTCGACACCGAACACGTTGCGGATGTCGGCATAGCGCCCCTCGTGATTGACATACCCCATAAGATAGCCCGTCGAAGGGTTCTGCGTCGTGGCGTAGAAGTCCAGCACCGAGTTGAGCGGATAGCCCGCGCCGGCTTTCAGGTAGAACGGCAGCGGACGGTTGAACTCCCAGTAGGTCACCGTGGCGGGCCGGATCGGCCGCGTGGTGAGCGACGTGCGCAGCGACAGCGGGGTGATCGAGTAGTCGATCTCGGGACGCAGACGCGTCGTATCGGTCATGTCGGGTTCGACGGGCAGCTTCGACGCGCCCTCGACGCGCGGCACGTAGGCCTTGGTCACTTCGACCTGTTTCTCCACCTGAGCCGCGGCCAGACGCGGCAGCGCCGCCAGCACGAAGGCGGCAAATATCACTCTTTTCATCGTCAGTTCAGTTTTGCGATTCGCGCCTTCGCCTCGTCCACGATGCCGTCGTCCGCAGGCGTATAGCCGTCGGCGACACTCTGGTAGGTGGCACGCGCCTGGAAATTGTCTCCCTTGCGAACATAGACGTCGCCCAGCAGGATGAAGGCCTTGGCCAGCCAGTAGGAGTCCGGCTCCCGCTCGGAGAAGGCGAAGACGGCCTTTTCGGTCGCATCCAGATCGCCGCCCTCGAAGAGCGATTCGATGACATAATAGGCCGCTTCGGCCCCCTGCCGGGTCTTCACCTCGGAGGCGAGCTCCTTGTAGAGCTTCACGGCCTCCGCCTTGCGGCCCCCGGCCCGCAGCTGCCCGGCCCAGGCGTATTTGGATTCGCGCAGCGCCGTGGCTCCCGCATCCGGATGCTCCGCCACGTCGGCCGCCATCGCGGCGATCCGCTCGCCGTCGCCCCCGGCCACCGTGGCGCGCACATACCCCGTCATGGCGGCCTCCCGGCCCGAACGGGTCGTCGCGGCGTCGTAGAGCCGGCGGTAGGCCGAAGCTGCCTCGTCGTAGCGTTTGTCGGCGAAGGTCAGCTCGGAGAGCTTTTCGAGCACCTGCTCCGTATAGCGGTTCTGCCCCCGGTCGGCGAGCGTCGTCAGCGTCCCGATGGCCTCGTCACGGGCTCCCGTGCGGAGGTAGCAGTCGCTCAGGTAGTAGAGCGCATCGGTCAGGTAGTATCCTTTCGGGTAGTTCTCGACATAATCGCGGAGCGACCGGGCCGCCGCCTCGGGCTTGTCGGCCAGATAGAGGTTCTGCGCCGCGACGAACGACAGCGAGTCGCGCGACTGCGCCGAAAGGTCGCTCTCCACGCCTGCCCGGGAGGCGTAGTCGAAGTAATCGTCCACACGCCCCTCGGAGACGTAGATCTCGCGGATGCCCTGCATCGCCTCCTTCGCTTCGGAGGATTGCGGCGAGGATCCGACGACCATGTCGTAATAGCGGAGCGACTTCTCGCGGTCGCCCAGATTGAGGTAGGCCAGCCCCAGATCGGACAATGCCTGCGCACGGCGGGGCGACGAGGGATAGTCGGCCACGAAGCGTTCGAGCTGCGCGGCGCCGTCGGCATAGCGTTCCTGCGCGATGAAGCTGCGCCCCAGTTCGTAGGAGGCTTCGCTCACGTAATCGCCCTCGCCGTCGGCGATGATCTGCCGCAGGGCCTGCTGCTTCTCGGAGGCACGGCCCAGAATGCCGAGCGTGACGGCCCGTTTGTACCGGGCGTAGTGCATCTCGGGCGTGCCGAGCGCGATGGCCCGGTCGTACGACGCGACTGCCTCGTCGAACTTCCGCTCGGCATAGGCCGCATCGCCCACGCGGTTGAAGGCATCGGCCCGGTAACGGTCGCGCGGGGCGTAGGCGTCGAGGAAACGGCCGAACGCGCTCCGCGCCTGCGCCATGTCGTCGCGGTCGAAAGCGCAGTAGCCGAGATTGTACCACGCCAGGGCGTATTCACGCGCCGACCGCGGCGCCCGCCGCAGATAGGCGTTGTATTTGGCTGCGGCGACCGGATAATCCCCCTGCGCAAAGGCGATCTCGCCCTGCCAGAAATCGTTGAGCGCGGCGTATTTGGGACTGACGTTCGCCGCCGCGGACTCCGCCAGGTAGCGCTGTGCGGCCTGCAAGTCGCCTTCGCCGTAAGCCTCCAGCGCCCGGAAATAGGTGATCTTCTGCAACGCGGCACGAATGTCGGCGTCGGTCGAAGGCATCGACCGGATGGCTCGGTAGGCCGCATCGTAATCGCGCGAATTGTAATAGGCGGCGATGAGCAGCGTCCGGGCCTCCCCGGCGCGGGGCGACGAAGGATAGCGGTCGATGTAGCGTGTCAGCATGTTGATCGCGCCGTTGAAAGCGCCGCCGCCCAGTTCGTACTGCAACTTGGCGTAGTTGAACAGGGCGTCTTCGGCGATCGCGGCGTCGAGCGCCTCGTCCGACGCCATTGCGAAGGCCTGCATAGCAGCCTCCTTGTCCCCGGCACGCAGGTAACAGTCGGCCAGGTGGTACGAAGCGTTCTGCGTCAGCGCGTCCTCCGCGCCGCAAGCCCGGCGGAGCCACTCGGCGGCCTCGTCGTAACGGGCCGTGCGATAGAGCGCGAAACCGCGCAGGTAGCTGGCGTCGCGGTCCATCTCGCCGCCCGCCTCGGCATAGGCATCGAGGTGTTCGAGGGTCTTGTTGTAGTCCTCCAGCCGGAACCACGATTCGGCCGTCACGCGCTCGAGTTCGGCGCGGCGCTCGGGAACGGCTTTCCGGGCCAGTTCCGGCCCCTGCTCCACGACATAGCGGTAGTTGCCCTCGCGGAATTCGATCTGCATCAGATAGAACGGAACGACGTCCCGGTAGGCGTCGCTGCGTGCAAGCTGCGTGAAGCCCTGCTTCGCCCGGCCGGACCGTCCTTCGGCATAGTCGATATAGGATTTGTAGTAGAGCGCGTGGTCGGCGTACTCGCTGCGGCTGCCGATCCGGTCGAAATGCCCGTAGGCCGCCTCGTAATCGCCGTCGGTGAACTCCACATACCCCATCCGGATGTCGTACTGTTCGCGGCGCGGCGCGCTCAGGGCCCTGTACTCGGTCCGTTCGAACGCCTCCCGGGCCTCGCGCATGTTACCCGCGGAGCAGTAGAACGACCCTAGCGCGAAACGCACGTCGTTGGCGTAAACGGAGCCGGGATAACGCTCCTCGAAGTCCCGGAGCGCCCCTTCGGCATCGGCGCTGCCCAGCTCCACGGCGCAGGCGGCCAGGTAGAAGTCGATCTCCTCGACCGTCGTGCGGTCCGCCGGGTCCGATGCCGCCCGGGCACGCAGGAATTCGTGCCGGGCATCGCTCCAGCGTCCGAAATCGAACAGGTCGCGGCCGCGTTCGAGGGCCGCCGCCGCATCCTCCTCCGCGGCCTGCGCCGTCAGCGCACACGCCGCGAAGAGCGGGAGCAGGATATTCCGAAATTTTCGCATACGTTCCATAATTAAAAGAGGGGACCGGAAACAGCGCGGCCGGCACACGTCCCATCGCAAGCGGCCGCACCGGATCCTCCCTCCGAACTTCGCAAAGATAATACATCCGGCGCGCAAAGCCAAATTTATCCGCACACTTCGCACCCTGCCCCGCACGGCCGCAGAAACGGCCGGCGAACGCCCCCGCGCATCATGCGGCGGCGTGATACGAACGGGCCGCCGTACCGTGCCCGCCATGCACGGAACCGCCGCGTCCGGCGCCGGACGGACGCAGGCAAATACCGAACCGGCGGGGACGCCGGACGATCCGCCCCCGGCAGAGATCCGGCCGGAGAGGCGTCACGGCGCCGGCGCCATGCGGACTACGGACGGATGTCGCGGCAGTTGCGTTTGTCGGAGATAGTGCCGTCGTCGAGCACAACCAGCCCGTTCCGGGCGCGGAGCATCGTCTTCATGGTCGAAGCGTCGATGTTGTAGCAGCGCACCCTGCCCGTGCCGAAGTCGTGCCACGGCTCGTCGTAGAGCGGCTGGGGCGTGAGGCAGACGACGTGCGCACCTTCGGCGGCAGCGCGCTCCACGAGCCGTGCCATGCGGCGTGCGCAACCGCGCGGCAACGCGTCGAACGACGTGACGCAGAGCATGTAGAGACGTCCCGGCGTGGACAGCACCTCCTCCGTGGCGTCGCCCCCGGCGTCGCGCAGGGCGAATTCGCCGATGAGCGGAGCGACCGCAGGGGCCTCGCCCGTCGTGCGGGTATCGACCCACTCCCATGTCTCGGCGTCCTGCCATTCGGTCTCGTCGAGCGAAAATTCGCGCTCCTCGCCCGTAAGGCGGTTCCGGTAAACGAGCACCGTCTCCGTCTCGCCCGCATCGGGCACGGGGGCGCGCATCGCCCCGGCGATGTTCACCCCCACCTTGTAGGGCAGAAAGTCGATCAGCGGCAGGTGGACATAGCAATAGTACCCCAGGTACATGGAGAGGCAGAAAAAGGTGCACGTGAGCACGATCTCCACGGGTTTGAAAGCGAAGATCCGGTCAGGACGGTAACGCCACCACACCACGAAAGCCATCGGCAGCAGCACGACGTTTTTCACGAAAGTCTCCCACGGCGAGAGTTTCAGCGCTTCGCCGAAACAGCCGCAGTCCTCTACGGGAATCACCGTGGCGCTCAGCAGCGTGAGAAGCGTGAAGAAGAGCATCGACGCCAATGCGAAAATCGAAATCAGGCGGATGCGGACCTTGAAGAGCAACATGCAGCCCATCATCAGCTCGGCGCCGCACAGCCAGATCGAAAAGGTCATCGAGGCCGGTTCGAGCGCCTCCATGCCGTAGATCGACAGGTACTCGTTCACCTTGAGCGCCGTGCCCCACGGGTCGATCACCTTCGTAAAACCCGAAAGGATGAACGTACAGGCCAGGATCAACCGGCAGACGTTGGCCAGCAGCTTGAATGTTCGGCTCGTTCTCATCGCGTCGTAAGAATCGGGGCGAGCGCGTCGCGGATTTTCGAAAAGATGCCTTCGGGCGTCTCCATGCCCCCTGCGGCGTCGCTGCAATCGACCACCCGCAGCCGCGGGTCGGACGCAGCGGCCTCGAGATAGACCTCGCGCACGTGCCGCTGGAGGTCGAGGGCGTCCTCGTGGATGTCGCGCCCGCCCTGCAGGTAGTCGCGGTCGTCGCCCTCGCGGATTCCGGAGAGCTTCCGCTCGGTGAACGAGAAGGGCACGTCGAGGAACAGCGACAGGTCGGGGCGCGGCAGGCCGTTATGGACGAACTCCAGGTCGAGAATCCAGCGCATCAGCCGGTCGCGCTCCTCCCCGGCAGGCAGTTTGGCGCACTGGAACCCCACGTTCGAATAGACGAAACGGTCCAGCACGACGGCCTTGCCCGCGGCGATCCACCGCCGGATCTGCGGTCCGGCATCGGCCCGGTCGCCGGCGAAGAGCAGCGCCACCAGATAGGGATCGACCTCGTTCACGCCGCCGAACCCGCCGCGCAGGAAGCGGGCGATCAGCTCGCCGTAAACCGGAGCGTCGAAACGCGGAAAATGGATGTATTCGCTCTCCACGCCCCGCTCCGAGAGCAGCCGGCGCAGCAGGCGGATCTGGGTCGATTTACCCGCACCGTCCAGACCTTCGAGCACGATAAACATAACGTCACTTTATGTCGGTTTCAAACAATCGTTTCTCAGCGCAGCATACGCACGGCGCGCGCCACGCCGTCGGCGAGCGCATCGGCCTCGCCGAGCGTGTTGTAGAGGGCGAACGAAGCGCGGCACATGCCCGTCGTCGCGTAATGGTCCATCACCGGCTCGGCACAGTGCTGCCCCGTGCGGACGGCGATCCCCAGCTTGTCGAGGATCATGCCCATATCGTAGGGATGCACTCCCTCGACGTTGAACGAGACGATCGCGCACTTGTCTTCCGTCGTCCCGTAAATCCGGAGCCCGTCGATGGCCGAGAGGCGTTCCGTGGCGCGGCGCAGCAGCGCCGTCTCGTGCGCCTCGATCTCCGCCGGATCGGATTCCTGCAGGAACTCCACGGCGCGCCCCAGCGCGATGGCCCCCACGAAGTTGGCCGTGCCGGCCTCGAACTTGAGCGGCACGGGGGCGAAGGTCGTCCCCGCGAAGGTCACGCGATCGACCATGTCGCCGCCGCCCAGAAAGGGCGGCATCGCCTCGAGCAGCTCCCGGCGGCCGTACAGCACGCCGATTCCCGTCGGACCGTAGAGCTTGTGGCCCGAGAAGGCGTAGAAGTCGCACCCCATCTCCCGGACATTCGCCCCGCCGTGCACGATACCCTGACAGCCATCGACCGCGACCACCGCACCGACGGCGTGCGCCGCCTCGACCACGGGCCGCAGGTCGGGCCGCGTACCGAGCGTATTGGACGCCTGCGTGACGGCGACCGCCCGCGTGCGGGCGTCCACGAGCGACGGCAGACACTCCGTCCGCAGACGGCCGTCGTCGTCGAAGGGCAGCATGCGTATCTCGGCTCCCTTGCGCTGGGCCAGCAACTGCCACGGCACGATGTTCGAGTGGTGCTCCATCTCGCTGACCACGATGTTGTCGCCCGCCTGCACGAAGCGTTCGCCCCAGGCATAGGCGACCGTATTGAGCGACGCCGTGGCCCCGGCCGTGAAGACGACCTCCTCGCGTTCGGCAGCACCGATGAAAGCGGCGATCCGGCTCCGGGCGGCCTCGTAGCGTTCGGTGGCCTCCTCCGAGAGAAGGTGCACGCCGCGATGGATATTGGCGTTCATCCCCCGGTAGAGGGCATCGACCTGCTCGATCACGCAGCGGGGCTTCTGCGCCGTCGCCCCGCTGTCGAGGTAAACGAGCGGCTTCCCATAGACCCTGCGGGAGAGAATCGGAAACTCCCCGCGTATTTTTTCGACGTCGAACATAATCTACAACCGTTCCATTTTGGCGGAAACCATCTCCATCACGGCCTCGCAGAGCGGCTCGACACCGCACCGGCGCACGACGTCGCCCACGAAGCCCTCGATCTGCAACCGGCGGGCGTCCGCCTCGCTCAGCCCGCGCTGGCGCATGTAGAGAATCGCCTCGGCGTCCATCTGCCCCACCGTCGCGCCGTGCGAACACTTCACGTCGTCGGCATAGATCTCCAGCTGGGGCTGCGTCGTGATGCGGGCCTCGCGGCTCAGCAGAATGTTGCGGCTCTGCTGCCGCGCATCGGTGCGCTGGGCGCCGGGAGCCACATAGACCAGCCCGCGGAACTCGCCCACGGCCCGGCCGCCGGCGACGCCCTTCACCGCCGAATCGCTGCGGCAGTCGGGAACGTTGTGCGCCGTGTGCAGCGTCACGACGCAATGCTCCCCGTCCGCAGCCAGGAAGGCCCCGCCGAGCGAGTTTTCGGCCTCCGCACCGTCGAGGTCGATGCGGTAGGAGGCGTTGGCGCCGGTGAGCTGCACCGTCGTCACGCGGCAGCGGCTGCGCGCGGACTGTCTGACGGACACTTCGGCGAAAGCCTCGGCCGCGAAGAGGTGCGTCAGCTCCAACTGCGCCCCCTCGCCGAGTGCGACGGTCAGCGAGGCGGCGTCGGCCTTCGTATGAAGCACGACGAGGTGTGCCGACGAGCCGGCCTCCGCCTCGACGCGCAGCGCGCGGGGATCGACCGCCGCGAAAGGTTCCGCCCCGCTCCCGGCGACGCGGAGCGTTTCGCCGCCGACCGGACGGAACGTGCGGAGTATGTCGCGAAGAGCCTCCATCACCGGTCGTATTCGTTGATGAGCCAGTCGTACCCCTCCTTTTCGAGCCGGAGCGCCAGCGACTTGTCGCCCGAATGGATGATGCGGCCCCGGTAGAGGACATGCACCACGTCGGGGACGATGTAATCGAGCAGCCGCTGGTAGTGCGTGATGACCACCGTGGCGTTCTCCGCCGTATGGAGTTTCGTGACGCCCGTGGCGACGATGCGCAGGGCGTCGATGTCGAGGCCCGAATCGGTTTCGTCCAGAATCGCCAGCTTCGGCGCGAGCATCGCCATCTGGAATATCTCGTTCTTCTTCTTCTCGCCGCCCGAGAAGCCCTCGTTCACGGCGCGCGACGTCAGTTTCGAGGGCAGCTCCACGACGGCGCTCTTCTCGCGCATCAGGCGCAGGAACTCGGCGGCCGAAAGCGGCTCCTCGCCGCGGAAACGGCGCTGCTCATTGACGGCCAGCTTCATGAAGCCGGCCATCGTGACGCCCGGAATCTCCACCGGATACTGGAAACCCAGGAAAAGCCCCAGACGCGCCCGGTCCTCTATGGACATATCCAGCAGGTCGCGCCCCATGAAGGTCGCCGAACCTTCGGTGACGGTGAACTTCTCGTTACCCGCGAGCACCGACGCGAGCGTCGATTTGCCCGAGCCGTTCGGCCCCATGATGGCGTGCACCTCGCCGGCCTTCACCTCCAGGTCGATACCCCGGAGAATCTCCTTGCCATCGACCGAGGCGTGCAGATTTTTTACGCTTAACATATTCTCTTTGCCAGTTTTTCACATTTTCCAATCTCCCGGGGAGTCAGCTCCCCGTGTTTGCGGCATCCGCCCTTGCCGAAGGTCCCCACGACGCGGAACCCGCTCCAGCGCAGAATCTCGCGCAGCGAACGGAACACGCCGCCCGTCTGGCGGAACCAGACGCTGAACGGCCAGACCGTGTTGCACGCGGATACCAGCACGGCCCGCTTGCCCTTGTGCAGCGCTACCGGCAGACCGTTCTCCCGCTCGCCCATCAGCGCATAGACCATCCGGTCGAACAGCACCTTCAGCTCGCCGCTCATGTTGCCCCAATAGCAGGGCGAACCCACGACGAGCGCATCGCACGCACGGATCATCCCGGCGACACGGTGGGCGTCGTCCTCCGGAAGCACGCAGCGGCCCAGCGACCGGCACCGCATGCAGCCCGTGCAGGGCCGGACCCGCAGATCGCAGACCGTCAGACTCTCGACCGTGCAATCCTGCGGCAGAGCGGCGACCACATGGCCGAGCATCTGCGAAACCACTCCCCCGCGCCGGGGACTGCCGTTTATCACCACGACCTTCATACTCCGTTCCCCCGCCATTATCCGACCGACCCTTCGAGACTGATCGCCAGGAGCTTCTGCGCCTCCACGGCGAACTCCATAGGCAGTTTGGCCAGCACCTCGCGGGCGTAGCCGTTCACGATCAGTCCCACGGCATCTTCGGTCGAAATCCCCCGCTGCCGGCAGTAGAAGAGCTGGTCGTCGGAAATCTTCGAGGTCGTGGCCTCGTGCTCCACGACGGCCGACGCATTGCGGCTGTCGATCACGGGAAAGGTGTGCGCCCCGCAGCGGTCGCCGATCAGCAGCGAATCGCACTGCGAGTAGTTGCGGGCGTTCTCCGCGTCCTTGGCCATGCGGACCAGCCCCCGGTAGGAGTTTTCGCTGCGGCCCGCCGAGATGCCTTTCGAGACGATGCGGCTGCGCGTGTTGCGGCCGACGTGGATCATCTTCGTACCCGTGTCGGCCTGCTGGAAGTTATTGGTCATGGCGACCGAGTAGAACTCGCCCACGGAGTTGTCGCCCGCGAGGATGCAGCTCGGGTACTTCCACGTGATGGCCGAGCCGGTCTCGACCTGCGTCCACGACAGGCGCGCGTTCTCGCGGCAGATGCCGCGCTTGGTGACGAAGTTGTAGATGCCGCCGCGCCCCTCGCGGTCGCCCGGATACCAGTTCTGCACGGTCGAATACTTCACCTCGGCGTCGCGTTCGACGACGATCTCGACCACGGCCGCGTGCAACTGGTTCTCGTCGCGCTGCGGCGCGGTGCATCCCTCCAGATAGCTCACGTAGGAACCTTCGTCGGCCACGATGAGCGTCCGCTCGAACTGCCCCGTACCGGCGGCGTTGATGCGGAAATAGGTCGAAAGCTCCATCGGGCAGCGCACGCCCTTCGGGATGTAGCAGAACGACCCGTCGGAGAAGACCGCCGCATTGAGCGCCGCATAAAAATTGTCGGTCGCGGGAACCACGCTCCCCAGGTACTTCCGCACCAGCTCGGGGCAGTCGCGCAGCGCCTCGGAAATCGAGCAGAAGACGATGCCTTTCTCGGCCAATGTCTCCTTGAAGGTGGTCTTCACCGAAACGGAGTCCATCACGGCATCGACCGCCACGCCCGAAAGGGCCATCTGCTCCTCGAGCGGAATGCCCAGCTTGTCGAACGTGCGCCGCAGTTCGGGATCGACCTCGTCCATCGACCCGAGCTTCTTCCGGGGCTTGGGGGCCGCATAATAGATGATGTCCTGGAAGTCGATCTCCGGAATCGTCAGGTGCGCCCACGTCGGAGGCTCCAGCGTCAGCCAGTGGCGGTAGGCCGCCACACGGCGCTCGGTCATCCACTCCGGTTCGCCCTTCTTGGCCGAAATCAGGCGCACGACCTCTTCGGACAATCCCTTGCCGATGGTCTCGGTCTCGATGTCCGACGTAAATCCGTATTTATATTCCTGCTCCCGAATGCCTTCGAGAAGCTCCTTTTCGTTCGTTGCCATTACATGCCAAATATCGGACAAAGGTACGAAATCAAATTGCAAAATCATAATGCCGCGAAGCAAATCTGCGGCCGGAACCCCGATTCCGCCGGAAAAAAATCCGGGTCCGGCCGGCTCGTTCCGCCCCTTCCGGAGCCGGAGAAAGTCGGGAAACCGGAAATTTTGTCCGCAATTCTTTGTAGTTCCCCAAAAAGATTCTATATTTGCACACCCTTTCGGGAGAAAACCTCTTCCCGGAAGCGTGCCCGGAGAGATGGGTGAGTGGCTGAAACCACCGGTTTGCTAAACCGACGTACGGGGCAACCCGTACCACGAGTTCGAATCTCGTTCTCTCCGCCAAGTCACACCGAATAACAATATAAAGCCCTGCAAATATGCAATTTGCAGGGCTTTATACATAAGAGCCACGAGCATAAATTCGAACCTCTATCCCGATGCCATTTCTGCCAACGTCTTACGGATTCGGCGCGATAGGGAATCGGACGGAATGGAGAGAAACGCAAGGCCTCATCCGGAGCAAATTCCGCTCCCGGAACCGTCGTCCGTTACGAGACCTGTCTGCGACCGGCCAGAGAATTCATGCGGAATACCTATAATAGATATCCGCTCAATCCATAGCAGTCCATATAAGGCATATTTCGCGAAGAAACAATCAGTACATCCTGTTTTTATTTCATATATTTACAAATAATTTCAAACGACCCGTCACACAGGCATTACCCCGAAATACGATTTATAATTAACACGATTATTCCATATAACATTTCTCTATTTTGAAATCGGATTATCGTCTATGGAATGAAAACTGCCAATCCTATGAAAAAACTTCAGGTAAAAAAAGAGAGCATTCTCAATCTCAGGAATGACGCATCTGCTATGGTTAAAGGTGGAAAAGGCGGAAAAGTCGAGGAAAGTACGGATACTCTGAGTCCCGTTTCCGGCCGGGGATCACGCGAAGCAGCCTGTCAAACCACCGCATAGCAACCCGAACCGTCCGATCTCGTTCCCCAAGAGTCGTATTGAGGAACATAATTAGAGCCGAAAAGGCTTGTTATAATTTCAAGTATTAAGTACATTTTCTTGTCATGAACAAATCATATTTGAAGATAAGTTTCGTGTCGGTATTGCTTTTCTGTGCCGGTTGCACCCGGCCGCCGATTTATTCGACGGAGTACAACCTCGATTTCGAGTATGCCAAGAACGACTCCGTGCCGACGCAATGGATATTCCGAAATTCTTCGGCTACAGGGTACGTTCTCTCGCTTGACAAGCAAGTGAAACAGCATGGAGAGGCAAGCCTCCGTGCCCGATGGCAAGAAGGGCCGACCATGACCGTCTGGGGCGGGTTCCAGAATATTCTGCCGGGCGAATTAGTCGCAGGTAAAGAACTCGAAATCAGCGGATGGGTCAAGACGAAGGACAGCGTGAACGTGTGTGCCGGATATGGCATATTCCCCTATAATCCAGAGAAGTACGACCCCGATCTTTTCGGGCGGATAGATACGGTCGGAGGGGTTCGCGGCATGTCCGAGTGGACACGCCATACCGTTCGGCAGACGATCGACAAGGATGTCCCTTATGTCCTGATTGCCGGCTTCGTTACCGGCAAGGGTACTGCGTGGTTCGACAATATCGAACTCAGAATCGACGGCGTAAGATACGAAGACAAAGCAATTCCGGCTCCGAAAACGGAATTATCCGACAGGGAGAAAAAAGAGCTGCGCCGATACGTCTATCCGCTGCGGACCTGCGAACCGGACGGCGGGGACACGCAGGACCTCGACATTCTCCGACAACTGGTCGGAGAATGCAGGGCGGTCGGGCTCGGAGAGAATACGCACGGAACGAGCGAAGTGTTCAAAATGAAGGACCGGATCATCCGCTATCTGGCAGAAAACTGCGGATTCGATATTTTCGCGCTGGAAGCCAACATGCCCGAATGCTATCAGTTGAACAACTATACCGTCGGAGGCATTGACAACCCGATACGATTGTTAATCGGAATATACATGTGGCCGTGGAGAACCTATGAAATGCTGAACATGATCGAATGGATGAAAGCATTCAACGCATCCGAACCCCGAATTACGTTTACGGGAGTGGACATGCAAAACTACAATGGCCCGATACTCCAGTTGCAGACCATTTTCGAGAAAAATCCGTCCGATAAAAACCTTGTGAAGCAAATCAAGGATAAGCTGCATCGCATTTACCCCCGTCCGTTCCGGATCGATGGAGAACTGGCTGAAGACATAGACTCCGACCTCGAAGAACTGAAGACACGGATAGAGGCGAAAAACCGGCCACCGATGCAGAGAGTCTGGGCCTTACAGAATATCGATTTATTGCATCAGTTCCTGAGCCAGAAAGAAGATCCCGACTGGCGTGACCGCGGCATGGCCGACAATCTGTTGTGGATATTGCAGAACAATCCGGGGTCTAAAGCCGTAGTTTGGGCGCACAATGCGCATATCAATTGTTTGAAGCAAGTAGATATATTGCATCGTTCGATGGGAGGCTTTCTCAAAAAAAGTATCGGCGACGATTACCGAACCTTCGGATTCGTCGGATACGAAGGTTCATACACGGCCTGGAAAAACGGACTGCAATCCTTTGAACTTCCCAAAGCGCATCCCGGCACACTCGAATACGTGCTCGGACAACTGGACGAACCGCTGTTTATTCTGGACTTGAAAAAAATGCGCGAAGAGGACTCCTCCTGCCTGCAATGGCTCGGCAATCTGGAATTCAGAGAAGTCGGAGCAACTCCTGAGATATTCTATAATACGCAGATTTCCGACATGTTCGACTACCTGATTTTCATCCGCAATACCTCGGCATCGCACATGATACAATAATTCAAAAAGAGGAACCCGAAAATCTTCAAAAGAGTAGGGATAACGCTAACTCAAAAACAACCGCAATGAAAAAACTTCAATTGAAAAAGAAGCGATCGCCCATCTTGCCAATCAAACGTCAAAGATGGTGAAGGGTGATACGGATTTTACCACGATAACGCACATGACGACCGTCGGTTCTCGTTATCGCAATACGCCCCCGGCCTAAATTGTGCAGGTTGCGCGCCGATACAATCGGTTCGGTTTGTTACGGTCCGTCCCCGACCACACTTGAAGCAGGTTGTCCGGCCGAAGCCCGTGCCGGAAAAGCATGTCAAGCGACGGGTAAGGAGCGTGTGGAAACAGACAAGCGTGCAAATACACGAAGATCGCTTTACGTAATGTGCAGTCGGGTATCCGCGACGCGGCCGAAAGCATCGGCCTGCGGACGGCCTCTGCGAAGCTCGCGAGGCTGCGACTGCGCAAGGTCGTGCCGCTGCCGCGCATCGCGCATTGGTACCGGCGGCATTTCATCGTCCGTATGGCGGGTCCATGTTTCCGACCCGGCACAGGACCTGCTGAAACACTCCGAACGGGATTTCCTGAAAGGCCGGTTCTTCGTCATGGGAGCATCGACCAGACCAAAAATGTCGCCGTCTTGAAAAGCTCTTTCGAAATTTTCTCCTACCCGAAAAGGATCTCCCCCGGACAAACGGCGGTGTACACATCATGAGGCGTATCACCATCAGCGGAAATTCCGTTCGGTTCCCAGTCAGCATGGTCGGATTCCCTCCGCAGTCGTGGGACCAGCGAACCCAACGCCTTATCGGACAAAGGGCAATCCGACCTTATTTCAGACAGTCACTCTTCATATAAATATTTTCTTGCAAATTATTTGTACCGATGCCTAAAAATTCCTATTTTTGAGAGACGAAAGATACGCAGTCCAAGCTGTTTATCTTAGCAGAGACCGCTGAATATCGTAATAGCCATTGATAAACAGTCGAGGTGCGTGCACATAGTGCGCGGCCCTTGACCAAAGTGGTTATTGCATTTAGTTGATCGGTCTCTGCTAATTGTGAAAGTGCCGCGCACCTATTTTGAAAACGTACGACTCAAAATAAATGCCGGAGTTATGAATAGATATCGGATTTCTCTCTCTACGCACGCCGTCGGCTGCGGTAGTGTTTTTCTGCGATCATTTCTCTTTTCCGACGTACCTGCGGTCCCGAAATATTCATACCTGCCGTGTACCGTCGGACTCGACGCTTTTCCGCGAATTGAATTTCCCGTGCTTTCCGCCGGATGCAGACGTTTTCCGTCCGACAGCTCTCCGCACCCTGCAAACGATAAAGAGCCCTCCTTGACAAAGGAGGGGCAGTGACGCGACTCATTGCAGGAGGAAGGGACCGAAAACGGTCCCTTCCGTTTTGAGAATGAATCTCGAATATCCGGACAATCCGCCGCCACGGTCAGACCGAGCGTTTTCGCCTCGTTTCCGGTCGCTCCGGTTCGTAACGGCGGAACGGCGACGCACGCGGCATCCTCCCCGCGAAGCGTTCCCGGACCGGCCGTCGCGTCCGAGAAGCGCAGGGGCCGGAACGCTCCGGGAACGGAGGACCCGCCTTCCGGAAGACGGGAAGGCGGGTCCGTAACGGCTCTCCGGCCGCGGATCAGAACATGTAGTCCCACGCGGGAAGCTGCTCGGGCTTCGTACCGGCCGCTTCGAGCGATTTCGCATCGAGGTATTTCCGGTTGATGACGATGCGGAACATGTATTCGTCGAACCACTCGTCCGTGAAGGTCATATACCCTTCGTGCCCGGCCGAGGGGCCCCAACTGTTCTCGAACTGCCACTTCAGGGGCACGTCGTTGTCGTCGGTATCCACGGCGATCAGCGCCATGGCGTGCGCCGAACCGCTCTGCCGCGTGAGGATGCGCGCCTTCTTGTCCATCGCAAGGTCGATGCCGAACATCGACCCGTAGTCGTACATCGCGGGATCGCAGACGCCCGAAACCGGATCGTAGTCCGCCACGTCGCAGGAGGCGTACATCGCCTCGCCGGCCTTGATCGAGGCGATCGCGGCACGCTTGATCGCCTCGTTGGGCAGGTTCAGATAGACCCAGTTCACGCCTTCGTAGGTGTTGCGGTAGTTCCGGATCTCGTACACCTTGTAATATTCGCGCGTCGGGTCGTTCATAATCATAATGTAGGAATCGGGGGCATAGTCCGCGGGAACGATGCTGCGGTAGAACTCCAGCGGCGTGGTGCGCAGCGTCTTCACTTCGCCGTCACGCGTCTCGTAACGCCATTCGAACCCGGCGGGCGGCTCGCCCAGGCAGAGCGCCAGCACGCGGTAAACCTCCTTCAGCACGGCGATCTTCGCCGCGGCGATCTTCGCCCGGTCCGCTCCGGAGGCTGCCAGACCGCGCAGTTCATACCCGCCGGCCCGCAGCCGCTCGTTGAGCACCGACCTTAGGTAGGTCGTATTGTTCGAATGGGCCGTTTCGGGCATCACCTCGCGCGGCACGACGCCGTACTTTTCGGCCACGTTGTAGAAGAGGTTCCACACGCCGCCGTCGCCCACCGGCGTCTTGAAGAAAAACTCCACGTCGCGGTCGGTCATCGGCCGGTCGGCCGTCGCAACGGCGTTCTCGAGGAAGAGATTGCTCTTCTCGAACATGTCCCAGAAGTAGTTGTAGTTGTGCGAGAAATCGAACTCCGAAAGGCCGAACCGCTCCATGACCGACGGACGCAGCACGTTCATCGAGGTGAACATCCAGCACCGCCCGGACTGTTTCTGGTCGGTGATGCCCTTCACCTCGACCCGGTATTTGAAATAATGGTCGATCTTCCCCTGCAGGTTGCGGTTCAGGGCCAGCTTCCGCAGGTTCGCCTCCGCCGTCAGCGCATTCTGCAACGCCGTGGTGGGGCCGTCCTTCACGAAGGAGGAGGCGATCTCTTTCAGGTCCGCTCCGGTCAGTTCCTGGGCCGAAGCGTCGAGGAACAACGTTCCCAATGCCAATGCAAGTAAGGTCTTCTTCATAGTAGGTTCGATAATGAGAATCCAAAGATACGAATTTGCCGCCGTTTCCAAAAATATTTCCCGTTTTCGGCGCCGAAGACCGCCGGACGCAAAAAAGGAGAAGCGACGGTTCGGACCGTCGCTTCTCCTCGCGGAACATCCGCAGTCCCGGAGACCTCGGCTCCGACCGCGAATCAGTGCGTCCGGACGGCCTCCGCCGCTCCGTCGTAGTCGGGCTCCTCGGTAATCTCCGGAACCAGTTGCGCATAGACCACCTTTCCCTCGCGGTCGATCACCACCACGGCGCGCGCCAGCAGCCCCTTCAGCGGACCGTCGGCCATCGCGACGCCGTAGGCCGCGTCGAATCCCGAGGCGCGGAAGTCCGACGCCGGAACGACGTTCTCGATTCCCTCGGTCGTGCAGAAACGGGCATGGGCGAACGGCAGGTCCTTCGACACGGCCACGACGACCGTATCGGGCAGCGAGGCGGCCAGTTTGTTGAACCGCCGCACCAAAGCGGCGCAGACGCCCGTATCGAGGCTCGGGAAAATATTGAGCACCACGCGGCGTCCCTTCAGATCGGAGAGGCGGAGCGGTGTGAGGTCGGTCTTGACCAGTTCGAAATCGGGGGCGGCGACACCCTCGCGGATGAATTCGCCGGCAAGGTTCACCGGCGAACCCTTGAATTTTACTGTACTCATAACGATATGTGTTTTATTCGGCCTATCCGGTTCCACACCGCCGCGGAACACGTCCGACTGCCGGCGCAAACCGTATAAACTGTCTTTATTATAACAGAACGGTCCGAAACGGAATTTATTGTCCGGCCCAGCCCGCGCAAAGCGCGCGAATCCGATGCCCGGAAGGCACATTTCAGAATCCTTTCAGATTCGGTTCGGAACTTGCGGCGCCGATCCGGGCTTTTTCGTATCTTTGTTCCCGGCCCGGATCCGGACACGGCCCGAACGACACACGAACCGACAGACAGAACAAGATGAAAAGACTCGCCACGCTCCTTCTCCTCGCGGCCTCCCCATTCGCCGCGGCGCAGGAAACCACCCTGCCGAAAAGCCCGGCTCAGGAAGCCTCCCTGCTGCGGCGTACCGCATTCGGCACGGCCGATTCGCTCCGCACGGACGCCGCGACGGACGCCGGGCTGCTCGAACGGCTCCGCAACATGCCCAACCTCGAAGTGGGCAGGGGCATCACGTTCCGGCCGAAAAACGACTGGTTCGAACTGACGATGCGTTTCAGAATGCAGAATCTTCTGGCGCTCTCGTTCGACGAAGACTTCACGCTGACGAAAACCGACGCCCGCGTCAAGCGGCTGCGCCTGCGGTTCGACGGCTACATCTACTCCCCGAAACTGGTTTACTCCGTGCAGTTGGGATTCACCGGCTACGACGCCGAGACGCTCCCGAACGGTTCGACGAACATCGTGCGCGACGCCATCGTCTACTACGTGCCCAACGCCGCATGGAACATCGGATTCGGACAGACGAAGATCAAGGCCAACCGCGCGCGCATCAATTCGTCGAGCGCCCTTCAGTTCGTCGATCGCAGCATCGTGAACAGCGAATTCAACCTCGACCGCGACTTCGGTCTCTTCGGCGAATACAACCCGCTCCGGGGCGAAGGATTCAACCTCTCGGCCAAAGCCTCCGTCACGCTGGGCGAAGGACGCAACTGGGGTTCCTCGTCGGGCGGCGGCCTGGCCTACACGGGGCGCGTGGAGCTGTACCCGCTGGGACGCTTCGGAGCGAAGGGCGACCTGCTGGAGGGCGATTTCGACCACGAGGAGCGGGTGCGCATCCTGCTGGCCGGAGCCTACTCCTACAACCACAAGGCCGCACGCCTCTCTGGCCAGCGCGGCACCCTGATGCCCGACGGCGCCACGCGGAACATCGGCTCCTACTTCGTGGATTTCATCCTCAAATACCGCGGATTCGCCTTCTACACCGATTTCATGGGCCGCACGAGCGGCGACCCGCTCTTCGATACGGACCGCAACGCCTTCATCTACGACGGCTGCGGCCTCAACGTGCAAACCAGCTACCTGTTCGGCAGCAAATGGGAGGTCGCGCTGCGCAACTCGACGCTCTTTCCCGACGCGGAGGTCCGCCCCTACGCCGGATACGAACGCTGGAACCAGACCTCGGTGGCCGTGACCCGCTATATCATCGGACACAGTCTCAAGGTGCAGGCAGACGCCTCCTACAACCACCGCAGCCGTTCCGCAGCGGACTACAACCGCTGGGAAATCCGCTTCCAGCTCGAACTCGGCCTGTAACGCAGGACAAATCCGGCGGGGTCGTTTTCCCGTCGTTCCGCAATGATCGCTCCGGTCAGAGGATCTTCAGCGCGATCCGGGCGCAGGCCTCGGCATCGGCCAGCGCGTGATGATGGTGCGTAAGGTCGAAGCCGCAGGCGGCCGAGACGGTGTGCAACCGGTGGTCGGGCAGGCTGCGGCCGAAGACGCGGCGCGCCGCCCGGCACGTGCAGACGAAACGGTAACCGGGATAGGGCATGCCGTACAGCTCGAAGACGGCACGCAGACAGCCCTCGTCGAAAGGCGAGTTGTGCGCCACGAGCGGAAGCCCCTCGATGCGGGGCGCGACCTGCCGCCACACCTCCGCGAAATCGGGCGCATCGGCCGTATCCTCGTACCTCAGGCCGTGGATGGCCGTCGTGAAACGGCTGTAAAAATTGGGCCGCGGACGAATCAGGCTGTAAAACGTATCCACGACCTCGCCGCCCCGCACGACCACCACGCCCACCGAGCAGACGCTCGTGCGGCGGCCGTTGGCCGTCTCGAAATCTATGGCTGCGAAATCGGTCATTTTCTGAAAAAACTCTTTGCGCGGCAAAGATAACGCCCTCCGGGCAGAAAAGCAAATCGGCCTCGGCCGCGGAAATCCGCCGAAACCTCGGAGAGCGAAGGACATATCGCCGAGGAAAGGAGACGCCGGAAGACGAACGCACCGGGAGACGGAGCCAACGAGAGACGAGTACGGCAAGGGCCGGATGCCGGACGGAAACCGCCCCAGCCGCAGAATGTTGCGGCTGGGGCGGCCGGACTCGGGGGAACTCCCCGGCATGAGGGAAAATCCGCTACTCCCACTCGATCGTGGCGGGCGGCTTGGAGGAGATGTCGTAAACCACGCGGTTCACGCCGCGGACCTTGTTGATGATTTCGTTCGACACGTCGGCGAGGAATTCGTAGGGCAGATGCACCCAGTCGGCCGTCATGCCGTCCGTGGAGGTCACGGCCCGCAGGGCGACGCAACTCTCGTAGGTCCGCTCGTCGCCCATCACGCCGACGCTCTTGACCGGCAGGAGGATGGCTCCCGCCTGCCACACCTTGTCGTAAAGTCCGGCGGCACGCAGGGCGTCGATATAGATTCGGTCCACGTTCTGCAGAATCTCGACCTTCCCGGCCGTGACGTCGCCCAGAATGCGGATCGCCAGTCCCGGTCCGGGGAAGGGATGCCGCCCGATGAGCCGCTCGGAAATGCCGAGCGAACGCCCCACGCGGCGCACTTCGTCCTTGAAGAGCAACCGCAGCGGCTCGACGATCTTCAGATTCATCTTTTCCGGAAGACCGCCCACGTTGTGATGCGACTTGATCGTGGCCGAAGGACCGTTCACCGAACACGACTCGATCACGTCGGGATAGATCGTCCCCTGCGCCAACCACCGCACGTCCTCGATCCGCTGCGCCTCCTCGTTGAACACCTCCACGAAGTCGCGGCCGATGATCTTGCGCTTCCGCTCGGGCTCCGAAACGCCCGCCAGATCGGCGAGGAACTTCTCCCCGGCCTTCACGCCCTTGACGTTCAGGCCCATGTCCCTGTAGGATTCGAGCACCTCGTCGAACTCGTTCTTGCGCAGCAGGCCCGAATCGACGAAGATGCAGTAGAGGTTGCGGCCGATGGCCCGGTGCAGCAGCACGGCGGCCACCGTCGAATCGACGCCGCCCGAAAGGCCCAGCACCACGCGGTCGTCGCCCAGCTTCTCGCGCAGCTCGCGTACGGTGGACTCCACGAAGCTCTCCGAAGTCCACGACTGCGCGCATCCGCAGATGCCGACGACGAAATTCTTCAGCAGCTGTTTGCCGTCGGTCGAGTGATAGACCTCGGGGTGGAACTGAATGCCCCATGTCCGCTCGCCGCCGATCCGGTAGGCCGCCACGCGGACGTCCTCCGTCGAAGCGACGATCCCGTACCCTTCGGGAACGCGCGTGATCGTGTCGCCGTGCGACATCCACACCTGCGTCGTCGCCGGAAGATCGCGCATCAGCGGGTCCTGCGCGTCGCCCACGGTGAGCATCGCACGGCCGTACTCGCGGCTGGGAGCGGGCTGCACCTCGCCGCCGAAGGCGTGCGCAAGGTACTGCGCGCCGTAGCAGACGCCCAGCAGCGGCAGCCTGCCCCTGATCGCCGAAAGATCGGGCGTCGGGGCCTGGGCATCGCGCACCGAGAAGGGGCTGCCCGAGAGAATCACGCCCCGCACCGACGAGTCGATCGCCGGAATCCGGTTGAAGGGGTGGATCTCGCAATAGACGTTCAGCTCGCGCACACGCCGCGCGATGAGCTGCGTGTACTGCGACCCGAAGTCGAGAATGATGATTTTTTCCTGCATTCTATGTTCGAAGTTTATCGTTTGCGTTTCGTTGCTCTTCCGCGCCGGAGGCCGGAAAGCGGAACTCCGCCGCAGCGGCGGCTCCCGTTCCCCGGGCGACGATTCCCGCCCTGCGGACGTCGGTCACGCACCATACGGCCGGCGACGCCGCGGGACAGCAAGGGCCGCGTCCCATCCCCACCCGGGAAATACCGGTCTGCGGCCCGCCACGCCCCTACCGTTCGCTCGAATAGTTCGGGGCCTCGCTCGTGATCGTCACGTCGTGCGGGTGGTTCTCGACGACGCCGTTCGACGTGATGCGGATGAATTTCGCGGTTTGCAGCGCCGCGATGGTCGGCGAGCCGCAGTATCCCATGCCCGAACGGATGCCGCCGATGAGCTGGAAGACCGTCTCGCTCAGCGTACCCTTGAACGGCACGCGCGCCACGATACCCTCCGGCACGAGCTTGTTGATGTTGCCCTCGCACCCTTTCTGGAAATAGCGGTCGGCCGAACCGGCCTTCATGGCGTCGATCGACCCCATGCCGCGGTAGGTCTTGAACTTGCGGCCGTTGTAGATGATCGTCTCGCCCGGAGCCTCCTCCGTGCCGGCGAACATGGAACCGATCATCACGCAGTCGCCGCCCGCGGCCAGCGCCTTGACGATGTCGCCCGAATAGCGCAGACCGCCGTCGGCGATCACCGGGACGCCCGAGCCCTTCGCCTCGGAGGCCGCGGCGTAGATGGCCGACAGTTGCGGAACGCCCACGCCGGCGATGATGCGCGTCGTGCAGATCGAACCCGGCCCGATGCCGACCTTGATGCCGTCGGCGCCGTTGTCGATCAGGAACCGCGCCGCCTCGGCCGTGGCGATGTTGCCCACCACGACGTCGAGCGACGGATAGGCGGCCTTGATCTCCTGGAGCTTCCGCACGATATTGAACGAGTGGCCGTGCGCCGAGTCGAGCACCACGGCGTCCACGTCCTCGGCCACGAGCGCCGCGACGCGTTCCATCGCATCGGGCGTGATGCCGACGCCTGCGGCCACGCGCAGACGGCCCTTCGCATCCTTGCAGGCGTTGGGATGATCCTGCACCTTGGTGATGTCCTTATAGGTGATGAGCCCCACCAGACGGCCTTCGTCGTCCACGACGGGGAGTTTTTCGATCTTGTTGTTCAGCAGCACCTCCGAAGCATGCTCCAGCGCGGAGTTGTGCGTGGTGATAAGGCGGTCGCCGGGGGTCATCACCTCGGCGATCTTGCGCGACATGTCGCGCTGGAAACGCAGGTCGCGGTTGGTGACGATGCCGATCAGCTTCCGCGCGCCGTCCACGACGGGAATGCCGCCGATGCGGTTCTCCTTCATCAGATTCAGGGCGTCGCCCACGGTGTTCTCCTTCGAGATGGTCACCGGGTCGTAGATCATGCCGTTCTCGGCGCGTTTCACGCGGCGGACCTGCGCGGCCTGCTCGGCGATGGACATGTTCTTGTGGATCACTCCGATACCGCCTTCGCGAGCCAATGCGATGGCCAGCGGTGCTTCGGTCACGGTATCCATCGCGGCAGACACGATGGGAATGTTGAGCCTGATATTTCGCGAGAAACGGGTGCGGATATCGACCTCTCGCGGCAACACTTCCGAATAGGCGGGTACGAGCAGCACATCGTCGAACGTAAGTCCTTCGGGCTGAACCCTTTCATTGATAAAAGACATAATGAACGTGGATTTTTGTTGCTCGCAAAATTAAGCATTTTTTTCGAAACGACCCAAAAACCCGCCGCCGATCGCCGTTTTTTTATCAACAATTTATCAATACGGAAACGGCGAACCGGACTTTTTTCACTATCTTTACGATCGACGAAAACACCCGCCGCACGATGAAAAAACTGCTGCCCCTGCTCCTCCTCGCCGCCGCAACGGCCTCCTGCACCCGCCGCCCCGTCATATCGGGCCGAATCGAAGGGCTGACGAACGACACGCTGATCGTCGTATCGTGCAAAATAGCCGATATGCCCGATCTATCGGACGATCTCGACAGTCGGATCCGTTATGACACGATTCTCGCCCGTCAGGGCCGGCTTACCTTCGATATACCGGTCGAAGTCCCCACCCAATTCATCATATCTCCTGCACAATTGCTGGAAACGTTCCACGGAAGGCGATATTTCACCCGAACTTCGGACATTCAGCTGTTTCTCGACAAGGGGGAACACGTCGTACTGAAGGGACGGATCGACTCATCGGTATTCAATTGCACAATCGAAGGGACACGCCTTAACCGGGAACTCAGCCGAAACAAACAGCAAGACCTTCCATTAAGCGTGGAAATGGACCGCCTGCAAAACTCCATGGAAGGCAAACCGCGCGCCGAACAGGAACGCATTTTCCGTGAGTTCGAACAGATAGCGGAGCGACAGAGACTCCGCAGGACAGAGTATGCCATGGCGAATCCGAACAGTCCCGTTGCAGCCTACTATCTGACATACGCTCCGTTCGACAGCCTCGAGCACTATTACGCCAAACTGGGAGAAAAAGCCCGCAATTCGATTTTCAAACCGCTGATAGACCACCAGCGGCTCCGGGCCGATAAATACTGCAAGGTGCAAGCTGCGAAAGCCGGAACCGCCCCCGGCATGCCGGCCCCGGAATTCGTGCTCCGGGATGCCGACGGAAAGGAGTTCGCCCTCTCGTCGCTGCGCGGACGATACGTCGTGCTCGACTTCTGGGGAAGCTGGTGCGGATGGTGCATCAAGGGATTCCCCCGGATGAAGGCGTGCTACGAACGCTACAAGGACAAACTGGAGATCGTGGGCATCGCCTGCAACGACACCCCGGAGAAGTGGCGCGAGGCGATCGGACGGCACGGACTGCCGTGGGTACACGTCATAAACCCGCGGAACGCTGCCCCCGGGGACGACGTGACGGTCCGGTATGCCGTCGAGGGCTACCCCACAAAAATCGTCATCGACCCCGAAGGGCGCATCGCCGCCCGGTTCGTCGGCGAGAGCGAGGAGTTCTACGACAAGCTGGCGGAGATGCTGGAATAACGCCTCCGCAGCCCCCCTCTTCACGGACCGCCCCGGCTGCAACGAATTGCAGCCGGGGCGGTCCGTATTGCGGAACACGGCGGACGGCGGTCCCCGGACGCGGAGAAGCCGGTGCTAATACTGCTCCTTCTCGTTGGGAAAGTCCCCCGACTTCACGTCGCCGACATACTGCGACACGGCATCGGTCATCACCGTATGCAGGTCGGCGTAACGGCGCAGGAACCGCGGCGAGAAGCCCTTGTTGATTCCCAGCATGTCGTGAATCACCAGCACCTGCCCGTCGCACGCGCCGCCGGCCCCGATGCCGATCGTCGGCGCGGAAATTTCGCGCGTGACACGCCCGGCCAGCGCCGCGGGAATCTTCTCGAGCACGACGGCGAAACACCCCGCGTCGCTCAGCAGATGCGCGTCGCGCACGAGTTTCGCGGCCTCGGCCTCCTCCTTCGCGCGGACCGTATAGGTTCCGAACTTGTGGATCGACTGCGGCGTGAGCCCGAGATGCCCCATGACGGGAATGCCGGCCGAGAGGATGCGCTGCACCGATTCGAGAATCTCCTCGCCGCCCTCCATCTTCACGGCGTCGGCCTCGGTCTCCTTCATGATGCGCACGGCCGAGTCGAGCGCCACTTTCGAATTGCCCTGATAGGCGCCGAAGGGAAGATCGACCACCACCAGCGCGCGGCTGACGGCCCGCACCACCGAACGGGCATGGTAGATCATCATGTCGAGCGTGATGGGAAGCGTCGTCTCGTAACCGGCCATGACATTGGCCGCCGAATCGCCCACGAGGATCACGTCCACGCCGGCGGCATCGACGATCCGGGCCATCGAATAATCGTACGAGGTGAGCATGGCGATCTTCTCGCCACGCTGTTTCATCTCCGTCAGACGGTAGGTCGTCACCGCCCGGAGGCTGCTTTCTACGGACATTTCTTCTTCAGAATTTAAATTTCAGGTGCGGCAAAGATAACGCAAGGCGGGCACAACGCAAAATTTATTTCGCCCCGCCCGGGATGCGCTCCGCCCGATGCCCTCCTCTCCGCGGGCCGATCCGGCGGAAAAAACTCCACAGCACGACTCCGCCCGACACCGAGACGTTGAGCGAATGCTTCGTCCCGGCCTGCGGAATCTCGATGGCCCCGTCGCAGCGATCGACCGCCTCCTGCCCCACGCCCTCGACCTCGTTGCCGAAGACGAGCGCATACCGCACGCCCGGCTCGGGACGGAAGTCGTCGAGCATCGCGGCCCCCTCGACCTGCTCGACGGCAAGGATCGTGCAGCCCGCGGCCCGCAGACGGTCGAGACACTCCGCCGTGGAGGGGTGATAGCTCCACGCGACGGTCAGTTCGGCGCCCAGCGCCGTCTTGTGGATGTCGCGGTTGGGCGGCGTGGCCGTGATGCCGCACAGGCAGATGCGCTCCGCGGCGAAGGCATCGCACGTGCGGAAAAAGGCCCCCACGTTTTGCAGCGAACGGACGTTGTCGAGCACCACCGCGACGGGCATCTTCTCCATCGCGGCGAATTCGGCGGCCGACGGGCGGCCCAGCTCCTCGTTGGTTATTTTACGCATTCCCGGTTTTCATGAATGATTTCGGGGTCAAAAGTAGTCAAATAAAAAATATTTTGTCTAATTTTGGGGCCTTAACGCAAAGAAATTATGCACATCCGAAAACTCTTGCCGCTCGTCGTGGCCCTGTGCCTTTCCGGGGGGGGGCTCCGCGCGCAGAAAATCCTCGTCGGCGCCGACTTCGCCACGCGCTTCGACAACCGCGAATACGCCAACAACGACTTCAACCAGTCGCAGACGCTCTTCAGCGCCCGCCTCACGCCCCGTGTGGGCGTCGAATGGCAGGAGAAGAACCGCCTCGTATTCGGCGTGGACATGCTACAGAACTTCGGCCAGCACAACGGCGCGCGCGAACCGTTTCTGAGCGACGTCAAACCGCTGATGTACTACCGCTTCTCGACCGAGAACGTGCGGGCCGCGGCGGGTATCTTCGACCGCAAGGAGCTGATGGGCGACTACTCCCCTGCCCTCGTCAGCGACTCGGTGGCGTTCTACCACAACCGCCTATCGGGCTTTCTGGGCCGCTACGTCTCGACGCAGCGCGAAAAGACCTACGTGGAGATGGCTATCGACTGGGAGGGCATGTACTCCGAGGAGTCGCGCGAAATGTTCCGCATCCTCTCGGCCGGACGCTACACGCTCGACGGCGGATTCTATTTCGGATACGCCTTCTCGATGTTCCACTTCGCCGGCTCGAAACTCGACGAGAACGTGACGGACAACCTGATCGTGAATCCCTATGCCGGCTGGGAGTTCGACGCCTTCTTCGACTTCGACGTCCGGGCCGGACTGCTCTTCGCCCCGCAGCGCGCCCGCAGCGTGGACCACGACTGGAAAAAACCGTGCGGCGGACAGATCGACCTGCGGATCACCCGCTGGGGCGTGAAGATCGAGAACAACCTCTATCTGGGCGAAAACCTGCAGCCCCTGTGGCAGTATTACGGCCCCGAAGGGCTGTACGCCGGGGAGCGGTTCTATTCCACGACCGAACATATCTACAACCGCACGTGGATCGGCTACGACCGCAAGTTCTTCGACGACACGATGCATGTCGAAGCGGGCATGGTCTTCCACTACGACGGCACGGGCACGGGCACACAGCAGATGGTCAAACTCTCGGTGGACATCCAGAAGCTGTTCGACATCGGCAGAAAGAGAAACTGACCCGCACGCCGCATCCGGCCCTCCCTCCCGGGAGAGACCGCACGCCGGACCGGCCGAGAGACCCGGGTCCCGGAACGACAACACAAAACCGCAATATCGATATATGGCAAGCGAAACCAACGAAACCCGCGAGAAGTCGCTGAACTTCCTCGAAGAGATCATCGAAGAGTCGATCGCCCGGGGCGAGAAACGCGTACAGACCCGTTTCCCGCCCGAACCGAACGGCTACCTGCATATCGGGCACGCCAAGAGCATCTGCATCAACTTCGGCCTGGCGAAGAAATACGGCGGACGATGCAACCTGCGCTTCGACGACACGAACCCCGTCAAGGAGGACGTGGAGTACGTCGATTCGATCAAGCGCGACATCCAGTGGCTCGGATTCCAGTGGGCCGAGGAGCACTACGCCTCGGATTACTTCGACCAGCTCTACGCATGGGCCGTCGAACTGATCCGCAAGGGACTGGCCTACGTGGACGACCAGACGCAGGAGGAGATCCGCGAAAACCGCGGCACGGTCTCCGTGCCGGGTACGCCCTCGCCGTGGCGCGACCGGTCGGTCGAGGAGAACCTCGACCTGTTCGAGCGTATGAAGAACGGCGAATTCCCCGACGGCGCGAAGGTGCTGCGCGCGAAGATCGACATGGCCCATCCGAACATGCTCTTCCGCGACCCGATCATGTACCGCATCATCCACGCCGAACACCACCGCACGGGCAGCAAGTGGTGCATCTACCCGATGTATGACTACGCCCACGGACAGAGCGACTCGATCGAGCGGATCACCCACTCGATCTGCACGCTCGAATTCGACGTCCACCGCCCGCTCTACGACTGGTTCATCCGGGCGCTGGACATCTACCCGTCGCACCAGTACGAATTCGCGCGGCTGAACCTCACCTATACGATGATGTCGAAGCGCAAACTGCTCAAACTGGTGCAGGAAGGCGCCGTGATGGGCTGGGACGACCCCCGCATGCCGACGATCTGCGCCCTGCGCCGCAAGGGCTACACGCCGGCCTCGGTGCGCAACTTCGCCGAAATGGTGGGCGTGGCCAAGCGCGACAACGTGATCGACCTGGGAAAACTGGAGTACTGCGTGCGCGAGGACCTCAACAAGGTCGCACAGCGCCGCATGGCCGTGCTCAATCCGCTGAAGGTGACGATCACCAACTACCCCGACGGCCAGACCGAGCTGTTCACCGCCGTAAACAACCCCGAGGACGAGACGGCCGGCACGCGGCAGGTCCCCTTCTCGAAGGTCATCTGGATCGAACGCGACGACTTCATGGAGAATCCGCCCAAGAAGTTCTTCCGCCTCTCGCCGGGCGGCGAGGTGCGCCTGCGCTATTCGTACCTCATCAAGTGCGAGGAGGTCGTCAAGGACGACGCGGGCAACATCACCGAACTGCGCTGCACCTACGACCCGATGTCGGGCGGAGGTTCGTCGAGCGACGGCCGCCGCGTGAAAGGCGTCATCCACTGGGTGTCGGCCAAAGATGCCGTGGAGGCCGAAATCCGGCTCTTCAATCCGCTCTTCACGAAGGAGAACCCCGACGACGTGGACGAAGGGCAGACCTGGGAGGACAACCTCAACCCCGAGTCGATGGTCCGGATCACGGGCTATCTGGAACCTTCGCTGCGCGAGGTTCCCGTGGGAGAGGCCGTGCAGTTCGAACGCGTGGGCTACTTCTGCCCCGACACCGATTCGACGCCCGAGCACCTCGTCTTCAACCGCACGGTGACGCTCAAGGATTCGTGGGCCAAGATCAACAGGTAGCCCCACCGCGACCCGAAGAACCGGAATGGCGGCGACCCGAAAGGATCGCCGCCATTCCGTATTCCTTGTGCAGGCCCGTCTCCGGAAACGATCCCGGCCCGCCGCAGGGCGGCAGCATCCCGCACCCGGGCAATCACATCAGCCGGCCGAAGGTCCGGCGTCCCAGCAGATAGCGCAGAAGAACCGACCCGCGGTAGATATTCGCGGCGGCCGATCCCCTGCGGGACGCCCGGATCGCGCGCCGCTTGCGGGCCAGCTCCCCGTGCCAGCCGAGGAAGTCGCGCCAGGCGCGGAACACCGCCCGGAAACTGTCCGCACGCCCCTGCACCAGATACGACAGGGCCGCCAGCAGATCGAGCCCCGGGCGCACGACGGCCACGACGGCGCGCTGCCACGGCGAGGCGCACTTGTAGAGCATCGCCAGGTCATTGCGGTGGTTGTAGAAGACCTTGGCCGGAGAGTCGGTAGCGAGCGTGCCGCCGCCGAGGTGATAGACCCGGCTCTCCGGAACCACCCGCACGCGCCAGCCCGCCAGTTGCATCCGCCAGCAAAGGTCGATCTCCTCCATGTGGGCGAAGAAGTCGGCATCGAAGCCGCCCAGCGCGCGGAACACGTCGGCACGGCAGCAGAAAGCCGCCCCGCTCACCCAGAAGACGTCGCGCGCATCGTCGTACTGCCCCGCGTCGCACTCCACGCTCCGCAGGATGCGCCCCCGGCAGAAAGGATACCCCAGAAAGTCGATGAACCCGCCCGAAGCGCCCGCATACTCGAAGCGGCCGCGGTCGCGGAACGAGAGCAGCTTGGGCGACACGACCGCCACGTCGGGATGACGGCGCAGGCAGTCGAGCAGCGGCTCCAGCCACCCCGGAGGCGTCTCGACGTCGGAGTTGAGCAGCACGAAATATTCCGCTTCGATCCGCTCCAGCGCCCGGTTGTACCCGCCGGCAAAGCCGTAGTTCCGCTCCAGGCGCACCACCCCGACCGACGGGAATTCCCGCTCGAGCAGGGCGACGGAACCGTCCGTCGAACCGTTGTCGGCGACCACGACGCCCACCCCTTCGGGCGCCGCGGCCACGACGCTCGGCAGGAAGCGGCGCAGGTGCTCCTCCCCGTTCCAGTTCAGAATGACGATCTCAACGTTCGGCATCCGGCATGCGTTTGTGTTTCCAGCGGCGGTGCGACCACATCCAAAGTTCGGGCCGTTCGCGGATCACCCGCTCCAGCTCGCGGACATAGCGTTCGGTGATCTCGTTGGGCGCGACCTGCTCCTCGCCGTCGTAAAGCGGCACGAACGACATGCGGTAACGTCCCCGCTGCAAGCGGTCCATCCGCACGAAATAGACGGGCAGGCGGCAGCGCAGCGCGAGCTTCTCGCCGCCGTCGAAAAAGATCGTGTCCTGATTGAGAAAGCGGAACCAATGGCTGTCGGGACGGCGCGGAGGATTCTGGTCGGCGATGAGCCCCATCACGAGGTTCTTGCCGCGGAACCCCTTGTCGCGGTGGCGCAGATAGAAGCGCAGGCTCTCCTTCATCGAGACGGTCGTGGCGTAGTCGCCGTTGCGCAGGCGCTGGTACAACGCCTCGGCGACCTTGCTCCGCAGCGGATGATAGACGGCCACGACGATCTGCGTCGGGGCGTAGAAGCCCCAGAACGAGCAGTATTCCCAACAGCCGAAATGGGCCGTCATGGCGATCCAGTCGCGGCCCCCGACCTTCCGCAGGTGCTCCTCCAGTCCCTCGACCTGCAGGATGGAGCGCCCCTTGTCCGGAGTCAGACGGGCCAGGTCGATCGTATCGACGATCAGTTCGGCCAGCGTGCGGTAGAACCGGCGACGGATCGCCGCCAGCTCCTCGTCGCTCTTCTCGGGGAAGGAGTTGCGCAGGTTCCGCCGCACCACCTGCATCCGGTAGCGCAGGCAGTAGCAGAGCACGAAGAAGAGCAGGTTTTCGACGACATGGAATTTGAACCAGTAGGGCATCGCGGCGAACAGGCGCGCCATCCGCCAGAGTATCTCCAGCCAGATCCGCTGAGCGATGTTCAGGTCCGTCCGCTTCATAACTTATCGGTATTGCGGGATTTGGGTTTGCCGGCCACGACGATGACGAACTCGCCCCGCGGCTCCGTCGCGCGGAAATGGCCGAGCACCTCGGCCACCGACCCGCGCACGGTCTGTTCGAATTTCTTGGTCAGCTCGCGCGACACGGAAACGGCGCGGTCGGGGCCGAACACCTCGGCGAACTGTTCGAGACACCGCACCACGCGGTAGGGCGACTCGTAGAAGACCATCGTCCGCTCCTCCTCCGCCAGTGCGAGCAGGTGTTTCGTCCGCCCCTTCTTCTGGGGCAGGAACCCCTCGAAGCAGAACCGGTCGCACGGAAATCCGCTCTGCACCAGCGCCGGAACGAAGGCCGTGGCGCCGGGCAGCGTCTCCACCTCGATCCCCGCCCCGACGCAGGTGCGCACCAGAAGGAACCCCGGGTCGGAGATGCCCGGCGTCCCGGCGTCCGACACGAGCGCGGCATCGCGCCCCGCGGCGATCTCCCCGGCGACCAGCTCGACCGTGGCGTGTTCGTTGAACTTGTGGTGCGACCGGAGCTTCTTCTCGATGCCGAGGTGTTTCAGGAGAAACGACGTCGTGCGCGTATCTTCGGCCAGAATGAAATCGACCGTGCGCAGCACGTTCACCGCGCGCAGCGTGATGTCGTCCAGATTGCCGATCGGCGTCGGCACGATATAGAGTTTTGCCATGCCGTCAAGCGAATTTGCGTTCCAGCAGCTCCATCAGCAGTTTCGCACCGTCGGAATTGGCGTTCCAGGCGTAGTTCTCGGCAATGTAGATCATGCAGTCGTCCAGATCGCCGAAGCCGTTGAGCGCATCGAGCGCCGCATCGAACGCCTCCCCGTCGCCGCCGAACAGATCGCGGATCATGAGGAACTTGTCGTTGATTCCGATGGCGCGGTGCAGGTCGGTGACCGGCTCGCTGCGCCGCAGTTCCGAGGCGATGTCGCGGGGCGGGGCGATGGTGTCGGCCAGCGTCTGCACGTCGTGGTTTATCACGTCGCCCAGCACCGCTCCGGGAGCCGCCGACGCAAAGTCCGCGACGGACTCCCCGCCGGACGGACCGGCCGGCTCTTCGACCGCCGGATGCTCCGCAGCCTCTCTCGCGGCCTCCGACGCGGAGACACGTGCGAAAAACGCCGCACCCGCCGAGTTCTCCCGTACCGAATCCGGACGGGGAGCCGCTGCGGCCGCAGCCCCTGCGACGGAATGCGGGGCGGGTTTCGGCGCAGGCTCCGCCGTATCGTAGAGCGACATGATGACACGCTGCTTATGCCGGTGACGCAGGGTGGCCTCCTCCAATCCGAACAGCGTCGGGGCCACGGGATGCGACGTGCCTTCCGCGGCATCCCCCGAGGCGTCCGCCTCCCCGGAATCCGCCGGAACACGAACGGCCGCCGGGGCATCGCCGGAACTTGCCGGCACGGGGTCCGCGGAAACGGGACCTTCGGAAACGGAATCGGCGGACGGCTGCGCGATCTCGGGTTCCGCCACCGGATCCGGAACAGCCTGCGGCTCCGGCACGACAACCGCCTCCGGCGCAGCTTCCGGCTCCGCAGAAACGGCGGGGGCCGGATCGCCGTCCGGATCAAGTGCTGCGACGGATTCAGGAACAGGAACGAACGCCGCATCCGGAACGATTCCGGGCGCAAACGGTGCAGACTGCGCCGTCTCCGGCACAAAGTCGGACGCGAACGGTTCGGATTCCGGAGCGGGAGCGACAGGCTCCGGTGCGGATTCCGGACGAATCTCCGGAAGCCCGGCAACGGAAGTCTCTTCCGCCGCCACGCCGCCGAAGTCAGGTCCGTCGTCCGGCACGGCGGCCGCACCGGCAGCCGGGTCGAGCGAGAGCACCTCGCCCAGGTCGATGGGAAAGGCGGCTTCCGGCGCCGGCTCCTCCGCAAGCTGCGCATCCGCAACCCCGCCGAAACGCACCGCGTCGTACAGGCCGCGCAATTTTTCGAGCACCAGATCGCGCTCCAGCGCGCTTATCTCTTCCGGAGCGTTCCAGCCGCCGACGATCTCCGAAAGGCGCTGCAACTCGCTCCGCAAACGAATCAAATCCATAATATACGGGTAATTTGCCTTCAAAGATAGGAAAAAATTACGAACGCACCGCTTTCCGGCCCGGATGAATTTGCCGGCAACGGTTCGGAACGCCCCTTTTCCCGGCCGCAAAGGACCGCCGTCCGCCGGGGGCCGGTCCCGTCGATCCGCTATGACGCCCCCGCCGCCCGGCTTCCCCATACGAAAAATTTTCAGACAAAACGCCATACAATTCCCGAAATAAAACATTTTTCGACTACCTTTGTAAAGTTACATACACAAAACCCATATCAAAAGCGAACAATTCCGACAAAATCCCGAACGAACAAAAATCATTTCACACAATCTTCAATCCACCCGCACACCTATGACTTTCAAACCGCTGCTCCTTCTGCTCGGTCTCGCGTGCGCCCCGGCGGCGTCCGCGGCCCCGAAAAGCTACACGCTCTCCTCGCCCGACGGCGAACTGCAAGGCTCCGTCACGGTCGGATCCGACCTCCGCATCTCGCTGGAGGCCGACGGACGAACCGTGCTGGCCCCGTCGCCCGTGTCCATGACGCTCGCCGGAGGCGAAACGCTGGGACACGATCCCCGGGTCGTCCGCATCCGGAAGCACTCGGCGGACGAGACGATCGAATCCCCGTTCTACACCAAGGCGCGCGTCAGCGACCACTACAACGAACTGACGATCTCGTTCCGCGGCGATTACAGCCTCGTGCTCCGCCTCTACGACGACGGCATGGCCTACCGGTTCGTCACCCAAAAGAAGGGAACGATCGTCGTCGAACGCGAGCAGGCGGACTTCACCTTCCCCGAAGATTACACGACCCGCGCACCCTACGTCCACCGCCTCGAGCTCAAGGATTTCGAATGGCAGTTCTCCAACTCGTTCGAGAACACCTACGTCCGGGAGCCGATGACGCGGCTCGATCCGCGGCGGCTGATGTTCCTGCCCGTGCTGGTCGAGCTGCCCGAAGGGCGCCGAATGCTCCTCACGGAATCCGACCTCGACGACTACCCCGGCCTCTTCCTGAACGCCTCGCCCCGCGAGCCGCAACTGCAGAGCGTGCTGGCGACCTATCCCAGGACGGTCGAGAATCCGAGCGGCTACAACAACCAGCAGCAAATCGTCATCGACCGCGAGAAGTTCATCGCCCGGACCGACGGCACGCGCTCCTTCCCGTGGCGCATAGCCATCGTCACGAAGGACGACGCCGGACTGCTCCTCAGCGACATGGTCTACCGTCTGGGGGCCCCGTCGAAGATCGCCGACACGTCGTGGATCCGTCCGGGGCAGGTGGCCTGGGACTGGTGGCACGCGCTGAACCTCTACGGCGTGGACTTCGAGGCGGGCATCAACACCCGGACCTACAAATACTATATCGACTTCGCCGCCCGCAGCGGACTGGAGTACATCCTCATCGACGACGGCTGGTCGGTGAACGGCCCGGCCGACCTGATGCAGGTCGTGCCCGAGCTCGACCTCGAGGAGCTGGTGGCCTACGGACGCGAACGCAACGTGGGCATCCTCCTCTGGGCCGGACACGCACCTTTCGAGAACGACATGGAGCGCGTCGTGCGCCACTATGCCGAGATGGGCATCAAAGGCTTCAAGGTGGACTACATGAACCGCGACGACCAGCAGGTGGTCCGCTTCCTGCACCGCGCCGCCGAGGTCTGCGCCCGCCACCGCATGGTGCTCGACTTCCACGGGGTGTTCAAACCCGCGGGGCTGAACCGCACGTGGCCCAACGTGCTGAATTTCGAGGGCGTCTTCGGTCTCGAGAACCTGAAATGGTCGCCCGCGACCACCGACATGGTGACCTACGACGTCACGATGCCCTTCATCCGCATGGCGGCCGGACCGGTGGACTACACGCAGGGGGCCATGCGCAACGCCTCGAAGGAGAACTACCGCCCGGTGCACGGCGAGCCGATGAGCCAGGGCACGCGCTGCCGCCAGCTGGCCGAATACGTCGTCTTCTTCTCGCCGCTCAACATGCTGAGCGACTCGCCCTCGAACTACCTGCGCGAACGGGAGTCGCTGGAGTTCATCGCCGGCGTGCCGACCGTCTGGGACGAAACCGTGCCGCTGGCCGGCGCCGTCGGCGAGCAGGTCGCCGTGGCGCGGCGCTCGGGCGACGTGTGGTATGTGGGCGCCCTGACGAACTGGGAGAGCCGCGACATGGAATTCGACCTCTCGTTCCTCGGAGAGGGCCCGTGGACGGTCGAGAGTTTCAGCGACGGTCCGAACGCAGCCCGCGCAGCCCGCGACTACCGCCGCGAAAAGGCGGCGCTCGACCCGTCGGGCCGGCTGAAGGTGCACCTGGCTCCCGGCGGCGGATTCGCCGCACGCATCTCCCGGTGACGGCGCGGCGATGCCCGCCCGCGGAAAGGCAGCGGCTCCGGCCGCTGCTTTTTTATGCGCAAATTGAAAAGAAATTCCTATCTTTGCGGAACTGCCCGGCCCCGCGCGCCGGGCGCGGTTCCGAAACGAATACAACAAGAGAGATACATGGCTTTACAATGCGGCATCGTGGGTCTTCCGAACGTCGGAAAATCGACCCTTTTCAACTGCCTGTCGAACGCGAAGGCGCAGGCGGCGAACTTTCCCTTCTGCACGATAGAACCCAACGTGGGGGTAATCACCGTCCCCGACGAACGGCTGGTCCGGCTGGCCGAAATCGACAACCCCAAACGCGTAGTACCCACGACCATCGAAATCGTGGACATCGCCGGACTGGTCAAGGGCGCCTCGAAGGGCGAGGGGCTGGGCAACAAATTCCTCGGCAACATCCGGAACACGAACGCCATCATCCACGTCCTGCGCTGCTTCGACAACGGCAACATCACCCACGTGGACGGGTCGATCGACCCCGTGCGCGACAAGGGGATCATCGACACAGAGCTGCAACTCAAGGACCTCGAGACCGTCGAGAACCGGCTCGCCAAGACGCAGAAGGCCGCCACGTCGGGCGGCGACAAGCAGGCCAAGCGGGCCGTGGAGCTGCTCCTGCAATACAAGGCCGCCCTCGAACAGGGCCGGAGCGCCCGCACGGTCGAACTGGACAGGGAGGACCGCCGCCTGGTGGCCGACCTGAACCTGCTGACCGACAAACCGGTGCTCTACGTCTGCAACGTGGACGAGAAGAGCGCCGTGACGGGCAACGCCCACACCGAGGCCGTGCGCGCCGCCATCGCCGACGAAAAGGCCGAAATGCTCGTGATCGCAGCGGCGACCGAGGCCGACATCGCCGAACTGGAGAGCTACGAGGAGCGGCAAATGTTCCTCGAAGACATGGGCCTCGGGGAGTCGGGCGTGGCGCGGCTCATCAAAGCGGCCTACAAATTGCTCAATCTCGAAACGTTCTTCACCACCGGAGCCGACGAGACCCGGGCCTGGACCTATTCGCGCGGCATGAAGGCCCCGCAGACGGCCGGCATCATCCACACCGACTTCGAGCGGGGATTCATCCGCGCCGAAGTCATCAAGTACGACGACTACGTGGCGCTCGGATCGGAGAAGGCGTGCCGCGACGCGGGCAAGATCGGCATCGAAGGCAAGGAATACGTCGTGCAGGACGGCGACATCATGCACTTCTTGTTCAACGTCTGACCCGCCCCGCCGGACCCGCCCCGGAAGGACGCGGACCGGAGCGGCGACACGTTATGTTCAACCTCAAAACGACAGAGCCATGAAAAACACGAAGTATTTGCTGCTCGGCATCGCAGCCGTCGTATGCGCCGCCATCGTGGGCCGCGCCTACACCTATAAATACCGCGCGCAGGACACGATCCTCGTGACCGGACTGGGCGAGGCGGAATTCACCTCGGACCTGATCGTCTGGTCGGGCGAGGTGACAGCCGAGGCGCAGCAGGTCGCCGCGGGATACGCCCAGATAGAAAAGAGCAAGCAGAAGGTGCAGGAGTACCTCGCCGCGAAGGGCGTCTCCGCCGGGGAGACGGTCTTCGCCTTCGTGAACGTCGAGAAGCAGTACGACCCGATCTACAACGCCAACGGCAACTGGGCCGGGCAACGCTTCGCGGGCTACCGCCTGCGGCAGCGCTTCACGGTGGAGTCGGCCGACGTGGAGAAGGTCGAGACCGTCTCGCGCGAAATCTCGTCGCTCATCGCCCAGGGCGTCTCGATCGAGGCCTACGCCCCGGACTATTACTACACGAAACTCGACGACGTGAAGATGGGCCTGATCGAGAAGGCCTCGGCCGACGCGCGGACGCGGGCCGAGAAGATCGCCCTGAACGCCGGCACGAAGATCGGCCGCGTGGCTTCGGCACGCATGGGCGTCTTCCAGATCACCGGAGCCAACACCAACGAGGAGTTTTCGGCCGGCGGGTCGTTCAACACCTCCTCGCGCCAGAAGAAGGCGCGCATCACCATGCGAATCGAATACAGAATAAAATAACGAGACAAGATGGAAAGACCCGTTCGGGTGCGTTTCGCACCCAGCCCCACCGGACCGCTGCACATCGGCGGCGTCCGCACGGCATTGTATAACTACCTGTTCGCACGGCGGCACGGCGGCACGATGATCCTGCGCATCGAGGACACCGACTCGCAGCGCTTCGTGCCCGGCGCCGAGGAGTACATCCTCGAATCGCTCCGCTGGTGCGGCATCGGGATCGACGAAGGCGTCGGCGTCGGAGGCCCCCACGCCCCCTACCGCCAGAGCGAACGGCGCGAGATCTACCTCAGATACGCCCTGCAACTCGTCGAGGCCGGATGGGCCTACTATGCCTTCGACACGGCCGAAGAGCTGGACGCCCTGCGCCGCGAGGCCGAGGCGCGCGGCGAAGCGTTCGCCTACAACCACGCCGTGCGCGGGCGGCTCGCCACTTCGCTGGCCCTTCCGGCCGAAGAGGTGAAGGCGCGTATCGACCGCGGCGACCAGTGGGTGATCCGGTTCAAAATGCCGGTGGACGAGGTGGTGAAGATGGACGACCTGATCCGCGGCCACGTCGAGGTGAACACTTCGACGCTGGACGACAAGGTGCTCTACAAGTCGGCCGACGCGCTGCCCACCTACCACCTCGCCAACATCGTGGACGATCACCTGATGGAGATATCGCACGTCATCCGCGGCGAAGAGTGGCTACCCTCGCTGCCGCTGCACTACCTGCTTTACAGGGCTTTCGGCTGGGAATCCTCGCAGCCGGCTTTCGCCCACCTGCCGCTGCTGCTCAAACCCACGGGCGGCGGCAAGCTCTCGAAACGCGACGGCGACAAGATGGGCTTCCCCGTATTCCCGCTCTTCTGGACATCCCCCGCGACGGGCGAGACCGCCCGCGGCTACCGCGAGGACGGCTACTTCCCCGAAGCGTTCATCAACATGCTGGCGCTGCTGGGCTGGAACCCCGGCACGGAACAGGAGCTGTTCTCGATGCAGGAACTGATCGACAACTTCTCGCTGGAGCGCGTCTCGAAATCGGGCGCCCGGTTCCAGCCCGACAAGGCCAAGTGGTTCAACGCCCAATACATGCACCGCAAGACGGACGCCGAACTGGCGGCCGTCTGCCAGCCGATCCTGCGCGAGCACGGCATCGAAGTCCCGGACGAAGCGGCGGGCCGCGCCGCAGGCATCATGAAGGAGCGCGCGCAGCTCATCACCGACCTGTGGGACCTCATCTCCTACTTTTTCGTGGCTCCCGCCGAGTACGAGGAGAAGCAGACGCGCAAATACTGGAAGGGACAGAACCCGGCGATCCTCGCCGAACTGCGCGGCGTGCTGGCGGGCATCGACGACTTCTCGAAGGAGAACACCGAGCGGATCGTCCACGGCTGGATCGACGAGAAGGGATACGGCATGGGGCAGGTGATGAACACGCTGCGGCTGGCGCTCGTCGGCGCCGGCAAAGGCCCCGGCATGTACGACGTCACGGAATTCATCGGCCGGGAGGAGTGCCTGCGCCGCATCGACCGCCTGCTGAAAAACCTCAAACCCGCCGAATGACCATGGTACGGATCGAACAACACGTATGGGGCATGACTCCCGAGGGCGAAGCGATCATCCTCTACACGCTCCGCAACGACCGCGGCGCCGAAGTGCGCCTGTCGAACTACGGCGCGGCGATCGTAGCCGCCGTCATGCCCGACCGCGAAGGCCGCATGGCCGACGTGGTGCTGGGCTACAAACACCCCGAAGGATACTTCCACGACGGCGCGGCCGCCGGCAAGAGCGTGGGCCGCTGCGCCAACCGCATCGCCTTCGGGCGGATGACGGTCGAGGGCGAGGAGTATGCGCTGGAGGTGAACAACGGACAGAACCACCTGCACGGCGGCACGAACAACTTCGCCAACCGCGTCTGGGAGAGCCGCGTGGAAACCAACCGCGTGGTCATGTCGCTCCTCTCCGAGGACGGCGACCAGGGGTATCCGGGCGAGCTGTGCGTCGAGGCCGTTTTCGATTTCGACGACGACTGCTCGCTGGAGATCACCTACCGGGCCCGGACCGACCGGACGACGGTCGTGAATCTCACGAACCACGTCTATTTCAACCTCGCGGGCGACGGCTCGGGATCGGTGCTCGACCACGAACTGCGGCTCAACGCCTCGCAGGCGCTCGAAATGAACGAACGGCAGATTCCGACGGGCCGGCTGCTCGACGTGGCCGGCACGCCGCAGGACTTCCGCGACTACCGGCCGTTCCGGCCCGGCATAGACGCGGAGTTCAACCACATCCGCGACTTCAAGGGATACGACCACCCGTTCGTGATCGACGGCTGGAGGCCCAATATCCTGGGCGAGGTGGGCTGCCTGCGCGACCCGCGGTCGGGCCGCTGCGTCGAGGTGCTCTCCTCGCAGCCCAGCGTGATGATCTACACGGGAAACTGGCTCGCGGGCGGCTGCCCCGAGACCAAGACCGGCGGCCGCTATGCGGACTACGACGGCGTAGCCGTCGAGTGCCAGAACTATCCCGACGCGGTGAACCATCCCGAATTCCCCTCGCCGCTGCTCCGGCCCGGCGAAACCTACTGCCAGAAGATCGTCTTCCGGTTCGGGAACTGCTGATTCACGGAAGCACGATATGTTCCGCCCCTGCCGCAATTTTTTGCAGGGGCGGAATCGTTATCGGTCCCCTTGCCGAAAGGAATCGGACTGTCATCTGTAAAGCGCTTCCGGCAAATCAAGTCTGCAACATCGGATTTCCCCGTCCTCGGAAAAAAGGCCAATGATATAACGATCGTCGGAACTGACACAAAGATTCAAAAGCGGAATATCGGCCAGCAGATCGCACTGATGAACTCCATTCCAGTCATAAACCCGGATCAACCGGGTCTCCCGGGCCCGGCGGTCTGGATCCACCGTTCCCATATCCAGTTTCCGTCCGGAGTACAGCGCATAAATACGACGATCCGATGAAGCGGCATCTGCATAGTGAATCGCCGGATCCCGGAAACGCACACCCGCCGCAACATGCGGCTGCGGTTCGTAAACGGGTAACTCCTTGCGGATCGAAGCGATACGGACCGGACACCTATTCGCCCCAATTCCGTATATATCAAAGACATTCCCCATACTCGAAAAAAAAGCGAACCTGGAACAGGTACGGTTCGCAAGCAATTTTCCCTGATAGGCCATCACTTTATCCCGGAACGCATCCGACATGCCGTCATCGGGGAATTTTCCGAAACGACCAACGGCCTGTCCGAGCGTATCGAAAAAAGAAAACATGTGATTGTCGGTCGCCGCATAATCGCCGTACGACACGAAGAAATCACCCGCCCTCACGGCATCAAACAAAGCCGTTCCGAATGTTACTGTATCCAACGGGACCATTTCACGCGAAAAGGAGACGACGCTTCTACCGACAGAAGAGACGGCTTGGAAATCACCGGTCACAGGATTCACTCCGACCACACGCAAATCAAGGTATTCACCCGGTCCCCGCCCCCTGCGAATCCGATTTTTCAAAACGCCTTTACGGCAATCGAACCGAACGACGACATTTTCACCCTGTCCTTCCGATTTAACGAGACAACTGTCAGCCTCGTCGAAGAAAAAAGGTCCGTAAAAATCAAAGATATCGTTCAGCCCCTCCATTTTCCGGGCGGAAACCTCATAGACAACTGCATCCGAAGCCTCCCGACCGCAGGAACAACATCCAATCAGCAACGCGAAAAATACCGATAATCTGCTCATAAATCATAAAAAATCTCCGAAAACATTCCGGAGATTATAGTATTAATACAAATAGCCCTTAACCTCCGTATATCCCAAATCATCGTCCAATATATAACATATACGAGACGGATAATAAACGCAAGGCCGCTGTATGATAACCTCGTCGCTTGTTAGAACTTCACCATTCGCATCGAATAAATCCGGTACGTTTTTCTCGTTCTCATAACCGTAATAACAACTGAAGCCACAGCAGCAATCAATGCCGCGCCTCCTAAAAATAAATCTTTTCTCATAACCGTTCGATTTAAAAACAAATCAAACGAAATTTCTTGATTTTACCAACATTTCAAATGTAACCAATAAGAAGCAATAGCACAAACAAAACCGTCATAAAAAATAGCAAACAAAATTTTTTCACACAATAATCAGATCATCTTTTTAAACACTTAAATAAAAGACAAAAATTCATTTTTCTCACGTTTTTTTCATACCTTTGCCGCCGATATTTCGAAGGGGTGCCTTACTTTCAGGCTGAGATTATACCCATTGTACCGGATACGGGTAATGCCGAGACCGGGAGACGCATAATCGACACAACATACCCCTTTTCAGTGTATTAACTTAAAAAGTTTGACGATGAAAAGGATTATTCTTCCGATGCTCGCGGCCGCCGCGCTCTGCCCGGCCGCGCAACTCCGGGCCGCGGAAACGGCCGGCGGACGCACGGCGCATGCCGCAACCGCCGCCGCGGAGAGACCGGACGACGACTCGCTGCGGATCTACCGGATGCAGGAGATCGAGGTGACGGCCACGCGCGCCACCGAGAAGACCCCCGTGGCCTTCTCGAACCTCTCGCACGACGAAATCGCCCGTAACAGCTACGGATTCGACATTCCGTCGCTGCTGGCGCTCACACCCTCGATGATCGCCACGAACGAGACGGGCATCGGAATCGGAGGCACTTCGATCCGCCTCCGCGGCACGGACGCCACGCGCCTGAACGTCACGGTGAACGGCGTTTCGATGAACAACCCCGACTCGCATTCGGTCTATTGGTACGACACACCCGACCTGATCTCCTCGGTGGGAAGCGTCCAGGTGCAGCGCGGCGCGGGCATCTCGACCAACGGCACGGGCGCCTTCGGCGGTGCGGTGAACATGACCACGGCGCCCATCGGGACCGACTTCAGCGGCGAAGCCTCGCTCTCCTACGGTTCGTACAACACCAACAAGCAGGCCGTGCGCATCTCCTCGGGACTGCTGGGCGATCATTGGGTGGTGGACGCCCGCCTGACGCACATCGGATCGGACGGCTACATCGACCGCGGCGCGACGGACCTCAAGTCCTATATGTTCCAGACCGGATACTACAACGGACGGACGATCGTCAAACTGCTCTCGTTCGGCGGCAAGGCCAAAACCTACCTCACCTACAACGGCGTGACGAAAGACGAAATGAAATACAACGGCCGCCGTTACAACTCGGGCGGCATGTACCGCACCGAGGACGGACGCTACCACACGATCTACAACAGCAACGACGGATACCCCGAATGGCAGAAGGTCGATTACTACGACGACGAGACGGACAACTACCTGCAAATCAACAACCAGATCGTCGTGAGCCACCGGTTCAACGACCGCTGGGCGCTCAACGCCACGGGATTCTACACCTACGGCTACGGCTTCTACAAACAGTACAAGGACGACGCCGACCTCTGCGAATACCTCAACCTTCCCGCCGGGCTGACGGCCGACGTCAGCGCCGACCTGATCCGCGAGAAGATCATGCGCAACCACCTCGGAGGCGTGAACGCCGCGGCCAGCTACACAACGCGGAAGCTCGACCTCGCCTTCGGCGGTTCGTGGAGCTACTACACCTGCCCCCATTGGGGTACGCTGGACTGGGTGAGCGGCATGGAGAAGGAGCAGATCGGAGGCCGCTGGTACGACAACGACGTGAGGAAGCAGGATGCCAACCTTTTCGCCCGGGCGTCGTGGCTGGCGGCCGAGGGGCTGCGGCTCTTCGCCGACCTGCAATACCGCTACGTCAGCTACGAGGCGTGGGGCGTGAACGACAACTACATCTCCGCGGAGGACGGCATGCAGCCCATCGACGTGGACAAGCAGTACCACTTCTTCAATCCCCGTGCGGGCCTGAGCTACACGCTCGCCGACCGCAACGAGTTCTACTTCTCGTTCGCCGTGGCGCAGAAGGAGCCCACGCGCAGCGACTTCACGGACCGCCACATGTTCGCCGAGGACGACAGCTACCCCTCTTCCGAGAAACTCTGCGACTACGAGCTGGGCTACACCTACACGGCTCCGCGGCTCCGGCTGGGCGTGAACCTCTACTACATGAAATACAAGGACCAGCTCGTACCGACGGGCATGGTGAACGACGGCTACGACGCCCTGAACGTCAATGTGCCCGACAGCTACCGCCGCGGCGTGGAGCTGACGGCCTCGTGGCGGACGACCCGCTGGTTCACGCTGGGCGCGAACGCCACCTTCTCGCAGAACCGCATCGAGAACTACATCGACGCCCTGTCGGGAAGCCCCACCTACGGCGAGAATCTGGGCGACAGGACCATCGCCTACTCGCCCTCGGCCATGGGGGCGCTCTTCCTCGATTTCCACCACAAGGGTTTCCAGGCCCTCTTCCACACGCAATGCGTCGGCAAACAATACTTCACCAACAACGAGGTCGAGGCCCTCTCGCTCGACGCCTACTGCGTGACGAACCTCAACCTGAACTACACGTTCCGCACGCGCGCGGCGCGCAGCGTCTCGCTGGGCCTCCAGATCAACAACCTCTTCAATTCGGAATACGAAAGCAACGGATACGGATACTCCTCGATCTGGGAAGGACAGCGGACGGACATGGCCTTCTATTTCCCGCAGGCTCCGCTCAACGTGCTGGGTAACGTGACCGTACGCTTCTGACCGCTCACAGCGGCCCCGGGCCGCACAAGACACGAAAACGATGGACTGGAAACTCGCCCTGCAACTCACGGGGGTCGCGCTCGGCCTCCTCTACCTCTGGCTCGAATACCGCGCCGACATCCGGCTGTGGATCGTGGGTCTCGTCATGCCCGTCGTGCACGGAGCGCTCTACTACAAGGCGGGGCTTTACGCCGACTGCTCGATGCAGGTCTATTACGTGCTCGCAGGACTCTACGGATGGATCGTATGGCACAACGCCCGGCAGCGGAACGCGCAGACCGCCGGCACGCCGGAGAAGGCCGCGGCGATCGGCCACACGCCGCTGCGGAGGATTCCGGCGCTCGCCGGGGTGTTCCTCGCCGCGCACGGGGCGCTCTACCTGCTGCTCGCGCGCTTCACGGACAGCACCGTGCCCTTCTGGGACAGCCTCACCACGGCGCTCTCGATCGTGGCGATGTGGATGCTCTCGCGCAAATACGTCGAGCAGTGGCTCGTGTGGCTGGCCGCGGACCTGGTGACCGTCGGACTGTACCTCTACAAGGAGATTCCGTGGACGGCGGCCCTGTACGCCCTCTATTCGGCCCTGGCCGTGGCGGGCTACCTCCGCTGGCGGCGGCAGGCGGCCGGGATGCGGCCGTAACACGACGGGAATGCGGCCGACACGACCGATGCGGCCAGCGGTGCGCCCGGAATGAGGCCGCAGCGGCCGCCTCCGAAACGGTGCGAAACGAAAAATGCGGTCGCAATGCGAAACAGGCGATGCCGACAGCCGGCATCGCTTGTTTCATCTGCGGACTTTTCGTACTTTTGATTCCAAATCACGACCCGAATGAAAAAACGCCTGCTTTCTTTCCTCCTGCTCGCCGCCTGCCTGTCGCCGGCCGCAGCGCAACCCCCGTTCGAAAAGACCGTAGAGCCGCTTCCCGGCGAGCGGTGGTGGGGCGGCTTCGTCGCCCTGGGAAACCGGATGCCCTATCCGGCGGAGCTCGCCGAACAGGATCTCGCGCGAATCAACTACAACAACCAGTCCGTGCCGCTGCTGCTCTCGTCCGAAGGCCGCTACGTCTGGTCCGAACACCCCTTCCGGTTCCGGATCGAGCAGGGACGGCTCCATCTCTCCTCCGACCACGAGGCACTCGAGGCCGTGCACGCCGGAGAGAATCTCCGCGACGCCTATGCGGCCGCCTCGGCAGCCCACTTCCCGCCCTCGGGAACGATTCCCGCCGAGCTGTTCTTCTCCATGCCGCAATACAACACCTGGATCGAGCTCATGTACGACCAAAACCAGCGCGACATCATGCGCTATGCCCGCAAGGCTGTCGAAAACGGCTTCCCGCAGGGAATCTTCATGATCGACGACAACTGGCAGAACGACTACGGGAACTTCGACTTCAAGGCCTCGCGCTTCCCCGATCCGCGGGGCATGATCGACTCGCTGCACGCCATGGGATTCCGCGTGATGCTCTGGATCTCCCCCTACGTCTCGCCCGACTCGCCCGAATTCCGCGAACTGGAGCGGAAGGGCTACCTGCTCAAAACCCGCCGGGGCGACCCGGCGATCGTCCGGTGGTGGAACGGATACAGCGCCTGCTACGACCTGACGAACCCCGAAGCGGTGGCGTACCTGCGCGGGAAACTCGAGGAGAACCGGAGCAAATACGGAACCGACGGTTTCAAGTTCGACGGCGGGGACGTGGCCTACATGCAGGCCGAACCGTATCTCTACCACGACCCCGAAGGCGACCCGAACCGCTACATGCAGCGGTGGGCCGAACTGGGCGGCACGTTCGCCTGCAACGAGCTGCGTGCCTGCTGGAAACTGGGCGGACAGCCCGTCGTGCAGCGTCTGGGCGACAAGGACTACTCGTGGCGGGCCCTGCAACTGCTCATCCCCGACATGACGGCCGCAGGACTGCTGGGACACCCCTACACGTGCCCCGACATGATCGGCGGCGGACAGTTCACCTCGTTTCTCGGGGTCGAACGGTTCGACGAGGAGCTGATCGTCCGCTCGGCGCAGGTGCACGCGCTGATGCCGATGATGCAGTTCTCCGTAGCGCCGTGGCGCATCCTCTCGCCCGAGAATGCGGCCGTCTGCGCCCGCTATGCGCAGTTGCACCGCCAATTCGGGCCCTACATCCTCTCGCTGGCGCGTCACGCGTCGAAGACGGGCGAGCCGATCGTCCGGGCGATGGAGTACGCCTTCCCGCACGAAGGGTTCCTCGAATGCCGCGACCAGTTCATGCTGGGCGACCGCTATCTCGTGGCCCCGATGGTCACACCGGGGACGCAGCGCGAAGTGCGGCTGCCGCGGGGCGTCTGGCGCGACGACCGGGGCGAGACATTCCGGGGGCCGAAACGCATCGAAACCGACGTGCCGCTCGACCGCCTGCCCTACTACGAACGGATCCGATAAACGACTGCATACATGGACAACAGACACCTCTTCCTGAGCGCCGGCGGCCTGCTGCTGGCAGGCACGGCCCCGGCGGCCCGCCCCGCGAAACCCAACGTCATCATCATCTACACGGACGACCACGGCACGCTGGACATGAGCTGCTTCGGCGCGGCGGACCTCCGCACGCCCCACATGGACTCGCTGGCGGCCAGCGGCGTGCGGTTCACCCAGTTCTACGCCGCACCCGTCAGCTCGGCCTCCCGCGCGAGTCTGCTGACCGGGCAGTTCACCCGACGCGCCGGACTTACGGGCAACGCCGGCTACACGGGGCTGCCGCTCGGCAAGGAGACGCTCGCCGAGCGGATGCGCGACAACGGCTACCGCACGGCCTGCATCGGCAAATGGCATCTGGGGTCATGGAAGGAGTACGCCCCCAACAGCCGGGGATTCGACTATTTCTGGGGCTTCCTGGGAGGCTGCATCGACAGCTACTCGCACTTCTATTACTGGGGCGGCCCGAACCGGCACGACCTCTGGCGCAACGGAGAGGAGATTCACGAAGAAGGGAAGTTCTTCGCCGCCGAGACGCTGCGCGAAGCCGAAGAGTTCATCCTGCGGGACGGAGACGACCGGCCCTTCTTCCTCTACTGGGCCGTCAATATACCCCACTATCCGTTGCAGCCGGCGAAGAAATGGCTGGACCACTACGCCGACCTGCCCGCCCCGCGGCGCATGTACGCGGCCTTCGTCTCCACGTTCGACGACTACCTGGGCCGGCTGCGCGCATTCCTGCGCGAACGGGGGCTGGAAGAGAACACCCTCGTCATCCTCCAGTCGGACAACGGCCACAGCACCGAAGTCCGCACCTTCGGCGGAGGCGGTTACTGCGGCGACTACCGGGGCGGCAAGTTCTCGCTCTTCGAGGGCGGCATCCGCGTGCCGGCCATCGTCTCCTGGCCCGGACATCTGCCGCAGGGCGAGACGCGCGACCAGACGGCCATGAACATCGACTGGTTCCCGACGATTCTGGAGCTGTGCGGGCTGGACGCCTCGGGAATCGACGTGGACGGCCGGAGCCTCGTACCGCTGCTTCGGGACGCCTCGGAAAAGTCTCCGCACGACGTGCTGCACTTCGATTTCGAACGGCAGTGGGCCGTGCGGCAGGGCGACTGGAAACTGCTCTGCAATGCGATCGACGTACGGCCGGACGACCGGAACGAAACGCTCGAAGGGCTGTATCTCACCAACCTCGGAATCGACCCCACGGAGTCGGAGAACCTGCTCGGCGAATACCCCGAAAAGGCGCAGGAGCTGCTGAAGCTCCGCGAAGCCTACGTCGCCTCGCTGGAGGAAAACGACCGGCGGTAGCAGGCCGTTCCGGCTGAAAAGCATCGCCCCTGCCGCGTTGCGGCAGGGGCGATGACATAAGGAAAAGGACGGAACGGCCTCCCCGCAGGAGCGCCGCCCCGGAATCACTCGACCTCCGTCAGATAGATGTTGCGGAACTCCAGCGGACCGCCCTCGCTTTGCAGGGCGATGTAGCCCCGGGCGTTCACCCCGCTGCACTCGTTCTGCAACACGCCGTTGACATAGACCGTGATGCGGTCGCCCTTGCAGATCACTTCGGCCTCGTTCCATTCGCCGGCGGGTTTCTCCGAAGCGCCGCCCACGCGTTTTTTGACCGGAACGCCGCCCTCCGGCGATTCGACCCCGGCCATCGTGGCGCCGCCCAATCCCAGCAGATCTCCGGCATTCCCGGACTCCAACTGACACTCGATCAGCGAAGGCCAAAGTTCGTCGCCCTCCTGGATGCGCTGGAACAGCCCGCTGTTCGAGGGCTTCCCGATCCAGCGCCACTCGGCGTGCAGGCGGTAGTCGCCGTACTGCTCGGCCGTGCGCAGGAACCCGAAAGGCTGTCCCGCCACGCGGATGCAGCCGTCCTGCACGGTGAAGACCTCCGCCGCAGCGGGGCCGCCGGCCGTGACGCAGACCCATCCCGTGAGGTCGCGGCCGTTGAAAAGTTCGGTTTTCGCGTCTCCGCCGCAGGACACCGCCCCGACGGCCAACGCCAGCAAAAGGATTTTGCACTTCATACGCATCTGTTATTTTTTGGTTCGGAAAACAATCGCGGGAATCATTCGGGCAGTCCGAGCTCGCCGATACGGGCGAGAATCTCCTCGCGGCGGGCCCGCGGCGTCACATTCCGCCGCACGACCAGCAGGTAGGAGTTGCGTATCTGCGCGCGGATGAAGGCATCGGGCAGGTCGCCCGTCGTGCGCACGTCGTTCCACAGACGCTTGTTCGTATGCCAGGCGGGCGTCACCTCGTCCGGATAGCGCTCGCGCAGCAGCAGCGCCTCTTCGGGATCGCACTTGAGGGCGATCCGCTCGAATCCGACCATGTCGGCGAAGGCGTACATCCGGCCGCCGACCTTATAGACGAGCGTCGTCTCGTCGAAGGGCGTGCACTCCTCGGTGAAGGGCAGCGAAAGACAGTAGTCGCGAAAAGCCAGAACATCCATAACCGGTCGTGTTGTGCGGCAACAAATATACGCAATATTTTTGGCACACGGATTGCGATCCGGGGAATAATGAACCAACATCAATTCGGAATATGAAAAAGATTCTCCTTTGTGTATCCCTGCTGGCGGTATTCGCCGCAGGTTTCGCCGGCTGCTCGCAGCGCCGGGAATGGAACCGCGAAGAGCGCAAGGCCATGCGCGACGCCCTGCGCAGCTACCGGCAGATGATCTACCTCGACGACCTGACCGATTCGGAGTTCGTCCTCTTCTCGGACGGGGTGGCCGGAGAGCTGGAAAACGCCTATCCGGTGTACACCACCTTCATCCAGATGCCGGGCGTGAACGACACCGTGGACATGTTCGTCGTCACGACGATCGTCGAAGAGCTCGATGCCGACGCGCACAACATGCGCCATATTTTCCCCTACGACTACCTCGTGGGGCAGGGCGTGCTCCCGGCCGGACTGGACCGCAGCCAGCAGAAAGCCTTCTACACCTGCCTGGCAGGCAAGGTGAACGCGACCTACTCCACGATGGAGCAGTTCTTCAACGCCGTGCTGGCCGACACGACCGACCTTTCGCAACTGCGCCGGCTGGAGGGACAGTGCGCCGACGAGCTGTTCGACTGGACGGTGACGGAGATCGACGTCATCGAAAGCGTCCCGGCCCGATAGCCGCCGGAAGGAATACGGAAAACCGGGGCGTGCCGAACATTCGGCACGCCCCGGTCGTTCGCTGTCTCTCCCCGCGCATCGTCCCGGAATGCCCGGACCCTCACCCGGCCTTGCGGGCGGAGTCCTCCGCCGGGACGTGCTGTTCGTAGAACTCCTTCGCCACGACGATCCGGATCGCCTTGTGGAGAATCGAAAATTCGAGCGGCGTATGGCCCAGCGGCTCGCCGTCCACCTCGACGCCCACTTCGGGCGACGACTCGATGCGGATGCGGCTGCCGCGCTCCTGCAAGATATGCCGGATGCGGTAGATGCCGCCGTTGAACAGGTAGTGGAACCGGAAAAGCAGATGCCAGAAATGCACGGGGCGGATCAGCGACAGGTCGAGCATCCCGTCGTCGGCCACCGCCTCGGGAAGCTGCTGCAGGCCGCCGCCGTTGAACTTGCAGATGCCGACGGCCGCCGAAAGCAGCAGGTTGTTGTAAACCAGCCGCCCGTCCACCCACACCTTGACGCCCGTGGACTTGTAGCGGAAGAAGTTGCGCACCAGACACCACGTATAGCGCCAGCGGCTCTTGCGGCCCTTCTTCTTCAGGTGCGAGAGCTTCCGCACCACATGGGCGTCGAAGCCCGCGCCGGCCACGTTGGCCATGTAGCGGTTCTGCCGGTAGTGCGCCTCCTCGTAGGAGACCACCCCGACATCCTGCAGGAAGGAGCAGCCTTCGCTGATGGCCTGCACGGCGTGCCGGTAGCGGTTCGAAATACCGAACGTGCGGACCCAGTCGTTGCCCGTGCCCACGGCCACCACGGCCAGCAACACCTCGTCGGGACGCACCTCCTGCTGGATGAACAGCCCGTTCACCACCTCGTGCAGCGTGCCGTCGCCTCCGACGACGATGATGTGGCGGTATCCCTCGCGGACGGCCGTCACGGTCAGCTCCGTGGCGTGGAACTTGTGTTCCGTGAAGACCGGTTCGCAACGGATGTGCGCATCGCGCAGGTGCTTCGAAATCTGCGGAAAGTGGTCCAGCCCGCGGCCGCCTCCGGCCACGGGATTGACGATGACGAACCACTTGGCGCCGGAGTGCGGCCCGCTACTTTTCGGGAACATTGCGCAGCGTGTGAACCAGGAAGTCGTAGAATTTCCCGACCGAGGCGATCTCCACCTTCTCGTCGGGCGAGTGGGGATAGCGGATCGTCGGGCCGAACGAAATCATGTCCAGACCGGGGTACTTGCCGCCGATGATGCCGCATTCGAGTCCGGCGTGGATCGCCGTCACGGCGGGCTTGCGGCCGTAGAGCGCCTCGTAGGAGGCGGTCATAGCCTTCAGGATCGGCGACTTCATGTCGGGATTCCAGCCGTCGTAGGCCCCCGTCAGCTCCGTCTCGCCTCCGGCCAGCGCGAAGACCGCGGCGATGGCCTCGCCCAGCGCCTCCTTCTCCGAACGCACCGAACTGCGCAGCAGGCACTGCATCTTCACCGTCGAGCCGTCCGAGACCACGCGCGCCAGGTTGCCCGACGTCTGCACCAGCCCGGGCATCGAGAGCGACATGCGCTGCACGCCGTCGGGACACCCCGCGACCGCGCGGATCACCTTCACGGCCACGTCGCGCGGCAGCATTCCGGCGGGCCTGGCACACTTCCCGACCGTGACCGAAATGTTCTCCTCGATCCCTTCGAACTCCTCCCGCACGGTCTTTTCGTACGCGGCGACCGCCCCGGCGAAAGCGTCGTAATCCGCCTCGGGGAGCAGCACAACGGCTTCGGCCTCGCGCGGAATGGCGTTGCGCAGTCCGCCGCCGTCCACCGAGCAGAGCAGCAGGGGGCAGGGCGCGGCATTGAGCAGCCGGAACAGCAGTTTGTTGGCATTGGCGCGCTGGCAGACGATCTGAATGCCCGAATGGCCGCCCTTGAGGCCCCTGACGGAGATCTTCGCGGCGACGTAGCCCGCGGCGGGCGTCGGCTCCTCCGCATAGCGGAACGTCGTGTTCGCGTCGAGCCCTCCGGCACAGCCCACGTACAGCTCGCCCTCCTCCTCGGAATCGAGGTTGAGCAGGATTTCGCCCTGCAACACCCCGGGCCGCAGCCCGAAGGCGCCGTCCATGCCGGTCTCCTCGGTGGCCGTGAAGAGCGCCTCCAGCGGCCCGTGCGCGAGCGTGTCGTCCTCCAGCACGGCCAGGATCGAAGCCACGCCGATGCCGTTGTCGGCCCCGAGCGTCGTGCCGTCGGCCGTGACCCATCCGCCGTCCGCATAGGCGTCGATCGGGTCCTTCTCGAAATCGAACGTCTTGTCGTTGTTTTTCTGCGGAACCATGTCGAGGTGCGCCTGCAGGATGACGCCCTTGCGGTTCTCCATTCCCTTCGAGGCGGGTTTGCGGACATAGACGTTGTGCGCCTCGTCCTCACGGGCCTCGAGGCCGAGCCCCCGGGCGAACTCCAGCACGTAGCGGCGGATGGCCTCCTCGTGATGCGACGGGCGCGGGATGCGGACGATCTCCGCGAAATGTTTCCAGACGAGCGCCGGTTCGAGCGCTGCAAGATTTCTGTCCATGACTTATTCGTTTTTGGTTTCCGTATTTTCCGTATCCGATTCTCCGGATTCCGCCGGCCCCGCGCCGGCGTGCCGGTCGAAGGCTTCGACGATGTGCTTGACGAGCGGATGGCGCACGATGTCGCGCTTGTCGAACTCGACGATGCCGATGCCCTCCACGCGGCGCAGGATCTCCATCGCGCGCACCAGTCCGCTGTCGCTCCTGCGCGGCAGGTCGATCTGCGTCACGTCGCCCGTGACGATGAAACGCGCGTTGCGCCCCATGCGCGTCAGGAACATCTTGATCTGCGCGAGCGTGGTGTTCTGCGCCTCGTCCAGAATGACGAAGGCGTTGTCGAGCGTCCGCCCGCGCATGTAGGCCAGCGGTGCGATCTGCACGGTCCCCTCTTCGAGGAACTTCTGGAGCTTCGCGGGCGGGATCATGTCGTTGAGCGCGTCGTAGAGCGGCTGCAGGTAGGGATCCAGCTTCTCCTTCATGTCGCCGGGCAGGAAGCCCAGCTTCTCGCCCGCCTCGACGGCCGGGCGCGTCAGGATGATGCGCCGCACCTGTTTCTCCTTCAGGGCCCGGACGGCCAGCGCGATGGCCGTATAGGTCTTGCCCGACCCGGCCGGGCCGACGGCGAAGAGCAGGTCGCACTTGTCGTAGAGCCCCACCAGCCGCTGCTGGTTCACCGTGCGGGCGCGGACGATGTTGCCGTTGTTGCCGTACACGATCACGTCCTTGTCCGCGGGGGCGTCCGCCGCCCCGAAGCCCCCCGCGAAACACTGGTCGATGACCTGCGGGGAGATGTGCCCGTACTTGAGGTAATAGGCCGCCAGCCCCTCCATGCGGGCGGCGAACCGGCGCGTCTCCGCCTCGGGGCCGAGCACCTTGAGCGACTGTCCGCGCGCCACGATCTTCAATGCGGGGTGCAGCGCCTTGATCTGTTCCAGATAGACGTTCTGCGCCCCGTACAGTTCGCGGGGATCGACCCCTTCGACGGCGATTTCCCGTCCGAGCGTCTCCGTCATAGGCTAAAACAGATAACCGAAACTCAGTGCGACGTTGTACGAGCGGAGCTTGTCGAGCTGCTGGCCGTCGGGCAGCACGACGTCGTGCTTGGCCCGGAACTGGCCGTTGTAGCGCAGATCGACGAGCAGGTGGCGCATCAGCACCACGCCGGCCCCGACCGTGAACGAGACCGTGGGACGCACGCGCCCGAAATCGAGCAGGTCGCGCCCCGACTTCTGCTTGCTGTCGTTCATCACCGTAAAGACCGGTCCGGTGTAGATGCGCACGGGATGGAGCAGCCGCAGCGACAGCAGCACAGGCACGTCGATCGAATTGGACTTGAGGTTCACCTCCTCGCCCCCCTCGGGCCGGATACGCATGCCCTGGCGGACATAGAGAATCTGCGGCTCGACGGCGAAGGCGCCCAGATTCACGGCTGTCACGATGCCGGCCTGCCAGCCGCATTTGTTCCTGATGTCCGTCCGGTCCATGTCGGTCGTATAATCGGGAATGCTGATACCTCCGATCACGCCCCATTCCACCCGCGTGCGGGGCCGCTGCGCCGCCGCGCTCCATGCGGCGGCTGCAAGCAGCAGGGTCAGTACGATTTTTTTCATATCCGTTGTTCGTTGTTTGTCAGTTTCACGCTCGCCCAGAGCATGTAGCACACCAGCACGGCGACGAAGAGCATCCCCCAATGCGGACTGCCCGCCGCACGCGCGACGGCGCCGCACGCCGGACCCGACACGGCTCCCGCCGAAATGGCCAGAATCATCAGCCCGGCCACCTCGTTGGCCCGCTCCGGCACGGCACGGGTCGCCACGGAGTAGAAGGTGGCGAAGACGCACGCCATGCCGAAGCCCATGAGGCCCACGGCGGCATAGATCACCGCCCCGCTGTCCGTGAAGAGCAGCACGAGGCAGAGCGCCAGCACCCCGGCCATGTTCCAGCCCAGATACTTCGTGTCCCGGACCCGCACGAGGGCCCACGCCCCGACGATCGTCCCGACGATGCGGCAGGCGTAGAAACCCGTGGTCGTGAGGATCGACGAGGGGTTGTCGATCAGCCGCACCGAGAGGTAGCCGATCCCCACGTCGGCGGCGATGAAGCATGCCACGCCCAGCGCCGAGAGCAGCACCGCACGGTTCTTCAGCAGACCGAAGCAGGCTGCCAGTCCGACGGAGGTTCCGCTGCGCGGCGGCTCGGGCACGGAGGTCAGTTGCAGCCACACCCCGCCCGCGACCGTGAGAGCCGCGTAGATCGGCAGCAGCAGACGCCACGACCCGGTCGCGGCGACCAGTCCCGTCACGATCGGCGCCAGCAGGAGCAGCGACGTGTTGCGGAAAATCTGCCCCACGGTCAGGTAGCTCGTCATGCGCTCCGCGGGAACGATGGTGGCCAGCAGCGGATTGACGGCCACCTGGATCGCCGTATTGCCTATACCCAGCAGGCCGAACCCGGCGAAGTACCACCCCAGCGCGCATCCCTCGCCGGCGGCATAGGGCACGAGCAGGCCGGCGACCGTGAGGAGATAGCCCGCGAGCGCCGTCGTCTTGCGGCCCCGGCGGTTCATCCATGCGGCAAACGGCGCCGAAAGCACCAGAAACCAGAGGAACACCATCGTCGGAAGGAAGCTCACGGCCGCCTGCCGCTCCGCGGGGAACTCCGCGGCGATACGCCCCGTGATCGGAGCCACCATGTCGCAGAAACCCATGATGAAAAATCCCGCGAGCACGGGACCGAGCAACCGTCTGTCCACTCTCTCGACACCCATAACCAAAGCCGTTCCGGTTTTCAATGATTTTTCAAAGTTACGCTTTTTTGCCGAAAAGCGAAGCATCCGCCCCCGTTTTTTTGCGCCGCGCCGCCATGCGAGCGTCTGGACCGGACACCCCTTCCGCCTCTGCATCACGGACATGCCGGCCGGATTCCCCGGCGATGCGGACAACTTCCGGGAGTTGCATGCCTCGCATCTTTTGCCTATCTTTGTCCGACGGCCGGAGGTCCGCCCGTCACCGAAAACACCTGCCACACATGAAAAAACTGCTTCTGCCGCCCGTTTTCGCACTGCTCTGCCTGTCATCGCACGCCCAGGAAAACAGAATAACGATCGACGCAGGCGCCAGCCTCGGCGAGATCTCCCCGTACGTGTACGGACAATTCGTGGAATACATGGGACGCTGCATCGACGGAGGCATTTTCGACGAGGACTCGCCGCTGTCCGACAGCCGGGGATTCCGCCGCGACGTGCTGGAAAAGGTGAAGGAGCTCTCCCCGACGATGCTGCGGTTCCCGGGCGGAACGGCGGTCAAGACCTTCCACTGGGAAGACGGGGTGGGTCCCAAAGAGGAGCGCAAGGCGAGGAAGAACCTGATCTGGGGCGGCATCAACGATTTCCATTTCGGCACGTGCGAGTTCATCGAGTATTGCAGGGAAATAGGCGCAGAGCCCTGCCTCGTGGTGAACCTCTCCACCGGATCGCCCGACGAAGCGGCCAACTGGGTCGAATACTGCAACGGAACGGAAAACACATACTATGCCAACCTCAGGCGTTCGCACGGATACCCGGAGCCTTTCGGCGTGAAGTACTGGGCGCTGGGGAACGAGGAGGGAGCCGAACCCGACGCGGGACGCCATCAGGACCCCCGGAAATACGTGGAGGACGTGTGGCATTTCATCAAACTGATGAAACTGACGGACCCGTCCATCAAACTCATCGCCAACGGCGAAGGGGGCGACATGCGCTGGAACGAAACGGTTCTGGACGGCCTGGGCGGAGCCGTGGACTACATCTCCTTCCACAACTACGTGAACACGGAGGAGGGAAAGCCCTACTCCCTGTTCCGGAAGATCAAGGCGGCGGACAGGGGGCTCGCCGCCCTGGGCGCCTTCATCCGGGAGAACTGCCCGGACTCCGTTGACAACTGGCAGGTATGGTACCGCTTTCCCCCTCGCCAGGACCGTATCAGAATCGCTTTCGACGAATGGGGAATCTGGGAGGCCGGAGGACCTCCCTACGGGACGACCAACACCTACGAATGGCGTCACGGGCTGGCGACGGCGTATTTTCTCAACGCCATCCACCGCAACGCCCGCCACGTAGGAATAGCCAACTGGGCGCAGATGGTGAACATCCTCGCCCCGATCATGACCGACGAAACCGCCTCGGTAAGGCAGACGACGTTCTTCCCGCTCCGGGAATACCGCGCGAAAGGACTGAAAGAGAGCGTAAAGGCCGAGGCCGTATCCCCCGCAATGGACACGGACGTCGGTTCGCTGGACGTCTCCGCGACCATCGACCGGGAGCGCGGAAGGCTCAACCTGTTCGTCGTCAATCTCAACCCGAAGGCCCTGAAGACGCGCATCGTCTTCGAAAACTGCAAGGCGGACAAGCTCATACGGACCACCGTGCTGTCGGCCGCCTCGCTCGATGCCAGGAACACGCTGGACGACCCGGCCGGGAACGTCGTCGCAACGGCCACGGACACCGATCCGGGAAAGGCGGACGAAATCACGTTCAAGGGGGAATCCGTCACGATTTGCGAATTCGCACTCTCCGGCCGATGACCTACGGGATTCGCGACGCAGGCCCGGCATATTTCCGCATGCCGGGCTTCTTTCGCATGCCGGGCTTTTTCCGGATGCGGGACGCGGACGCCCTGGCCGGATTTTTTATCGCCGGGAGCTTGCGCATAACCCGATTTTTCCTATCTTTGTGGAAAGACTAAACACCGCACCGGATGATCCCGTTACTCGCACATATAGACCTGACGCTGCCGCTCGAAGACCCGATCCTGAAATTCCTGCTCATTCTGGTCATCATCCTCGCAGCGCCGCTGATTCTGAACAAGCTCAAAATCCCCTACCTGCTGGGGCTCATCATCGCCGGAGCGGTGATCGGCCCCCACGGACTGAACCTCGTGCTGCGCGACAGCAGCATCATCCTCTCGGGCACGGCCGGCCTGCTCTACATCATGTTCCTCTCGGGACTCGACATGGACATGTCCGACTTCCGGCGCAACAGTTGGCGCAGCCTCGTGTTCGGCCTCTACACCTTCTGCGTCCCGCTCGGGCTGGGCATCCTGGCCGGGTACTACGTGATGGGGTTCCCGCTCTACTCCTCGATCCTGCTGGCCGGGCTGTTCGCCTCGCAGACGCTCGTGGCCTACCCCATCGTCAGCAAGCTCGGCATCGCCCGCGACAAGGCGGTGACGATCGCCGTGGGCGGCACGGTCATCACCGACACGCTGGCCCTGCTGCTGCTCACCGTGATCGTCGGCATGGCCACGGGCAACGTGGACGACATGTTCTGGTGGCGGCTCGGCGCCTCGGTGCTCCTCTGCATCGTCATCATCGTCTTCCTCTTCCCGCTGCTGGCCCACTGGTTCTTCAAGCAGGTCAGCGACAGCGTCTCGCAGTACATCTTCGTTCTGGCGATGGTCTTCCTCGGGGCCTTCTTCGCCCAGTTAGCCGGTCTCGAACCGATCATCGGCGCGTTCCTCTCGGGCATGGCCCTCAACCGGCTCATCCCGCGCACGTCGCCGCTGATGAACCGCGTGGAGTTCGTCGGCAACGCCATCTTCATCCCCTTCTTCCTGATCGGCGTGGGGATGCTCATCGACTACCGGGCCTTCTTCCGCGACTGGGAGAGCATCGAGGTGGCGGCGATCATGATCGCGCTCATCACGGCGGCGAAATTCATCGCCGCATGGCTCACGCAGAAGAGCTTCCGCCTCTCGAAAGACCAGCGGACCGTCATCTTCGGACTGAGCAGCGCCCACGTGGCGGCCACGCTCGCCGCCGTCATGGTGGGCTACAACGTCATCCTGGGCCACACGCCCGACGGGGAGCCGATCCGGCTGCTGAGCGAAAGCGTGCTCAACGGCACGATCCTCATGATTCTGGCCACGTGCATCGTCTCGACTTTCGCCACGCAGCGGGGCGCCCACAACATCGCCATGAACCATGCGCAGGACGATGCGGAGAAAGCGCCGCGCCGCGAGGACCACATCCTGATTCCGGTGGCCAACGAACGGTCGGTGGACGAGCTGGTGGGGCTGAGCGCCATGCTCAAACGCCCCAAGGAGCCCAACGGCCTCTACGCCCTGCACGCCATCGACAACAAGGCAGAGGACCCCAACATCGAGAAACAGGCCCGGAAGGTGCTCGACATCGCGGCGACGACCGCCGCCGCGGGCGACCTCTACCTCCAGCAACTGCTGCGTTACGACGTGAACATCTCGAACGCCATCGTGAGCGTCGTCCGCGAGCGCAACATCACCGACATCGTGCTGGGCATGCACCAGCGCACGCCCGGCATGCCGGCCATTCCGGCGATCCCGGGCATCCCGGGGGCTTCGGGTCCGGGCATCGGCCGCATGGTGACCGACGTACTGATGCAGAGCAACGTCACCACCTTCATATACAGCCCCGCGCAGCCGCTGGCCACCGTCAAGCGCCACCTGATCGTCGTGCCCGAAAAGGCCGAAAAGGAGGCCGGATTCCAGGCCTGGGTGCACCGCATCCGGCAACTGGCCGAGAACTCCGGCGCGAAGATCGTCTTCTTCGCCTCGGAAGGCACGCTCGAACACCTCCGCCCCCGCCGGGGCCGCAAACTCCCGGCCAACATCGGGTTCGTCGCGTTCGACCGCTGGGACGACCTCCCCTCGCTCGAACACGACCTGCGGAACGACGACTGCCTCTGGTTCGTGATGAGCCGCCGCGAGCGGGTCTCCTACCACCCCGCGATGAACCGCATCCCGGGCTATCTCGAACAGTACTTCGCGGGATACAGCTACGTGCTGCTCTACCCCGTGCAGGCGGGCGCCACGGAGAGCCGCTATCTGTAGGGAAGCATCGGACGCTGCCGCCGGGACCACGGTCCGGGGACGGCCGCGGGCGGCGCCTTTCATAATTCGCCCGATTGTTGTATCTTTGCACGCACAAACTCCGGTCCGGACGGCCGGCGGCCCGCAGGGCAGACGAAGCCTGCGGTCCGGCAGGAGAGGTCCGGTCCCGCAAAACGCAGAAAGAACATGAGCCTCGTAGCAATCGTCGGACGGCCCAACGTCGGCAAATCGACCCTCTTCAACCGCCTCGTCGGCGAACGCAAAGCGATCGTCGATGCGACGGCCGGAACCACGCGCGACCGCCACTACGGCAAAACGGACTGGAACGGCCGCGAATTCTCCGTGATCGACACGGGCGGCTACACCGTCAATTCCGACGACATCTTCGAAGACGAAATCCGCCGTCAGGTGATGCTGGCCATCGACGAAGCGGACGTCATACTCCTCCTGGTGGAGGTCTCCACCGGAATCACGGACCTCGACGAGCTGATGGCCGACATCCTGCGCCGCTCGCCGAAAAAGGTGATCCTCGTCTGCAACAAGGTTGACAACAACGACCAGATCTACTCCTCGCACGAATTTTACGCCCTCGGTCTGGGCGATCCCTACTGCATCTCGTCCATGTCGGGAAGCGGCACGGGCGACCTGATGGACGCCATCCTCGCGGCGCTTCCCGCCGACGAAGCGGACGAAGCGGAGGACGACCTGCCGCGCATCACGATCGTCGGACGGCCCAACGTCGGCAAATCGTCGCTCACGAACGCCCTGCTGGGCACCGAGCGCAACATCGTCACGTCGATCGCCGGAACCACGCGCGACTCGATCCACACGCGCTACAACAAGTTCGGCATGGACTTCTACCTCGTCGATACGGCCGGCATGCGCAAGAAGGGCAAGACGATGGAGGACCTCGAATTCTACTCGGTGATGCGGTCGATCCGGGCCATCGAGCAGTCCGACGTCTGCGTCCTGATGCTCGACGCGCAGCAGGGACTCGAATCGCAGGACCTGAACATCCACAACCTCATCGTCCGCAACCGCAAGGGGTGCGTGATCGTGGTGAACAAGTGGGACCTCGTGGAGAAGGACAGCAACACGATGAAGGAGTGGACCGAGTTCCTGAAAAAACGGCTCGCCCCGTTCAACGACATTCCGATCGTCTTCACCTCGGTGCTGAACAGACAGCGCATCCTCGACGTGCTCCAGACCGCGATCCGGGTGCACCAGTCGCGCAAACGCCGCATCTCCACGTCGGAGCTGAACGAAGAGCTGCTGCCGCTGATCGAGAACTACCCTCCCCCCGCGACCAAGGGCAAGTACATCAAGATCAAGTACGTCACGCAGTTGCCGACGCCGACGCCGCAGTTCGCCTTTTTCGTGAACCTGCCGCAGTACATCAAGGAGCCCTACCGCCGCTTCCTGGAAAACAACATCCGCGAACGGTGGGATTTCGCCGGAGTGCCCATCCAGATCTATTTCCGGCAGAAATAGGCCACGGAACCATCGCCCGAGGCGGCGCATTCCGGCAGTCGGGCTCCGACGCAAGCGAAGTCCCAGCGCCCCGCAGGCCCCGGCGCGAAAAAGACCCGCCCCGAAGCGACGACGCTTTGGGGCGGTTTCCGTTCCGGGAGGCAGAGGCTCACCGGGCGATGATCTCGAAAACCTCGGCCGGACCTTCGAGGGCCACCGAGGCCGCGCCGTCCGCCAGGGCGAGGCGGAAGAAAGGTTCGCCGACCGCCGTCTCGGAGAGCACGCTGCCGTCGGCGGCCAACTGCCGCACGCGGAGTCCGTCCTCCCCGGGCAGGTCCAGCAACAGCACATACTCCCGCACGCCGTCGGGAACCTCGAACGCAAGGCGTCCGTCGCTGCGGAACGACGTGCCGGGATCGCGGTCGAAGGCATAGAGCGCCCGCTCCGCATCCGCGGCCTCGATGCGGAACCCGAGCCGTTCGGCGCGCACGGGATTGACCTCGAACGAGCGCACGGCCGCCCAGTTGGTCCTGGGCGAGTCGAGGCGCAGCAGCCGCACGTAGCGCGCTCCGACGGGTTCGCCGCGCCATTCGACGACGTACTGCCTCCGCAGGTCGTCGAGCAGCGGATGCCACGTCCGTCCGTCGGCCGAGTATTCGAGCCGCGCATGGTCGAAGTAATCCACATCGTCGGTCGAGTTCCGGCCCTGAAGGATCGTCACCTCGGAAACCTCGCGCAGGGTTCCCAGATCGACGCCGATCCAGTCGCCGGCCTGCTGCGCACGGCCCGAAGTGTAGAAAGTCCCGGGGTCGTGGTCGAGCATCAGGCGGCTCTGCGTCGTGGCGAGGGTCGGGAAAGACCCGATGCCGCGGGCCGAAGCGGGCCGGTCGCCCGTCAGGCGCGTGAAGAAGCCCGCGGCCATGTCGTCCATCGCCTGCTCATAGAAGGGCTGGAGCTTCATCGTGCCGGACTTGTGGGCCTCGTAGGCACTGCGGTCGGCGGCGCTCATCCGGTTGCGGACGTAGCCGCTCCAGAACGCCGCGTCGTCGCCCGTCTCGTAACATGCGATGAGATCGAGCGTCCGGAGCCCCCGTTCGCCCAGCTTGCGGAACTCCGCGAGCCACGGCCGCAGCTCGGCCAGCAGCTCCCGGTTGGCGCAGCGCTCCTCCAGCACGCCGGGCGCCGCAACCACCCGCCCGAACTCCTCCCGCAGGGCCGCGGCCTGCCCGGGAGTGTAGTCGGCGATGCGGAACGTCTCGGTCTCCCACGACTCGTCGCGGCGGTAGCCCGTCTCCGTGTCGCACGAATGGATGGCGAAGGTGCGGTACGCCTCGCGCGCCTCGGGAACCAGCTCCGCGAGCCCCCGCTCCCAGTTGTCGATCGGATTGTAGGCCGCCGTGTTCCACGTGTAGTCGGCCACGCCGTAGAGCGCCAGCTTCGACGCCTCGCCGTGTTCCATCGGGTTGCTGACGAAGCCGCACAGGTCGTCGGTCGTAAGCGTCGTGTCCAACCCATAGACCGGACCCTGCATCAGGATATGGCGCGCATAGTCCGTCACCGGATAGTTCCACCAGTAGAACGCCGGACGGCCGATGCGCGAATCGACCCACGCGAGCGTCTCGGGCGTGAGGTCGCTGCACACGACGTCGCCCGTCCAGAAGACCCGCACCGAGGGGTCGAGCGTCCGCCCGTAGATGGCCAGACTGCCCTGCGGCGTGGGATTCGCCCAGAGCCGCGAATAGTCCGTCGGGCAGACCACGAGCGGTGCGACATCGCCCTTGGCGCGGACGAAATCGGCGTCGAGGCGGTTCAGCAGCTCGGTCTGCCGCCCGGGGTCCGTGCCGTCGCCCGAAATGTCGTCGAAGAAGATGGCAAAGGCGCGCACGCCGAGGTCGTACATCCATTCGAACTTCTGCACCAGGTTGCGGTAGTCCTCCTCGTTCCAGCGAATGTCCTGCCCGGGGTGGATCGCCCAGACGAAATCGACGTAGTTGCGCCGGCACGCCTCGACCAGCTCGCGGATCTGCCGCGCCTCCGATTCGGGATACGGCAGCCGCCAGTCGGGGCAGCTATGGTAGGGATCGTCTTTCGGGCCGTAGAGGTAGCTGTTCATCTTGAAACGTCCGTAGAAGTCGATGAGCGACAGCCGCACGGCATGCGGCCACGGCGTGCCGTAGAAGCCCTCGACGACACCCCGCGTGGGCAGGTCGGGATAGTCCGCAATCTCCACGAAGGGCAGCCCGCCGGCCGCGGCCGGACTTTCGGCGATCTGCCGGAGGGTCTGTACGGCATAGAAGGCGCCCCGCTCGTCGTAACCCGTCAGGGCGATGCCCGAGCCGTCGATCCGGAGCGCATAGGCTCCCGACAGGGGTTTCACGCCGCGCCGGGCAGCCGCTTTCGCGCCGAACTCGACGGAAAGCGCCGCCCCTTTCCGCGCGAGGGGCAGGAAGCCCAGGTCGGCGGCGAAACGCGTCCCCTCGCCCCGCAGGCGGACGCCGCCCGACACGTCGAGACGCCCCTCGCCGCGGACGAGGCTATGGGGCACAGGATTGAGGGGCAGGCCGCCGTGATCGACGGCGTGTCCCGGCACGGGTCGCACGTCCTGCGACTCGGAACGCTGCGCGGCGAGGTCGAAATCGGTCTCCTGCCCCGACAGCGGGCCGCAGAGGAGCAACCCGGCGGCCAACAAGGCAAATCTGGTTCTGGTCATCGTTGAAAAGCAATTTGAGTTCTCGTTCCGTTACCCGGTCGTTTACCGGACCCGGTTCATCCGGACGTATTCGAATTCGGCGAACGACGTCTCGGGACCTTCGTAATAGAGTCCCGGACGGGCGACGCGGTCCCATTGCAGCAATTCGCCCGGCTCCACGGGCCGCGTTCCGGCCTGCTGCCACGAGCTGCCGTCGAGGCTGTACGCGAAGGCCGCGGGGCCGCCGCCCCGCACCTCCATACGCAGGTAAACGGGGACATCGGCCGGAACGGCGAGAGGCTCGCCGAGCAGCTCCTCCCGTCCGTCGCGGACGAGGCGTACGGCCAGCCGTCCGTCTTGCAGTCCCCAGACCAGCAGGTTCCTGTCGTCGCCGTAGAGCGTCAGGCCGCTCCATCCCGCAGGACGCGCGAGGCACGCCGTCTCCAGCGTGTAGTCCGTCGTCAGGGCGCGCAGGCAGAAGGCCACGCCCGTATGCACGCCCTCCTTCGCGCGGCCGCTCAGGCAGAGCCGCCCGTCGGCCTGCTCGACGTCCGGCACGGCATAGGGATAGTTCCACGACCACTCGGGACGGATGCGCGGCGAGGAGAAGTCGTCCGCGAAGTCCTTCACCGGCTCCTGCGCCGTGCCGGGAAGCGGCAGCGGACGCCGCAGGAGGGCCGTTTCGCCGCCCTCGAAATGCAGCCATCCGTCCTCGCCCAGCTCGATGCGGGAGAGGATCGGCTGACGCCCGAGGAAGAAGTTCTCGCCCGAAAGATAGGCATGGCAGAGGAAGAACATGCGGCCGTCGGGCGTGGTGACCACCGTGCCGTGGCCGCAGGACTGCACCCCTTCGCCGCCGTGCAGGACCGGATTCCCGGCGTATTTCTCGTACGGTCCGCGGAGGTTTTTCGACCGCGCCACCGAAACAGCATAGTCGCTTCCGGGGCCGCAGCAGCCGTTCACGGCATAGATCAGGTAGTAGTAATCGCCGAGTTTCATCCAGTGCTGGCCCTCCAGCCCCCGCCGCGCATCGTCGCGCAGCAGGCTGAACGGCTCGCCCTCGAGCCGCAGGCCGTCGTCCGAAAGGCGGCAGGCCAGCAGTTCGATCGGCCGCCGGTCGAGACCGTAGGCCTTCCACGAGATGTAGAGCTTCCCGTCGTCCTCCAGCACGAAGGCGTCGATGGCCTCGGTGCCCAGCGCGACGACCGGACCGTGGTCCGTGTAGGGGCCTTCGGGACGGTCGGCCGTGGCCACGCCGATATACGACGTGCCGTCGCTCTTGCGGCGGGCCGTATAATAGGCGTAGGTCCGCCCGTCGCGGTGGAACAGCTCCGGGGCCCAGAACGACGAGCGGGTCCACTCGGGCTGCTCTTCGAACAGGTGGCCCGCCTGCGTCCAGTTCACCAGGTCGCGCGAAGTGAAGAGCGGATAGAAAGGCGCCCACTCCGAAGAGGTTCCGCAGGCATAGTAGGTCTCGCCGACGCGGATGACGCTGGGATCGGGCAGGTCGCCCGGAATCACCGGATTGGAAAAGGTTCCCGGCTGGGCGGCGGCGCCCAGACAGCCGCACGCGGCAGCGAATGCGAACAGTAGTTTTTGCATAAAAGTCGGTCTTAGCGTTTTTTCTCCGGACAAATATACGAAAAAAGACGATCGGGACACACCCCGGACGCCGGACACGCCGAAAGAAGCACGGGAAGTTTCGGTGCGGAAAGGGAGGAGTTTGCGGAAAAATTCGTAACTTCGACATTCGAAAACCGAAAATCCGCCGAAATGAAGAGAAGAGGGAACCTGTACGCCGCAATCCTCGCAGGGGCGTTGTCGCTGTTCCCCGTCGCTGCCGTTCCGGCGGAAGGGACGGGCCGCACGGCCGGAACGACGGCCGGCGCAAGCAGCGCGGCGGACAATGCGGCCGGGACGACAGCCGCCGGTCCCGCGGCGGAGCAGGACGGAAAGCCCCGGAACGGAAGCGCGACGGACCGCACCGGAATGACGGAAGACCGCACCGGAATCGCAGCGGATTCTGAAGCCGGGGCAGCGGAACAGTCCGGAACGATCCGGAGCGGAACGGAATCCGCCGCCCAAAAGCGTCCGAAGACGAAACCTGCCGTCCGGGATTCCGTGCGGCGGAGCGGCCGGAGCGGAGGCATCGCCCCGCCGTCCTTCGCACCGGAGCGCGACGGAAAGCGGCCCCGGCGGCTGACGCACCGTATCGGCGCGGAGTTCCGGCCCGAGCATATCTTCACGATCAACCCCTTTCTCCGGGGCGAGAACCTCGCGCAGCTGCCCGTCGATCTCTCGCTCGCGGCACACTTGAAATACTCCTTCCGCTTCCGGCCGGGATCGCCCGCGGACCGGACTTACGGCGGTGTCTATCAGGGGTTCGGCATCGCCTACTACGACTTCGCCAATCCGCAGGAGCTGGGCAATCCCGTCGCGGCCTACCTGTTCCAGGGAGCGCGCATCGCCCGCCTGTCGCGCCGCCTGTCTCTCGACTACGAATGGAATTTCGGTCTTTCGTTCGGATGGAAACCCTACGACCGGGACGACAACCGCCTCAACACCATGATGGGGTCGAAGATCAACGCCTTCCTCAACGTGAACTTCTTTCTCCGGTGGATGCTCACGCGCGAACTGGACCTCACCTTCGGCCCCACGCTCACCCACTTCTCCAACGGCAACACCAAGATTCCGAACGCGGGCCTGAACTCGGCGGGCATCGGGGCCGGACTGACCTACAACTTCGGCCGGGAGCGGGCCGAAATCCCGCAACGCACCCCGGCGCCGGAATTCCGCAGGCACTTCAGCTACGATCTGGTGCTGTTCGGATCGTGGTGCAGCAAGGGCGTGGAGGTCGGCGACGTGCTCTACGCCTCGCCCGACACCTATCCGGTCGTGGGATTCAACTTCTCGGCCCTGTACAATTTCGGCTACAAGTTCCGCGCGGGACTGTCGCTCGACGGCGTATACGACGGCAGCGCGAATGTCTATGTCCCGGACCGCATCGCGGAGCTCGGCGGCGGAGCTCCGCTGGAATTCGCACGTCCGACGATCGACAGGCAGCTCGCGCTGGGTCTCTCGGGCCGTGCCGAGTTCGTCATGCCCTACTTCACGATCGGGCTGGGACTGGGCATGAACGTCCTGCACAAGGGCGGCGACCTGAAGGCCTTCTACCAGACGCTCACGCTCAAGGTGGGCATCACGCGCAACGCATTCGCGCATATCGGCTATTCGCTCCGGGATTTCCACATGCCCAACTTCCTCATGCTGGGCGTCGGCTACCGCTTCAACAACAAATATCCGCGGCACTACTGATCCGGGAGCCGCGGCGCTCCCGCCCCGAAACGACGACGGCCCTCCGTCAGAAGGGCCGTCGTCTCGAAAACCGGCTTGCAGGCGATTACAGCGTGTAGCTCACCAACATCTCCTCGGCGGTCTCGGGATCGACCGACCAAGCGATCAGCCGGCCGTCGTGCACGACCATCGGGCCGACGGACCGGTCCAGAACGAGCCGCCGGACGAAGTTCCCGTCCCAGTCGTAAACGTTCATCCGGACAGGTCGGACGGGCTGCGCGGAGCCGGTTCTCACCGCATGGCGCAGTTCGCCGTGGGTGGATTGCGTGTAAACGACGTAAATGCCCGCTTCGTCCACGGCTACCGCCTCGAAACCCTCTTCGCATGCCTCGTCGAACGTATAATGCCACTCTCGAGGATCATCTATCCATTTCAAATCCGGAAGGCGATCGTACACACCCCGGACCAACTGAATCCTCCCCTCCGACGTCAGGTCGAAAACGAAAAGATATTTGAAATCCTGCGCGCAGTAGACAAAACGATGCCGCTGCGGATGCCGATACAATTTCCCCGTCCACAAGACGTGCTGCTCCAGCGGAGAGAGGTCCAGCGACGTCCGGGGAAATTCGAATCCGAGCGGCGTAACCTGTCCGCTATCGACATCGAAACGGGAAAACATGGCGAGCGAATCGGCCTGACAGCCCAACATGAGATACGAGGAACGATCGAGCAGACAGGAAGCGATCCACGTACGGTTGCCGATCCCCGCCAGCGACTTATACTCCCAGTGCGACAGATCGTAGAGATATTCCGGAGCATCCGAACGCACGCGGCAAAACCGATTCTCCTGATTATGAATCGCCAGCAGATTGAGGCTCCCCGACGCCGGGTCGAACCCGATCTCCGAATAAAGCATCTCATACGGGCCGCGCCCCCGGGAGAGGAACTCCCCCTCCTTCACCAGCGAATCGCCCGAAAAACAGTAGATCGAATAGCATTTGTCCGAGCGGAACGGATTCCGCATCACGATACGCTCCCCGAAGGTCAGCACCGGGTATTCGCCCAGGAAGTCCCCGCCGATGGGAATGCGCACGGCGTGCAGCGAATCGCCGGGAGCATTTTCAAGGAAATCGGCATGAGTGACTCGAGACGCAGGACCATTGCAACTTATTATAAATAAACATATTACAAATATGGAAACCGACTTCATTCTCGAACTTTTTTGGCATCATATATTTGTCCCATTCCCGTCGTACCATCACCCGTTTCATCAGCGGACAATGCCTCGATATCCGCTCTCATCAGATCCGTCATTTCCGAATCCCGATTCGCCATATACGTAGAAACTCCTGCGAACAAAGCGACTGCTACCAAACCAAAATAGCACTTCTTTTTTATAATGCAAACAATAGACTTACACTTTTAAACACACACAACAATTATTAAAAATCAAAATTACATTTTATATCACACACAAACCAATCAATTAGCGACATAAAAAACGATTCAATCTACTACACTCCAAATAACCGAGGCATACACCTAAAGATCATACCGTACCAACATCTCCTCGGCCGTCTCGGGATCGACCGACCAAGCGATCAGCCGGCCGTCGTGCACGACCATCGGGCCGACGGGCCGGTCCAGAACGAGCCGCCGGACGAAGTTCCCGTCCCAGTCGTAAACGTTGATGCGCGAGGGAAACAACTGGCGAAAATCCCCGGCACGCACCCGTTCCCGCTGCTCGCCGTAGGTATCCTGCATATAACCCACATAGATGAAGCGATCGTCCACGGCCAGCGGGAAAAAACCGTGCGGACAGGAATCGTCCATGTCGAACTGATGCCCCGGATCGCCGGAGGGATGCGCCTCCGGCATCTTGTCGTAAAGCCTCCGCACGACCTCCGCCCGGCCGTCCTCCGTCACGTCGAAGACGAGCAGATAGCGGAAATTCTGGTTGCTGTACAGAAAGCGGCTACGCTGCGGATGCCTGTGCAACCAGCCGGTCCAAAATATCGCCTGCTGCGAAGCCGGCAGATCGAGCGGCGGCTCCGGGAACCGGAAATCGAGCGGCGTGACCCGCTCGCCTCCGGGGTCGAGGATCGAAAACGGGCTGAACGACTCGACGGTGTGTCCGATCGTCAGAAAGGTCGTATCGGTCAGCCGGCAAGGCGACTCCAACTGGTAGCCTTCCAGAAAGTCCAGCGTCCCGTATTCCCACTGCGACGGATCGTACAAATCGCCGAGACCGATCCGGAGCATCCGGTTTTCCCCGTTATAGAGTCCGAACACGGTCAAACGCTCCGCTTCCGGATCGAAGACACCCTGCGGAATCATCATTTCCAGCGGTCCCCGGCCGCGCATGAGGAACTCCCCCTCCTTCACCAGCGAATCGCCCGAAAAACGGCAGACCGAATAGCACTTGTTCAACCGGAACGGATTCTGCATCACGATACGCTCCCCGAGGGTCAGCACCGGGTATTCGCCCAGGAAGTCCCCGCCGACGGGAATGCGCACGGCGTGCAGCGAATCGCCGGGGGCCGTCGCGGAGAATTCGGGGTCGGTTACGGCGGTGTGCCGACGGCCGCAGGCGACCGACAGCAGCAGGCAGAGCAGGAGAAGCGGAAAGCGGATCATGGCGGAATCGGTTTCGGGTCGGACCGGCGCAATATGCCGCCGGCCGCAGGCGTCAGCGGAGCCTGCGGTCCGAATTTACCGAAAATCCGCCGGAACGGCAAATAAAATCCCGGTTATTTTCTCCGCAGCCGCGCCCGCTTGCCCCGCAGCCGCTTCGCGCCCGTCACGAGGAAACGCACCGGAAGCAGAAACAGCGTCCGAAACCACTGCCTCCGGGCCGTGACGCGCAGCTCCGGAAGGCCGAAATCGGAAAACGTCCGGCCCCGCAGCACGGGAATATTGCGGACCTTGGCATTGATGCGCAGGTCGTTGCTCACGTTGTCTTCGTGAACGATTTCGAGCCACTTGCCGTGCGGAGAGGAGATATAGACGGTGGGTTGCTGACGGATGGCGCGCGTGTGCCGGTAGGCGATGATCGTTTCGGCACGGTCGTCGAAGGGTTCGACGAGCGTCAGGAAATGGTTGTTCGTGTAGCGCATCTTGAGCAGGAAGCGCTCGGAGGTGAAGTACTGGTAGCCGTAGAGCAGGCTGTATATCCGCTTGCCGGGACAGGGGCGGATTTCGCGCCGGAGCAGTTCGAGGGCGTCGCTCGCCAGAGCGTCGTCATTGTCCAGATTGGTCGTAATCAGCAGACCGTGAGGGGGGGGGTGGAGCCGTGTTCCGCCGCGAGAACCGAGCGGATCGTACCGCGCAGGCTTTCGGTCAGACACGCCGTCTGGGCGGCCGTATAGTACACCGCCTCGAAGCGGGGACACACGGCGCGGTAGGACGCGATGCGGCGGCGGTAGGGTTCGGGCGTGGCGGCGTCGAACAGGCACAGCCACCTGAAATCCGTCGCCGTCTGGGCCGCCACCGAAGGCAGGCAGTAGCGTTCGAAGACCTCGAAACGGTGTTCGAGCCACCGCGCCGTGCGGGTCGGGGCCGCGTGTTTGTCCCGCTCGTAGAGGTTCAGGTTGAAGCGGGTGATGAGGAAATGGCTGAAATTCTCCATGATGAAATCCGGTTTTGTCCGGAGACAAAGGTAGGGAATTTCAGCCATTCGGCAAGCGCGGCGCGCACGAATCCGGCGGACAGGGACGCCTTACACGCCGAAAAGGAATCCGAAGGGCTTCTCCGAGGAGCGGAACTCCGTCGTGACGTCGCCCGAATAGCTCTGCCCCTCGGTCAGGCGCAGGACCCGTTCGCCGCTCCCGGGAGCGAAATCCACCTTCCGCAGATCGACCCGGAAAACCTCCATGCCGAGCGTCGGCTCGAAATAGCAGACGCGGTTTTTCTGATCGCAGACCGTGCGCCAGCGCGTCGAGGCGATGTGCGGCATGTCGGGTGTCGAGATGCCGTAAGGAACCGACACGTTGCGCATGACCGACATGACAGCAGGCACGGCGATCGCCGGATCGGCGCTCTGCACGACGGCTTCGATATAGAACGAGGCGCGCACGAAACGGTCCGAGGAGCGATTGGTCCCAGGCAGCATCGTCAGGCCGCCGATCTGGCGCCAATAGCCGAGAATCGCCAACTGGCGGTCGTAGGAGGGCGAATTGGTCAGCACACGGCATTGCGGGCCGTGATGGATGACGAGCCGGCCGCCGAGGTACTCGAAGACCGCGCTGTCGCCCGTGGCGTCCGAAACGGCGAGGTGCAGGCGTGCAGGCACGCCGTTCGGCAGGTCCGGCGCGTCGATGCGGAACGCCTCCTTCCCCAGTTCGGCGACGGCCTCGGCGACCGTGGCGAAATTGTCCAGCACGTACTGCGTCCAGATGCTCAGCCCCATGACGGGCCGGGTATCGCCGGACCGTTCATAGACCGATTCGGGCAGGAAGAGCAGGCTGGCAGTCAGCCCCGCCTCGTTCATGCCGTCGGCGATGCCGATGTCGTAGCCGGCCGCGGAGAGCGAGCCGTACTTCGAGATCCAGCGAACGGTGTCGTCGGTCAGCGCACCGCGGCGGACCGCGCCGCGCGGGAAAAGATAGAGGTTGGTGAGCGGGTCTTCGCGCCAGTCCATCGTGCGCCCCGTGGCGACCATGCCGCCGGGACCGACATAGACGGCGCGCGTGCAGGCATCGGCGCCGGACCGGAGCGAAAGGGCGAATGCGGCGGCGCAGAGCGCCGCAAGGAGACGTGTTTTCATGGCCAAAAGTGTTTTTCGGTCCGAACGCTGCAAATCCGATGCAAAAGTGAACGGAACGGCCCTGCGGCAACGAACGGAAGTCCCCCGGCGGACCGGAAATGCGGGGAAAGGACGGCCGTAAATTTGGCGGTGCGCGCGGATTGCACTACCTTTGCGCAGACACCGCCGCGCCGCCCGGGGGCGAAGCGTCCGGCGCGCACCGAAAAAACACCCGCACGATGAAAATCTCGAAAGCCGAATTCCGATGCAGTTCCGAACGCATCTCGCAGGTCCCGAAGGACGGGCTGCGCGACATCGCCTTCATCGGGCGCAGCAACGTCGGCAAATCGTCGCTCATCAACATGCTCACCGGCCGCCCGGGGCTGGCCAAAGTCTCGGGAACACCCGGCAAGACGCGGCTCATCAACCACTTCCGCATCGACAACGCATGGTATCTGGTGGACCTGCCCGGCTACGGCTACGCCCGCACGTCGAAGACCGTGCGCGACGGGTTCTCGACGCTCATCACCGACTACGTGCTCCGCTGCGGGAAGATGCACTTCCTGTTCGTGCTGGCGGACATCCGCCTCGAGCCCCAGCGCATCGACCTCCGGTTCATCGACATGCTGGGCGAACACGGCGTACCGTTCGGCATCGTCTTCACCAAAGCCGACAAGCTCTCGAAAACCCAGTGCGAAAAGAGCGTGGAACGCTACCGGAAACGGCTTTCGGAGACATGGGAGGAGCTGCCGCCGATGTTCGTCTCGTCGTCCGAACGCGGCACGGGACGCGAGGAAATCCTCGATTTCATCGGCGAATGCCTGAAAGTTTAACCGAATGTTGAAAAAACGCGGCCCCGAGGGGCCGTTTTCTCGGCGCATTGCCTTATATTTGCAACGTCAAACAACCCATCGCACAAATGGCTATCCACAAAATCAAGATCTTTTCGGGCCGCGGTTCGGAATACCTGGCCCAGAAAATCGCCGCGAGCTTCGGCACGACCCTCGGACAATCGGAGGTGCTGCGTTTCAGCGACGGCGAGTTCCAGCCCTCCTACAACGAGTCGATCCGCGGCTGCACGGTCTTCATCATCCAATCGACCTTCCCGCCCTCGGACAACCTCATGGAGCTGCTGATGATGATCGACGCCGCACGCCGCGCCTCGGCCTACAAGGTCGTGGCCGTGATGCCCTACTTCGGCTGGGCGCGCCAGGACCGCAAGGACCGGCCCCGCGTGCCGATCGGCGCCAAGCTGGTGGCCAACCTGCTCATGGCCGCGGGCGTGGACCGCATCATGACGATGGACCTGCACGCCGACCAGATACAGGGTTTCTTCGACATTCCGGTGGACGCCCTCTACGCCAGCGGCATCTTCGTCCCCTATATCGAGAGCCTGCGGATCGAGGACCTCTCGATCGCCGCGCCCGACATGGGCGGCGCCAAGCGTGCGAACACCTATGCCAAACACCTCGGCGCACCGATCATCATTTCGCACAAGGAGCGCGCCAAGGCCAATGTCGTGGGCAAGATGACCGCCATCGGCGACGTCGAAGGCCGCAACGTGCTGATCGTGGACGACATGATCGACACGGCCGGTACGATCTGCATGGCCGCCGACATGCTCATGGCCCGCGGGGCGAAGAGCGTCCGCGCCGCCATCACCCACCCCGTGCTGTCGGGCCCGGCCTACGAACGCATCAACGACAGCGCGCTGGAGGAGGTGATCGTGACGGACACCATCCCGCTCAACCCCGACAAGGACCTGCACAAGTTCACGGTGCTGTCGGTGGCCGACATCTTCGCCGACGTCATCGAACGGGTGCACAACTACAAGGAAATCTCGTCGATTTTTTTCAAATAGGCTCTCCGACGGAGAGAGGCAGAGAAAGGGCGCTTCGGTTGTGCGAAGCGCCCTTTCTGTCATTCCACGGACGGCAATGCCGGAAGACCCGGCGCCGGGATGCGGTCACCTGAGCGGCGAATCCGGTTCGCGGGCCATCACCATGTAGAACATGCGGTCGAGGAACGCCGGAGCGAACTTCTTGACGAAATGCGTGGCGCGCCCCTCAGCCTCCATCAGGCAGAGCCGCTTGCGGCGCAGAATGCCCCGCTCCACGATACGGGCCACCTCGACCGGACTCATCATCTTCGACTCGTCGCGCGGCGTCTCGCCCTGCTGCGACCCGTCGGCCGTGAGGGCCGAGAAGCGGACGTTCGAAGCCGTGAAGCCCGGGCAGGCGATCATCACGTGCAGCCCCTTGCGGAGATTCTCGATGCGGAGCGTCTCCAGGAAGCCCGTCATGGCGTACTTCGAGGCCGAATAGCCCGTGCGGCCGGGCAGGCCGTGCAGGCCGGCCACCGAGGAGACCCCGACGATCGACCCCTTCGCACGCTGCAGATACGGCAGCGCGTACTTGCAGCAGTTCACCGTGCCCCAGAAATTGACGTCCATCAGACGGTGCAGCACCTCCAGCTCCACGTCGTCGAAGAGCGCGCGCATCGAAATGCCCGCATTGCAGACGAGTACGTCCACCCCGCCGAACTCCCGCACGGCGGTGTCGATCAGCCCGCGGCACTCCTCCGGCTGCGTGACGTCCACGCCGCAGTAGGCGGCCTGCCCGCCGTGGCGGCGGATTTCGCCCGCGAGGAGCTGCAACTTCTGCACGCTGCGCGCGCCGAGCACGACCTTCGCGCCCCGGGCGGCGTATTCGCGGGCCATCGCCTCGCCGATCCCCGACGAAGCGCCCGTAATGACGATAACCTTATCCTTGAGTGTTTTCATAGTGTCTTATGTTTTTCCCTCCGCGGCCGGAACGTCACTCGGTTCCGATCTCCACCCGGAGCGTGTCGTAGGCCATGTGCACGTGCGGCGGAAGCGTCGCTTCGGTGGCGGCCTGCCGTCCGATGTCGTGCGACATGTGCGTCAGGTACGCCTCGCGCGGAGCGACACGGCGGATCAGCTCCAGCGCCTCCTCCACGTTGAAATGCGAGTAGTGCGGCTCGAAGCGCAGCGCATTGACCACCAGCACCTCCACGCCGAGCAGCTTCTCCTCCTCGGCCCGCCCGATCGTCTTGAAATCGGTCAGGTAGGCCAGCGGACCGATACGGTAGCCCGTCACGGCGAAGCGGTCGGAGTGATGCCCCGAGACGGGCGTGACACCGACACCCCGGACCTCGAACGGCCGCGAAACGTCGATCTCGTGCAGCTCGATCTCCGGCACGCCGCGGTACTTGTCCTGCGCGAAGGCGTAATCGAAATCCTTGCGCACGCAGGCCGCGGTGCGCGGTGCGGCGTAAAGATCGACCTTGCGGACCGTCGGGGGATAATCGACGAAATTGAAGGCGCGCACGTCGTCCAGTCCGCCGATATGGTCCTTGTGCTCGTGCGTGAGCAGGATGGCATCGAGACGCCGCACTCCCGTGCGGAGCATCTGGTAGCGGAAATCCGGCCCGGCGTCGATCACCAGCCGGACCCCGCGCGTCTCGACCATCGCCGAGGTGCGCAGCCGCCGGTCGCGGCGGTCGGGCGACGTGCAGACGCCGCAGCGGCAGCCGATGACGGGCACGCCCTGCGACGTGCCGGTTCCCAGAAAGGTGAGTTTCATCCGATCGCGGTTTTCATCGTCGCAAATATACGAAATAAAACGCAAGCGCGGCGCACCGTCCGGAGGCTTTCCGGGAAAATCCGCCGCACCGCATCCCGTGCCGCCGGACGGAACGCCCCCGCCGCACGACACACCCGTCGCCGCACGACCCCGCATTCCGCCCGCGCGTCTCACTCCCCGCCCGCGAGGCAGGCGACGATCGCCCGGTTGGCCCGGTCGATCACCGAACTCTCCAGACAGTCGAGGTAGATGCGCGTCGTGTGTTCGGAGGTGTGGCCCAGTCCCGCGCTGATGACGGGCAGCGGGACCTCGTGATTCCGCGCGGCGGTGGCCCAACTGTGGCGCGAGGTGTAGGAGGAGAGCCCCGTCTCCAGTCCCACCAGCGCGGCGAGCCGCTTGAGCTGGCGGTTGTAGTAGTTCAGGGCCACCTGATACTGGCGGTAGGCGCTGCCGAACTCCCCGGACTTCAGCACCGGAAAGACGTAGGGCGAGCCGGGCGCACGGCCGGCATAGCGCGCCACGATGGCCTGCATACACGGCTCGAGACGCACGCTCAGCGGCTGGCCGGTCTTGTGACGGACGTAGTGCACCACCCCGTCGCGGATGTCCTGCCGCCGCAGAAACGCCATGTCCACGAACGCCATGCCACGGGCGCAGTAGCTGAAGACGAAAAGATCGCGGGCCAGCGCGAGCGGCGCCGACCCGCGCAGATCGAGCCGGCTCAAACGTCCGATGATCCGCTCATCGACGGCCCGCTTGCGCGTGCGGTCTATCCCCGTATAGACGTTTCCGAAAGGATGGGTCTGCGCGACGAGCCGTTCGCCGACCGCCCGGTTATAGACCGAACGCAGCACGCGCATATAGAACGAGACGGTGTTGCGCACCACGCCCCGCCGCCGGAGCCACTCTCCGTACTCCTCCACGAAACGGCTGTCGAACCGGTGCATCGGAAAGGGTTTCCCGGCCAGAAAGGCGTTCAGGCTGTTCCACGTCCGCAGGTAGTTGCGCGCCGTGCCGAGCCGGCCGCTCTCGGTGAGCCGCTCGATCTGCCGCCGCAGGTAGTCCGGAAAGGAGATGCGCCTTCCGGACGGGCCGCCGACCTCCGGCCGGCGGCTTTCGATTCGCTTTGTTTTCATACGCTTTCGATTATTGCATCGAAAGGTCGCAATTATATCCCGTTCGGACCGCATCCGTCCCGGCGGGACGGAAAGGAGGACGGAACGGCCGTAGAAAAGCGAAAGCAGGAAGGTAAGGACTATTCGTAGCGTGCGCGGTAGGCGTCCACGAGCCGCAGTCCCTCGGCCGTCGAGATACCGCGGAAAAAGGTGCTGACGATCTGCACGAAGGCCTTCCGTTCGGAGATGCCCTCGGGCAGCAGCAGATCGCGGCGCGAGACGAGCGCGGAAGCCGTGTAGTAGAGCACCGAGATCGCCAGGTCGATGTTTATGCTGCCGATGAAAAGCCCGTCGGCGATCCCCTGACGGAGCATCGCACGCAGCTCCTCACGGTTCCGGACGGAGCCTTCGCGCATGAGCTTGTCGTGTACGGCGGGATAAAGCCTCTTCAGACTGTCCATCAGCCGGCCGGTCTCCTCCGACCGGTCCATGACGTCGCCCAGCACCATGAACAACTGTTCGAGCACATTGCCCGCCCCGGCGCTCAGCTCGGCCCAGCGCCGGCGCGAATCGTCGAAATAACGGACCATCGCCTGATAGAGCAGCCCCTCCTTGTCGCCGAAGAGTTCGTACAGCGAACGTTTCGAAACACCCAACTGCTGCGCAACGTCGTCCATGCGCACCGCCCGGATACCATGCGAGACGAACATGCGCATGGTCCGTTCCACGATGCAATCTTTGGGAGTCATGACCGATGAGTCGCTTTGGTTCAAACAAATATACGCAAAATATGCGCAAAAACCGTGAAACGGAGCAAGTTTTTGCGTCCGGACCGCCACCTTATCCGCAAAAACGGGAAAAGAGAGCCGAAAAAGGGCCGAAAGCCCCCGCAGGAGATTCCGGGAAAGAAAATCCGGGAAGACGGCATCCGAAAGAAGAACGCGGAAAAGCGATTTCGGGAAAGAGCCTGTAGGAGGTATTTCCACAAAATGCCCGGTCCGGCGTTGGGAGGTTCGCCGGAATTCCGTATCTTTGCGCCGAACGACGAACCTGTTCATGCGCGGATACGGACGAAATATAGGTGCGGCGCTGCTTCTGACCCTCTTCGCGGGGTACTGGAGCTGCATCACGCTGTTCCCCCACGCGCACGACGTGAACGGTCACGTCATCGTCCACTCGCACCCCTTCTCGGGCGCATCGAACGGCGCGGCGCAGACGCATACGCCGCAACAGTTCCAGCTCATCGCGCACCTGTCGCTGCTGGTGATGACGGCGGCATGGAGCCTGACGTTCGCCCTGCGCCTGTCGGGCGTCCGCTTCGTCTATCCGGAACGGGAACCGGTCAGCCGGCCGCGGCTCCCGCTCCGCACGTTCGGGCTGCGCGCACCTCCCGCGCACTGACATACGCTCCTCCGGCCGATGCCGCCGGAGAAGGTTCCCCGGGCCATGCCCGCCGGGCGCCGTATCCTGTCAGTATCATCCGAAAAACAGAATCCAATGCGAAAATACATATTGGGGGCATTCGGTATGCTCCTCGCCGCCGTGGCGCATCCTGCCACGGAACAGACCGCCGTCGCCGGGAAGCGAAACGGCGCACACGTCTCGGGCACCGTCACGGACGCCCGGACCGGCACGGGCCTCGCCTACGCGACGCTGGCCGTCAAAGGAACCACCGTCGGCATCGCCGCCGACGCCTCGGGACGCTTCACCCTGAACAACCTGCCCACGGGACGACTCACGCTCATCGCGGCCGCGGTAGGCTACAAATCCGCGGAACAGGAGCTTCGCCTCGAAGCCGGAGAAACGGTCCGGGCCGACTTCGCCCTGGAGGAGGAGGCGCTTGCCGTCGAGGAGATCGTCGTCTCGGCCAGCCGCACGGAGACCAACAAAAAATACTCGCCGACGATCGTTTCGGTGGCCTCCGGAAAACTTTTCGAAGCCACCGCCTCGTGCAACCTGGCCGAAACGATGAATTTCCAGTCGGGACTGCGCGTCGAAAACAACTGCGGCAACTGCGGCACGACACAACTGCGCATCAACGGCCTCGAAGGCCAATACTCGCAGGTGCTGCTCGACAGCCGCCCGATCTTCAGCTCCCTGGCCGCCATGTACGGTTTGGAACAGCTTCCCGTCTCGATGATCGAACGCGTGGAAGTGATCCGCGGAGGAGGTTCCGCGCTCTTCGGGGCCAACGCCATCGGCGGCGTGGTGAACATCATCACCAAGGAGCCGCAGCGCAACTCCCTCGCACTGTCGAACACGACGAACCTGCTCGAGGGCGGCGCGGCCGACTTCAACACGGCGCTCAACGGGTCGTTCGTCTCGGACGACTACCGCGCGGGGGTTTACCTCTTCGGCATGGTCCGCGACAGGGACTCCTACGACCGCAACGGCGACGGATTCTCGGACATCCCGGCACTCAACACCGAAACGGCGGGATTCCGCGCCTACTACAAACTATCGCCCTACATGCGTCTGACGGCCGAATACCACCATATCCACGAGTTCCGCCGCGGAGGAAACGCACTGAACCGTCCGCCCCACATGGCCGACATAGCCGAGCAGCTCGACCACAAAATCGACGGCGGAGGCGTGAAGTTCGACTATTTCAGTCCGAACGGCCGTCACCGCGCGGGTGTCTATGCCTCGGCCCAGGGCATAGACCGCGACAGCTACTTCGGCACCGGACGGAATCCCGACGCCTACGGGGCCACGAGCGACGGAACACTCGTGGCGGGAGCTCAATACACCTACACGTTCGAAAAACTGCTGTTCCTTCCCTCGGAACTCACCGCAGGCGTCGAATACAACCGGAACTCCCTGCACGACGAATACCTCGGGCTGAACCGCGACCTGCGGCAGACGAGCCGCAGCACCGGGGTCTTTTTCCAGAACGAGTGGCGGAGCGAAAAACTCAATCTGCTCGTCGGAGGCCGTGTGGACAAGCACAACATGATGCAGAAGGCCGTCTTCTCGCCACGCATCAACCTGCGTTACAGCCCCACGGAGCGGATCGGACTCCGGCTCAGCTACGCGAGCGGCTACCGCGCGCCGCAGGCTTACAACGAGGACCTGCACATCGACGCGCTGGACAGCAAGGTGTCGGTCATCCGTCTCGCCCCCGACCTCAGACCCGAATATTCGCACAGCGTGAGCGCTTCGGCCGACCTGTACCGTACGTTCGGACGCATCCGGACCAACCTGCTCGTCGAAGGATTCTACACCATGCTCGACGACGTATTCACGCTCGAGAAAATCGGCGAAGACGACCAGGGCAACATCATAAAGGAGCGCCGCAACGCCTCGGGAGCCACCGTGGCCGGCATCGGCGCGGAGTTCAAGGCCGGCATCCCGGGCCTATTCGAAATACAGATGGGATACACCTTCCAGCGCAGCCGCTACGACGAACCCGAGAGGTGGTCGGACGACGTGACGCCCCAGCGGCGCATGTTCCGCTCGCCCGACCACTACGGTTTCCTGACGGCCGACTGCGCCATCACGCGTTCGCTTTCGGCTTCGCTCTTCGGGAACTTCACCGGACGGATGCTCGTACAGCACAACGCAGGCGTCGTCGAACACGACGAGGAGCGGCTCACCCCTGCCTTCTGGGACATGGGAATGAGGCTCTCTTACACCTTCCGTCTGACGAAGCAACTGCGGCTGGAGCTGAACGCAGGCGTGAAGAACCTCTTCGACAGCTACCAGAGAGACCTCGACTTCGGACCGAGCAAGGACTCCGCATATATCTACGGACCCTCGCTGCCGCGGACCTATTTCGTGGGTGCGAAATTCGCCCTGTGACACGCGCGGAGAGGAGGCCCAGGCACGACAGCTCCCCGCAACGGCGCGCACCGCAGCCCCTCCCCTAAGACGATTCACCCCTGCCGCGACCGCTGCGGCAGGGGTGAATTCCGTTCGGGGCGTCCGGAGACGCTCCCGTATCCGTCGGGGACGGACCGTCAGGCGGCCGTCGCGTTTTCGAGTTTCTTCATGATCGAGAAGATGAACAGCGCCGAGAGCAGGCAGAGCACGATCAGCACGCTCCACACCATCCAGAGCGCCATGCCGCTGCCCCAGAGGTAGCCAATGAGCGACGTGGCGTAGTTGCCGACGGCCGTGGCGGCGAACCAGCAGCCCATCATCATGCCCTTGTACTTGGGAGGCGCCACCTTCGAGACGAACGAAATGCCCATCGGCGAGAGGAGCAGCTCGGCGAACGTCAGCACGAGGTAGGTCGAAATCAGCCAGTTCTGCGACACGAAGGTATCGCTGGCACCGACGGCCTTGACCTCGGCGGGCGACATGAGGCCCATCGACCCGACGGTGAGGATCAGGAAGCCCGCGGCGGCGATGATCATGCCCATTCCGATCTTGCGCGGAGCCGACGGCTCCTTGCCCTTGCGGGCCAGCGAGGAGAAGAGCGCCACCGACAGCGGCGTGAGGGCCACGACATAGAAGGGATTGAACTGCTGGAACACCTGCGGAAGGATGTGCACCGGATCGGGCGTGACGGTCCAGCGGTAGTAGAGCGCCCCGAGAGCCGCGACGACGGCCGCAGCGCCGATGAGCTTGCCGCGGCCCTTCTCGGCCTGGAAGAAGCCCACCAGTCCGTAGATGCCCACGAGCACCAGCACAAGGTTCAGAATGTCGAACGACATGCGCGTGAGGCCCGTCGCCTCGGAGGTCGTATAGTCGCGGGCGAAGAAGGTCATCGTCGAGCCGTTCTGGTGGAAGGCCATCCAGAAGAAGATCACCACGGCGAAGACGAGCATGAGGGCCGTGATGCGCGACTTGGTCTGCGCGGGCGTCAGCTCGACCTGCGCGGCGGCGCCCGAAGCGGCCTGCTGCTTTGCCGTCACGTCGGCGTGCCGGAAGGTCTTGCGGAAGGCGACGTAGATCACATAGGAGACGATCAGCGAGACGCACGCCACGGCGAAACCCATGTTATAGGCCGACGAGAGTTTCTCGATGTAGTGCGACGCGAAGCTCCCCAGATCGGAGACGTCGCCGCCGACCGATACGGCCAGCCGCTGCAACTCGGCCAACGGCTCGGCGGGCATCGAAGCCCCTTCGGCAAGGTACTGGTGCGCGAGGGCCGGAATCTGGCCGTTGTACGTCAGTCCGTCCTGCGCGAGGAAGTGGTTCGTGATCCACGTGGCCATCGACGGGGCGAACATGGCACCGATGTTGATGGCCATATAGAATATGGAGAAGGCGCTGTCGCGCTTGGCCGAATAGGCCGGATCGTCGTACAGATTGCCCACCATCACCTGCAGGTTGCCCTTGAAAAGGCCCGTGCCGCAGGCGATCAGCGTCAGTGCCAGGAACATGAGCGCCTGCGCCGCGAAGCCCGTACCGGTGGGTATCGAAAGCAGCGCGTAGCCGCCGAACATGACGATGATGCCGAGCGTCACCATCCGGCCGAAGCCGAACCGGTCGGCCAGGATGCCGCCGAAGAAGGGCATGAAATAGACGGCGGCCAGGAAGATGCCGTAAATCTGGGTGGTCACGGCCTCCGTGTAGCCGAATTTCGCCTGCAGGAACAGGGTGAAGATCGCAAGCATGGTATAGTAGCCGAAACGCTCGCCCGTGTTGGCCAGCGAAAGGGCGTACAAACCTTTGGGTTGTCCTTTGAACATAATCGCTTCAGGGGTTTAATAAAGTTCGGAGACAAAGATAGAAAAATTTTTCATATATTTGTATGAAACCGCAAGTTCTATGGGAAAAAACTCCGACCTGCTGCCGATCGTCCTCCGCGACGAATGGCTCCGTCCCGCGGCCGCGGCGATCGCCCGCCGCCACGGACGTTACCTCGACAAACTCGCGGCCGTCGAACGCGCCGCGGGGTCGATCGTCGATTACGCCAACGGCTACCGTTATTTCGGCTGGCAATGGGATGCCGGACTGGAGGGGTGGTGGCTCCGCGAATGGCTGCCCGGTGCGGCGGACGTCTATGTGTTCGGGGACTTCAACGACTGGCAGCGCACCGAAATCAGGATGCACCGCGACCCGGCGGGGGTCTGGAGCGCCTTCTTCCCCGCGGCGATGTACCGCGACCGGCTGCTCCACGGCTCGCTCTACAAGCTCCACGTCCACGGCAACAACGGCTGGCGGGACCGCATCCCGGCCTACGCCCGGCGCGTGGTGCAGGACGAGCAGACGAAGGATTTCGCGGCGCAGTTCTGGGAGCCGGACGCCCCCTTCGACTGGCGCGGCGATGCGTTCGAGGCCCCGGCGGCAGGCAGCCTGCTGATCTACGAGGCCCACGTGGGCATGGCGCAGGAGCGCGAGGGAGTGGGGACCTACCGCGAATTCACCGAAAGAATCCTCCCGGTCATCAAACGCGGCGGCTACAACGCCGTGCAGCTCATGGCCATCGCCGAGCACCCCTACTACGGGTCGTTCGGCTACCACGTTTCGAGTTTCTTCGCCCCCTCGTCGCGCTTCGGCACGCCCGAGGAGCTGAAAGAGCTGGTGCGCCGGGCGCACGAGCTGGGACTGGCCGTCATCATGGACCTCGTGCACGCCCACTACGTGAAGAACCTCAACGAGGGGATCAACGAGCTGGACGGCACGGACCACCTCTACTCGCCCCCGGGCGAGGCGGGCGACCAGCCCTACTGGGATTCGAAACTCTTCGACTACGGCAAGGGCGAAGTGCAGCACTTCCTGCTCTCGAACGTCAAATACTGGCTCGACGAGTTCCACTTCGACGGCTTCCGCTTCGACGGGGTGACGTCGATGCTCTACCGCCACCACGGCTATATCGACTTCGACTGCCGCGACCGCTACTTCGACGAGGGGGTGAACGAGGACGCCGTGGACTACCTGACGCTGGCCAACCGCCTCGTCCACGACTTCCGCCCCGCGGCCGTGACGATCGCCGAGGACGTGAGCGGCATGCCGGGCATGTGCATCCCCATCGACGACGGCGGCATCGGGTTCGACTACCGGCTGGGCATGGCCATTCCCGACTACTGGATCAAACAGCTCAAGGAGGTTCCCGACGAGGAGTGGAACATATGGGAGATGTGGTCGGTGATGACCAACCGCCTGCCGGGAGTGAAGACCGTGGCCTACGCCGAGTCGCACGACCAGGCGCTGGTGGGCGACAAGACGCTGGCGTTCCGCCTGATGGACAAGGAGATGTACGACCGCATGGACCGCGCGTCGGAGAGTCTCGTGATCGACCGCGGCATGGCCCTGCACAAGATGATCCGCCTGATGACGATCGCCGCGGGAGGCGACGCCTACCTCAACTTCATGGGCAACGAGTTCGGCCACCCCGAATGGATCGACTTCCCGCGCGAAGGCAACGGCTGGAGCTACGCCCACGCCCGGCGGCAGTGGTCGCTCTCCCGCAACGGATTCCTGCGCTACTCGTGGCTCGGGGATTTCGACCGGGCGATGATCCGGCTCGTCAAAAAATACCGGGTGCTGGCCGACGGCTACCCCTACAACCTGCTCATGGACGAGCGGAACAAGACGATGGTCTTCTCGCACGGCCGGCTACTGTTCGTCTTCAACTGGCACCCCACGGCGTCGATCCCCGACTACGAACTGCCCGTCGGGGCCCCGGGCAAATACGTTCCGGTGCTCTCGACCGACGAACGGCGGTTCGGCGGTCAGGAGCGGCAGTCGATGCAGGTCGAGCACTTCTCCTTCCCGGTGCGGGGCGACGACGGACAAGACCACCCCCGCATCCGCATCTACAACACCTCGCGCACGGCGACGGTCTACCTGCGGCGGCGGTAGCCCGGGGCGGATTCACGGTTCGGAGCGGTTCGCGGGCCGGCGTGCACTCCGGGTTCCGACAGTCCCGGCCGCGCACGACCGCAAGGCGCAGGAACGGATCGGAAAAAAATCCGGGCAGAACGCATTCCGGTCCGGCGATTCGGCGTTATCTTTGCCGGACAACCGGAAAGACGATGGACAGAGAGAAAAATACGGACGGAACAAGCGCCGCTCCGGAGACAACGGACGGAGAAATGCCCGGAAGGATATTTTCCGGAGATGCCGCCAGGACCGGAGGGAATGCGGCCGGGGAGGAGTTCGAAGAGCTTTTCGCCCGGCTGGCCCGCTCGGAGTTCCGCAGCCGGTTCCGTCTCGGACCTGCGGAGGCGGCCTATGCCGAACGCAAAGGCGCGGAGACGCTGCGCCGCCATGCGGAGGACTTCGTGCGCACACGCCTCGCCCCGGCCGTCATCCCCAACGACGGCCGGCAGACGCCCATGCGGGGACACCCCGTGTTCATCGCCCAGCACGCCACGGCCTGCTGCTGCCGCAAATGTCTCGAGAAATGGCATCGCATCCCGGCGGGCCGGGAACTGAGCGCCGCGGAGCAGCGGTACGTCGTCGCGGTGCTGATGGTCTGGATCGGACGGCAGCCGCTCCGGCAGGCCGGGACGAACCGCCCCGTCCGATAGCGAGATGCCGCACGATATGCCTCAACGGAAGATCATACACGTGGACATGGACGCCTTCTACGCCTCCGTCGAGCAGCGCGACAACCCCGCCCTGCGGGGACGTCCGATCGCCGTGGGACACGACGGTCCGCGGGGCGTGGTCTCCACGGCCAGCTACGAGGCGCGCCCCTTCGGCGTGCATTCGGCCCTCCCCTCCGTCACGGCGCGGCGGCTCTGTCCGCAACTGATCTTCGTGCCGCCCCGCTTCGAAATCTACAAGGCCGTTTCGCAGCAGATCCGGGCCGTATTCCGCGAATACACCGAGCTGGTGGAGCCGCTGTCGCTCGACGAAGCGTTTCTGGACGTCTCGCACCTGCGCTCGGCGACGCTCGCCGCGCGCGAGATCAAGGCCCGCATCCGCCGCGAAACGGGTCTCACGGCCTCGGCGGGCGTCTCCGTGAACAAGATGCTGGCGAAAATCGCCTCGGACTACCGCAAACCCGACGGGCTGTTCACCATCGCCCCGGAGCAGGTCTCCGGATTCGTCGCCGGACTGCCCGTAGAACGCTTCTTCGGCATCGGCGAAGTCACGGCCCGGAAGATGCACGCCCTCGGCATCCGCACGGGAGCCGATCTCGGGCTGTGGGACGAAGCGGCCCTCGTGCACCACTTCGGCAAGGCCGGGCACGCCTACTACGGCTACGCCCGGGGCATCGACGACCGCGCGGTGACACCCAACCGCATCCGCAAGTCGCTCGGCGCGGAGACGACCCTCCCGGAAGACACCGACGACCGGAAACGGTTGATGCTGGAGCTGGAGGGCATCCGCGAAGAGGTCTGGAACCGGCTCCAGCGGCACGAGTTCCGGGGCAAGACCGTCGTGCTGAAACTCAAATACGCCGACTTCCGGCAGATCACCCGCTCGAAGACGCTCCCGGCGGCCGTCGAGTCCGCCGACACGCTACGCCGCGTCGCGGAGGAGCTGCTCGCAGCCGTGGATCTCCGCGGACGCAGAGTCCGCCTCATCGGCCTCACGGTGGGCAATTCACCGGAGGCATGCGCCGACTGCGTACAGTTGCGGTTCGACTTCGGAGAGTGACCGAAAGAGAAAGGTCTTCCGGCCGGGAAGCAACCGGGAACCCCCGGGAAACGGCCGGAATCCGAAACCGTCCCTGCCGGACATCCCGTCAGAAAACGGCATCGGGCCCTGCCGCGATAGTGCGGCAGGGCCCGATGCGCGAAATCCCTTCGCCCTGAGCAGCGGTCCGCCAGATCAGCGGTCCGCAGGCACGGCAGCGAAACCGGACACACCGGAAGGAACGGGTACGGATGCGGACGCCGGGACGGAACCGGACGAGCCGCCGGGCGCCGAAGCCGGCGCGGATACGGCGGACGATACGGAACGGGGCGCTGCGTCCGGAGCGGAATGCGGCGCAGGCTCCGGCGCGGGATACTCCGAACGGCGGTCGCCGCAGACGCTCTGCGCCACGCGCACCAGGTCGATGAACTCGCGGCGGTAGCCCTCCGGATCGTTCCCCAGTCCGAGCTGCGCCAGACGGATCACCTCGTCCCACGTCGCCCCGCCCCGGAAATCGGAGAGGCGGAGCAGTTGTCCGTACATGGCCACGGCCGCCGCGAAGGCGAAGTCGCCCGTCAGACGCTCCCGCCCGTCATCGACCAGTTCAGCCTGCATCAGGCGGCTGCGGCGCTCGCCGGGGAGCTTGTAGCGGACCTTCACGGCCAGCGTCTCGGACGAGGGAATCGTCACCACGGGCACGCCCCGCCGTCCCTGATAGCGCAGGGCGTCCACCGTGCCGGCCGGATGCTCCTCGACGCCGACGGGAATCAGCTCGTAGAGCGCCGTGACGCAATGCCCGGCACCGATCTCGCCCGCATCCCTGCGGTCGTCGTTGAAATCCTCGCTCTCCAACAGGCGGCTCTCGTACCCCACCAGCCGGTAGGAGGCGACCAGCGCCGGATTGAACTCCACCTGCATCTTGACGTCGTGCGCCACGGCCCACGCCGTCGCGCCGAACTCGCGGAAAAGCACCTTCGCCGCCTCGCGCATGTCATCGACATAGGCGTAGTTGCCGTCGCCCCGCTCGGCCATGAGCTGCATCTTCCGGTCCTTGTAGTTGCCCATGCCGTAGCCGAGCACCGAAAGCCGCACGCCCGACTGTTTGCGCTGCCGTTCGATGAGCGCCCCCATCTCGTCGTCGGACGAAGGCCCCACGTTGAAGTCGCCATCCGAACAGAGGACGATGCGGTTGTTGCCGCCGGGGATGAAGCACCGCCCGGCCACCTCGTAGGCGCACTCCAGCCCGGCGCCACCCGCCGTCGAGCCGGAGGCCGTCAGACCGTCGATCACATCCTTGATGCGCCGCCGCTCGCTGCCCGGCACGTTCTCCGACACCACCCGCACCCCGTCGGCATAGGTCACCACCGAAACGCGGTCCCCGGGCCGCAGGTTGTCCGTGAGCATCTTCATCGAAGCCTGCACCAGCGGCAACCGGCCGGTCATCGAGCCGGAAACGTCTATGAGGTAGATGAAATTCGAAGGCGGAATCTCCGCGGCCGGAATCTCGCGGGCACGCAGCCCGATGCGGACCAGCCGGTGCGACGGCTCCCACGGACACGGACCCGCATCGACGACGAGCGACAGCGGATCCTCCCCCTCGGGAGCGGGATAGTCGTAGGAAAAGTAGTTCAGCAGCTCCTCGATGCGCACGGCATCCGGCTCGGGATGGCGTCCCGAGGCGAGCTTGCGGCGGCAGACGGCATAGGAAGCGCCGTCGGCTTCGAGCGAGAAGGTCGAAAGCGGTTCCTGCAGGGCGGAGCGGAAGCGGTTCTCCTCGTAGTGCGCGTACTCCTCCCTGCCGGGCTGCACGAACGGCAGGGCCGCCGACCCCGCGCGACGACGGGAGAGCCCCGCGACCGGTCCGGCGGCGTCCTGCATGCCGGACACCTCCACGACGCACTCTTCAAACACCGCCTCGGCGGCCGCTTCCAGCACGACGTCGATCCGCGTGCGGCGGCCTACCGGCTCCTCGGCCGTTCGGAACCCGACGAAGGAGAAGCGGAGCGTGTCGCCCGGCGCGGCCCCGATCTCATAGCGGCCGTCCGGGCCGGTCACCGTGCCCCGGGAAGTATGCTTGACGACGACCGAACAGCCCGCGAGCGGGGCGTTGTCGCCGGCGGACACGACCCGACCGGCCACGGTGTGCGACTGCGCCGCCGCTCCCAGCGGCAGCAGGCAGGCGAGCAGGAAAGGCAGACTTTTCATAGGACAAGTAATTTAGGCCCTTCCAAGTTAGCGAAAAACGGGCGGAAAAACAAATTTTTTCCGCCCGCCGGTCACTTCGCCGTCCGAATCCGCGCTACGGCCTCCGCCGCCCGCGCATAGAGATCCGGCAGGTCCACCCCCGGGATGCGGCGGTTCTCGACCACGATCCGGCCGCCGACCATCACCGTCTCGACGTCCGACGCCTTGCCGCAATAGACCAGATTGGCCACCGCGTCGTTCACGGGCTGCAAGTGCGGCTTTTCCAGATCGACCACGATCAGGTCGGCCAGCGCCCCTTCGCGCAGCACGCCCAGCTCCCCGTCGGAGCAGCCCATCGCCCGGGCCCCGTTCGCCGTAGCCAGCCGCAGCGCCTCACGGGCCGGAAGCGCGCAGGGATCGCCTGTCGCGGATTTCTGGAGGAAGGCCGCCGTGCGCAGCTCCTCCCACATGTCCAGGTCGTTGTTCGAACAGGGACCGTCCGTGGCCACCGTCACCGTCACCCCTTCGCGCAGCATCCGCGCCACGGGGGCCACGCCGCTCGAAATCTTCATGTTGCTCTGCGGGTTGTGCGACACCGTGACGCCGCGCGCGGCGAGGACCGCGATGTCCTCGTCCGTCACGTGGACGCAGTGCGCTCCGATCGTACGGGGAGTCAGCACCCCCAGCCGGTCGAGGTGGCCGACCGGCGTGGCGCCGTAACGTTCGCGCACGATGCGCACCTCGTCCTGCGTCTCGGCGACGTGCGTCATCAGCAGCAGCCCGTGGCGTTCGGCCAGCTCGCGGCCTCGCACGAGGTTTTCGGGCGAAACCGTATAGGGGGAGTGCGGCGCGACGGCGATGCGCACGCGGTCGCTGCCGGCGGCCAGCCGCACGGCCTCCCCGATCCGGGGCAGCACCTCGTCGATGTTGCTGTCGAAGTAGTTGCACCCCAGCACGGCACGGATGCCCAGCCGCTCGGCCACGCCGACGCAGCGGTGCTGGAAATAGTACATATCGACGAACGACGTGACGCCGCCCAGCAGCATCTCGACGATGCCCAGCTCCATGCCGAGCGCCACGTCGTCGGGCGTCTGGCACGCCTCGAAAGGCCAGATGAATTCGTGGAGCCACCGCATCAGCGGAAGGTCATCGGCCCGGCTGCGCTGCAACGTCATGGCCGCGTGGCAATGGGTGTTCACCAGCCCCGGCATGACCAGCCGCCCCCGGCAGTCGATCTCCCGCAGGCCGGGATGCGCCGCGCGGAACTCCGCCGCGGCCGATTCGTCGGGCGACACCAGCGCGATGCGGTCGCCCGCGACGCCCACCGATCCGGTGAAGGTGTGCGGCCCCTCCGCGGAGGAGGTCATCGGCAGCACCGTCGCATTCGAAAAAAGCGTAGCCATATCAATGTTCCGTTTTCGTTCTGTTCCGTCTCTCTTTCGCCTTCCCGGAGCGCTCCCCGTCGATCGAGTTGCCCTGCACGGTGATGATGTCGCGGCCGTCCGCGGAGTTCGAGTAGATCTGGATCACCTTGTTGAAGACACCCGGCTCGCTCTTGTGCGGCTCATAGACGACGCGGATCACGCCCGAATCGCCCGGCGCCACGGGCCGCTTCGGATACGAAGTCTTCAGGCACGAACAACTGGTCATGGCGCGCAGGATGACCAGCGGCGCCGTGCCGTCGTTCGTGAAACGGAATTCGTGGACCAGGTCGCCGCCCTTGCGCGGCACGTCCCCGAAATCGTGGGTCGGATGCTCCAGCGCGAGGTGCGCGCCTTCGGGTTTGCGGGCCTCCGCCGCCGCGAAGAGCAGGCAGGCGGAGAGTATCAACAATACTCTTTTCATAACGCGATTATCTGTTCATCGCCCGACAGCCGCCGCATCCGGCGCCGTCGGGCGTCCGTCCCGGAACCGTGTCCGGAAACGGGGATTCACTCCATGCGGAAAATATAGGTGATCGTACCGCCCTGCACCGCCGCACGGCTCTCCGTGAAGCGGGCCTTGCGCGCCGCGGCGACGGCGGCCGCGACCAGCGCGGCGTCGCTTTCGGTCGAACCCTTCGGCTCGAAGGCCGCGCCCGTGACCTTGCCCGAGGCATCCACCGTCACGCGGATCACGATCTTGCCGCTCTTGTTGCCCGGATAGGCCGGTTTGGGCAGACTGCCCACCAGTCCGCGCCCCTGAAGCCCCTTGTCGAGCTGGTCCAGCCCGTCGGGATTCAGTCCGGGACCGCTGCCCGAAGCCTTGTCCTCGCCCTCCGGAGCGCGGGGGTTGCCGGCATTGTCCGGCTCGTCCGCACCGCCCTTGTTCATCCTGAAAAGCGCCTTGGGGTTGGGCGTCTGCGTCACCTCGTCCTTGCCGGCGACCTGCGCCGTGCGCTCCTCCGGCGCGGCGACGTCGTGCACGCGCGGCTCGTCGGCCGTCTTCACGGGCGGCCGCGGAGGCTCGGGGGCGGGAGGTTCGGTGAAGTCCACCAGAATCGTGTCGCCCGGCTTGTCCGGCGCCGGCGCGAAGTCGAACGACACGACGGCGAACGACACCGCGAAAAGCAGCGCGTAAGCCCCCGCGGCGATCATCGCCCACCGTCGAGGATTCTTATTGTCGGGATCGTAATAATACATAACCGTAATTTCACCAATATTTCGGAAACGTCTTTCGCCGCCTCGCGGCACATAAGCTCCCGCCGGGGAAGGGATTCGGGGCGGGGCCGGATTCGCAAACGCAGCCGCAGGCCGCGGATGCAACCGACCGGTCCGCAAACCCGCCCGGCTATCTCGGAGTCGTCGCCAGGATCAGCTTGTAGTTGTTGTCCTTGGCCACGTTCATCACCTTCACCACCTCGTCCACCGCGACGGTCTTGTCGCAATGGAGCGACACGGTGGGCTCCTTCTGCCCGTCGAGGCGCGTCCTGAGCGTCCGCTCCACGCCGTCGATCGAGCCGACCTCCTGCATCTCCACGTAGTAGCGGTACTTGCCGCGGCCCGAATCCTGAATCGAGACGGTGGTGATCGCCTTGTCCTTGAGCTGGTTGGAACTTTTCGGCAGCATCAGTTTCAGGGCGTTGGGGTTGATCAGCGTCGTGGCGATCAGCAGGAACAGCAGCAACAGGAACATCAGGTCGGTCATGGACGAAGCCGAAAACGACTTATCGACTTTCGAACCGTGTTTGATTGCCATAATACCTTATTTTTGAACGGGTTGATTCAGAATATCCATGAAGGCGATCGAGTTGGCCTCCATCTGGAACACCAGCTTCTCGATGCGCGCCACGAGGTAGTTGTAGCCGAAGTAGGCCGGGATGCCGACGATCAGACCGCCCACCGTGGTGACCATCGCCACGTACATGCCGCTGGCCAGCAGCCCGAGGTCCACCGTGCCGCCCGCCGCCGACATGTCCATGAAGGTCTGCACCATGCCGAGCACCGTACCCAGGAAACCGATCATCGGCGCGCCGCCGGCGATCGTGGCCAGGAACGGCAGGCCGTTCTCGAGCTTCGATACCTCGAGGTTGGCGACGTTCTCGATGGCGGCCTGCACGTCGCCCATCGGCCGTCCGATGCGCTCGATGCCCTTTTCGATCATGCGGGCGATCGGCGTGTCGGTCTTCCGGCAGAGATTGACGGCCGTCGAGATCTTGCCGTCGGAAATGTAGTCGCGGATGCGGTTCATGAAGTTCATGTCCAGCACCGACGCCTTGCGGATGGCCATGAAACGCTCCACGAAGATAAAGATCGTCACGCCGCCCAGCGCCAGCAGCGGCCACATCAGCCAGCCGCCCTTCACGAACAACGTCCACAAGCCCATGCGGGTCTCCTCACTTACGGCCACCGCTTCGGCAGCCTGCAAAAATGTCATCATAACAGATCTGAAAATTTATTTGAATTTGTATTTAGTTTGCAACCTTTCGTCCGTCGTCCGCGCTCCGCCGCCGCGGCTCCCGGCAGGCCGTATTCGCCTCCGGCCGCTGCCCCGCCTCCGATCCCGGAGAACCGCCGTCCGGCGAGGCCGCCGTCCCTGCGGGAAGGCGGAATGCGGCAGGCGCCTCCGCCGGGTCCGTTCCTCCCGGCGGACAGGGCGTCTCCGAAGCGCCGCCCCGCCCCGCCGGCAGCCACGAATAAAAATCCCCGTCCTCCGCGGGATTCGGTTCGTCGCACTCTTCGGGCCGCGGATCGTCGTCCGGAGACGTCGCAGCGGCCCGTTCGGCGGCGCGCGCCGCCCGCCGGGCCTGCCGCCGGGCCCGGCGCTCCCTGTTCGTGAAACGCGCCCGGATACGCTGCCGCAGGTCGCGCAGATTGTCGAAATCCTCCTTGAAATAGATACCGATGCCGGTCTCCTGAAGGCCCTGGTTCTCGTCGAAGCGGTCGATGGTCTGCGTGAAGGCCTTCAGCTTGAGCGTCCCCGCCGGGTCGATCAGGTAGGTGATATAGGCTTCGCCCATGAAGTTGGACATGGAGCCGTTCACGGCCTGCTTGTTGTCGAGCAGGTAGTTGCCCTCGACTTCGACGAACAACCGGTCGTTGATCAGGCTCTTCGAAATGCCGAAGTCCACCTCGTCGCTCGCCTGCTCCGACCTGGGCCGGTAGCCGATCCGGAAATCGTAGCCGAGCGACGAGAACCAACTGCTGACCATGTTCGAGAGAAACTCCATGCCCGTGGCGGCCGATACCGAACTGCCGATATTGGAGGAGGCCAGCGACGAGCTCTCGGCCATGAAGCTGTTGAACAGCAGCAGGTAGGCGAACTGCGTATCGACCGTCTCGGGCGTCGAGAGGGCGTTGGCCACGACCGTCTGCGTCTCCGGATCGGACCCGGGCACGCGGACGTCGAAGCCGATGCTCGGATTCGAAAGCCGCTCCCCGAGGTGGATGACGCACTCGACGGGAACCGAGCGACTGCCCCCGAGGTTGTCGGTCGTGCCTTGCAGAAGCGGCTGCAACGACGCCTTGAGCTTGTACACGGCGTCGATGTCCAGCAGGGCGTCCATCGGCGCTCCGGTCCACTGGATCGAGGAGCCGTTCTCGATGGTGAACCGCTTGCTGATGATATTTTGCAGCGAGAGCTGGAAGCTCCCTTCGGTCAGCGTGTAGTCGCCGTAGATTTCGAAGATGTTCGAACGGGGGTCGATCTGCAAGTTCAGCGTCCCCTCGCCGCGGGCCTTCAGCGTATTGCCCGCCAGCGTCAGCTCGACGTCCGCATTGGGCCGCACGTCGAGCGCCAGGGCGACGTTCATCCGGCCGGCGGCGGTCTGTTTCTGGCGGTGGCGGCGTTCGAAGGTCAGCTTGCGGCGCGCCACGGCGTCGAGCGTGTCCTTCCTCTCGGGCCGCTCGAAAACCACGAAATCGGCGTTGGCGATGTTCGACTTGCCCGACAGCGGCAGGAAGAAGTCCGAATCGTCGTCCGTCGAGGCCGTGATGTCCATGTTCACCACCCCCTTGCGGCCCGTGATGCGGGCGTCGCCGGTGGCGTGGACCCGGCCGTAGAAGGTGTCGTTGTCGGCCTCGGTCGTATTGAGCACGAGCATCCGCTGCGGCGCCACGCGCACGTCGAAGGTGATGTTCGACAAGTGCGTCAGATCGAGGTCCAGATCGAACCGCCCGCGGTTGCCCTGCGCGTCGAAAACCGGAACGCCGGAGGCCCGGAAGCGGTTGTTGCGGACCGTCACCGTCGCCTCCGGCATCGTATAGGGAACCTGCGTGTAATCGACCGTCGTGCGGAGGTCCCGGACACGCACCTCGCCCCCGAGGTCGGCCTTCCGTCCCTCGCCCTGCAACACCAGATCGGCCGAGGCGCGCCCCGCCGTTGAGGAGATCACCCCCGAGAGCAGCGGGTCGAGCAGCGCCATGTCGAGGCTGTCGGCCGTCAGACGGGCGTAATAGCGCGCCCGGTCGGGCGCATAGAACCCCCGCACGAGCGTATCGCGCCGAAGACGGTCGGAGACGGTCACCCCCGCCCGGTTGCGCGCGAAGTCCCAGCGCGAAGCGAGACGCAGCGGCGGCGCCGGAATGTCATTGACCCGCACGCTGTCGAAGAGGATGTCGGCCGTGATCTCGGCGCCGCGCAGCACCGATTTCATCGTCGCCGCGCCGTTCGTGCGCCCTTCGATCGCGTAGCCCATGCGTTCGGCGACCTGCGTGAAGGTCGAAAGGTCGAAGTTGCGCAGAGAGAGGGTCACCGAATCGGCGCGGCTGCGCGAAGCCACGCCGTCGATGAGCAGCTCCTGCTCGTCGTTCATCATGAAGAAGCGGTCGATCGACACGTGCGCCGTGTCGATGCGGATCCGGTGCGCGAAGATCTGCCACGTTTTCTCCCCCCGCGTAATGTGCGACGGAAGGATGCGCAGACCGATTACGCGGCCGAAGTCGCCCTCCTCGCTCAGAACGCCCGCGCGGACGCCGATCAGTCCCGAGACCTTGCGCACGGTGTCCATGAAGCCCGTCGAAAGCTGTACGCGCCCCTGCTTCGCACCGCCCGTCACCGAGAGGTGCGGCAGGTGCAGCATCCCGGCGTAGAGGTCCTCGGCCGAGGCATAGACCGTGAGCGAATCGCCGCGGTTCGAAGCATTGACACTGAGGCGTGTAGCCAGCATCCGGCGGCGTTCGACGTATTCGGACGACGCCTTGAACGAGAGCCGGTCGCTCGCCGGGTTGAAGAGCAGCCGCAGCGACGTGCCGTCGGCGATCTGCAATCCCGCGGCCACGGCGTCGGCCACGGGGTTGATATTGCGTATATCGACCGAGAGCAGCGAGAAGTCGTCGGGCGCGGCGGCCACGGCTCCCGGAGTTTCCTCATCGGACGCCCCGCCGCGCAGCACGGGCAGGTAGCGGCGCGCGCTGCGGCGCAGGTACTCGAAGACGGTGCGGTAGCTGGTCCGCGAACGGAACGTGACGTCGGCGAAATCCGAACGCAGCTCGACGAACTTGCCTGCGTCGGAGTTCTCGCCCGTCACCGTGACGTTCGAGGCCTGTATCTCCTTGTCGTTGTAGCGGTAGCGGGCGTCGGAGATCCGGATGCGCCCGTTCAGGTCGTCGAGCGACCGCCCGCCGGCCTTGGCCACGATACGGGCCGAGAGCTGCGAGACGGAGTCGCGGCGGTTGATCCGGAGCCGCGCCAGGTCGGCGTGGTGCAGATGCATCGTGAAGTCGTAACGCGGAACCGAATCGTTGAGGTCCACCAGTCCGAAAAAGTCGAAATCGAGGTTGGGATCGCGGGCCGTGATGCGGCCGTCGAACTCGCGGTTGCGCAGGCGCCCGTCGAGCCGCAGCGAGTCATAGACATAGCCGTTGAAGCCGAAGCGCCCGACGCACCCCTCCACGCGGGCGTCGGCATAGCCGCGCCCCACCACCCCGTCGATCCGGGCCGACAGGGTCGCGTCGCCCAGCAGCTCCCCGTGTCCCGTGAGCTCCCCGAGGCGCACGTCGCGCGCCGAGACCTCGCCCCGGATCGCGCTGCGGCCCTTTTCGAGCGGGCTCATCCGCAGGTCGCAGGTCACGTCGCCCCGCGCCGTCCCGGCCCCCAGCCGCATGTCGAACGACGAGAGCAGTCCCCGGAAACGGGCGTTCAGACGCATGTCGCCCGCCCGGTCCAGCACCGGGGCGAGCGACGCGGGAAGGGACTTTCCGGCGATGCGCCGCGCCAGGTCGTCGGCCGCCGCGGCCGAAGTCCGCAGGTCGGGAATCTCGAGGTCGAAGTGCGTCTTCCGGATGTCGGGAAGCCCCCGCAGCGAAGCCGTGGCCGCGAGCGTCGTGCTGTCGCCGATGCGCATCCGGCGGATCTCGCCCGAGAAGTCCGAGACGACGCCCGCCACCCGGGCATCTATCTCACTGAAAGTCAAATGCCAGTCGCGCAGACGGGGAGCGAAGTAGGCCACGTCGTCGGTCGAAACCTCCGTATCGCGCAGTGCGGCGTCGATGCGCACCTGGCCGAGAAAGTCCCGGTAGTCGGCCCACGAGTTGCCGGCCAGCGAAACGTAGGGAATCCGGATGTCCGACCCGGGCGTCACGATCCGGGCCTGCTCGAAGCCCAGGCAGCCCTGCGTGAGATAGAACCGCCCGGAGAGGTGATCCAGCACGAAGCCGCTCTTCTCGCGCGCCGACAGCGAGGCGACGGTCGTATAGACGGCCTGTCCGTCGATGGTGAAATCGTCCACCCGGGCGTCGAGCCGCGTCAGGTGCAGGTGCGAAAAGTCGATTCCGTAGGGAGGATTGCGCTCCTCGTTCCGGTCGAGGCAAAGTTCCATGTTCTCGATCGAAGCGCTCTTCAGCGAGAGGCGGAACTCGCCCTTCCGTTTCCGGCCGGGATTCGAAAGGCGCGCGACGATCTGTTTGATGTTCATTTCGCCGTCGGGCATCTGGTGCAGATGCAGTCTGGCGTCGGCGATCTCCCCGCGGCTCAGCTCGACGCCCCCGCCCCACAGGCCGAAGCCCGTGACGTAGGCATCCAGACGCCCCACGTAAAGGAGCGTGTCGCGGCCGTAGTCCTCGACGTAGAAATCCTCGACACGCACCTTCGAAAACAGCCCGATGTCCACCCGGCCCACGCGCACGACCGTTCCCAGCCGCTGCGAGACGAGAGCGGCCGCACGGCGCACGGCATAGTTCTGGACGGCGGGAATGTCGAGCAGCAGCGAAAGCGCCACGGGAAGGATTATCAGCAACAAAACCGCCGCGGATAACACCTTTCCCAATATTTTTATAACTTTGCGCAATCGGATTCCCGTATATAACTCGCAAAGTTAACCAAAAAGTTAAAATTACACGTAAAAAACCGGATGGATATTACAATTCTCGGCATCGAATCCTCGTGCGACGACACCTCGGCGGCCGTGTTGCGCAGCAACGTCCTGCTGTCGAACGTCATCGCCTCGCAGGCCGTGCACGTCAAGTATGGCGGCGTGATCCCCGAGCTGGCCTCGCGGGCCCACCAGCAGAATATCGTCCCCGTGGTGGATACGGCGCTCAGGGAGGCCGGCGTCACGGCCGACGAGCTGGACGCCATCGCCTTCACGCGCGGCCCCGGACTGGTCGGATCGCTGCTCGTGGGCGTGTCGTTCGCCAAGGGGCTGTCGATCGCCCGCAACATCCCGATGGTCGAGGTCAATCACCTGCAGGGACACATCCTCTCGCATTTCATCGACCTGCCGGACCGGCAATTGCCCCACCCGTCATTCCCGTTCCTCTGCCTGCTGGTGAGCGGCGGGCACACGCAGATCGTGCGCGTGGACTCCCCGACCCGAATGCGGATCATCGGCACGACGATCGACGACGCCGCGGGCGAAGCGTTCGACAAGTGCGCCAAGGTGATGGGGCTGCCCTACCCGGGCGGTCCGGTGATCGACCGCCTGGCCCGGGAGGGCGACCCGAAGGCGTTCCGCTTCGCACGGCCCCATGTCGAGGGATACGACTACTCGTTCTCGGGGCTGAAGACCTCGTTCCTCTACACGCTGCGCGACGCCGTGGCCTCCGACCCGGGGTTCGTCGAACGCCGCAAGGCCGACCTCTGCGCCTCGTTGCAGACGACCATCGTCGAAATCCTGCTCGACAAGCTCGTGCGCGCCTCGAAGGAGACGGGCATCCGCGACATCGCCATCGCCGGCGGCGTCTCGGCCAACTCGGGCCTGCGCGACGGCATCGCCGAGACGGGCCGCCGGCGCGGCTGGCGCACGTTCCTGCCCGAATTCAAGTTCACCACCGACAACGCCGCGATGATCGCCATGGCGGGCTACTACCGCTACAAGCTGGGCGAAGTGGCCTCGCTCGACGTTTCGCCCGCCGCCCGGCTGGAGAACATGTAGCCGGGCCCATTCACGCCGCACACGGTCCGGATGCTTCGGCATCCGGATTTTTTTCGTACCTTTGCTTCGAAGTCCGCAGTGGCGGACCGGCTTGGCTGCACGGAAAATCTGGTAAATCTGAAATTAATGGAGATTTCTCATATATAATTTACATATAATCAACATTTTACTATTTTCACTCCTTTAATTAAAAAAACAACACAGGAACAAAACAATCAATTAAAGCAAATTCAGACCTTTTCTATTTTCATTAGGTTTCATTCCTTTCACTTGTTTGCACAAGGAATCCGAGCTTTACTGTGAGCAGTTATTCTCTCTGCTCCAAGAGACATTTATTGATAAACATACTTGCAGCCAAAAAAGAAAAACTCCCGATCTCTCTTCAGCCTGTGCTTCCCTTTTATTGGCAACCAAAACCGCTTTTACCGTAATAGCCATAGGCATACTGACAAGCAAATATGCCTATCTAAATATAGTTTACTTTGGTTTAGCTTATATATAGAGCTAATAGACTAAAGTAAACTGAATTTTTTCAGTTTGTTCAACAATGCAGCCAAAAGAAAAATGGCTGTAACCAATAAGTTTTGGCGCAGCCATCTTTTTTCCCTTTGTTTGACTTTACTTTAATGAATATATATAAGATGGGAATAAAGTAAAGCTCGTCTTTTTCTCTTTTCGCTGTATTATACTTACATAGTCTCTACTCAATATTAATGATTCTGATTATATGTCCTTTCAAAAACAAACTCCTGTAGCCACCGTTGAAATGATGGATTATCTTGGTATTCCTTGTAGAGTTCCAACCCTGAAGTCATTGATTTAAGAATAATCGCCATCAATGCTTTGTCGCTTTCAATTCTCGCAACCGCTCTATCAGAATTACGAATTGCATTCTGATAAGCCTCATTTTTAGCAACCTCTTCGGGAATAGCAGCGATTTGTTGGCGGATACGATCTGAATCCGTCCAGGGAATATTTCCGAATCGAGTGTTGAACTCTTCCAAAATCGTTGTCAGCGACTGAAGATTCGGGGATGTAATGCCTCCGCTCCGTCCTACGGGAATGGCTTGGACTTCCGCTTTTTCATTGTCCAAAATAATACGTTGTTCTTCCTGAATCGTATTTTTGTAGCTATTGAAATCCACAGCATCAAGTAACCCTTCTGTATAATCATCTCCTTCCGGAGTCGGCAGCTTGTGAATAAGCAAATTGAGAAAAATACTCAACTTTTCCCATTCCGCACTTCCAAAAGGCAATATGGCAGCCAAGAAGGCATAGGTTCTGATAAAACTTTTGGCACTGCTCTTGAATTTTACCTGTGAATCGGTATTCAAAGTCTTGTAATTCTCGGCACATGTATCCAAAATCGAATCAATCATTTCACGATCCGACGCACCAAGGAACAATCCCACCAAACGTTCGACATCTTCAGCCGTATATACTTGATGTTTTTCCAGTTCGGCAATAAGGTCATTGAGTTTATTAGGGTCGGTTTCCGAAGCTAATTCAGTCGTTTTATAATAACGCTGGAACGATTTTTTAATGTCTTCCGGATTATTGGCAAAATCGAGAACAAATGTGTCTCTTTTTTGGGGATGGGCCCGATTGAGTCGAGACAAAGTTTGTACGGCTTTGATATCCGTCAGAATCTTGTCTACATACATCGTATGAAGCAGAGGTTCATCATAGCCCGTCTGGAACTTATTGGCAACAATAAGAAAACGATAGGGGTCTTTCTTGAAGCGATCTTCGATCTCTGCACTCGGGAATCCATTCAACGAGGCTTCGGTCATCTTTCCGTACTCCTTGTATTTATTTGGCAACTCCTTTTCTCCGGAGAATGCGATTATGGCTTTATACTGGCTTCCTCGTTCTTCCAGCAATCGGCAAAATTCAAAATAGTAATCTATAGCTCGTTCGATACTGCTGGTCACGACCATTGCACGAGCTTGTCCTCCTATTTTCCCTTTGCTGATGACATTCGTATGGAAGTGCTCGACCATAATTGCCGCTTTGTGGTGGATTGTAGTTCGATCACCTTCAACATAGGCACGGAGTTTGGCTTGTGCCTTTTCATTGTCGAACAACGGGTCATCTTCCGTTTTTTTCACAAGTTTATAGAAACTCGATACCGGGGTATAATGCTCCAGCACATCCAGAATAAATCGTTCCTGAATCGCTTGACGCATTGAATAGGTATGAAAAGCCACATGTCGTATTTGCCCGTCAGGCTGCGGTATCGCATCTCCAAACATCTCCAAAGTCTTGTTTTTGGGTGTTGCAGTGAATGCGTAATAATTGGCATTTCGGACCATCCGATGCCCTTCTATAAGTTTGTTGATTTTATCTTCGATATCTTCCTCGTCGTCGCATACATTTCCCGAAACGGCCATATTCATCTTGGCAAACAGGCTTCCCGTCTGGCTTGAATGTGCTTCATCGATAATGATAGCAAACTGTTTGTCCTTATTTTCCGTGCCTATACTCGACAAAATGAACGGGAATTTGTGAATGGTTGTAATAATTATCTTCTTTCCCGCATTAAGTAGCGAACCGAGTGTGGAAGAGTCGTCGGCCCAGCCAACAACGCTCCGCTCCTGCATGAATTGTCTGATTGTATCCCGAATCTGTCGATCAAGATTCACACGGTCCGTAACCACGATAATTGAATCGAAAAAGGTCTTTCCACTTTTCTCCAGTTTGACCAACTGATATGCCAGCCATGCAATCGAATTCGATTTGCCGCTCCCGGCGCTGTGTTGAATCAGATAGCGTTTCCCCACTTCATTCCGAAGGGTATCGGCCAACAGTTTGCGAACCACCGTCAATTGATGATAACGTGGGAAAATCATGGTTTCGCCGACAACCTTGTTCGTCTTCCGATTGATTTTCTCGACCACCTGCGAATAATTCTCCAAAATATTCGACAACGATTCCTTGGTCAGAATCTCTTTCCAAAGATAATCGGTCTTGATGCCATCCAGATTAGGCGGATTGCCAGCTCCACCATTGTTCCCCTTGTTGAATGGCAGGAACCAAGATACCTTACCGCACAACCGTGTACACATTTTCACCTCGTTGTCATCGACCGCAAAATGTATTGCACATCGCTTGAAGTTAAAAATCAACTCCTTCGGGTCGCGGTCATTCATGTATTGATTGACCGCATCATCGACATTTTGTTTGGTTAGTCTGTTTTTCAGTTCAAATGTGGCGATTGGCAAGCCGTTTATAAAGATAGCCAAATCCAAAGCTAATCGGGGAAATTCCTTGGAATAGGTCACCTGCCTCGTGACACTGAAAATGTTTCGGGTATACAACGCTTTCGCCATCGGATTCTGTTCCGAGGGTGTAGAATAGTAAAGGTCGAATTTATAAGCCAGATATCTGAAACCGTTGCGAAGAACGTCGACAATCCCAGCCTCGCCCAATTTCTTGCGCAGACTGACAAAAAATTTGTTCCGCTCATACTCACTATCCAGAATATGTGCGGCTTTCACCTTTTCGGGCTGTGTGGCTTGCAGGAACCGTAATACCCGCCCTTCATCGAGCGCATACTCCTTACTGAACTCGGCAGCCTTGCCGAGCTCGTAACCATTCACATCGACCAGATAGTCGGATATTATCTTCTCCAAACCGGCTTCGCTGATATCTGTTGCCATAATATTTCTCCTTTTTATTCTTATTCTTTGCTTGGTATTTCTACTCTTCTGACATCGACTTTTCCTGTTACAACATCAGAAATTAGACGTTGCTTATACTCTTGCAGGTAATTGATTTCCGCCTTAAGCTTTGCGATATATTCGTCTATAACATATAGTCGATTTTTAATATACAGTACGATCTTTTGCTGTTCTTCAATAGGAGGAATAGGAATAAAATGCTTTGCTAACATTGCATAATTGATATTTTGCCCTTCTCGAATACCTGTAACACACGTTTGTAACAACTGAATAAAATCATGCGATTTAAATAAATGTTTGAAATATTCACTGTTACGTTTATCCTTTGGTGTCAATATTGTATATGCGGCACTAATTATACCTTGATAGTAAGCATACTCTATACCTCCTTGAAACGAACGAAGGCTAATCACAAAATCACCACTCTTTACCAATTTAAGTTTATCAAAATCTTTGTTTACAACTACAACTCTGTTATCATACATATCTTGAGGTATTACCCCTCTTGACTGTGTAGCACATAAAATTGGTTCATTAGGATATCCCTTTTCACTCCTTTCTTGTAAACAATTCTTTATTTTACGAACTTCCCAATGAGCCGGAATTTTTCCCAACCATTCGATTCCGCTCTCTTTCATCGGGACATTGGGATCGAGACCACGGGTAACAACGGCGGCAATTTCCGCCTGCTTTAATTCAGATAGAGTTTGTAACTCTCTCTCTCTCTGACATATACGCTCGTTTATCTTGTTTGACTTATAATCCAGATAGGCAACAATTTGCCGTTGTTCCTCTTCGGGAGGAACGGGAATACGCAATCCTGCAAAACGTTCTGTTTTAACGACCTTACGTAATCCAGAATACAATGGTCTCAATGCTTTTGCTTCATCAACAGCAAGAAAATAATAATAGTAGAACTGGCTATTGATACCTTTGATTGAAAAAACATTGTATGCCCCTGTTATCATGCCATCTATTGATGACAATCCAACAGTACGAGGAGTTTCATCAACATCGAACAAGCAAAAAATAATATTCCCGGATTCAACAATTTTATAATTGTCAAATTCCTTGGGAAATTTACCTTTCCCGCTTTCTATATCACGCTGAATGACACCTTGTTTTGTTAACGATAGCAACGTGTATTTGTAAGCATCTTGCCCTACGACATTATCACGCTCCGTTATAAATATTTTATTCCGGAGCAGGTCCCAATGAGTTGGAATTTGACCAAGCCATTCGATACCGCTGTCCTTATATGTTGGATATGCTTTTGACATATATTGTGATTTTCTATAATAAAAACCCGGATTCTCTTGCTTTGGAACGTTCTTTGTTGTATCTTTGCAACGCTCATCTATAAATAGAAAGAGTTTCGAGGCTCGGTTTACCGCGATGTAAATCTGAGCCTTGCGTTTTATAATACCTCGTCCAGTCTCTTCTTCAACTTATTCTCTATTTGTTTGACTCCATATTCTTTGTTCAGATAATATGCCGTTAGCAGATAGTATGATGCACCGTTCCGTTTTTGAGGTTCAAAAACAATAACGTACTTCTGTTTTTTATTGTAAATATATGTGCGAACCACATCCATGCGTTTCCGGCGGTCTCGTTCTACAAGACTAAATATCTCGATGCCATTCTCATTTGTCGCTTCATCCGTATGGGTTTTTATCCAATGTAATCGTTCAGAACGATATTTGTCGAAAATACGACGCGGTACGACATGGCCATTCTCATCCTCTTCATTTATTTCTTCACATGTCAGATGGATAAATTGTCGGTCCATATCAATCTGCCCTTCACTTTTAATCGGATATATTCTCTTCCCAAGAAAATAAAATCTATCATTATTTTCAATGTCGCGCTGATATACCCCTCTGAGCGATTGTGTCCGTTCAATGGGAGACATATGACCTATTTCAAGAAGGTCGGGATAACGCTTGAGTAAATTAAAAGGCATATTATTTCAAACTAATAAAAAACAGATTAAATTTTTTGTTAGACAGCGGTGATGTTCTTGAAATATTGGTGTGCTCCTTCAACCTGTCTACAATTTTCTTTTTAGCCAGAACCTTACCTTCAATATCCCCTCGCTCCATGCGTAGATTGTAGTTGATTGCTCCCATTAGAATATCGGCAAGTTGCATGAAACAACTTTCATGAGACCGCATAAATTGGAAATGCCTTATCGCTGTGTTCCAATGCAGGATTTCCTGCAATTTATGCAATTTAAGATGACTGCATGTGTCTTTAATATCAAAATAGACATTGTAGTTATTCTCCAAGTCACTATTCTGATGTAAAAGTTGGTAATACATTCTGAAATAAAAATCATTGAATGTATAATCCGGACGGGTTTCGTCTATTTGTGACTTGTCTATGATTACAGCACGAAACTTCATGTCCGTCATAAAAAAATATTCAACAATTTCTTTATACATCGGATAGGTAGCTTCATGGACATTTGTCCATTTTAATTCGCCATCATAATGATATTTCGCCTTAATCGACTTTATTTGTTCTTTGGCCATTTTGATCTGTGGATATGCAATGCTTACATACGCAAGAATCATAAACGGATGCCCGTCATGTATCATGTGGGTACTCTCGTCGCAATATATATTGAAAGTCTTGTTTGCCATTGTTTATTCATTTAATATGTTATCCAATAATCCTTTTGTCGATTCCTCTATAGCTCGAATGTCTGCACGAATCTCATCGAGCGTTCGCAACTGCTTGGGCTTATAGAAATATTTGGTGAAACTCAATTCATAACCAATTACATAATTGTCCGTATTGACAATGGCATCGGGCGTATATGGAAGAATCTCGTTCCGAACAAAAGCTTCGATACCTCCTTCATAGGTCAGTGGAACTTGTTCTTTATCACGTAACGTCTTGTCGATTTCGATTTTACCTCGTTTGTTCTTGACGATAACGCCTTGTTCGTCACGTTTAGGACGGTCAACCGTGATTTCCCAGTACCCGAATTCGGAATTGTCGAAAATCTTACTGATAGGCGTCTCTTCAAAATCCATATAAGCCCGAAGTATCTGTTCATTGATTTCCGGCGTAAATTCGCAATTTTTCTCACCGAGGTTCTTACGAAGAGGTGATTTCAGACCGGTAGCATCAATCAATTGAATTTTCCCTTTCCTTCGGGATTCCTTACGGTTCGTGACAATCCAAATGAAAGTTCCAATGCCTGTATTGTAGAACATCTTCTCGGGAACAGCAATAATAGCCTCCAAAAGGTCATTTTCGATAATATATCTCCGTAAGTTACTCTCACCGCCTCCTGCATTACCGGTAAAAAGCGACGAACCATTATGGACTTCAACAATACGAGTTCCCAACTCGGTGGTATCCTTCATTCGACTAATATTGTTCGCCAAAAATAACATTTGGGGGTCACCAATATTAGGAACCAATGAATAGGCCGGATTTCCATCGTATGCTATCAGGAATCTACCATCGGTAATATCCTTTTTATCTTTCAATCCCCAATTCTCCAAATCTCGTTTCCAAGGAGTCCCGAATGGTGGATTGGAAATGCAGAAATCGAACTTCATACCCGCTTTACCGTCTTCGGAAATGGTCGAACCAAACGAGATATTATTTGCTTCTTCTCCGTCTCCTTTTATAAGGAGATCCGATTTGCATGTCGCATAGGTCTCCGGCTGTAATTCTTGACCAAAAATATGCGTATTAATACGTTTGCCGCGAGCTTCGGCAAGTTGCTGAAAGCGTTCTTCGCTTACGGATAGAATACCTCCGGTACCACAAGCCCCGTCATAAATCAAATAAGAGTTGTCGGTAATTTTATCCATGATGGGAACAAATGCAATTTCAGCCATCAATGTAACAATATCACGAGGTGTAAAGTGCTCTCCCGCTTCGGTTACATTGTTTTCTTCGTTGAATCGTCGTAACAACTCCTCAAAGACGGTACCGATAGAATGATTGTCAAGAGCTGGCAGACGCACAGAGCCATCATCAAATATGACAGGACGATTACTTAAATTGATTCTATTGTCAACAAATTTTTCGATGAGCAACCCCAATACGCCGCCTTCGACCAGTGTATCTATCTCATTGCGAAATTTGAATTTCGTAATAATGTCCTGAACATTGGCACTAAAACCATCCAAATAAGCAATGAAATCCAATTTTAATTGTTGGGAATTGGTCCTTGATTTCAAATCTTTGAGCGTAAATGGAGAACTGTTGCAGAATGCTTGTCCAGCAACAGCACACAATGCTTCGTCTTGTTGAATGATATTGGCTGCGGTTAAGCGTTCTTTCATCGCTAAAACCTCTTTTTTCGTATCCTCTAAAACGGCATCGAAGCGTCTCAATACAATCATCGGGAGAATCACTTTACGGTAATCCCCCTTGTTATATACGTTTACAAGAACATCGTTAGCAATATTCCATATAAATGAGACCAGTTGGTTATGTTGTATCTGTGTCATATCGTTTATTAGTCTTTTAAGCATCCAATAGGAACCACATAAACTCCGTCTGCACGTCGATAGGCAAATTTTCCTGTAGCCGTCAACACCATTAAGAAAGACGGGGCTTTCATTTTATCCGTATCTATCTTTGCAGCCAATGTTTTTAAGGTAGTTGCGCCTTGCTCTATAAGTTGGTCTCCGCCAAGTTTTATTTCGATAAGGCCAAATTTACCATTGCGCAGATGAACAACTGCGTCACATTCGAGGCCGTACTTGTCTCGAAAATGATAAACTTGTCCATCTAAAGCGCTCGCAAATACGCGTAAATCCCGGACACAAAGTGTCTCAAATAACAACCCCATTGTATTCAGATCATTAATCAGGTCCTTTGGGCCAAGACCCAAAGCAGCAACAGCAATTGACGGATCAACAAAGTACCTGGTATCAGATGTCCGAATAGCTGTCTTTGAGCGCAGATTAGGATTCCATGCAACAGAATCTTCTATGACAAAAATTTTTTTCAGAGCGTCAATATAAGAAGTAACCGTTTTTACATCCGTTGATTCTTCATCATTCACTCGCATATCTTCTACAATAGTACTGATGGGAGCCTGAGAACCTTGATGTCGAGCATATGAACGCATCAATCGTTTTGCCCGTTCTTGATTGCGTCGAACGCCATCTACTCGAGAAATGTCCGAACGCGTCACAGCGTCATAATAGTATTTCACTTGATCCAGCGCAATATCTCCTGTTTGCAATGATGCACGAGGCCACCCTCCTCGACAAATTAAAAAAGCAATATCATCAAGCGACAATTTATTGATTCCCATTATATTGTCTGGAGTTTCAAACATCCCCTCCAAACTCACTTCTCCAGAAGATTCCCCCGACTCGTATAAACTCATGGGACGCATAGTTAGCCATGCAAATCTACCTGCTCCTGAATGATGAATTTCTTCTGTTTTTGCAGGAACGGCCGAACCAGTTAAAATAAAAAGACCTTCGCCTTCTCTGTGATCGACTTCAAAGCGGATTGTATCCCATAATTTGGGAGCAAGTTGCCATTCATCTACCAATATGGGACATTCTCCGACCAACAACGCTTTAGGATTTATATCAGCCATACGGAGATTCTGTTCTTTGTACAAAGGATCGTCCATGTAGATGATTGTGGACGCCTGTTGCTCCGCAGTTGTAGTTTTACCGCACCATTTAGGTCCTTCAATCAAAACGGCACCGATACCTGCCAGCTTTCGTTGTAACTCCTTATCCGCAATTCTCGGTTTATATGTCTTCATATCTATATACTGATTATAAGGCAAAGATAATACTATATTTTAGAATTTCCATATGTGGCTAAATTAAATTACCTTTTTTGGCTAAAAAATATAACGCCATTCGGCTGCATTTTTTTGTGTTTTTTGGATAAAGCGTAGTTGAAATCCTGAATAATCAAGTGGAAGTTTAGCGATAATTCGCTTCAATAATTGTGTTATGTTCTTGCCACAACCATTCTCCAACGGGCTTGCCCGTCTGCCACGAAATTTCTTTCGGGGGAGCCTAATACCCCTCCCACCGTTCGGCGGCGGGCGGGATGCCACACAATCTGCAAGCAGGGGCGATCTCGTTGTCCAATGCAGGACTGATTATTAAGTGGCAAACAGGTTGGTATCGTTCGACACAGGATTGCCATCGGAAATTCTCCAGCGACACGCACAGTAGTCAAGCGACAAGAGGGAGAAAGAAGATGGAAAACGAAACAATTATATCCGAATCAAACAACCTATCCCCGCAGCCTATTCAGAGATATTTTTCGTTGGCGGGAGGTCAATCCTATCGACGGCTTGTCCCTTTTATACAGGGTGCCAAAAGCCCGTATTTGGCTCAAACTTTCACCACCGATTTTCTTTCAGTTGTTTATCTGAAAACGGTTTAGTTTAGTTTTCTCCCTTATATATAGATGCTAAAGTAAACTAAAATATATATGTTCGCTCCTACGCAAAGAACCGCTCGTGTTTCAGTCGAATAATCCGTTTACCAGATTGACCGCATCATCCTTTTTCTGATTGATGATTTTGGCGTACACCTGCGTCATCTTCACGTCGGCATGGCCGAGCAGTTTCGAGGTCGTGTAGAGGTCTGCACCGAGCGTCAGCATCATAGTGGCGAACGTATGGCGACTCGTGTGAAATGAAAACCGCTTATCTATTCCAGCCGCTTTTGCCCAAGGCTTGAGAAGCGTGTTTATCATCGTTGGGCTCGGTAAGTCGAACACATGGTCTTCTGAGGTCTTGCCTCCACGCTCCGGCATCCACTTCAACGCTTCTGGAGAAAGCGGCAGGTAAATCGGCTCTTTGGTCTTTTGCATGGAAACAGCCAAACGGTATTGTCCTCTATCCACAAAAATATCTTTCCATCTCAAACCGATAATGTCGCTTATCCGTAGTCCGCAGAAGCAGGAGAATAAATAGGCCTGTTTTACGGCCTCGTTTTTCATCGGAGTAGCAATCAGTGCCCGAACCTCTTCAATGGTCATATACGAGCGTTTGCTCTCCGGCAAGCGTATCTTATCCGAGTTGTTAATCTTCATAAATGGGTTGGACTTGATAATATCCGCACGAACGGCGGCATTCAAAGCTCCGTTCAGAATACGGTAATAAGTGTGAAGCGTAAAGTTAGACACCCGTTTCCCTTTGGGGCGATACTCCGTCAGCAGATAGTCGATATACTCTTGACAGAACGCCTTGTCGATCTGATCCATCGTTACCCGTTCTCCAACATAATCTTTCAAGATGCGGATAGTAACTTGGATTTGGTTTCCATCTTTCTTTCCTCGCTTCGCCTGATTCTCTTTGTAGGTTTCCATCCAGTCCAGAAGAAAAACCTTTTCACGGGTTTCGATACCCGCTTCACCGTTGGTAAGTTGAATGATCCGTTTCGATTTGATGGCATTAGCTGCCGCCATAGTCGTTTGGTTCCGCACACGGGCATTGTTATCCGTTTCGGGGATAAGATACATCTGCAGATACTCATATGTCCGTTTGCCATTCCGGTATATATCCAAATACAAGCTCTTGTTTCCATTGGCCAGTTCTTTCATCCGCAAGCGGATAGGTTCTTTGACTTTTGCAGGCTTTTTTACTCGTGGCATATTCCCTCCTCTTTTGCTCGTTATATCTGCTGCAAAACTACAAATAAAAGTCGATACTGAGGAACAAACAAGAAACAAAAATGCACCAAAAAAGAACCAATCAACTAAAAAGAATGAGAACAACAGAAAATATCAAATGTTATATAACACGCTGTAAATTAGTGAATTTATTTGCACTAATTTAGTTTTTGTTTTCATTTAACACCCATACTTTGGAAATCTGGTAAATTTTTTGACAAGCGGTCAGGCACATATTCCTGCTGTTGCGGCCCCGCGTCGTGACGGGCACGGGATTTGATCCTACGCCATAACGGCGCGGGCTATATGTGCTCATTCCTTGTCGGGTTTACCAGAACCTTCCGTGAAGCGAGCGGCAATAGTCCGCGTCCGTCGTTTCAGCGCGCCGGCGCGGTCCCGAACCCGACTGCCATGAAACACGAAACCTCCCCTGAAAAACGCCTCGCGGAGTGGGAACGCCTCGCGGAGATCATCCGCCGCTCGGGGCTTTCGATCAATGCCTTCGCCCTCCGCATCGGCCTGCCGCGCGGCGAGAATCTCTACCGCATCCGCCGCGGCGCGAACGGCATCAGCCGCGACCTGGCCGAACGCATCCACGCCCGCTATCCGCAATACAGCATCCGCTGGCTTCTCTCGGGCGACGAGCAGGAATGACGCCCCGGAAAAGCCGCCGCCGGGCCTCCCGGAACAACGGATCACCCCCGCCGGAAAGGGTTCCGACGGGGGTGGAATCGCAGTGTCCGGCCGCAGCGACGCGGTCCGGACCGAAGCCGGACGCCCCGCAAACGGGCGGGACGCCGCTGCCGGGCGGTCACTTCGCGCCGAACAGCCGGTCGCGCAGCGAAAAGTTCGCCCGCCGGGCCGCGAAGGCGTCGTATTCGGCACGCAGCGAAGCCATCAGATCGCGCACGGACTGAATCTTCTCGGCCCGCCAAGCATTCGCCCCGCAGAAGGCGTATCCGTTCTGCAAGCGACCCTTGAAGGCGTTGTAGAGGGCCAGCATGATGCAATAGGGACTATGCGTCACGTCGCACGTCCTGATGCAGTCGAACGGACAGGACTTCGGACGCTTGAGCCCCTCCTTCACCCGGTCGAGGAAGCGGTTGTGAATGGCCCGGCCCGGCATCCCGACGGGGCTCTGGATGATCTCGATGTCCTCCCGGCGCGCCTCGATATAGCTCTGCTTGAAGGCCGGGTCGGCGTCGCACTCCTCCGTGGTGACGAAGCGCGTGCCCATCTGCACGCCCTCGGCCCCCAGCTCCATGATCCGGTAGATGTCCTCGCCCGTATAGATGCCGCCGCCGGCGATCACCGGAATATGGCAGTCGTGGGCGGCCTCGAAGGAGCGCACCTCGGCGACGATCTCCGGCACGAGCGTCTCGAGGGCGTAGTGCTCGTCGTTCAGTTGCTCGGGCTTGTAACCCAGGTGGCCGCCCGCCTTGGGGCCCTCGACCACGATGGCGTCGGGAACGTACTTGTACTCCGAGAACCATTTCCGGCACAGGAGCTTCGCCGCACGGGCCGACGAGACGATCGGCGCGAGCTTGGTCTTCGCCCCTTCGGTGAGGAACGACGGCAGGTTGAGCGGCAGTCCGGCGCCCGAGAAGATGATGTCGGCCCGCTCGGCGACGGCCGTGCGGACCATGTCCGCGAAGTTCGACATGGCGACCATGACGTTCACGCCGACGATGCCGCGCGTAGCCTCGCGGGCCTTGCGCAGCTCCTGCTTCAGTCCCCAGACCGAAGCCTCGCGGTAATCCTTCGAATAGTCGTTGTAAATCACCCCCAGCCCGGCCGACGAGATGACGCCGATGCCGCCCTGGTCGGCCACGGCGGACGCCAGTCCCGAGAGGGATATGCCTACGCCCATACCGCCTTGCACGATGGGCACGGAAGCGCATAAGTTTCCGATTTTAAGTGCTTTCATTTACAGTTCGGATTAAAAAACCATTACTAACCGCTCAAAGGTAGGGAAAATCGGATGAAAACCGCCGACATTCCGAACAATTTAACGTAAAGGTCACATACGCACCGTGTCCCTTCCGTGACTCCCGGTAGTTTCCGCGTTCAGACGAACCGGATGTCCCGCAGCCGTCCGCCGCGCCGGCCCGCCGTTTCGCGCTCGACGATGCCCGTCACGACGTCGGCCGCATCGTGCCAGCGGTTGGTGCGGAACAGACGGCGGTAGGTCGTCAGATGCGCATACAGCTCGGGCCACTCCCGCGCCCACCCCCGCGGAAAGCGCACGAGGTGCAGCACGGTGGCCGAGTTGGAGAGGATGCGCGCCTCCTTGTTGCCGCTCTGGTGGAACCACTCGACCCGCACGCCGGGAGCGCGCGCCTGCACGGCCCGGGCGAACCCGCGGCCGCCGTTGTTGCTCTCGACGGCGGCCTGCCGCGTCGCGGAGCGCACGAGCATCCCGGCCACCAGCGGCTCGGTCACCTCCATCGGCTCGCGCGAATAGACCGCATCGGTGATGTAGATGACCCCGTCGGTATCGACCGCATACGAAAGCGAGCAGAGATAGTCGTCGCCCGTATCGGCCGTGTCGGTGTAGTTGGCCCGGCGGACGATCTCGCGCGGCAGGGCGTCGTACTCGGCGAAGTGCGGTCCGTAGAGCAGTCCTTCGCGCGAAGAGGGTCGCCCCTGGTAGAGAGCCTCGAACTGCAACGGATCGAGCCGCCGCTTGGAGTGCAGCAGCACGGCGCCGTGCTGCTCCTCCCACAACGCCTCGCCCGGTGCGCGGGGGTCGATTTCGGTGGGCGGCGAGGTCTTCAGCGCCTCGAAGTTCAGGTGCAGCCAGCCGCCGGGCGGAAGCGTGTCGAGCTGCCGCCACTCGCGCAGCTCCTCGACCGGTTCGCGGGCCAGCAGTTCGCCGATGAGGTCCTCCTCGTGCCAGCGCGTGAAAACGACCAGTTCGCGCGAGGCGTTGTGCATCCGTGTGCGGACCACCGACGTATACCACTCCCAGCAGTTCGAGCGCACGAGCGGCGAATTGGCCTCCAGCGCATCCTTATACAAATCGTCCAGGATGAAGCAGTCCACGCGGTTGCCCGTGAGCGAACCCTCGCGGCCGACTGACAGCAGTCCGCCCCGCCGCCCCACGACCTCCACCTCGTCGGCCGTGCGGATATAGCCCGGCGGCCGGGCGCCGCGCTTGATCGTCGTAGCGGGGAAAAAGGCGGCGTATTCGCGCGACTCGAGAATCCGCTGCACGCGGCGGTTGAACTTCGAGGCCAGCGCCCCGGAGTAGGAGGCGATCGCCACGCGGCAGTCGGGATCCAGCCCCAGCACATAGGCCGGAAGGAGCGTCGTGGCACCGACGCTCTTGCCGTGCTGGGGCGGCATGGTGACGATCAGCCGCCGGACGCGCCCCGCGGCGAAGGCCTCCAGCACCCGGTAGTAGGCACGGTGGAAAGGCCTCAGGTCGAGGAAGGGATAGACCCCGAGGGCGAAATCGGCGAACGCCGGAGGCGTCGCGGCATCCGCATCGGACAGCACCGGTCCTCCGGGAAACGACTCTTCCGGCGAAAGTGACGAAGAGGCGGAAAGGCCGGGGCCGGCGGAGCGGGCGGCCGCGGAAGGAGGCACGCCTCCGGCAGACCGGACGGTCCCGGCGCGGCATCCGCCGCCGGACGGACCCGCGGGCGCGGCGGGACGGGAAGCCCCGGAAGCAGAACCGGGAAGGAGCGTTCCCGCGGAGCGGGCGGCCGCGGAAGAGCCCGCCGCACCGGAGGAAGGACAGCCGGAGACCGCTCCGGATACGAAAGCCTCTGCGGAATCTCCTTCCGCAGAGGCCGGAACAGACATTGTGACCATTCGATGAAAACTGTTTTCAAAAACCCCTTGCGCGGCGCCGCGACGGGCAGGTTTTTCGGATAAGTGCGCTGCGGCGGGCGGCGCCGCGCCCGGGAAGCGAGGAGCCGCAGCACGAAGGCGTCAGAGGTACGCCTTCATTTCGGAAAACGAGAAGTCGTTGGCGACCTCCCCCTCGCCGTCCGCGGTGTGGAACTCCCACCAGACGGGCACAAGGTCCGCAACGGCATCGACGTCGCCTTCGGGCAGCGACTCGCGCCGCCGGCAGACGATGACCGAGGCCGTCAGGCGGCACTCCATGCCGCCGAACGCGAAACGGACCGATCCCGAAAAGTAGCCGCCGCCGTCGAGGGCGTCCGCCAGACGGACCGCCGTTTCCCGGTAAAGTTCAGGTGAAACCGAATAGCTCATTGATACAGAATCGTTTTTTTGCAAAAAAGTTTGCAGACAGAAACAAATTGTTTAACTTTGCAGGACAAAGATATATTCAAAATTTGAACCTTCGAACCGAAAATTCAAATTTTTGATATAAAATTTTCCGATAGAATACCATGAACGAACGGGTAAAACTGATACGCAAGCAGCTCGGAATGACGCAAGAGCAACTCGCACAGCGACTTGGAATAGGCAAAGCCGCCCTCTCGATGATCGAGACCGGCAAGGCGGGGCTCTCGGCGAGGAACCGGAACATCCTGGTTCAGGAATTGAACGTAAACCCCGAATGGATCGAAACCGGCAGGGGCAGCATGTTCAACGCCGAGCCGGACCTGACGGCCTACATGCACCGCACGGACAACTCGCTGCCGCTCCAGAGCGTGCCTCTCTACTCGATCGAGGGGACGGCGGGGCTGGTTCCCCTGTTCGCCGATCAGACGCAGGCCAAACCCGTCAATTTCATCCACATCCCCAACCTCCCGAAATGCGACGGAGCGCTCTACGTGCGCGGGGATTCCATGTATCCGCTGCTCAAGAGCGGCGACATCGTGCTCTACAAGCAGCTCAACGACATCGACGACATCTTCTGGGGCGACATGTACCTGCTCTCGATCGACATCGACGGCGAAGAGTACGTCACCGTGAAGTATATCCAGAAATCCGAGCGCGAGGGGTGGGTGAAGCTCGTGAGCCAGAATCCGCACCACGCCGACAAGGAGATCGCCATGAGCCGCATCCGGGCCATCGCGCTGGTCAAGGCCAGCATCCGGATGAACTCGATCCGATGACAGGGGGCGTTCCGATAGAACGGAGCCGGAGCGCCCGCAATTTTTATTTTATCGGATGAAAACCCGTCCCGCACGAGGCGGAACGGAAATAATCGCTATATTTGTTCCGATCTTGGCGTCATGGGGAGGGGAAAGCAATGCAACTATCCGACAAATACGGTCCGACGGACGACTTCGGGCGTTTTTTCGACGAATACCGTCCGCGGCTGATCGCATTCGCCCGCGGATATGTCCGGGACCGGCTCGTTGCCGAAGACCTCGCCACCGACTCCTTCCTCTATTTCTGGGAGAACCGCTCCCGCATCGACACGGGCGGAAATCCGGCCGCCTACGTCCTCAAGACGCTCCGCCACAAATGCCTCAACCACCTGCGGGCGCAAGCCGTGCGGCTGCGGGCCCACGGCGAGATGGAGGAGTTGCAACAACGCGTGCTGCGCGAAAGCATCCGCTCGCTGGAGATGTGCGATCCCGAACGGCTGTTCGAGGGCGAGGTCGAACGGATCGTCCGCGACTGCCTGGACGAAATGCCCGAACTGACCCGCAGCGTCTTCACCGAACAGCGGCTCCGGGGACGCTCCTACCGCGAAGTCGCCGCACAGTACGGCATCAGCGAACGGCGCGTCGAGACCGAGCTGGGCAAAGCCCTCGGAAAACTGCGCCTCGCCCTGCGCGACTACCTGCCCGCCGTGCTCGCGGCGGCCGTGCTGGAACGCCTCACGCGGCAATTCTGAAAATATTTTCCCGAAAAACGTGTCCTTTCGCGGGAAACCGCCCTGTTGAAGTGCTTTTATAATGAACGCCCCGAAAAGCGGGCGGAGGGAAAAGCATGGAAAAAGAGATTCTGTACCGTTTTTTCAGAGGAGAGACCGGCCCCGACGAGGAGCGCCGGCTCATGGAATGGCTCGATGCGGACGAGGAGAACCGCCGCACGTTCGACCGCGAACGCGCCGTGTTCGACGCCCTGCTGCTCTTCGCCCCCGTTCCCGGAGCCGCGCAACGCAGCCCCGGAATGCGTCTGCGCCGCATGGCGGGCGCCGCGGCACGCATCGCGGCCGTCGTCGCCCTGGCGGTCGGCGTCGGCTGGGGGTTCGTCGCCCACCGCGAACGCGGCTGGGAGCAGCTGACCAACCGTGTGGTAGTCCCCGCCGGACAGCGCATCAACCTGACCCTGCAGGACGGAACCTCCGTATGGCTCAACTCCGGCGCCGAAATCGAATACCCGGCCCTCTTCGCCGGCGACACGCGGCAGGTAAGACTCAAAGGCACGGCGCTGTTCGACGTCAGCCACGACGCCGGACATCCCTTCGTCGTGGAGACCTACGCCTGCCGGGTGGAGGTGCTCGGCACGCGCTTCAACGTCAATGCAGACGAACAGCACGGCATCTTCTCGACGGCCCTGCTGCGGGGCAGCGTGCGTGTCACGCCGCACGACGCCCCGCAGCGGCAGGTCACGCTCAGACCCAACGAAAAGGTATCGCTGCACGACGGACGGCTGACGCTCGGACGGGCCGACGATCCGAACGAATACCTCTGGACCGAGGGGCTGATCTCGGTCAGCGGCTGCTCGTTCGAGGAGCTCCTGCACCGTCTCGAACACTGCTACGGGGTGCGGTTCGACGTGCGGCTGAAAGAGATGCCGCAATTCGAGGCCGTCGGCAAAATCCGCATCTCGGACGGCATCGAGCACGCCCTCGACATCCTCCAGCGCAACTGCGACTTCGAATACGCCTACGACTCGCAAACCAACGAAATAACCATCTACCGATAAAATAGCACGAACCTTAAAACCTGCCTGCCTATGAGATAACACGAGCCTTTCTGAGGCCGTCGCCGCCGATCGCGGAAGCCATCGGAAAAAATGCCCGAAGTCGTTGGCGCGACCCCGGGCGGCAAGGATAACGGCCATTCGCATCTGACGGAACAACCCAAATTATTATCCTTTAACTGACAAAGATATGAAGAAAAAAGTATCAGGCAATACAAAAAGCCTGATAATCTCGCTATTCGCGGTTTTGTCATGCCTGACGGCCTCGCACGCCTCGGCCCAGACCGCACGCGTGACGATCGGCATGCGGCAAGTGAAAATGGAACAGGTGATGAACGAAATCGAAAAACAGACCCGTTACCTGTTCATCCACGACAAGAATCTCGACACCGACCGGACGGTAAGCGTCGAGGTTCGGGACCGGCCGGTGGCCGAAGCCCTCGAACAGATGGTCGGAGGCACGGGGCTGACCTACGAAATCAACGGCTCGAACATCATTCTCTCGGAACGAAGGGGGGGGGTCGGCGCCATCCCGGACGAAACGCCGCAAACGGTAGCCGGCACGGTGACCGATTCCCGCGGGCTGCCCGTGATCGGCGCCTCGGTCATCATCAAGGGCACGACGATCGGCGTGAGCACGGACGTGAACGGCGGCTTCGAACTCCGTATCCCGTCCGGCACGCAGGCCCCCGTGCTGCTGGTCAATTACCTGGGATACGAACCGCAGGAGGTCGCCGTGAACGGACGCAGCGAAATCGCCGTCACGATGCAGGAGTCGGCCGTAGCCGTGGAGAACGTCGTGGTGACGGCGCTCGGCATCAAGCGGCAGGAGAAGGCCCTCTCCTACAACGTGCAGCAGGTGAAGGCCGAGGACATCACGACGGTCAAGGACGCCAACTTCATGAACTCGCTCAACGGCAAGGTCGCCGGCGTGCAGATCAACGCCTCGGCGGCCGGCGTCGGCGGCGCGGCCCGCGTGGTGATGCGCGGCGCGAAGTCCATCTACAAGGACAACAACGCCCTCTACGTGATCGACGGCGTGCCGATGACCAACATCTCCTTCGGCTCGAACGACGACGGTCTGCAAGGCAACTACGTGGGTTCGGACGGCGTGGCGGACATCAACCCCGACGACATCGAGTCGATCTCGGTGCTGACGGGTCCCTCGGCCGCGGCCCTCTACGGCTCGGACGCCGCCAACGGCGTGGTGCTCATCAACACGAAGAAAGGCGAGGCCGGCCGGACGAGCGTGAGCTTCTCGAACAGCACGACCTTCTCCTCGCCGCTGGTGATGCCCCGCTTCCAGAACCGCTACGGCAACGTGGCCGGATCGTACCAGAGCTGGGGCGACAGGACCTCGCGGCGGTTCGATCCGGAGGGATTCTTCAACACGGGATCGAACGTCAATAACTCGTTCACCTTCTCCACGGGCACGAAGCGCTACCAGTCCTACTTCTCGGCGGCGACGACCAACGCCCGCAACATCCTGCCCAACAGCGGATACAACCGCTACAACTTCACCTTCCGCAACACGTTCAGCTTCCTCGACGAAAAACTGACGGCGGACGTCGGCGCCAGCTACATCCTGCAGGACAACAAGAACATGATCTCCTCGGGACAGTACTTCAACCCGCTGCCGGCACTCTACCTCTTCCCGCGCGGCGACGACTTCGACAACGTGCGCATGTACCAGATCTGGGACGAGTCGCGCAACCTCTACACGCAGAACTGGACCTACGGCTCGGGCGACATGTCGTTCCAGAACCCCTACTGGATCATGAACAAGATGATAAACGAGACGAAGAAGCGCCGCTACATGCTCTCCGCGAGCCTGAAATACGACGTGACCAAGTGGCTCAACGTCACCGGCCGCGTGAAGGTGGACAACGCCGACATGGACATCACGAACAAGCGCTATGCCGGAACCGACACCAACTTCGCGGGCGAAAAGGGCCTCTACAACATCGAGAAGCGCAACGACCGCCAGATCTACGCCGACGCCATCGCCAACGTGGACCTCTACTTCGCCGACGACTACCACCTGACGGCCAACGTCGGCGGGTCGATCAAGGACGTGCAGATGGACCTCATGGGCTGGGGCGGCGACCTGCGCAAGATTCCCAACTTCTTCTCGATCACCAACATCTCCACCACGTCGTACAAGGAGCGCGAGGACGGCTCGCACGTGCAGTCGCAGAGCGTCTTCGCCAATGTCGAACTGTCGTGGAAGAGCATGCTCTACCTCACGGTGACGGGCCGCAACGACTGGGAATCGGCGCTGGCCTTCTCGAAATACAAGTCCTTCTTCTACCCCTCGGTGGGTCTCTCGGCCGTGATCTCCGAAATGGTCGAGCTGCCCGAATGGTTCTCGTTCCTCAAGCTGCGCGCCTCCTATTCGGCCGTGGGATCCTCCTATGCGGCCTACCTGACCAAACCCTACTACAACTACAAGGGCCAGACGCACGAATGGGATTCGCTCCACCGCTTCCCGAACGACGACCTCAAGCCCGAGAAGACCAAGTCGTGGGAGGTGGGCCTCAACGCCCGCTTCTTCGGCGGCAAGCTCAACCTCGACGCCACGTGGTACCGTTCGGACACCTTCAACCAGACCTTCGAATCGACCCCCTCCTCGACGTCGGGCTACTCGTCGGTGCTCGTACAGGCCGGACAGGTCCGCAACTCGGGTCTCGAAATGCTGCTCAGCTACCATAACACATGGCGCGACTTCTCGTGGAACACGAGCGTGACCTACACGATGAACCGCAACAAGATCATCAAGCTCGCCAACGGCGTCATCAGCCCCGTGGACGGCAAGCCTATCGACATGCCCTACCTGGAGAAGGCCACGCTGGGCAACACCGGTTCGCCGCAGGTGATCCTCTACGAGGGCGGCACGATGGGCGACCTGTATATCAACCGCGAGCTGCGCACCGACGGCAACGGCAACATCTACGTCGATCCGGCCACCAACAAGGTCGAACTGACGACCACCGAACGCCGCAAGGTGGCCAGTCTGATGCCCAAGGGCAACATCGGCTGGAACAACAGCTTCGCATGGAAGGGCATCAACCTCAACGTCATGCTCGCGGCCCGTCTGGGCGGTTCGGTCGTCTCGAACACCGAGGCGTTCCTCGACTACTACGGCGTCTCGGAGCGTTCGGCCGCCGCGCGCGACGCCGGAGGCGTCCGGGTGAACAACGGCATGGTGGACGCCAAGAACTACTACCAAACCATCGGCGCGGGCACGGGCGCCGGAGCCTACTACATCTACGACGCCACGAATGTCCGGCTGCAGGAGCTCTCGCTGGCCTACACGCTGCCCAAGCGCTGGTTCGCCGACAAACTGTCGATGACCGTCTCGCTCGTGGGCCGCAACCTATGGATGATCTACAACAAGGCGCCCTTCGATCCCGAACTGACCACCTCGACCACCAACAACTTCCTGCAGGGCGTGGACTACTTCATGCTGCCCAGCCTGCGGAACATCGGATTCACCGTGAAGTTACAATTCTAAAACCCCGACCAAAATGAAAACAAACCGGATATTCCGCCGGATCGGCCGGCTGACCGCAATGGGCGCGACGCTCGCGGCCGTGGCCTGCACCGGCAGCTTCGAAGAGTACAACACCAAACCCTACCGTCCGTCGGACGAGGACCTCGAGGGCGACAATGTCGGCGTGGGCATCCTCTTCCCGTCGATGATGGAATGGATGATGCACGTGCAGGTGAACGCCTCGCAGTACCACGACGTGCTGCTGGGCGACGAGCTGGGCGGCTATGCATCGGCCGTGAAATCCTACCAGGGCCAGAACATAGCGACCTACAACCCGTCGGACGACTTCAACGACCCGCTGTTCGAGAACACCTTCTCGAACTTCTACGGCAACTACTTCCAGATCATGACGGAAACGGGCGGCGAAGGCCCCGTGTACGAGCTGTCGCGGATCATCCGCGTGGCCTCGATGCTGCGCGTGACCGACGCCTACGGTCCGATCCCCTACTCGAAGATGCAGAACGGAACCTTCTCCGTGCCCTACGACAGCCAGCGCGACGTCTATATGGCGATGATCGACGACCTGGACGAAGCCATGGAGTCGCTCCACACCTTCGCCGCGGCCGGCGGCGGTTCGCTGCTGAGCGACTTCGACATCAGCACCTACAAGGGCGACGTCAGCCTGTGGATCCAGTTCGCCAACACGCTCAAGCTGCGCATGGCGATCCGCATGAGCGGCGTGGAGTCCGAGGCGCAGCGCATCGCCGAGGAGGCCGTGGCCGCCATCGACACCTACGGACTGATCGACGCCAACGCCGAGAACCTGCAATTCACGCTCACCTCGCGCCGCAACCCCTACTACACGCAGGCGACGAGCGAATCGTGGCAGGACCTGCGCTCGAACGCCAACATCACGATGTATATGAACGCCTACGAGGACCCGCGGCGCAGCTCCTACTTCTCGAAGTCGGGCTACGACGAGACCTATGCGGGCGTGCGCTCGGGAATCGAGAACGTGCTGCCGACGACCTACGCCTCCTTCTCCTATCCGCTCTTCGCGGAGACGGACCCCGTGCCGGTCATGTACGCCGCCGAGAGCTGGTTCCTGCGGGCCGAAGGAGCGCTGCTGGGCTGGGCGATGGGCGACACGCCCGAGAACCTCTACAACACGGGCGTGAAGACCTCCTTCGAGCAGTGGGGCTGCTCGTCCTCCTACGAAGGCTACATCGCCTCGACGCTGACGCCCCGACTCGCCTACACCGACCCCGCGGGGAAGCACGACCAGCCGAACTTCGGCCAGGCCGTCTCGGTGAAATGGGCCGACGACGGACACGAGCTGGAGCGCATCATCACCCAGAAGTGGATCGCCAACCACATGATCGGCCACGAGGCCTGGGCCGACTTCCGCCGGACGGGCTATCCCAGAATGATGATGGCCGTGAACAACCTCGGCGCCGCAGGCGGCATGTGGGGCAGCGTGGACGGCGACCGCGGAATGCGCCGCCTGCACTATCCGCAGTCGGAATACGACAACAACCGGGAGAACGTGCTCGGCGGCATCCAACTGCTCGGCGGTCCCGACGAATACTCCACCGACGTATGGTGGGCCAAGAAACAGAACTGACACACGAACCGAAAAACGCCATTCCAATGAAAAAGAACATCATAAGACTGTCCGCCCTCCTGTTGGCCGCGGCTCCGCTCGCAGCCTGCGACGACTGGACCGAACCCGAAGCGCAGGACTTCACGCAGCGCTTCCCGGAATCCTATTACGAAAACCTGCGGGCCTACAAGGCTTCCGACCACTCGATCACCTTCGGATGGTTCGGCGGATGGGACCCCAAGGCCGCCACGACCGGATCGAGCCTGATGGGCATTCCCGACAGCGTGGACCTGGTGGCCAACTGGGCCTCGTTCTACCTGACCGAGGAACAGAAGGCCGAAGCGAAGGCCGTGAAGGCGAAAAAGGGGACCGACGTGGTCGTGACACTCCTGCTGATGGACATCGGCCGCACGATCACGCCCGACGAGGTGACCGCAGGCATCACGGGCAAGGACGAAATCGCCCGGGCGATGCGCCACTACTGGGGCTGGTCCGACGACGCCGACGCGGCGGAAATCGAAGCCGCGATCCGCAAATACGCCAGCGCAGTGGTGGACGTCGTGCTGGAAAACGAATACACGGGCCTCGACCTGGACTACGAGCCGAGCTATTCGGACCACAAGGGGAACATCGTGAACGACCTGCCGTCCCAGGGCGACATCTACGCCGGAACGACTCCCGCCGAGCGGACCTTCTGGTTCGTGGACGAATGCGGCAGACGCCTCGGCCCGAAATCCGGCAGCGGCAAGCTGCTGATCGTGGACGGCGAGGTGGCCAAAATGCCGGTCGGCACGATCGAATACTTCGACTACTACATCCTGCAAACCTATTCCCTCAGCTACCAAAGCAATCTGGACACCAGACTCGGAGCGTTAATCGGCGCTTTCAGCGATGTGCTCGACGAGAAGACGATCACCAACCGCACGATCGTCTGCGAGAACTTCGAGCCGGAGGCCCTGTGGAAGAACGGCGGCACGACCTACGTGCTGCCCGACGGTTCGACGACCAACTCGCTGCACGGCATGGCGACGTGGCAGCCCTACACGGGCTACCGCAAGGGAGGCTTCGGCGCCTACCAGATGCAGAACGATTTCAAGAACGACTGCTACAAGTACTACCGGGAGGCCATCCACGCGATGAACGAACTGGAAAATGCCAACGAATAAAACCATGAAAAGACCTATGAGAACGATACTGAACGGCCGCTGCCGGGCGCTGCTCGCCGGCGCGGCGCTGCTGACGACCGCCTTCGGCTGCGACAACGCCGACCTCGGAGCGATCGACAACGCAGCCTACATAGCCGAAGCGCAGAAGGAGACCAGCTCGACGGTGGAGGTCGGCAACGACGGAGCCACCGCGTCGCTGACGGCCCGGCTGGGCGGCAAGGCCGACGGCGAATACTCCTTCCGGATCGAAGCCGACCCGGAAGTGCTGGAGCGGTTCAACGCCCTGAACGGAACCTCCTACACGCTGCTGCCCGAAACGGGCTACGAAATTCCCGGAGCCCCGCTCGTGATCGGGACCGGCGAAGTGGCGGCGACGCCCGTCGCGATAAAGATCCTGCCCTACACGCAGGAGATGGACGACTCGGGACAGACCTACGCCCTGCCCGTCACGCTGCGCAGCCTCGACGGCAGGATGACCGTGCTGGACGACGCCTCGCAGTTCCTCATCGTCTGCAACCGCAAGAAGATCGTTCCGGCCCCCGTCTTCAACTCGGAGTATGCGACCGGCGGCGTCACGAAACGCAACCGCGTGATCCTGAACATGAAGGATGCGCCGATCGCCTTCACGGCCTACACCTTCGAATTCATGATGTATAAGGAGGCGTTCGACTACCGCAACTACATGATCGTCGGCTTCGACAACGAGGACGGACTGGGCAACCGCATGTGGGTGCGCTTCGAAGCCTCCTCGACGACCGCCGACCAGGAGAACCGCTGGATGCAGATCAACTCCGTGGTGAAACCCGCCGTGACGGCCACCGCGCCCTGCGAGGCGAAGAAATGGCAGCACGTGGCGATCGTCTTCGACGGCTCATCGACGAAGCTCTACCTCGACGGTTCGCTGGTGGCCGACAAGGCCACGGCCTCGCCCTCGATCACCTTCCGCCACTTCTCGTTCCTGCCGCAGCCGTCGTACTGCACCTCGACGATCTCGTTCCGCGAAGCCCGTCTGTGGAACACGGTGCGCACCGAGGCCCAGCTCAAGAACAACATGAACAGCGTGGACCCCAACAGCGAAGGACTGCTGGGATACTGGAAGATGGACGAAGGCCAGGGCTACGTCTTCAAGGACGCCACGGGCCACGGCAACGACGGCGAGTGCACCTACTCGAACGCCGGAGACATCTGGGATCCGCAGGTCTATGGACCGGCCACCGGACTGAAGTGGGTCGAGGACATGAACGAAATGGACGAGTAACGGCCTTTCGGCACGAACCGAACCGCTTTACGCAACCGACCGATGCAGGAGCGGGAAGCCTTTCCGGCTCCTGCATCTTTTCCCCAAAAGAACCGATATGAAAAACAACAACCGCTTCATTCTGGGCGGTCTCGCGACAGCCGCCCTGACGGGCTGCGGCGGACAGCCCGAACCGCCCCGCAGGCCGATGAACATCCTCTACATCATGACCGACGACCACACGTCGCAGATGATGAGCTGCTACGACGGCCGCTACGCCTCGACCCCGAATCTCGACCGAATCGCCGAAGAGGGCGTGCGCTTCACGAACAGCTTCGTGGCGAACTCGCTCAGCGGACCCAGCCGCGCCTGCATGCTCACCGGGAAGCATTCGCACAAGAACGGATTCTACGACAACACCACCTGCGTGTTCGACGGCTCGCAGCAGACCTTCCCCAAACTCCTCCGCAAGGCCGGATACGAAACGGCCATCGTCGGGAAATGGCATCTCGAAAGCCTCCCGACGGGCTTCGACCATTGGGAAATACTGCCCGGGCAGGGAGACTACTACAACCCCGACTTCATCCGGCAGACGGGAGACACGGTGCGCTGCGAAGGTTATATCACGAACATCATCACCGACAAGAGCATCGAGTGGCTCGAGCACGGACGCGACCCGGAGAAGCCCTTCTGTCTCGTGGTGCACCACAAGGCGCAGCACCGCAACTGGATGGCCGACACGTGCGACCTCGCGCTTTTCGAGGACCGCACGTTCCCCGTGCCGGAGACCTTCTACGACGACTACGAAGGACGTCCGGCAGCCGCCGCACAGGAGATGTCCATCGCCTCGAACCACGACATGGACCCGATATACGACCTCAAAATGCGGCAGCCGGGCCGGAAAAGCCGCCTCAGCGACGCATACGAGGCGATGATCGGGCGCATGACCCCGGAACAGCGCGCGGCGTGGGACCGCTTCTACGAGCCGATCGCAGCGGACTTCTACGCCCGCAACCCGCAGGGGCGCGAACTGGCCGAATGGAAGTTCACCCGCTACATGCGCGACTACCTCAAAACGCTCAAATCCCTCGACGACAACGTGGGACGGCTGCTCGACTACCTCGAGGAGTCGGGACTCGCCGGGAACACCCTCGTAGTGTACACCTCCGACCAGGGATTCTACATGGGAGAGCACGGCTGGTTCGACAAACGGTTCATGTACGAGGAGTCGCTGCGGACCCCGCTCGTGATGCGGATGCCGGGCGGTGCGAAGGGACAGATCGCGGAGATGGTCCAGAACATCGACTACGCCCCCACGTTCCTCGAGCTGGCCGGAGCGCCCGTACCCGAGGACATTCAGGGCCGGTCGCTGCTGCCCCTGCTGCGGGGCGGGCATCCGGAAGACTGGAGAGAGTCGATCTACTACCATTTCTACGAATACCCGGCCGAGCACATGGTGAAACGCCATTACGGAGTGCGCGACGAACGGTGGAAGCTGATACACTTCTACGACGACATCGACGTGTGGGAGCTCTACGACCTCGAAGCCGATCCCCGCGAGCTGCACAATCTCTTCGGAAATCCGGCCTACGCCGCCGAGCAGGAGCGGATGATGAAGGAGCTGGTGAAACTCCAGACGCAGTACGACGACACGGCGGCGATGGAAAAGAACGCATCCTACGACCGTAAAAGATAGGAAGACATGGAACACGCAATCCTGCGGGCCGCCGTATCGTTCGCGGCGGGTCTCGCACTCACCGCCTGCGCGGCTCCGGCGGCCGAGGAACTTCCGACGCTGCTTCCCCAACCACGCGAAACGGTCTGGAAAAGCGGTTCGTACCGGCTGCCGGAACGGGTGCGGATCGGATACGACTCGCCCGGACTCGCCGCGACGGCCGGGTACCTCGCCGAAGCGCTCGCACCCTACGCCACCGCGACGACGGCCGAAGGCGAGGGCGACATCACGCTCTCGACGGATACGGCGTCGCTGGCCGAAGAGGCCTACCGCCTCTCGGTCTCCCGCCCGGGCATCCGCATCACCGCCGGATCGCCGCGCGGCGCGGCGAACGGCATCGCCACGCTGCGGCAGCTGCTCCCGCCCGGCGCAGTCCGGGAAGCGGAGATTCCCTGTACGGAGATCGCCGACGAACCGGCCTTCGGCTGGCGCGGGGCGATGCTCGACGTGAGCCGCCACTTCTTCGACAAGGAGGAGATTCTCGGGCTGCTCGACCAGATGGCCCGGCTCAAGCTCAACAAATTCCACTGGCATCTGACGGACGACCAGGGCTGGCGCATCGAAATCCGGCGTTACCCCGACCTGACCGGGAAGGGCGCCTGGCGGCACTTCAACAAGCAGGACACGATCTGCACGGGCCGCGCGCGCCGGGAGCTGAACGACGACTTCCTGCTGCCGGAAAAGCGGCTGCGGACCGAGGGGGCCGACACGCTCTACGGCGGCTGCTACACGCAGCGGGACATCCGCGAGATCGTCTCCTACGCCGCCGCACGGGGAATCGACGTGATTCCCGAGATCGACATGCCGGGGCACTTCCTGCAGGCCATCGAACACTACCCGTGGCTCACCTGCTTCCGACCCGAGACCTGGAGCGAGCAGGCTTTCTCCTCGCCGCTCTGTCTGGGCAGGGACGACGTGCTGCGGTTCTGCGAGGAGATCTGGGAGGAGGTCTTCGAACTCTTTCCCTACGAGTACGTCCATATCGGCGGCGACGAGGTGAACATGAAGAACTGGAACCGCTGTCCGCGCTGCCGGGCCCGGATGCGTGCCGAGGGGCTGGCCGACGGCCACGCTCTGCAAGCGTGGTTCACCCGCCGGATGCAGCGCTTCTTCACCGAACACGGCCGCCGCATGATCGGCTGGGACGAACTGCTCGCCGACGAGGTAGATCCGGCCACGACGATCATGTGGTGGCGACCCTGGGAGCCGCAGTCGGTGAGCGACGCGACCCGCCGGGGCTGCGACGTGATCGTGAGCGCGCAGTCGTGGTTCTACTTCTCGCTGGAGGAGGACGCCGGATCGCTCGCGCGCACTGCCGGATTCGAAATCCGCCCCGACTCGCTCTCCGACGAGCAGAAGGCCCGCATCAAAGGCATCCAGGGCCACCTCTGGACCGAAAAGGTTCCCTCGTGGTCGCGCGCCGAGTACATGCTCTACCCGCGGCTGCTGATCGTGGCCGAGAAGGGTTGGTGCGCGCCGGAGCGCGTCAGCGAAGAGTCGCTGATGCCGCGGCTGCTCCGCTACTGCGAACGGCTGGACGCCGAAGGGATCAACTACCGGATCCCCTCGCTGAGAAACTACCACGAATTCTGCGTCTTCACCGACTCGGTCCGGACCACGGCCGAATGCCCGCTGCCGACGGCGATCCTGCGCTACACGCTCGACGGATCGGTCCCGACCGCCGCATCGCAGCGCTACACGGGTCCGATGACCTTCCGCGACGACGCCACGCTGCGCCTCCGGGCCTTCCATGCCGACGGCCGCACGGGCGACTGGGTGACGATCCGCTACGAGAAATGCGGCTTCGCACGGCCCGCCGAACCGCGCGAAACGCAGCCGGGACTGCTGGCCGAGTGGTATTTCAAGCGTTTTCCGGACTGCGCCGCTATCGGCGGAGCGCAGGCCGACGGACGGTGTGTGGCCGATTCGGTCCACTTCCCGCAGGAGGCCACGGGCCGGCGGGCCGTGGGTATCGTCTTCCGCGGATACATCGACGTGCCGGAGAAGGGCATCCATACCTTCGCACTCGCCTCGAACGACGGCAGCGTCCTGCGGATCGGCGACCGCGTGGTGATCGACAACGACGGCGAGCACCCGCTGCTCGAGAAGACCGGACAGGCGGCCCTTTCGGCCGGACTGCACCCGCTCGAACTGCGTTTCTTCGACTACAACGGCGGCAAGGTGCAACTGTCGCTCGTCAGCGAGGACGGCAGCCGCCGGACGCTCGACGGGAAGTGGCTGCGGCACGTTCCTGCGGAAAGCCGGTAATCCCGGCGACCCGCACGCGGTGCGCCGCCGCCCCGGAAAGAGCATCTTCCCGGAAAGGCCCCGCCGGCCGGGACCGTCCGGAATCCGAAAAGCGCTTCACCCCCGTCGCACGACGAATGCGGCGGGGGTGAATCCGTCAGGGGCCCGCAGGCCGGGCACGAATTCCGCGCAACACGAATTCCGCGCAAGTCGCTGAAAATCAAAATCAGGAGCATCCCGTCCCGACGGATTGTAAGGAAAATCGCCCTTTACGACGAAAAAATGAAGCCGCAGGGTACAATCTGACAATAAATTCATATATTTGTGATACGTTAGAAACCCAACTAATCTAAAACACAATGGAACAGACCAAAGTGCGGGAGTTGCAGGACGTCGTGATCCGCTTTTCGGGCGACTCGGGCGACGGCATGCAGCTTACAGGCACGCTCTTCTCCGACACTTCGGCGCTCATGGGAAACGGCATCTCGACCTTCCCCGACTACCCCGCCGAAATCCGCGCCCCGCAGGGAACCGTCGCGGGCGTCTCGGGATTCCAGGTACACTTCGGCGACCACCGCGAGCTGAACCCCGGCGACTACTGCGACGTGCTGGTGGCGATGAATCCCGCGGCCCTGAAGGCCAACCGCAAATGGCTCAAGCGCGGCGCCACGGTCATCATCGACGGCGACTCGATCACCGAGGAGCACCTCAGAAAGGCCGGATTCGCCACGTCCGACCCGATCGCCGAGCTGGGACTCGACGAGTACAACGTCGTCGTGCCCGACATCACCACGATGACGCGCGAGGCGCTCAAGGAGACGGGACTCGACAACAAGTCGGTCGTCAAGTGCAAGAACATGTTCGCGCTGGGCATCTGCTTCTGGCTCTTCGACCGCCCGGAGGATTACGCCCGCCGCTACCTCGATACGAAATTCGCCAGGAAGAACCCCGCCGTGGCCGAAGCCAACAAGCTGGCCATCGACGCCGGGTACAACTATGCGGCCAACACGCACCAGTTCGCCAACCATTACAGCGTGGCCTCCGCCCCCCTCGAGAAGGGAACCTACCGCTCGATCTCGGGCAACGTGGCCACGGCGTGGGGGCTCTGCGCCGCGGCCGAGAAGGCCGGGCTGCCGCTCTTCTGCGGTTCGTATCCCATCACTCCCGCCACGGTGATCCTCGAGGAGCTGGCCAAGCGCAAGGACCTCGGGGTGAAGACCGTGCAGGCCGAAGACGAGATCGCCGGCATCTGCACGGCCATCGGCGCGGCCTATGCCGGGAACTTCGCCGTGACGACCACCTCCGGCCCGGGCCTGTCGCTCAAGAGCGAGGCGCTGGGACTGGCCGTGATGACCGAACTGCCGCTGGTGGTCGTGGACGTGCAGCGCGGAGGTCCCTCGACGGGCCTGCCGACGAAAACCGAGCAGAGCGACCTCCAGCAGGCCCTCTACGGCCGCAACGGCGAGTGCCCGGCGGTCGTGATGGCCGCCTCGTCGCCGAGCGACTGTTTCCACTACGCCTTCGAGGCGGGACGCATCGCCATGGAGCACATGACGCCTGTCATCCTGCTCTCCGACGGATTCATCGCCAACGGCTCCGAACCGTGGCGCATCCCGCAGATGAAGGACTACCCGGCCATCTGTCCGCCGATCGTGGACGAGGCCCCCGAGGGAGGATTCATGCCCTACGTGCGCAACGAGAAACTGGCCCGCGGGTGGGCGTTCCCCGGCAAGGTCGGGCTGGAACACCGCGTGGGCGGTCTGGAGAAGGACTGCGTGAAGGGCTGCATCTCGATCGACCCGGACAACCACCAGAAAATGGTGAAGACCCGCGCGGCCAAGGTGGCCCTCGTCGCCGAGGACATCCCCGCGCAGGAGGTCTGGGGCGATGCGGAAGGCGACCTGCTGGTCGTGGGCTGGGGCGGCACGCGCGGCCACCTGCAGAACGCCGTGGACGAAATGCGCCGCGAAGGCCGCAAGGTGTCGCTGTGCCACTTCAACTACATCAACCCCCTGCCGCGCGGCGTGCGCGAGATTTTCGCCCGCTTCCGCAAGATCGTCGTCTGCGAGCTCAACGAAGGACAGTTCGCCGCCTACCTGCGGCAGGAGTTGCAGGAGTTCCGCTACGAACAGTACAACAAGTGCGAAGGGCTGCCCTTCACGGTGGTCGAGCTTCGCCGGAAATTCGAATCCTTACTGAAATAACGCCATGGCACAATACAACTACACCCCCGCGGATTTCAAGAGCGACCAGGAGGTGCGCTGGTGTCCCGGATGCGGCGACCACGCCATCCTGAACGCCGTGCAGCGCGCCCTGCCCGAAATCGCCGACGCGACCGACACGCCGCACAACCTCTTCACGTTCATCTCGGGCATCGGCTGCTCGTCGCGCTTCATCTACTACATGAAGACCTTCGGGTTCCACTCCGTACACGGCCGCGCCAACGCCGTGGCGACGGGCGTCAAGGTGGCCAACCCGCGCCTGAACGTCTGGGTCACCACCGGCGACGGCGACTCGCTGGCCATCGGCGGCAACCATTTCATCCACGCCATCCGCCGCAACGTGGACCTCAACGTGATCCTATTCAACAACGAGATCTACGGCCTGACCAAAGGACAGTACTCCCCCACCTCGAAACTGGGCAAGATAACCAAGACCTCGCCCTACGGCACGGTCGAGAAGCCGTTCAACCCCGGCGAGCTGGTGATCGGCGCCAAGGGCACGTTCTTCGCGCGTTCGATCGACATGGAGGTGCAGCTCTCGAAGGAGTGCATCGTCGCGGCAGCCGAACACAAAGGCATGTCGGTCGTCGAGATGCTCCAGAACTGCGTGATCTTCAACGACAAGACCCATGCGGCGTTCGCCGCCGACAAGGCCACGCGCGCCGAGCGGACCATCACGCTGCGCCACGGCGAAAAGATGCTCTTCGGCGCCAACCGGGAGAAGGGCCTCGTCTTCGAGAACATGCGGCTGAAGGTGGTGACCGTCGGAGAGGACGGCTACACGCTGGACGACATCCTGACGCACGACGCCCACGAGCGCGACACGACGCTGCACGTGATGCTCGCCGCGATGAAGTATCCCGACTACCCGGTGGCGCTGGGCGTGATCCGCGCCGTGGAGGACGACGCCGTGTACGATGCGGCCGTCGAACGGCAGGTCGAGGAGGTGAAGGCCGCGAGCAAAATCCGTTGCGTGGACGATCTCCTGCGCTCGGGAGCCACATGGGAGGTGAAATGACGCGCCTCTCGGCAAAACGCACGGCCGGGTCTCCATCGCGGAGATCCGGCTGTTTTTCGAATGCCCCGCAATCGTTCGGAATCATGCAACACGCATACACCGCCGGGCCGGGCGAAGTCGTCCGGGACATACCGCCCGGAGGACGCAACACCGGCGGCGCCCCGGCCAACTCCGCCTGGCACACGGTCCAGTCCGGCTACGAAGCCGCCGCCGCAAGACCGCGGAACGCGATGCGGAGGGCGCCATGTCCCGCCTGCCGGAGTTCCGACGATCCGGAGCCGGTCAATCGGAGCCGGGCGGGCTGTTCCGCGGTCCGCTCCCGACCGTACACCGGCACCCCCTCCGGCCGCGCGGCACGGACGGCCAAACCCTACACGCATCGCGCCCCGCTTCGGAAGCGGCCCGGAGCGGGCGTTTTTTCATTTTCCCGGGCGATTCTGGTACTCTCTTTGCAAAAGCCGAAACCGGAGTGTTTCACTTAATGCTTTTCTATCATGAAAAAATTATTGCTTACGTTCGTTTGCGCAGCGGCCGCGCTCGGCGTCTGCGCCGCACCCGAGAAGATCGGGTTCGACAAACTGCCGAAATCGTCGCAGGAGTTCATCCAGAAAAACTTCCCGCGCGAGGTGGTGAAAGACACCGAAATGGACCGCGAGGCGTCGTGGGACAAGTACACCGTCTATTTCAACAGCGGCTCCCGCGTATCGTTCGAAGGCGGCAAGGGAGACTGGTCGGAGATCGTGATGAAGAACGGCGCGGTTCCCGCGACCGTCATTCCCGTCAGAATCAAGACCTACGTCGCCGACAACTATTCCCAGAGCATGGTCAATCGGCTCTCGACCATGAAGGAGGGTTACAAGGTCGGGCTCACGAACGGCCTGACGCTCTACTTCGACAAGGAGGGCAAATTCAAGAAACTGGACAGGTAACAGTCATCCGCTTCCGCATCAGAGGTCGTTTGACCTGCCTTTCCCGATTCACCCCGCAGCGAGCCCGGCCCGCGCGGGGCGAATCTTTTTCCGCGGCTCCGGCGACGGCCGCGGCCGCACCTCCCGGAAGCGTACATACGCCGGAATCCGGCCCGACAGACAATCGTCCTTCGACACAAACGGCGGGAATTTCCGGAAAAATCCGTATATTTAAGGGCCGCATCCAAAAATCGCCCGCCCCATGAACCCGCTCGTGCACACGCTTCTTCCGGCCGCCGTTCTGCTGTCCGTCCTTCCGGCCGCCTCCCAGTCGTCCAATCCCTTCGCGGAACAGGTTCTGCGTTACCCGCAGGAGAAGCTCCACGTCCACACCGACAAGGACACCTATGTGGCAGGAGACACGATCTGGCTGCGTGCGCGGTGCGTCGATGCCGCCTCGCACCGTCCGGTGGCGGCGAGCCGCTACGTCTATGCCGAACTCCGCGACGAATCGGGCGCGCTCGTGCGGCGGATCAAAATACTCCGCCGCGATTCGCTCTACGCGGGCTATCTTCCCGTTCCGACGGACGCTCCGGACGGCGACTACACCTTCTCGGCATACACGCGCTTCATGCGGAACCAGGGTGCGGACTACTTCTTCCGCAAGCCCCTTCGGATCGCCGCCTACCGCGGCGCTGCGGGCGAGGTTCCGAAGCCGCGGCCCCGCCCCGCGACGGGCGATTTCGCCGTGACGTTCCACCCCGAAGGCGGTTACCTCGTGCCGGGCCGTTCGTGCCGCGTGGCCTTCAAGGCCCTGACGGATGCAGGCCGTTCGACGGCTGTCGAAGCCGTGCTCCGCGACGACCGGGGCACGACGCTCGACACCGTGCGGACGCGCCGTGCGGGAATGGGCAGTTTCCGGATGGTTCCCGAGGCGGACCGCACCTACCATGCGGTGTGCCGCACCCCTTCGGGCGCCGAGAAGCGCTTCGACCTCCCCGTGCCGAATGCCGCGGCGTGCGTGCTGCAACTCGCGGAACGGGACGGATTCATCGCGGTGAACGTGCTGACGGCAGGATCCTTGCCCGCACGGCTGCGGCTGGTGGTGCACTGCCGGGGCAACCGCTGCTACGACGGAGGCTGGGAACCGGGATTGCTTTTCCGCAGTTCCGATCTGCCGGCGGGCGTGGTGCAATGGCTGTTGCTGGATGCGGCAGGCAACGCCCTTTCCGAACGGCTGCTGTTCAATGAGGGCGCAGACGGAGTGCATGTCTCGCTGCGGGCGGAGAATCCCTCTCCGCGACGCCGGGAGCGTGCGGATTTCTCGGTCCGCCTGACCGACAGCGCGGGAAATCCCCTGCGCGGGGAGTTCTCGGTTTCGGTGACGGACCGCAACGCCGTGCCCGACCCCGTCTCGGGCGACATCCGCACGACGCTGCTGCTCACCTCCGACCTGCGGGGATATGTCGAATGCCCCGGGAGTTATTTCCGGAGCGACGATCCCGAAGCCCGTGCGGCGCTCGACGAACTGATGCTGACGCAGGGCTGGAGACGCTACGACGTGCCGGCCCTCCTGCGCGGAGAGTACGCCGAGCCGGAGTACGCGCTCGAAGCGGGACAGCAGATCTCCGGACGGATCGTCCGGGCCGGGCTGGTGAACACCCGCAAGCGGCTCGGGAAGTACCGGATGGCGATGATCGTGCCCCGTTACGGCTACCTGGCCGAAGCTCCGGTCCGGGCGGACGGATGCTTCGATCTCGACGGTTTCGATTTCCCCGACAGCACGGCATTCGTGCTGCGGCCGCAGACGACGACAGGGCGGATGCGCAATGCCTTCGTGAAGGTCGATCCCGAGACTTTCCCCGAGAACGGGATTCCGGCGCCCTATCCGGCCACCGGAGCCGGCGATGCGGAGGCGCTGTTCCGCACGGCGCTGGCCTACGTCGGATACATGGGCTCGGCCGACCTGCGGAACGTGCTCATAGACCCCGTGGAGGTGCGGGCGAAGCGGGAGATTCCCCGGACGCTGGAGGAGCGCAAGGCGGTTTACTCCTGGGATGCGGAGCGGATCGCCGATATGGGAGTCCACACGATCCTCGACTGCATCGAACGGATGCCGGGAATACGCAGGCGGGAGAACGTGTTTCTCTATCAGGGACGGGCCGTTTTCTTCATGTGCGACGGAGTGCTTTACGATGACCTCGAAGAATCGCTCCCGGCATTCTCCGCTCCGACGGCGATCGACCGTAATCGCACCGTCAAAAGAATAAATATGGCGGGGCCTGGCGTTCCGGATACTGATTCGGATCTTGGCTCGGAGCCTGGTTCGGATACCAATGCCTCTGATACCCATCTCGCGCAGGCCGTTGCGGCGCCCATAGGGCAATATTCCGATCTGCCTCCCTTTGTGAATCTGCCGCTGGAATGGGTCGATCGGATCGACATACTGGACCGATTCTCCGGCCGGTTCCTGTCCGGACGCGATAACGGCATCATCGCCGTCACGCTGAAATCCTACGAAGAGATTTCGGCTCTCGATACGGGCGAGAGTATCGACGTGGGAATCGTCTCGCCGTTGGGCTATCAGACGCCTGCGGAGTTCTACTCCCCGGCTTACGAGACGCCGGAGAGCCGCGACAGCCACACGCCCGATTTCCGCACGACGCTCTACTGGAATCCCTGCATCCGCACCGATGCCGACGGCCGGGCGGCTTTCGGATTCCGGACCTCCGACGCCCCGGCCGACTTCCGGATCGACATCGAGGGGCTGACTCCCGACGGACAGCCGGTCGTGCATGCCGAGTAGCGGATGCGGCGGCAGTCCCGGCCGGGACGCCGGGACTGCCTGCGGATATTCCGGTGGGGAGAGGTCCTCAAAGACCGGAAAGAGGGCGGGGATTCCGGCCGGAGGAATGGGTGGTGTCCCGGGCAGGAGGCCGCCGATCCTCCGGAATCCTTCCGATACGGCGTTTGAAGTCCCGCACGATCTGCCGGCCCAGTCCGGACACCGTGCTGTCCACCTTGTGAATCTCGACGGGCGTCACCAGATTCTTGTATTTGGCCCTTCCCAGCCGGAACTTCATGTCGTCCAGATTGCCCGTGATGTTCAGCCCCAGCTTGAAGGGAATCGGCGACTTGAGGATGGAAATGTGGTAGTCGAAATTCATGTCCAGGTCCTGCGTGCCTCCCACGGCCGCCCGGTAGCGGTCCATGGCGACGGCGAAGGGATAAACGGTGACGTATCCGTCCTTGACGCTGATATTCACGGCAATGCTGTCGATCAGGTTCCGCTCCTTGTTCTTGAAGAAGAATTTCTTGGAGATTTCGGCGAAGGTCTCGCCGTCCATCAGCACGAGGCTGTCGCCCCGGAGGCGGATGGCCGAACGAAGGGTCGGAATCCGGATGTTGAGCGCCGAGTCCAGATCGGCCTCCGCCGAGACATCGAAATCGACCGTTCCCCGGAACGACCGCAGCATGGGCACGATGCTGTCGAGCGACGGGGTGAATTCGACCAGCTTTCCGACATTGATGCGCCGCAGGCGGAAATCGAATCCGACGTATCCCCGCTCGGGCCGCACGGCCTGGTAGAGCAGCGTCGTGTGCATGACCGCATCCAGCCCCTTCATGGCCAGACCCTTCAGGTGCACGGTCCCGTCGCGGACGTCCACGGCGCCGCGCACGTCCTCGAAAACGAATTTGCCGTAGCGCACGCGGCGGAAGTCGGTGTGCAGCGCGAAGTCGATGTTTTTCGGAACGACGAAGAGTTTCAGATCGGTGGCCGCGGTGTCCGCCTCGATGTGCAGGGTGTCGGCCGGGAACGAGACGGCGCGGATCAGCTGGTTGCAATTCAGATTCCGCGACGAGAGCGAAAGCTCGGCGCGCAGGGGCCTGCGGCGGCGCATGGCGCCGTAGAGGTCGCGCACGACGCCGCTGGCCGTCAGGTCGGAGCGCCCAATGCGCATGGTGGCGTTCCGTAGCGTGACGGCGCGGTTCCCCACCGTCACGGAGGTCTTCTCCATGCGGATCGGCAGGGCGCACTGCGGCGTGGAGACCACCAGACGGCTGAATCCGACGATCCCTTCGGGTATCCACACCGAATCGCGCAGCTTCTCGGCCGTCACGCCGATTCCGGCCCGGTCCATTCCCATCCGGGAATCCCCGACGCGGCAGAACAGCGTGTCGGCTTCGAGCGCGAGCCCCACCTTCGGTTTCGCGGGATCGCGCTTCCCGGGTTGCAGACGGACGGTCGCCGTGCCCCGACCGCAGAAAAGACTCAGGGAGTCGCCCGCGGCGGCCTTCAGCCGGTTGAGCGTCATCGTGCACTCCATGCGGGCGATACGGGTCGTGTCCTGGGGGTTCGTCGTCCGGACCGTCGCCGCCAGCCGCTCCATCGAGGAGGAGAGCCGCGGCGAGCGGAGAGAGGCGTGCCGTATCTCGGCTTCGGCGTCCAGGCGGTCGTCCCCGGCGAACGAGAGCGAAGCGCTGCTCGTGAATTCGAACTTCCGGGCCGTATCCCGGAGCGCCAGGCTGTCCATGACCACCCGTCCCCGGGCCCGGATACGCCCGAGGTCGCGGTTCCTGAGCGCCGAAAGACGGCAGCTCATCCGCAGCTCGACCTCCAGCTTTCCGGAAAGGGAGACCCCTTCCTGCAACGGGAAAGTCTGCGCCAGGGCCGTCAAGTCCACCGCGGACTTCGTATGGAACGAGACGAGCGGATCGTCCAGCAGGTTCTTCACCTCGGCATCGGCCAGAATATCGGTGTGCGCACCCTTGAAGCGGAAAATCTCCAGATTGCAGAACGACGGCTCGCGGCGCATGGGATCGACCTGTCCCACGAGACGGGCATCCAGCGCATCCACCCCGTAGGGCATTCCGGCATAGCGGGCCGAAGCGTCCTTTATCTCGGCATCGAGCGTGGTGAGCGGAAGCGCCTGCCTTCCATAGGGGCCCTTCACCGCACCGCTGATGCGCACCTCGCCGTCGGCGGCGACCTCCCCGCGCTTCAGCACGCTCTCCGGAATCATGTGCAGCACGGTCTCCAGCGAGGGAGCGTGCAGCCCGTAGCGCAGGTCGAGAAGCAGCGCCCCGGCCGCCGCCGTGTCGCGCCGCACGGTTCCCGTCAGGTCCAGCTCCGTGCCGTTGATACCGAGCAGGGCGTCGTGCAGCGTGAGCGTGCGCTGCGCCCGGTCCAGTTCGACGGAGGCGCGCAGACGGGTGGCCACGCGATTGACCAGCAGTTCGCCGTCCTGCCAGAAAAGGATGTTCCGGTTCCGGAAATCGAGCGCCAGCATGGAGTGTCCCTCCCCGAGCCGGGCCCTCAGCCTCAGCCCGGCATCCCGGATATTGGCGAAGACCTTCGTTTCGCGGTCGTCGAACGTCACCGAACCATGACGCAGCGCGACGTGCCGGACGGAGATTTCACTGACGGTCCGCACGGTATCCGCCGTTGTATCCGCCGCCGTGCCGGACGCAAGCGTGTCGGCGGAGGGGAGGATGTCCCAGTTCGCACGCCCCGTCCCGTCCCGGAAGGCATAGACGTCGGCACTGTCCAACGAGAGTTTCAGTATGTCGATTTTCCGGTGTCTCAGGTAGCTGACCGGATTGAAGACCAGCACGGCCTTGCGGAACGTGAGCAGCGTGTCGGTCCGCTGCCAAAGCGTGTCGCGGAGTGCCGTCGAAACCAGCGTGCCGTCCGTCAGTTTCACGCCGAACCGCGGAAAGGTGGAGAAAAAGGTCAGCTCCACGCCGCCCATCCGCAGCCGGGCGTTCAGACTCCGGTCGGCGATCCGCTCCACGACGGGCGTCAGCTTCGAGGGCGTGAAAACGAAGTTCAGCACGACGGCCGTGCCGACGAGCAGCAACAGCAGCACGCTTCCCGCCGAAACGGCGCTTATCCGGATGATTCTCTTCATGCGACGGTCCATTGGCAAATCCTCCTCTTTTTCAGCAAAGATAACGATTTTTCGGAGACATCGCACCGGATGCCGGGACATATCCCGGGCCGTCCGCCGCTCGGGACGGTCCGGAATCGGCATGCGGCATAACCTTCGGTGCGGTGGACGGCTGCGGGAAACGAACCGGCCGGGAGGAAGGGCGGCAGATGCCCCGCGGCAAGGGAGGCGACGAATGCAAAAGATTCAGGACAGACAACGAAAAACCCTGCAAACCTCGGTGTTTGCAGGGTTTCCTTGTGGAGAATACGAGATTCGAACTCGTGACCTCTTGCATGCCATGCAAGCGCTCTAGCCAGCTGAGCTAATCCCCCGTTGCGGGGGCAAAGATAATCGGATTTTTCGATTCTCACAAGATTTGCCCGAAAAAATTTCCGGTCCGTTTTCCGGACATTCGGATCTTCCGCCGCCGGAATCGGAGAAAATCGCGTATATTTGCAGAAACAGCAGGCTGCAAACCGTTCGGCCTGCGGCCGGAGGTCCCGGGCGAACGAACGGCCGGGCGGCTCCGCACGCAGAAGGACGGTCCGCCCCGGCCGGAACGCCGCGGAAGCGCCTCGGCACACGAAAAAAAATGCAAGACGAGAAACCATGGAAAACAGAATCTGCTCCCTGTTCGGAATCCGCTACCCCATCGTCGCGGGCGGCATGATCTGGTGCAGCGGCTGGCGGCTGGCCGCCGCCGTGAGCGAAGCGGGCGGCCTGGGGCTGATCGGCTCCGGCTCGATGACGCCCGACCTGCTGCGCGAACATATCCGCCGCTGCCGCGAAGCCACACGGAAACCCTTCGGCGTGAACGTCCCGCTCATGTACCGGTATGCCGACCAGATCATCGAAACGGTCATCGAGGAGCGCGTGCCGGTCGTCTTCACCTCGGCGGGCGACCCGAAGAACCGGACGGCACAATTGCACGAAGCCGGCTGCAAGGTGGCGCACGTCGTGTCGAGCTCGAAATTCGCCCGCAAGAGCGAGGAGGCGGGCGTGGACGCCGTCGTGGCCGAAGGGTTCGAGGCCGGCGGACACAACGGCCGCGAGGAGACCCCGACGATGGTCCTCACGCCCCACGTGCGCCGGGCGGTGCGGATTCCGCTGCTGGCGGCGGGAGGCATCGCCACGGGACGGGGAATGCTGGCGGCTTTCGCCCTCGGGGCCGAAGGCGTGCAGCTGGGCACGCGGTTCGCGCTGACCCGGGAAAGCTCGGCCAGCGAGGAGTTCAAGAGGCTGTGCCTCTCGCTCGAAGAGGGCGGCACGACACTGGCGCTGAAGAAGCTCGCCCCGACACGCCTGGTGCGCAACGACTTCTGCCGGGCCGTGGAGGAGGCTGAGAGCCGCGGCGCGACGGCCGAAGAGCTTTCGGCGCTGCTCGGGCGCGGCCGGCCGAAGCGGGGAATCTTCGAGGGCGACCTCTCGGAAGGCGAACTGGAGATCGGACAGGCAGCCTCGCTGCTCCGCGACCTGCCCCCGGCCGGGGAGGTCGTCCGGCAGATCGTCCGCGAATACGACGAGGCGCTGCCGACGCTCGGGCGGCTCGGCCCGCTCTGAACGCGCCGGACGCTTCGAATGCGCCGGACACGGGGCGCTACCCGAGTTTCATCACCTCGTCGATGCCCATTTCGCGGTAGGTCGATTCCAGCTCCTCGCCGCGGTCCGAGATGACCAGCAGCTTGTCGCCCAGCCGCAGCTCGGTCTTGCCCTGCGGCACGAAATACTCCCCGTCGCGGCAGATCATCATGACCAGCGTATTCTCGGGCAGCACGATGTCCTTGAGCGTATGCCCGCTCTCGAGCATGCTCTCGTTGACCTCGACCTCGGTCAGCACCGACTTCATGTCCTCGTGCATATTGACGTCGAAGGCCGATTCGCGCTCCTCGTAGGCCAGTCCCAGCAGGTTGGCCATGCCGCTGACGGTCGTGCCCTGCACCAGCAGCGAGATGATCGTCGAGAGGAAGACCACGTTGAACAGCAGGTCGGCGTACTCGACGTCGTCCATCATCGGATAGATGGCGAAGAGGATCGGCACGGCGCCGCGGAGCCCCACCCACGAAATGTAGAGCCGCGCCCGGGCCGTGAACTTCCGGAACGGCAGCAGGCAGGCGAAGACCGACAACGGCCGCGCGACGAGGATGAGGAAGAAGCCCACGGAGCAGCCGAGGATCAGCACCTCGGGTTGCAGCAGTTCGTCGCTATTGACGAACAGTCCCAGCGTGAGGAACATCACGATCTGCATGAGCCACGTGAAACCGTCGAAAAAGACCGTCAGGGGCCGTTTCTGCACCAGTTTGTGATTGCCGATGACCAGTCCCGAGAGATAGACGGCCAAGTAGCCGTTGCCGCCCACCAGATCCGTGAAGGCGAACGAAAAGAAGACGAAGGCCAGCAGCAGCACGACGTAGAGCGAGTGGTTCGCCAGTCCGATGCGGTTGATCGTCCACACGGCCAGCCGTCCGACGAGGTAGCCGGAGAGGGCTCCGACGACCATCTGCACGACGAACGCCACGACCGACATGCCCAGCCCGACGTGCTCCGACGTGTTCGACAGCACGCCGATGAGCAGGATCGTGAGCATGTAGGCCATCGGATCGTTCGAACCGCTCTCCAGCTCGAGCAGCGGCCGCAGGTGCTCCTTCAGCCCCTGCTTCTTGCTTCGCAGGATCGAAAAGACCGAGGCCGAATCGGTCGAGGACATCGTGGAAGCCAGCAGCAGCGCCAGCGCGAAAGGCATCTCCAGCCCCAGCCACGGCGCGATGAGCCATACGAAGCCCGCCAGGACGAGGGCCGTCATCACCACGCCCGCCGTGGCCAGCACGACACCCGGCCCGATGATCGGCCGGATCTCCCGGAAGGAGGTGTCCATGCCGCCTGTGAACAGAATGACGCACAGCGACATCATGCCGATGAACTGGGTGATATCGACCGAACGGTAGGAGATGAAATCCAGTCCGAACAACATGCCCACCCCGAGGAAGAGCAGCAACGCCGGCGCCCCGAAACGATAGGCCACCTTACCGGCCAGCACCGCCACGAAAAGCAGCAGCGCCCCCACCAACACGATATTCTCTCCGCTTAAATTTATCATCGTCTCAACAATTTAACCTGAATCTCTACGAACCGGGCCCCGCCGCATCCCGTCAGGCAAGGAAGGCCGGCAATTCCCGGCATCCGAAAAATCGTGCCGCAAACACGCCTCCGCCCCGGAAACCGTCTCCGCGCGCACCGCCCGGACCCGGCATCGCCGCACATGCGGCGGCGGAATCCAAAGGACCGACACGCATCCGGAGCCACCGGACAACGCAGGGATGCGCTCCGGAAGACCGGAACGTCCGCCAAATGAGAAACCGGCGCAGACGGCAGCCGCAACGGCCCGCGCGCCGCGGACCGGCGAAGCAGACCGGCGAAGCAGACCGGGGGCCGGGACGAAACGCCGGAATCCGGGCTCCGAATGCCGCGTCAGATGCACGCAACGCGATCGGAGACCGTGCGCGGCCGCAACCGGGCAGCCGCGCCGAGACAGGAAGCCGGCGAACTCAGGAAGCGCGGACAACAGTCCCGCATGTCCGAACGACCCGCTCGAACGCAAAGCTATGAAAAAAATCGGAATATTCCGCCCCTCCCATGAAAAAGGAGGACCATACGGCCCGAAAAACATACGGTCCGGACAACGGGTCCGAAGGAGCCGCACCGCCGGAACGGCTCACTGCGGAATGAAGGTGTAGGTGATGGTCCCCTGCTGACGCGCCGGGGCCGAAGAGTCGATATTGAAGGACGAGACGCGCGCGGCATGCAGGGCGGCTTCGCGCATGCAGTCGTCGCCGCCCTCCGCGACGCGCGCCGAAACCACCTCGCCGGCGCGGTTCACCACGATCGCCACCACCACTTCGCCGCCCCCCTCGCACCGGTAGGCCGGCACGCTCAGATCGACCGACTGCCGCACGGGGTTCTTCAGCGAGAAGGAGACCGTGACGCGCCCCTTCACCTTCCGGTCCTCGTGCCGTCCCTCCTCCCGGCCCCGGCGGCCCTCACGGATCGCCCGCTCCTCGGCCAGGCCCTGTTCGTAGGCTTCGCGGTTGGCGCGCATGCGCGCCTCGGCCTCGGCGGCGGCATCGTTCAGCGCCGCGGCGTTCGTGCCGCGGTCGTCCCGGAGTTTCTCGTTCAGCGCATTCTCGTTCGACACCTCGTTGCGGATACTCCGCCAGTCGATCTCCTCGCCCTCCTGCTGCCGGCGGCGCACCTCCTCCGCGAGGCGGTCGCGCTCCTGCTCCAGTTCGGCGAGCGACTGCAAGTCGATGAACATGCCCTGCTGGTGGGGCCGGCGCCCCACCACGATCTTCGACGAGACGAAGGCGATCATCAGCACCAGATAGGCGATCAGCGTGATGCACAACCCGATACGGTGGTCGTACGCCCACTCCCCGGCATCCTCCCGGCGGTTGTCGAACGGCAGGCGGAGGCGTGCCCTGCGCGGACGGCCTTCCGCCGCGCCGGCGTTCTCTCCGGAGGCCGCGCCTCTCCCGGCCGGAACGCTCCGGCCGGCACGGGAACGCCCCGACGTCCGGGCTCCGCCCGGCACGCCGTCCGCCGCCGCATCCGGCCGCGTCCGTTCCGCTCCGTCCCCGGCTTCCCGGCTCCTTCCGGAGTCCTCCGTATGCTCGTGCTCTTTCGAAGACATGTCGTTTCGGGATTTCAGCGCAAAAGTAGTGTTTTTTACCGTATTTTTATTACCTTTACGAAAAATTAACCGCACCCGGAGCGCTGGAGCCGAAATTTGGTTTTGCGCCCGAGTTGCATTATCTTTGCGTGCAAATTACCATGAATCCGCTTATGACAACCAAACAACAAACGCTCAAGGCTCCGATCTCGTTCTCGGGCAAGGGCCTGCACACGGGCGTCAAAGTGACGATGACGGTCAATCCGGCCGAAGCCGGCACGGGCATCGTATTCCGCCGCACCGACATTGAGGGGCAACCGCTCATCCCCGCCCTGTGCGACTACGTGGTGGACACCTCGCGCGGCACGACGATCGAGGCAGGAGGCCACCGCGTCAGCACCATCGAACATATCATGTCGGCGCTCTGGACGCTCGGCGTGGACAACGCCCTGATCGACATAGACGCCCCCGAGACGCCCATCCTCGACGGCTCGGCCCGCGAATACGCCGAGGCCGTCACCCGGACCGGACTGGTGGACCAGGAGGCCGAGCGGCAGTTCTACCACGTCACCGAGAAGATGGTTTACACGATCCCCGAGAAGGGCACGGCGATCATTCTCTACCCCGACGACGAATTTTCGGTGTCGGTGCACGTGGACTACAACTCGAAGGTCATCGGCAACCAGTACGCCACCTTCGAGCCGGGCGACGACTACGCGGGAAAGATCTCACCCTGCCGCACGTTCGTCTTCCTGCACGAACTCGAACCGCTGATGAAGATGAACCTCATCAAGGGAGGCGATCTGGACAACGCGATCGTCGTGGTCGAGAATCCCGTGCCGGACGAGCAGCTCGAACACCTCAAGAAGCTCTTCAACAAGCCCGACATCGAGATCAAGGCGGGCTACCTGAACAACCTCGAGCTGCGCTGCAACAACGAGCTGGCGCGCCACAAGCTCCTCGACCTGCTGGGCGACTTCGCGCTGCTGGGCGTGCGCATCAAGGGCCGCGTATGGGCCACCCGCCCGGGCCACTTCGCCAACACGGAGTTCATGAAACAGCTCAAGCACGCCATCCGCAAGGCCGGCGAGAAACCCCGCTTCACCTACGACTGCCGCAAGCCGGCGCTCTACGACATCAACGCCATCCGCCACATGCTGCCCCACCGCCCGCCGTTCCTGCTCGTGGACCGCATCTTCCACCGCGACGACACGGACGTGGCGGGCATCAAGAACGTGACGATGAACGAGCCGTTCTTCGTGGGCCACTTCCCCGAGGAGCCGGTCATGCCGGGCGTGCTCATCGTCGAGGCCATGGCGCAGTGCAGCGGCATCCTGGTCCTGGGCGGCGTTCCCGACCCGGAGAACTACTCGACCTACTTCATGAAGATCGACGGCGTGAAGTTCAAGCGCAAGGTCGTCCCGGGCGACACGCTGCAATTCGAAATTCACCTGCTGGAGCCCATCCGCCGCGGCGTGGCCGTGGTCGAGGGCAAAGCCTTCGTCGGCGAGTCGCTCGCCTGCGAGGCGATCATGATGGCGCAGGTCGTCAAGAACAAAAAGTAGCGCGGCGATGATAAGCAAACTTGCCTACGTCCACCCCGAAGCCAGGCTCGGGGCCGACGTGACGGTGGAACCGTTCGCCTGCATCGCAGCCGACGTCGTGATCGGCGACGGCTGCTGGATCGGTCCCGGCGCCGTGATCCACGACGGAGCGCGCCTCGGCCGCTGCTGCAAGGTCCACACGGCCGCCTCGGTGTCGTGTCTGCCGCAGGACCTGAAGTTCGCCGGCGAGAAGACCGTGTGCGAGATCGGCGACCACAACGACATCCGCGAATACGTCACCATCAGCCGCGGCACGGCCTCCACGGGCACGACGCGCATAGGATCGCACAACCTGCTGATGGCCTACACCCACATCGGCCACGACTGCGTGGTGGGCAGCCACTGCGTCATCGCCAACCGCGTCTCGCTCGCGGGCGAGGTGCATGTCGGCGACTGGGTGGTCATCGGCGGCCACGCGGCCATCCACCAGTGGACCCACATCGGCGAACACTCGATGATCCAGGGCGGCGCGCTGCTCGGGCAGGACCTGCCGCCGTTCGTCATCGTGCGCAACGACACGCTCCGTTTCGCCGGCATCAACAAGATCGGACTTTCGCGCCGCGGCTTCACGCAGGAGCGCATCGCCGAGATCCACGACGCCTGCCGCATCCTCTTCCAGAGCGGACTGAACTACATGGCCGCCTGCGACGAGGTCGAGCGCATCGTGCCGCAGAGCGACGAGCGCGACTCGCTCGTGCGGTTCATCCGCACCTCGAAACGCGGCGTCATCAAACCCTACGAGACGCGGAGCCGCGAGGAGTGAGCCTCCGTTCCGCGGGGCGGCATGCGGGGGACCTGCCTTCCGGGGAGGTTCCCCGTTTCGTCGCGGAGAGGCGCGCCGTGCGTCAAAATTTTTCCTATAAATATTTGTATATCGGATTTTTTCACTATATTTGCGTTGTCGAAAGACGAAGCGAAGCGGAAAGGGGACGGAAAGTCCCCTTCTTTCATAGTTGCACACGACCGAAAAACAGCGATATGATCGACACGAAAAAGATAACCGAAGCGGCGGAACGCCATCTCGAAGGGACCGACATGTTCGTCGTGGAGTGCACCTCGACGCCGGGCAACGAAATCGAACTGACGATCGACAGCGACACGTCGGTCGGCATCGACGCCTGCGTGGCGCTGAGCCGCGCCGTGGAGGCCGACCTCGACCGCGATGCGGAGGACTTCTCGCTGACGGTCGCCTCGGCGGGCATCGGCTCCGAGCTGCGCACGCTGCGACAGTACCGCAAACTCGTCGGGCGCCCGGTGGAGGTGCTGCTCACGAACGGCGTGAAGATCCTGGCCCACCTCGACGAGGCGACCGACGAGGGCGTCACCCTCTCCTACGAGGAGAAGCAGGCCGTGGAGGGCAGGAAGCGCAAGCAGCCGGTGAAGGTCACGCGCTCGTATCCCTTCGCGCAGATCAAGTACACGAAGGAGTGGCTGGATTTCAAATAGCGCCCGGCCGCCTGCGGCGCAGGACGGCATGCAAAGGAACGAAATATACAAAGACAGATAATTAGCACACAATGGACAACCTGAATTTGATCAGCAACTTTGCCGAGTTCAAAGAGCTGAAGAACATCGACAAACCGACGATGATCGGCGTATTGGAGGACGTCTTCCGCCACGCGCTTCAGAAACAGTACGAAACGGACGAGAATTTCGACGTCATCATCAACCCCGAGAAGGGCGACCTCGAAATCTGGCGCAACCGGACCGTCGTGGAGGACGGCGCCGTGGAGAATCCCAACATGCAGATCGCCGTGTCGGAGGTGAAGGCCATCGACCCGACCTACGAGATCGGCGACGAATACGCCGACGAGATCAAGCTCTCGTCGTTCGGCCGCCGCACGGTGCTGTCGCTGCGGCAGAACCTCGCCTCGCGCATCCTCGATCTGGAGAAGGCCAGCCTCTACGAGAAGTACTCGGAGAAGGTCGGCGAGATCGTGACGGGCGAAGTCTATCAGGTCTGGAAGAGGGAGGTGCTCATCCTCGACGACGAGGAGAACGAGCTGATCCTTCCCAAGGCCGAGCAGATTCCCAACGACTTCTACCGCAAGGGCGACACGATCAAGGCCATCGTCAAGTCGGTCGAGATGAACAACAACCAGCCGCGCATCATTCTCTCGCGCACGGCCAACCAGTTCCTCGAGCGGTTGTTCGAACAGGAGGTTCCCGAGATTTTCGACGGCCTGATCACCATCAAGAAGATCGTCCGCATCCCCGGCGAACGCGCCAAGGTGGCCGTGGAATCCTACGACGAACGCATCGACCCGGTGGGCGCCTGCGTCGGCATGAAGGGCTCGCGCATCTACTCGATCGTCAAGGAGCTGCGCAACGAGAACATCGACGTGGTGAACTACACGGCCAACACGCAACTGATGATCCAGCGGGCGCTCAATCCCGCGAAGATCTCGTCGATCACCATAGACGAGGAGAAGAAGACCGCCTCGGTTTACCTCAAGCCCGACCAGGTGTCGCTGGCCATCGGCAAGGGCGGCCTGAACATCCGCCTCTCGAAGATGCTCACGGGCTACGACATCGACGTCTATCGCGAGATCGAGGAGGAGGACGTGGCCCTCACGGAGTTCGCCGACGAGATCGACGGCTGGATCATCGACGCGCTGAAGAGCGCCGGCTGCGACACGGCCAAGAGCGTGCTGGAGCTGCCCGTCGAGGAGATCGCCGCCCGCGCCGACCTCGAACTGGAGCAGGCGCAGAAGGTCGTCGAGATTCTGAAGGCCGAGTTCGAATAACCAAAACCGAAAGAAAGGAGAACAATACGATATGGGTAATGAAAGAAAATTAAGGCTCATTCAGGTTGCCAAGGAGTTCAACGTGGGTATCAACACCATCACGGACTTCCTGCACAAGAAGGGCATCAAGAGCGACGGATCGCCCAATACGCTGGTCGATGCGGAGACTTATGCCGTTCTGGAGAAGGAGTTCGGGTCGAACCGCGCCGCCGCGAGCGCACGCAACTCGATCCGCGAACGCATCTCCCTGAAGCAGACGACCATCACACTCGAGGAGGCTAAGAAGCAGGAGCGCGAGGAGGAAAAGGAGGTCGTCATCAAAAGCAACGTGATCAGCGTGAAGGACGAGATCCCGCAGATGAAGATTCTCGGCAAGATCGACCTCTCGCCCAAACCCAAGCCCGCTCCGGCCCCGGCGCCCCAGCCCGCGCCCGCGAAGACGGAGGCTCCCGCCCCGAAGGCGGAGGCCCCCGCGCCGGCACAACCCGAGAAGAGCGCCCCGGCAGCGCCCGCGGCTCCGGCACAGGCAGCACCCGCTCCCGCACGGGAGGAGCCGAAAGCCGCGGCCCCGGCAACCCCGGCCGCCGCGCCGGCACAGCCCGAAGCCCCGGAGAAGACGGCTTCGGCCTCCGCTCCGGCAGCCGAAGCGCCCAAGGCCGAAGCGCCGAAGGAGGAGGCGCCGAAAGACAACATCTTCCGCCCGGCAACGGTGACCCTCACGGGTCCGCAGGTGCTCGGCACGATGGACGTGTCGGGCTTCGTCCCCGGCGGCAAGCACAAGCGCAAACGCCTCCAGAAGGAGAAGGTGGACGTTTCGAAGGCCCAGAAAGGAGGCTCGCAGGGCGGCGGCAAGCAGGGTCAGGGCGGCCAGGGCGGCAACGGCGGCAGCCGTCCCGGCGGCGGGCAGGACCGCAACCGCGGCGGACAGCAGAACCAGCCCCGTCCGGGCGAAGGACGCCGCAACAAGAACAAGAACACGCCCAAACCGGTCGTCCGCCCCGAAGTGAGCGACGAGGAGGTTTCGAAGCAGGTGAAGGACACCCTGGCCCGTCTGACGGCCAAGGGCGCCAAGACCAAGGCGGCGAAATACCGCAAGGAGAAGCGCGAAGCCGTGGCCGAACGCATGAGCGAAGAGTTCGAACGTTCGGAACAGGAGCGTTCGACGCTCAAGGTCACCGAGTTCGTCACCGTGAGCGAGCTGGCCACGATGATGAACGTCCCGCCCACCGAAGTCATCACGGCCTGCATGAACCTCGGACTGATGGTGTCGATCAACCAGCGTCTCGACGCCGAGGCGCTCGTGGTCGTGGCCGAGGAGTTCGGCTACAAGGTCGAATTCGTTTCCGTGGAGATTCAGGAGGCCATCGCCGACGACCACGAGGACAAGGAGGAGGACCTCGTACCGCGTCCGCCGATCGTGACGGTCATGGGACACGTGGACCACGGCAAGACCTCGCTGCTGGACAACATCCGCAAGACGAACGTCATCGAAGGCGAGGCGGGCGGCATCACGCAGCATATCGGCGCATACAGCGTCGAGCTGAACGGCCAGAAGATCACCTTCCTCGACACCCCGGGCCACGAGGCCTTCACGGCCATGCGCGCCCGCGGCGCGAAGATCACCGACGTGGCCATCATCATCGTGGCGGCCGACGACAACGTGATGCCGCAGACGATCGAGGCGATCAACCACGCGCAGGCCGCCGGCGTGCCGATGGTCTTCGCCATCAACAAGATCGACAAGCCCAACGCCAACCCCGACCACATCAAGGAGCAGCTCTCGCAGATGAACTACCTCGTGGAGTCGTGGGGCGGCAAATACCAGGACCAGGAGATTTCGGCCAAGAAGGGGCTGAACCTCGACAAGCTGCTCGAAAAGGTGCTGCTCGAGGCCGAGATGCTCGACCTGAAGGCCAACCCGAACAAAAAGGCCGTCGGCACGGTGATCGAATCGACGCTCGACAAGGGACGCGGCTACGTCTCGACGGTGCTGGTGCAGGCCGGCACGCTGCATGTCGGCGACGTGATCCTCTCGGGGACCTTCACCGGCCGCGTGAAGGCCATGTTCAACGAGAACGGCAAGAAGGTGGCCGAAGCGGGTCCCTCGACGCCCGTGCAGGTGCTGGGTCTCAACGGCGCCCCGCAGGCCGGCGACACGTTCAACGTGATGGAGGACGACCGCTCGGCGCGCGAGATCGCCAACAAGCGCGAGCAGTTGCAGCGCATGCAGGGCATCATGACCCAGAAGCACGTGACGCTCGACGAGATCGGACGCCGCATCGCCATCGGATCGTTCAAGGAGCTCAACATCATCGTCAAGGGCGACGTGGACGGCTCCGTGGAAGCCATGTCCGGATCGCTCATCAAGCTCTCGAAGGAGACCGTGCAGGTCAATGTCATCCACGCCGCCGTGGGCCAGATTTCGGAGTCCGACGTGCTGCTGGCCGCCGCCTCGAACGCCATCATCGTCGGCTTCCAGGTGCGTCCGTCGGCCGCTGCGCGCAAGGTGGCCGAGAAGGAGGAGATCGAAATCCGCCTCTACTCGATCATCTACGACGCCATCAACGACATCAAGGACGCCATCGAGGGCATGCTCGAACCGGTGATGAAGGAGGAGATCGTGGCTTCGGTCGAGGTGCTGGAGATCTTCAAGATCTCGAAGGTCGGAACCGTGGCGGGCTGCGTCGTGCGCGAAGGCAAGTTGCAGCGCTCTACCCCGATCCGCGTCATCCGCGACGGCATCGTGATCTACACCGGCAAGCTCGGATCGCTCAAGCGGTTCAAGGACGACGTGAAGGAGGTGGCCTCGGGTCAGGACTGCGGTCTGAACATCGAATCGTTCAACGACATCCGCGTGGGCGACATCGTCGAAGGATACGAACAGGTGGAGGTCAAACGCAAATAACGGCCGATCGGGTCGGGACCGCCGCACGGCGGCCCCGACCGGCGGGAAGCGACTGAAAAGGGAATAGGAACGGAAGCAGACAAGAATCAAAACCAATATCCCAAACACACAACATGAATACGCAGATCAAATTTACGACTCCCGAAGAGGCCGTCAAGGTCATCAAATCGGGCGATCATGTGCACCTGAGCTCCGTGGCATCGGCTCCGCAGTGCCTGATCAACGCCATGTGCAAGCGCGGAGAGGCCGGCGAACTGAAGGACGTGCACGTCCATCACCTCCACACGGAGGGTCCGGCCCCCTATGCCGATCCGAAATTCGAGGGCGTCTTCCAGCTCGACTCGTTCTTCGTGGGCAGCAACGTCCGCAAGGTGACGCAGAGCGGCTACGCCGACTACATTCCGATCTTCCTGAGCGAAACCCAGCGGCTGTACCGCTGCGGCGCCGTGCCGTGCAACGTGGCGATGATCCAGGTCTGCCCGCCCGACAAGCACGGCTACGTGTCGCTCGGCACGTCGGTGGACGCGACGCTGGCCGCCGTGGAGTGCGCCGACTACGTGATCGCCGTGGTGAATAAGCACGTGCCCCGTTCGTTCGGCCAGGCGATGATCCCCATGTCGAAGATCGACCTCTTCGTGGAGGACGACACGCCGCTCATGGAGGCGCACTTCTCCGAGCCCAACGAGGTCGAGACGGCCATCGGCAAGCACTGCGCCGCGCTGATCGAGGACGGCGCGACGCTCCAGATGGGCATCGGCGCCATTCCCAATGCCGTGCTGGCACAACTGGGAGGCCACAAGAACCTCGGCATCCACACCGAAATGTTCGCCGACGGCGTGCTGCCGCTCGTCGAGAAGGGCGTCATCAACGGCGAGGCCAAGAAGACCGACCCGGGCAAGATGGTCTCGACCTTCCTGATGGGTTCGCAGAAGGTTTACGACTTCATCGACGACAACCCCGGCGTGCTGATGATGGACGTGGGCTACACGAACGACCCCTACATCATCTCGCAGAACGACCGCATGACGGCCATCAACTCGGCCCTGCAAGTCGATCTGACAGGCCAGGTGTGCGCCGACTCGCTCGGCACGAAGTTCTGGTCGGGAGTGGGCGGCCAAATCGACTTCGTCTATGGCGCGTCGCTGTCGAAGGGCGGCAAGGCGATCATCGCCATGCCTTCGATCACGAACAAGGGCGTCTCGAAGATCGCCCCGGTGCTCACGGCCGGCGCGGGCGTCGTGACCACGCGCAACCACATCCACTGGTTCGTCACGGAGAACGGAGCCGTCGATCTCTACGGCAAGACGCTGCAGGAGCGCGCCCGGCTGATTATCTCGGTGGCACACCCCTCGGCGCAGGAGGAACTCGACCGGGCCGCCTTCGAGCGTTTCGGCGAACACCACCACTACGTCAAGAAGTACATGAGCGAAAACTAACCGCCGCCGATCGCGGCCCCACGCACGCGGGATTCCGGCTTCGGTCCGGAATTCCGCGTCTTTTTTCTGTCTGAAACGTTTTTTAATATGTTTCATTTGGTTTCGATAGAAAAATATTTTATTTTTGTGAGGATATACAGGCAAAACAAAATCGTTATCGTGCGGACACACTCAAATAATCATACGTTTCAATTCAAATCAAAAACTACTATGAGACTCTCAACAACCAAAACCCTCATCGGCTCGCTGTGCGGGGCCGCCATGCTCTCCGCCGGCCTCGTCTCCTGCGCTCCGAAACACAACACGCTCTCCGAGGCGGAAATCGCCGACGGCTGGCAGCTCCTCTTCGACGGCAAGACGCTCGACCAGTGGAAGGACTTCAACGGCGACTCGCTGACGCAGCCCTGGACCGTCGTGGACGGCTGCATCCAGGCCAAAGGCGGCGGCAGCGACCTGTCGGGCTATATCGTGACGAAGAAAGAGTACGAAAACTTCATCCTCGACTGGGAGTGGAAACTTTCGCACGGCGGAAACAGCGGCATGCTGTACCACGTGGTCGAAGATCCCTATTTCAAGGTTCCCTACGTGACCGGTCCCGAATACCAGCTCATCGACGAGGAGGGCTGGGAGGAAGTGAACGCCCCGACGAAGCTCGAGGAGTGGCAGCGCCTGGGCGTGGATTACGCCATGCACCTGCCCGACAAGGCCGCCATGCAGGTCAATCCGCAGGGCGAATGGAATTCGTCGCGCATCGTCTTCGACAACGGCCACGTGGAGCACTGGCTCAACGGCAAGAAGATTCTCGAGTTCGAGGCGTGGACCGACGACTGGTTCGCCCGCAAGCACAGCGGCAAATGGGAGACCGCTCCCGAATACGGTCTGGCCCGCAAGGGCGTGATCTGCCTCCAGGACCACGGCGACCCGGCTTCGTTCCGCAACATCAAGATCAAGGAGCTGCCCCGCAAGGCCGGCAAGGAGGTCGCGCTCTTCAACGGCAAGGACCTCACCGGCTGGGAGGCTTACGGCACGGAGAAGTGGTATGTGGACAAGGAGAGCAACCTCGTCTGCGAAAGCGGTCCGGACAAGCAGTACGGCTACCTGGCCACGCGCGACTACTATAACGACTTCGACCTCACGGTGGAGTTCAAACAACTGGCCAACGGCAACTCGGGCGTCTTCTTCCGCTCGTTCGTGGAGCCTCCCGTGAAGGTTCACGGCTGGCAGTGCGAAGTGGCTCCCAAGAACTTCGACACGGCGGGCATCTACGAATCCTACGGCCGCGGCTGGCTCGTGCAGATTCCCGAGGAGAAGGAGTCGATCCTCAAGGAGGGCGAGTGGAACACGCTGCGCCTGCGCGTCGAGGGCGACCACGTCCAGACGTGGCTCAACGGCGAGCCGATGGTGGACATCCGCGACGAGAAGATCGGCGCCGCACAGGGCCGCATCGCGCTCCAGATCCACGACGGCGGCGGTATCAAGGTGCAGTGGCGCAACCTGAAACTCACCGAGCTGTAAACCGAACGACAACCTGAAAAACGACACTCATGGGAATCAACAGAAGAAACTTCCTGAAAACGGCCGGCGGTCTGGCGTTGCTGACGATCGTCCCGAGCCGGGTGCTGGGAGGCCCAAAGCATGTCGCCCCGAGCGACCAGCTCACCAAGGGCATCATCGGCACGGGCGGCATCGGCCGCAGCAGCTACCACTTCACCAGCGACGAGCAGTGCCGGCTGGTGGCCCTCTGCGACGTGGACAAGAACCACCTGGCGAGCGCCGTCGAACTGGGCAAACAGAAATTCGGCCAGAAGTTGCAGACCTACCATTTCTACCGCGACCTGATCAACGATCCGAACGTGGACATCGTGCACATCGCCACCCCGCCCCACTGGCACGGAATCATGGCCGTCGAGGCCGCCCGCGCCGGAAAGGACATCTGGTGCGAAAAGCCTATGACACGCACGATCGGCGAGGGCAAGCGCGTGATGGAGGCCGTCAAACGGAACGGCCGCATCTTCCGCCTGAACACCTGGTTCCGCTTCCAAGACACCTTCTACGGCCTCGGCACGACCGTCCAGCCGCTCAAGAAGCTCGTGGACAGCGGCATGCTCGGCTGGCCGCTGAAGGTCACCATCTCCGGAGCCACGGGCTTCACCTGGAAATTCTTTTGGGTGGGCAAGGAGAACCTCACGCCGCAGCCCGTGCCCGCCGCGCTGGATTACGACCTCTGGCTGGGTCCGGCTCCCTACAAGCCCTACAATGCGCACCGCACGCACCAGACCTTCCGCGGCTACTGGGACTACGACGGCGGCGGCCTGGGCGACATGGGACAGCACTACATGGACCCCGTGCAGTACCTGCTGGGCAAGGACAATACCTCGCCCGTGAAGGTCGAGGTGGACGCCCCGCAGCAGCATCCCGACGCCATCGGCATCTGGCGCAGGATCGTCTATACCTACGAGGACGGCTGCCAGATCGTCCTCGAGGGCGAAGGCTTCGAGAGCGAGGGCAAAGTGCCCTACATCGAAGGTCCGAAAGGCAAAGTTTACAAGGGATTCGAATGCACGATTCCGGACGTGATGAACAAGCTCGCCGAGCTGCCCGATCCGGAGCCGCAGAACACCGATTTCATCAAGTGCATTCGCAACCGCGAACGCTTCGCGCTCGACGAAATCAAGGGCTACCACAGCGCGACGCTGGTGAACATGGCCCTCTGCGCGCTGCGGCTCAACCGCACGCTCCGTTTCGATCCCGCGAAGCAGCTCTTCGTCGGCGATGACGCGGCCAACCGGCTGATCGACCAACCGATGCGCGCACCGTGGAAAATCTGATCCGTAACGTCCAAAACATGCACACCATGAAGAAAATACTCGTCATATTGCTCGCCTCCTGCCTCCTGCCGCTGGCCGCAGGGGCGCAGGACGCCCGGCAGCGCTCCGCCACGACCATCGTCGCCGATGCGCTGGCGCAGCTCCCGGCCCAGACCTCCGAAGTCTATAACGGCCTCATGCGGGAACTGGCATCGACCGGCGCCGCGGGCGTCCGGGAGATGGCCGGCATGCTCGTGCCCGCCGACAAGGGACAGAACGCCGTCGTGGAGTACGCCCTGAACGGCGTAGCCGACTACGTGACCGGTGAAGGGCTCGACGCGGCCCGCGCCGAGGTCCGCAAGGGGCTGGCCGAAGGAATCGCCGCCTGCACGGACAAGCCCAACCAGGCATTCCTGCTCTCGCTGCTCCAGATCTGCTCCACCGAAGAGGACATTCCGGTATTCGTGAAATATGCGGACGACGACTACCTGGCCGACGCGGCCGTGCGGGGCCTCGTCTCGACGCCCGGAAGCGAGGAGGCCGTTCTCTCGCTGATGCAGAACGCCCCGCGGCCTTCGGCTCTGCTGGCCTATGCCGCCTCGAAACGTCCGAGCGAGGGAGCCGAGGAGATCCTCCTCTCGTGGCTGACCGACTACCAGACCGACAACGCCACGAAAGAGGCAGTTTACAACGCCCTGGCCGCCTGCGGCGGCAAGAGCTCGCTCAGGACGCTGGCCGATGCGGCCGCCGCTTCGGACTACGACTTCGGCAAGACCGACGCCACGAGCGCCTACATCCGGCTGGTGAACCGCCTCGCCGACGAAGGCGACACGAAGAGCGCCCTCGCCGCAGCCCGTTCGCTGGCGAAGGCCACGGCGCGCACGAACGTGCGCGCCGCCGCCCTGCAGATCATTCTCCGGACGGATGTCAAAAAGCGCACGCAGAACCTGCTCGCCGCCCTCCGGGACGGCGACCGGGAGTACCGCGGCGCGGCGCTCGACTTCGCCGGCGACTTCGCCGACGAGGCGCTCTACGCCGCTGTCGTCCGGAAGATGCCCTCGCTGACCGAACAGGCCCGCACGGACATCGTGAACTGGCTCGGTGCACGCCATGCCGCCTCGCAGACCGACGCCGTCGTGGCGATGATCGGCTCCGACGACGACGAACTGGCCGCGGCGGCGATCCGCGCTGCCGGGAAGATCGGCGGTACGAAGGCCTTGGAAGCCCTGATCGCCTGCCTCGACGGCCCGCACGCCGCAGAGGCGAGCGCTGCGCTGCTGGCGTTCAACGGCAATGTGAACGAAGGTGTGCTCGCGGCGCTCGACGGCGCCCCCTCCACGCAGGTTCACGCGCTCAAACTGGCGGCCGCCCGCCGGATCGCTCCCGCTGCGGACAAGGTGTTCGCCCTGCTCGCATCGGAGGATGCCGCCGTGCGGACCGCCGCAGCCGACGCCCTGGCGGGTGTCACGACCGTCGGGGATTTCGACCGCCTCTGCGACCTGCTCGACCAAACCTCGGGAGAGGAGATGCGGAAGGTACAGGACGGTCTGAAGAACGCCCTCGCCGCACAACCGGCCGACGTACAGTTCGATAAGGTCTCCGCACGGATGGCCGCCGCGAAGGAGCGGACGCGCTACTACCCGCTGCTCGCCCAGGCAGGCAGCCGCGAAGCGATCGACGCCCTGCTCGCAGCGGACGACCGCGACGCCGCCTTCGCCGCACTGCTGACGGTGGACAACGCCGAAATGATCGGCGTGCTGTCCGATCTGGCCGCGCGGAACCCGGCATGGAAAGACAAGGCCCTCGCCCGCTATACGGATTTCGTGGCGACCTACGCTCCGGCCGAAGAGCGTCCCGCGCTTTACTGCAAAGGGCTCGAGGCCGACCCCTCGGCCGACGTGCAGAACCGGCTGCTCCGCGCGCTGGCCGCGACCTACTCGTTCCCCTCGATCGAGGTGGCGGCCCGCTATCTCGGTACGCCCGCAACGGCCGAAGCGGCGGCATTCGCCGTCAAGACCATCGCGGCGAAGAACCCCGGCATGGGCGGCGAGACGGTCGTAAACGCACTCGAAAAGGCGCAGGAAGTATATGCCGCGCTGGCCAAGTCGGATGCCGACGCCGGCTATGCCGTGGACGAGATCAAGGGGCTGCTGGCCAAATATGCGGCCGTTCCGCGCTTCGAGCTCTCGCCCGAAGAGGCGGCCGAAGGCTTCGAGGTGCTCTTCGACGGACTCTCGATGGAGAAATGGACCGGCAATACGACCAACTACGTGCCCCTCGACGGCACGATCGACGTGACGGCGCAGTACGGCGGTTCGGGCAACCTCTACACGAAAAAGGAGTACGGCGACTTCGTTCTGCGCTTCGAGTTCGCGTTCGTCCGCCCGGGCGTGAACAACGGAATCGGTATCCGCACCCCGATGGGCGTCGATGCCGCCTTCCACGGCATGGAGATTCAGGTGCTCGACCACGACGATCCGATCTACAAGAACATCGAGATCTACCAGCAGCACGGATCGGTTTACGGCGTCATCCCGGCCAAGCGCGTCAAGTTCGGCGAGTTGGGAACCTGGAACGTCGAGGAGATCCGCGCCGTAGGCGACCGGATCACGGTGACGGTGAACGGCGAGGTGATTCTCGACGGCAACATCCGCAAAGCCTGCAAGGGACACAACGTCGCCCCCGACGGTTCGACGAAGAATCCCTACACGGTGGACGGACGCAACCACCCGGGACTCTTCAACAAGAAGGGACACATCGGCCTGCTGGGCCACGGTCCGGGTATCCGTTTCCGCAACATCCGCGTCAAGGAGCTCTGATCTTCCGACACGACGACAAAAAGCCTGCTCTCCGGAGCGGGCTTTTTGCATTCGGAAGCACGGGGTTTCGGAATAAAATCGTATCTTTGTGCATGGAAGCGGAGGTCGGCCGTAACTTCCGTCCGCTGCCGCTTCCGGAACACACCAGCGCAAACAACAATGACCGCTTCCGCATCATCCGGTGCGGGTCCCGTGACGATCGTAGCCATCGGCGCGGGAAACCGCACGAACAAGTATCTGGAATACGCCGTCCGGCATCCCGAGCGGCTGAAACTCGTCGGCGTCGTGGAACTCAACCCGCTCCGCCGCCGCACCGTCGCCGAAAAATTCGGACTCGGCGCCGCGCAATGTTTCGAGAATTACGACCGGTTTTTCGAGAACCCCGTCCCGGCCGACGCCGTGCTGATCGCCACACCCGAAAACATGCACTTCGAACCCTGCATGAAGGCCATCGAAGCGGGCTACAACGTCCTGCTGGAGAAGCCCATCGCGCAAACCCTGCCCGAATGCGTCCGGATCGCCGAGGCGGCACGGCGCAAAGGGGTGATCGTAGGGGTCTGCCACGTGTTGCGTTACCATCCCTACTTCATCAAAATCAAGGAGATCGTCGATTCGGGCGAACTCGGGGAGATCATTTCCATCAGCCATATCGCCTCCGTGGGGCTCGACCGCACGACGCACGGATTCGTGCGCGGCATGTGGCGGAAGGAGGAGGTCACGAACCCGATGCTCATTTCGAAATGCTGCCACGACATCGACTTCCTGCTGTGGCTGACCGAGGCACGCTGCCGGAAGCTCTCCTCGTTCGGGTCGCTCCGCTGGTATCGGCGCGAAAACGCCCCGGCCGGCAGTACGGAACGCTGTATCGACTGCCCCGTGGAGAAGGAGTGTCCCTATTCGGCCGTGGACCTCTACTACAACCGCCGGGACTGGATCTCGAATTTCGACGTTCCGGAGGGGTCCACGCTCGACGAGGTACTTCTGCGCGAACTCCGCACGGGAAGTTATGGACGCTGCGTATTCCGCTGCGACAACGACGTCGTGGACCACCAGATCGTCTCGATGGAGATGGACAACGAGATCACGATCTCCTTCTCGATGGACACTTTCACGCTGGGCGACCAGCGCGAAACGCATATCCGCCTGACCCGCGGCGAAATCGACGGAGACGAACGCACGCTCCGCGTCCGCCGGTTCCGGGGCGGGGAGGAACGGATTTTCGACTTCTCTGACATTCTGGGCACGCCGTTCCACGCCGGAGCGGACCTCAATCTGATCGAAGACTTCGTGGACACTCTGAGCCGCCGCGAACACCGCTTCCGCACCTCGATCGACCGCTCCGTCGAGAGCCACCGCATCTGTTACGAAGCCGAGCGCAGCCGCCTTACGGGCCGGACCGTCATCCTGGGAGAGCGCTCCGATCCCGAATAACCGTTATCCGGGTCCGGTTTCCAGCACCGTTCTGATCGACTTGGAGCTGCAATGCATCCAGCTGAGCAACCAGGCTCCGCTGTTCGGGCTATGCCCTGCGGCCTCGAACCGCATCAATACGATCTTCATGAGCACCTATTTCGCGGGCGGCACGCTGGGTACATTCCTCTCGGGCGCCGCATGGGCGCA